>JBOHKH010000014.1:0-78595 GCA_050728995.1 Rhizomicrobium sp. | reverse complement strand
CGAACGAACCGAAGATGGCCTACGCCGGCGCATCGGCCGGTTCGTGCGTCGGTTGCAGTCCGAAGCCTGCGCAAACTTTTTTGCTCACGCCGGATATGCTTCAACGTGAGCGGAATCCGCTCTAAACGGGACATACAAGGTGCTCTACCAGTTTTGTACCACGCCTCAATGCAAGGACGGGGAAACCCCCCTTGGACCACTGGTGCTTGATCCAAACGGCAATCTTTTCGGAGCCACGGTTAGTGGCGGCACCGGGCAGAATGGCCACGGCGGAGGCGTTGCCTTCGAGCTGACGCCTTGAACTCAAAGCGTGGCGGCGCTTCGCATGCCGAGCTCGCGCGGGCTCAGCGTCAAACAACGGATGTAGGGGGGGATTTCCGGATAAATATCAAAGCGGTTGTCGTCGCGGCGTGCTGTTTCGTCGCGGCTTGTGTTCCCTACCATAGCGTGAGAGTAGCAACAGTCACATACCAATCAGTGTCGCTATGTTGCAGCTCGTTCGATGGCATGAATTTTGAAAAGCTCCCGGCTGGGCAGTCCGAATCGTTTGGCCTGACCGATGCGTCGCCGGCCTTCGATTTTTCGCGGTACGGCAAGAGTTATTTTAGGGCATTCGAACTGTCTATCACTGGGCGGGCAACGCTTGTCTTGATCAGCGATAGTTTTCAGGACGGCTATCCCTCTAAAGGTATTGCCGTATTCTTTCCTGTGGTGACATTCCTGGATTCAAACAAGAGATTTGTCGGAACAATCGATTGGGCGAAAGCCCCGAAAGAGTTGCGGCAACATGATGTTGGGGGCGCCTACGTAATGGTCTCGGGGGAGATACCATCCAACGCGAGCTATGCGGTCGTGCATACGAATGCTTCGTATATCGGCGTCGCACAGAATCTGCATTATCGTCCCCCACCACAGACGCCAGCGGTGGAGATGTTGGAGGCGGTGACGGGTGGGCCGGACACTACGTTCGCAGTTACGGGGGCCCCCGACGCGCCGGGCGATGGGCTGGACATCGAGATCGACCTCCGGTCGGGAAACGGCTAAACGCTGCCAGCCCCACGGCGCCTGGATGGAATGGCGCGCGTGAGCGCCCTTTTTCGGGATCATCCTGCGCGCCAGGGTCGCGCCCTCGCCGAGGTTGCGACAGGGTTTCGGATTGCTATAGTCCGGGCGATCGAAATTCGCGTCCGGGACAGACGAGCATGGAGCACAAGACCGAACACGCGCCGGAGCAGGGCCATGCCGACATGGCCGAACATCTCAAGACGTGGCACGGCTTTGTCACCTTCATGAAGTGGCAGGTGATCGCCGCCGTCGTTCTTCTCATCATTCTCGCCATTTTCCGCACCCACGGCTGATCCCGCCAACGCGCGCATGAAACTCGCAGTCCTCAAGGAGCTCCGTGCGGGCGAAGCGCGCGTCGCCGCGACGGCCGACACGGTCCGCAAATTCTCCGGCGCCGGGCTTTCGGTCGTCGTCGAGACGGGAGCCGGCGAGCGGGCCGGGGTCGCGGATTCCGATTATGCCGCAGCGGGGGCTGCCATCGCCCCAAACAGCGCATCGGCACTCGAAGGCGCCGACATCGTCCTCAAGGTGCGCGGACCCGAACCCCGCGAGATCGCCGCGATGAAACCCGGCGCCGTTCTGGCCGGCCTGCTCGCGCCCTATGGCGAGAAGGAGACGATTGCCGCGCTCGCCGGGCACGGCGTCGACGCCTTCGCGATGGAACTGCTGCCGCGTATTTCGCGCGCGCAATCCATGGACGTGCTGTCGAGCCAGGCCAATCTCGCCGGCTACAAGGCCGTCATCGAGGCGGCCGCGCATTTCGGCCGCGCCATGCCGATGATGATGACGGCGGCCGGCACCATCGCGCCCGCGCGCGTGTTCGTGATGGGCGTGGGCGTCGCCGGACTGCAGGCGATCGCGACCGCGCGCCGGCTCGGCGCCATTGTTTCCGCAACCGACGTGCGGCCTGCCACCAAGGAACAGGTCGAGTCGCTCGGCGCCACCTTCGTCGCCGTCATCGACGAGGAATTCCGGCAGGCGGAGACTGCGGCTGGCTACGCCAGGGAGATGTCGAAGGAGTACCAGGCGAAGCAGGCGATGCTGATCGCCGAAACCATCCGCAAGCAGGACATCGTCATCACCACCGCGCTGATCCCGGGGCGAAGAGCGCCGGTGCTGGTGAACGAGGACATGGTGAAGACGATGAAACGCGGCTCCATCATTGTCGACCTTGCCGTCGAACAGGGGGGCAATTGTCCGCTGTCGGAGCCTGACAGGGTCGTGGACGTAAACGGCGTCGCCGTCATCGGCTACACCAATCTGCCGGCGCGGCTCGCGACCGACGCGTCCAGCCTTTACGCGCGCAACCTGTTCAATTTCGTCTCGCTCCTCATTGACAAAAAAGCCGGTGCGCTTGCGATCGACTGGAACGACGAGATCGTGAAAGGCGCAAACCTCACGCGCGACGGCCAGATTGTGCATCCGATATTGAAGGGATAGCGGAGCAATGAACTCGACAGTGTTTTTCCTCGCCATGCGCTGCGCGCGGGGGAGGAAAACTTCGCTCGCAGATACTTTCGAGGCACCCGATGGCCATTGATCCGTTCGTCTTCCGGTTCTCGATCTTCGTGCTGGCGATTTTCGTCGGCTATTACGTGGTGTGGAGCGTGACGCCGGCGCTGCACACGCCGCTGATGAGCGTCACCAACGCCATTTCTTCGGTGATTGTGGTGGGCGCGCTGATCGCAGTTTCGGTGGCGGCCTTCAACGGCACGTCCTGGGCTTCGAAGATATTGGGCTTTGTCGCGCTCACGCTCGCCTGCGTGAACATCTTCGGCGGATTCCTCGTCACCGGCCGCATGCTCGCGATGTACAGGAAGAAAGATAAGCGATGACGGCAGACATCGCTGCGCTCGCCTATCTTCTCTCGGGCGTCCTGTTCATTCTCGCGCTGCGCGGGCTGTCGAGCCCCGAAACGTCACGCGCCGGCAATTGGCGCGGCGTCGCGGGTATGGCGATCGCCATCGGCACGACGCTTTGGGTGCTCGGCATTTCCGATGCGCTGACCTGGGGTCTGATCGCGGCCGGCATCGTCATCGGTGGCGCGGTCGGCGCCGTCATCGCCCGCCGCATCGCGATGACGCAGATGCCGCAGCTCGTCGCGGCGTTCCACAGCCTCGTCGGACTGGCCGCGGTGCTCGTCGCGGCGGCCGCGATGTACAGTCCGGCGGCTTACGGCATCGGCACCGAAGGCGCGATCCGCATGCAAAGCCTGATCGAAATGAGCATCGGCGTCGCCATCGGCGCGATCACCTTCGCCGGTTCGATCATTGCGTTCGCGAAGCTCAACGGCAACATGAGCGGCGCGCCGATCCTCCTGCCGGCGCGGCACGCACTGAACGTCCTGATCGCCGCGATCATTGTGGCGCTCATCGTCTGGTTCGTGGTGGCGCAGCCCTACTGGGCCTTCTGGGCGCTCACCGGACTCGCCTTCGTCTTCGGGATCACGCTCATCATTCCCATCGGCGGCGCCGACATGCCGGTGGTGATCTCCATGCTCAACTCTTACTCGGGATGGGCGGCGGCGGGCATCGGGTTCACGCTCGAGAACACCGCGCTCATCATCACCGGCGCGCTGGTCGGATCGTCGGGCGCCATTCTTTCCTATATCATGTGCAAGGGCATGAACCGGTCGTTCGTCTCGGTGATCCTCGGCGGCTTCGGCGGCGAAGTGGCGGCGAAAGGGCAGGCCGAAACGCGTTCCGTGAAGCAGGGCGCGGCGGAAGATGCGGCGTTCATCATGAAAAACGCGGGCTCGGTAATCATCGTGCCAGGCTACGGCATGGCGGTCGCCCAGGCGCAGCACGCCGTGCGCGAAATGGCGGACCTGCTCAAGAAGGAAGGCGTCAAGGTCTCCTACGCGATTCACCCGGTGGCCGGCCGCATGCCCGGTCATATGAACGTGCTGCTCGCCGAAGCGAACGTGCCTTACGACGAGGTGTTCGAGCTCGAGGACATCAACAGCCAGTTCGCGACGACCGACGTGGCCTACGTGGTCGGCGCCAACGACGTGACCAATCCGGCCGCGAAGACCAATCCGCAATCGCCGATCTTCGGGATGCCGATTCTCGACGTGGAAAAGGCCAAGACGGTTCTGTTCGTCAAACGCGGCATGGGTTCGGGTTATGCCGGCATCGAGAACGAACTCTTTTTCCGCGACAACACCATGATGCTCTTCGGCGATGCCAAGAAGATGACCGAGGAAATCGTCAAGGCGCTCGGATGATGCTTCGACAAGCTCAGCATGAGGACATTCTTCCTGCATTTGCATTGATGCAATCACAGGCCTTCCTCATCCTGGGTCTGTCGAAGGACGCACGGCAGTAGTGCAGGTCTCGGTCGATCCGGCTGCCCGTTGGAGCGCCGTCCCGCAAACGACTATTCTCGTCTTGTGACCCGCACCCACGAACACGGCCTGTGGACGCACGATCACCGCTTTCTCGGCCATGGGCACGAGCGGGCGGAATCGCGCGCGCGGCTCGCGGCCGGCGTCACCGCTCTGTTCATGGCCGTCGAAATCACAGCGGGTCTCCTCTTTCACTCGATGGCGCTGCTCGCCGACGGCGTGCACATGGCGACGCATGTGGGCGCGCTGGGGCTTGCCGCGGGCGCATACTGGCTGGCGCGGCGCCATGCGGCGAACGCGCGCTTCACCTTCGGTTCCGGAAAATTCGGCGATCTCGCGGCTTTTGCGAGCGCGGTCGTTCTGGGTGTGATTGCGATTGCCGTGGCGGTGACCTCCATCGAGCGGTTGACCGCGCCGGTTGCCGTCGATTTCCACGACGCGCTCATTATCGCGGCGATCGGACTGGCGGTGAACGTCACCGGCGCCTTGATACTTTCCGGCAGCCACGATCGTGCACACGACCACGCGCACGATCACAACATTCGCGCCGCCTATGTTCACGTGATCGCCGACGCCGCAACGTCGGTTCTCGCACTTGCGGCGCTCGCGGGTGGTCTGTTCTTCGGGCTGCGCTGGCTCGATCCGGCGGTCGGCTGCATCGGTGCGGGCGTGATCGCATCCTGGGCCTTCGGGCTCATCCGTGACAGCGGCATGGTTCTGCTGGATGCCGAGGCCGATCCCGAACTTGCCCGCGACATTCGCGCCATGATCGAGGGGACGTTCGCGGCCCGCGTCGCCGATCTGCATCTGTGGCGGCTGGGGCCCGGACATCACGGCCTGATCGTCTCGCTGGTGAGCTCTGATCCCACGACGGCCGAAAGCGTCAAGGAGGCTCTGCGGAGGCGTTACCCGGATCTCAGCCATGTTACGGTCGAAGTCGCCGTCTGCGCGGATTGCGCCTGATACGGCTGAAGCGCTTCCTCGGTATGCTCAGTTCACGGGGTCACTTGCAGCAACGCCGTTCGCCAGCCGGTCATGTGCCGTGCGCCAGGTTACGAACAGCGGGCGGCCGCGCAGCGCTTTCCATCCCGGTTGCAGGAACAGATCGGGCGGAAGGGCGCGGTCGCCGGGAATGACAAACAGTCCCGGCTCGCCAAGATCATAGGCACGCCCGAACCACACAATGGCTTTTCCCGTATCGCCCGCCGCCGCATACATCGTGCCGATTTGCGCGGCGCCCAGTTCGCCCTCGCGAAAATCCCTTGCGAAATCTTCGAGGATGGCTGAGGCCCTCTTCGTCTCATGCTCCCCCAGCGCGATGTCGAACGCGCAGCCTTTTGCAAAAGCGGGTGACATCGCCAGTTGCGCTTCCATGGCGTGCGCCTCGGCCAGGTTTCCCAGATCACTGTCGGACTGGCACAGGAGGATCAGCCCATCCTGCTGTCCGGGCGCAAGCGCAAGAGCCGCGTGTGCCGCGTGGGCCGCTTCGCCGTATCGCGCAAGGTAAAGATAGCCGACGCCCAGATTGCGGCGGTCGACGAACGACAATGGGTCGAGCGCCGCCGCGCCCTTGGCTGCCACGAGCGCCAGCTGCGGAAAGCCGAGGAACTGCTCTTGCTGACCGGCCTGCCGGCCCTCGGACAGACGCCGCCAGGCGGACGGCCCAACCAAGGATCCGCGCCGGTTTCGCGCGGGGAAGGCTGCCGCGAATCTGACGGACCTCAAGGCCGGCAGCAAAGTCAGCGTCATCTGGCACCGTTCTGACGACGAGACCAAGGACGTCGCCGATCAGGTGACGATTCTGCCCTGATCAAGACTCGGCGGCGACGAACGCGAGCGCCTGCGCGGCGTTGCGCAAGCCGTGATGCCGCTTCATGGGCGTGTGGAGATAACGGTTGACCGCCGCGCACATCTCCTGCGCCCAGGGCGCGTCGGGCGCGACGTGAAGTTCGTCTTCGAGTGCGAACAGCACCTTCAACCTGTGGCAGGCAATGATCGGCTCGGGAATGCCGTGATCGAAGAGTCCCTGTTGCGCGCGCGCGAGAAAATCCGCGCGATCCGTCACGCGCCAAGCTTCCACCGCTTCGTGTGTGTTCACGTACTTGCTGTTGCGTCCGACGAACAGGGCGAGCTGGAGCAATGCCTTGGGCCAGAGATCGGGGCGCGTCTCGCAGATGTGCCGGCAAGCGTTGGCGAACGTCAGCGCATGGGTGAAATCGAGCCAACCGATATTGTCGGCGATTGCGTTGCCAGTGGCGGCATCGACGGCGACGTCAAAGCGAAGCAGGTTGTGCGCCGCCGCGCCAAGCAGCGCGTCGTAAACTTCGCGCCGGCGCCGGCCCGAGGACGCGACGGTCAGGCGCAACGCATCGTTGATCGAACGACCCGCAAAGGTTTCCGCGCGCGGGCGTTCCTCTCCATCTCCATTCCATTCCGAAAGCGCGCGCGCATAGCCGCGAAACTCCGGAAGCCTCTCTTCACGCGTCGCGCGTGAGAGCATGCGCGTCAGCGCGAGCATCACCGGTTCTGCCGCACCTTCGCCCAGACGTTCGATGAGCTGCCCGGCCTTCAGCGCGTAAATCGCGCAATGGCCGAAATCGGCGTAATGGGCGAGCGCGGCTTCGCCGAATGCCGGCTGCAACTGTCGATAGCTCGGGCCCTCGGCCAGCGCGCCGCGCAGGTGCGCCACCGCTTCCGTCTCGTTTTCCGCTTCGAGCGCGGCGACGAAAGCGTCGGCGTCCCACGGTGCAATCTCCTGCGGGTACGGGAATTCGTCCGCGCCTTCGCTGTCCCAGGCGATATGCCCGAGCGGCTCGACGAGGGCTGAGAGCCGCTCGTCGGGCCTCTTTGTCCGCTGCGCGAGCGCGAGCCAGTCCGCCGCCGCGGCATGGGCATGCGACATTCCCTCTTCCAGTCGCTCATTGCGGAGTTTGAAGGCGTGCAGGATCGCCACGCGCGCGTCGAAACCCGCTCGCTCGAGGCGGGCGGCTTCACGCGCCATGCGCGGGCGATCGTTGTCGATGAGAGCGGCTTCGAGACCTTTCAGTGCACGGGCACGCTCGGCATCGGCGGGAGGATCGGAAATGTCGATGCAGATCTCGCCGTTGCGGATCTCGGTCCTGTAGGTGCGCACCCGGTCGCGACCGGCGAATTCCTCGCCCGTTGCGAGATCGAATTTCCAGTTGTGCCAGTTGCAGGTGAGCACGCAGTCCGGCGCGAGCGTGCCTTCGCTCAGCGGATAGCCTTCATGGGGACAGCGATTGGCGATCGCAAACACGCGCGCCCCCGAGGCAATCAGGAGGATATGTTTCCCGTCGCGACGGAAAAGTTTACGGCCCATCCGGCCGAGTTCGTCACGCGAAACGCCGGTCGATATCATCTTTCGACGGGCTCAACTCCAGCAGAAATTCAAACCCATTGTCATTCCTGCGCGCCGGTCCGCGCGCAAGCCGTAGCCGTAGCATAAACTACAGCAGGAACCCAAACCCAAACTCTCATTCCCGCGAAAGCGGGAACCAATTTTCATGCCGCTGAAGAAAGAATTGACGACGACGAGGTGCCTTCTTCCCGCTCTGCGTTCTGGGTGTCTGCTTTCGCAGGCACGTCAGGGAAGTTTTTAAGGAATCACCGCCGATGCGCCGACTGAAATTCGCCTGCCCGCGCTGGATGGGCATGTGCCCTAGCGCGGCAGAACGCCTTCGCGCTGCAGGCGCTTTCTCTGGAGCTTGCGGTAGCGGCGGATGGCTTCTGCGCGTTCGCGCGCACGCTTTTCCGATGGCTTTTCGTAATGGCCTCTGAGCTTCATCTCGCGGAAGATGCCTTCGCGCTGCATCTTCTTTTTCAGCGCCTTCAGCGCCTGGTCGATGTTGTTGTCGCGAACGATGATCTGCAAAGGGCTGCTCCGGCCGGTTTCAAAAAGGCGGCGCTAGATATCAGAAGGGGCTTTGGCTGTCCATCCCGCCGGTCCGGCGGCGGTTTTGACGGCGCGGCGCGCACACACCATATTTTGGTCATGGCTATCCTAAAGATCGCCCGCATGGGCCATCCTGCCCTTTCGAGCCGCGCCGAGCCGGTGCCCGATCCGCTGTCGCCGCAGATCCGGCGTCTCGTCCGGGATATGATTGCGACCATGGCAGACGCGAACGGCGCCGGCCTCGCCGCCCCCCAGGTCCATGTGCCGCTCCGTGTCATGGTGTTCCAGGCACCCGACGAGCGAGCGGAGGAATCCGCTGCCGGAGAAGAGCGTTTCGACGCCACCGCGCCGCTCACCGTGCTGATCAATCCGGAAATCGAGGTCCTGGGAGCCGAAACCGCAGGAGGCTGGGAAGGCTGTCTCTCGGTTCCTGGCTTGCGCGGTTTCGTGACCCGCCCGGCCCATATCCGCTATCGTGGGGTAGATCACGAGGGGCGCGAGATCGCGCGGACCGCGAGCGGATTTCACGCCCGCGTGGTGCAGCACGAGGCCGATCATCTCGATGGCATTCTCTATCCGCAGCGCATGAGCGATTTGCGCCAGCTCATTTTCGAATCGGAAGCGCGCCATTGGGCGAAAGGGGATTCGCTTTGACCGGCGCTGCCGCAAAGGCGCGCAGACCGCGCAGACCGCGCACGAAAGCCGCCGATCCGCGGCTGGCCATCCTTTTCGCCGCCCTCCCGCACGTGGCATTCGACGGGTTCGCCGACCGGGTGCTGAAGCATGCCGCGACCGAGGCGGGCGTTGCCGAGAGCGAGATCGCACGGCTCTTTCCGAACGGTCCGCTCGGACTGGTCGAAACATTTTCGGAATTCGCCGATTCCGAGATGACGCGACTGCTCGCAAAGGCAAAGCTCGACACGCTGAAGATCCGCGAACGCATCGCGCTGGCGGTCGAGACGCGGCTCGACGTGCTCGGGCCGCACAAGGAAGCGGCACGCCGCGCGGCGGCATTTCTCACGCTTCCGCCGAACGCCACGACCGCCCTGAAGCTCCTCTACCGCACCGTCGATGCCATTTGGCGTGGGATAGGCGATACCTCGACGGATTTCAGCTTTTATACCAAGCGCGCGACGCTCGTCGGCGTCTATTCGACGACGCTGATGCGGTGGTTTTCCGATACGAGCGAAGACGCCGAACTCACGTATGATTTCCTGCACCGCCGCATCGAAGACGTCATGCGCTTCGAGAAGTTTAAGGCACAGATTCGCGAGCGCGTGAGCGGGTTGCCCTCCTTTTCCGATGTCCTCAACCGCGCGCGGCACCGCCCGGCAGGAGCCCGCTCGCGACCGAAAGCCGGGTGATGTGGCCCATCTTGCGGCCGGGACGGATGTCCTTCTTGCCATAAAGATGTAGCGCGCCCGGTGCCGATGCGAGCGCGTACCAGTCGGATGCGGCCTCTCCGATGAGGTTCGTCATCACTGCATCGGAATGTCGCGCGGGATCGCCTAGCGGCCAGCCGGCGATGGCGCGGATGTGCTGTTCGAACTGGCTGACGGCGCAGGCTTCGAGAGTCCAGTGCCCGGAGTTGTGGACGCGCGGCGCGATCTCGTTGACGAGCAGGGAGCCGTCGCCCGTCACGAAAAATTCCACCGTGAGAACGCCTACATATTCCAGCGCCTCGGCGATCGTGCGCGCGACGGACGTGGCTTCTGCACACTGGGCGGCGGTCAGCCGCGAGGGGACCTGGGAGCCGCGCAGGATCCCGTCCCGGTGCAAATTCTCGGGCGGCTCGTAGGCCGCGAACGAGCCATCCGCGCCGCGCGCTGCAATTACCGAACATTCGAACGTAAAGTCTACGACGCGCTCGAGGATTGCCGGAGCGTGGCGGATCGCCTCGAGCGCGCCTTCGAGATCGCGCGGCTCGGAAACCTTCGCCTGGCCTTTCCCGTCGTATCCGAAGCGGCGGGTTTTCAGGAGCGCAGGTGTTCCGAGCTGGGTCAGCGCGCTGCGAGCGTTCTCCGCGCTGTCGGCTGGTGCGTAAGCGACGGTCGCGATGCCAAGCGACGAAACAAGATCCTTTTCTGCGACCCGGTCCTGGGTGGGTGAAAGCGCCGCCGCGCCAGGCCGCACGGGCCTCTTGCGCGAAAGGTTTTCGAGCGCACGCGCCGGGACGTTTTCGAATTCGAGGGTGACGACATCCACGGATTCGGCGAATCGGGCGAGCGCCGTTTCGTCCTCGTACGAGGCGCAGGTGCGCGCCGCGGCGACATCGAACGCCGGCGCATCCGCCGCGTCGGAATAGATGTGACAGCGAAGTCCGAGCCTCGCGGCCGCGAGCGAGAGCATGCGCCCGAGTTGTCCGCCGCCGAGAATCCCGACGATTCCTCCCGGTGCGACCGGAAGCTGAGCGGTCATACGAGCCGTCATTTGTCCGCGGTGTCCGCAGGCCTTTCGGCGACGTTTTCGGTCAGGTTGCGGCGCCAGCTTTCGAGTCGTCCCGCAAGTTTGGAATCGGTGAGCGCGAGAATGGCTGCGGCATGCAGGGCCGCGTTGCGCGCGCCGGCGTCGCCGATCGCGAAGGTGGCGACGGGCACGCCGCCCGGCATCTGGACGATCGAGAGCAGGCTATCCATGCCTTTGAGAGCCTTGCTTTCGACCGGGACTCCCAACACCGGAAGCCGGGTCATGGCCGCGGTCATGCCGGGCAGATGCGCCGCTCCCCCGGCGCCGGCGATGATGACCCTGATCCCGCGCCCGGCGGCCTCTCGCGCGTAGGCGTATAGCCGGTCGGGCGTCCTGTGGGCCGAGACGATTCGCGCTTCGTGGGGAATGCCGAGCTCGTCAAGCAGTCCCGCCGCGGCGCGCAGCGTCTGCCAGTCGGACTGGCTTCCCATGATCAGGCCGACAAGGGGAGAAGCGGGGTTCATGCTCCTGGCTCTTCGGGCACGAGCCCGACCGCGCGAAGCGGGGCAGTATAGGCGCGCGCGCCTGCAAGGGAAGCCGGGGCGGAGTGGAAGGCCGCCGAAGTCGGGGATCAGGCGATGATGTTGGGGAGGAGCTGGTCCTCGATGCGGGCAATCTGGTCCTTGAGCTGAAGCTTGCGTTTCTTGAGGCGGGTCAGCTGGAGTTGGTCGGCCGGGCCGCGCTCTGCAACGGCCGCGATCGCGACGTCGAGATCGCGATGCTCCTCGACCAGGCTCGCGAGCATCGCGCGCAGGCTCTGTTCTTCAGCCTCCGTCATGGGTCGTCATGATAGCGTAAACCGGACGCAATTGCCCGACCTTTGCACGTCCTGCGGGGGGCCCTCTGCAAGAAAGAAGCATGGCAAACCCGTGACAGACTGCCCCCATCTGTGGTCTAATCCCGATGTCTTTTGAGAACGAGGTGCAGACGATGGCACTGGATGGGCATATTCAGGAACTGTCCGAAAAACATCAAAAACTCGAGGAAATGATCGAATCCGAAATGGCCCACCCCGATTGGGACGAGACCCGGGTCGCCGCTCTCAAGAAGGAAAAACTGAAAATCAAAGACCAAATGGAACGGTTGCGCACGAGCGTGCACTGACGCGCGACGCCTGCGCCGTCCCCCCGGCTCCCGGCAAATCCCGTTCGCCGACCTCGTGGCACGCGCCTCCCCGAATGCCTGCCTCGCTCCGGCGCCGTTTTTTGTAACCGACTGTCGCACCGCCTCCCGCCACGAGATTTTCTTGCAGTGATGAATTGCGCCTGAATTCCGGTCTCACATCCGGTTCAGGGCCGGGCTCCCATTCTTCCCCGCATGTCGGCTCGCCATCCCGGCTGCCGAACAAGAGGAGAAGAACGATGAGAAGTCTCTCGAAGTTCGCCGTCGGTGGTGCGATGCTCGCAAGCGCGGCGCTTGGTCTCGCGATGCCTGCCAGTGCGGGTGTCACGGTGGGCGTCTCGGTCGGCGCACCGGTCGTGGGTGTCCGCGTCGGCAACCCATGCCTGAGGCCATGGCGCTTCCGTCCGGCCTATTGCGGCTATCCCGTCTACGGACAGCCGTTGTTTGTCGACGGCGCGTGGGTCAGCGGATCTGTCCATGTCCGGACCGTAGGCCGCGCGCGGTATTTCTGGGTCCGCAACGGCTGGGTGCGCGACCGTGTCGAATTCCACCGCGCCGTCCGTTGAGGCCGGTTTCGGCTCCGGTGCGCACGCGCCGGAGCCGGCACTTTTCCGAGCGTCGAGATCGATCCGGGATCAGTCGAGGACGGGATCGGCGACGAGGCCGCTGCGGGGCGCACCGATCGCTTCGGCCATCGAGGCAAGTTCCGCCCATTGGCCGGCAAGGCGCAAATAGGTCGTGCGGAGCTCCAGAGAGCCCGCCCGGTCGGCCGCATCCTGCGCCGACGTGGCGAGGATCAACAGGCGCGCGACTCGCTTCTCGTGCTCTTCTTCGGCGTTACGCATAACACTCCGTGCACGGTCCGCTCCGGAGCCCAAACGTTTGATTCTCAAAGCGGTTCCGGGAACTTGACGGGTTTGTGGCCGAATGTGGCATCTGTGCCCGATTTTTGCTGCCGGGATCACGGATCAGCCAGTCACGGCGGTCCGGTCGCAATTGACCGCGTCCTGCCATTTGCTATGGTCGCGGCACGCGCAAGGTTCCCGTACGGGATGTGAAAGGGAACGCGGTCGAAAACCGCGGCTGCCCCCGCAACTGTAACCGGCGAGCGACCATCCAACGGCCACCGGGCGAACGCCCCCGGGAAGGCGGATGCAAGCTACGACCCGGAAGCCAGGAGACCTGCCTTACGCGGTCGTCCTGTTTTCGGCCGGGGTGCGCCGTGGACTGCGGGGGAAACCGTCGCGACGACAGATCGATGTCGTTTGCGAGGGGTTCCATGCGCGCACTCATTGCTTCTCTCATTGCTTTTCTTGATTTGCTCGGCTTCGCCGCCGCCGCCGCCGTGGCGCAGAATGCGGAAGCGCCCGAAACCGTGGTCGTCACCGCGACACGCATTCCGACGCCGAAGGCGGAGGTCGCGAGCAGCATCACTGTGATCACGGCCAAGGAGATCGCGGCGAAGCAGCAGCAAACCCTGCCGGATGTGCTCTCGCAGGTCCCGGGACTGAACGTCGTCCAGTCGGGTGGTCCGGGCAGCCAGACTTCCGTCTTCATGCGCGGCACCGATTCCAATCACGTCAAGGTGCTGGTGGACGGCATCGATGTCGGCGATCCGAGCAGCCCTGCGGGCACCTTCGATTTTGGCCAGTTTCTCACGCAGGATATTTCGCGCATCGAAGTCCTGCGCGGGCCGCAGAGCGGGCTTTACGGATCCGACGCGATCGGCGGGGTGATCAACATCGTGACGAAAAGCGGAGAGGGACCTGCGCAGTTCACGGGCGATATCGAGGGCGGCTCGTTCGACACCTTCAACCAGTCGGGCAGCGCCAGCGGCTCCGAAGGTCCCTTCCATTACGCCGGCACCATCGAACATTTCCGGTCGGACGCCACGCCGGTTACGCCGCTCGATCTCCTGGCGCCCGGCGAGAAGCGGATCAATGACGCGTACGACAATGTGACGGCCTCGACGAAGCTCGGCTATGACCTTGCCGAGAACTTCGACCTGGGCCTCGTCGCGCGCTACACCAACACGAAGCTCGACTTCACCGGCGAGAATTTCCTCACCGACTTCCCCGATTCCACGCAGAGCCGCAGCGAGACGCTGCAATATTACACGCGCGCGACGGCCCATGCCGTGCTGGCCGGCGGCTTCTTCGAACAGACGCTCGGGATCGCCTATGGCAGCATCGCTTCTACTCAGGCAGGACCGGACGGTTCGCCCGCCTATTATTTCGGCGACCGCACGAAAGTGGATTGGCAGAGCGTTCTCCGGTTTTCCGCGGACGAGACTCTCGTGCTGGGCGCCGAACACGAGCATGACGGCATTGCCCAGCCGATTTCGGCGGGGCTCGACATCGATTCCGGCTATGCGGAGCTTCAGTCGACGGTTGGACGATTTTTCAACACCGCGGCGGTTCGCTTCGACGAGAATGCGCGGTTCGGCGGCGAGGCGACCTGGCGCGTGGCGCCCGGCTATCTCATCGCCGCGACGGCAACCAAGCTTGAGGCCAGTGTGGGCACGGGATTCAAGGCGCCCACGCTCAGCGAAATGTTCCAGAACTTTCCGGCCTTCGATTTCTTCGGGAATCCGAATCTCCGGCCGGAATCGAGCCTCGGCTACGACATCGGATTCAAGCAGCCGCTGTTCGAAGACAGGGTGCGCTTCGGCGCCACCTGGTACGAGAACGACATCAAAGACCTTATCACCGACAACGCGACGTTCACCACCTATGTGAATGTCGGCCGGGCGGAAACGGACGGCGTGGAAGCCTTCGCGCGCTGGCAGGTCGCCCCGACGCTCAGCCTGCGCGCGGACTACACTTATACGGAAGCCAACGACGAAATCCTGCATCTGGAGCTTCTGCGCCGACCCAAGCACAAAGGCACGCTGAACGCCGAATGGCAGGCGACGGATGCGCTCTCGTTCGATGCCGATCTGACGAGCGTTGCATCGTGGATCGACGGCAACCGCGCGTTTACCGTTTCGCGCCTCGCCGCACCCGGCTATACGACCGCCGATCTCGCGGTGAATTACGCGATCAACGACACGCTGACGCTCTGCGGCCGCATCACCAACCTGTTCGACGCGAACTATCAGGAGCCGGAAGGCTTTCTCCGCCCCGGGCGAGGGTTCTATGCGGGCGTGAAAGCACATCTCTAGAGCGGGATGAATTCTGGACCGATCAGCACCTCCACCGCGGAACCTGTCCTCCGCCGGCCGGCCTTCAGGCGTCAGCGAATACCACCACACCAGCCGCGCGATTTGAACGCTGCCTTGGGCAGGCGGGCGGAAAGGACGATCAGAAACGGTGCCCGTTCATAACCATAGCGCCGGGCATACTCGTGGATGGTATCGAAATTCATTCCGCACGGCTGGCGATCAGCGTCGGCGGAATGCCGACCACCGAAACGATGGTCAACACCTTGAAGATGTCGCTGTGTCCGGTACGGATGAATCCCGAGATACCGGTTTCAGGCAAACCTATTTGCGCCAGACGCTTGCAAGCCACGGCTGCTGGTCGCGCGGCAATCCTGGGGGGCGGTAGTAATGGCTCAGCTCCGAGAAACCCGCATCCCCCATGAACCGGCGCCAGTTTTCGAGGTCGTGATAGACGCAGTAGCGCCCGTGAAACCAGCCTTCCTCATTGTGGCCGCGCGGGTTCGAGCTGAACAGAATACCACGCGGCCTGAGTGTCGCGTACAGTTCGGAGAGGACGCGCGGCAGTTCTCGGCGCGGAATGTGAAACAGCGATGCATTGGCGAAGACACCGTCGAACCGGTTGGCCGGAAGGTCGAGCGCGAGAAAGTCTTGTTGCCAAACTTCGGCGCCTGCCGACCGCGCCATCGCGGCAAACCGCGCCGCGCCGTCAAGGCCGATCGGGACATGACCCAGGTCGGCAAAGGCCTTCAGATCGCGCCCCGGCCCGCAGCCGAAATCGAGAATGGCCGCTGGCGGCGCGACCTGGACGCTTTCGAGCAGAGCCGCGATGTTCTGGCTCACGTCGTGATCGCGCGTGGCGTCGCGGAACTCCTCGGCACGGTCCTCGTAGTGTTGCAAGGTTACGGGGGCGACGAGCTCGAGATCCTGTGGCTTCAGCTTCATTGGCTGCCGTGTCACTCCCGCGCCTGTACCGTTTGAATTTTCTTGGCGCACCCGGCAGCGTAGCCGGGGTCGACGCCTGACCGCCAATATCTTCGTAAAGCCCTGGCCCCACCGCTCCGATGGAGGGGGAATCATCATGCCCGCAAAGTTGCCCTTCGAAACCGCGTGCGCCCTTCACCGCCCGGTGGTGTCGGCAAGCAAAGCCGGTTATTTTGATGTCGTGCGATTCAAAAGTTGCGGCGGGCGCCGGAGCTGCGTCGCAACTGTTGGATCTCCATGAAGGATATTTTTATGCGACGTATCGCTGCGATTCTGCTGCTGTTTGCCCTCGCGGGTTGCGGATCGTTCGCCTGGTTGACCGGCTCAGCACCGGTTTATGCCGTATTCTTCGACGATGGGAGCATTGTGCTGACGGCCGCCGGCAAATCGATCGTCGACCACGCCGCGGACGACGCGAGACACCACCCCGGCGCGATGGTGGAGATTTCGGGGCCCAGCACCAAGGCGGCCACCGGCTACGATCCCGCCGTCTCCGAAGCCCGCATCCATCTCGTCGAACAATCGCTCATCCAGGACGGAATTGCGCCGCAGCGCCTGTTTCGCGCGTCTTCGCCGGCGGGGAAGGTGAAAGCAGGCGCGACGGGAGCGCAACGTGTGGAAATCCGGCTGGTCGACAAACCCACGCCCTAGGCGCGGGTGGCCGCGGCGACGGTCTTTTTGCAGCGCAAAAGAATTCCGCAAAAAGGCGCCGTTTACCGTTTGACAGGCATCGGACGCCTGCCTATATACCCCCTCCACGCCGCCCGCCGGGCCACGATCTTGCGGGCGGCGTCGCTTCTCTGGCATAGTGGAAGTTCGTGCCTTTGGGCGGCTCTTTGACATTGTGATTCGAGGAAGGGGAACGTGGGCGGCGGTTCGGTCGCGGCCCGTGAGCGAAAGTTCGCGGGCAAAACCAATCGAGCATTTCCGAACGCTCGCGTTCTTCAGCAACAAGACATGAATGCGGATGGGTGCTGGTCCTTGACGGGGCCGGAGAACCCATCCAACTCCGTCATGTGAAGTTGCGAACAACGACGATGCGTTTCGCGAACGGCTCAGGATCATAACTTGAGAGTTTGATCCTGGCTCAGAACGAACGCTGGCGGCAGGCCTAATACATGCAAGTCGAGCGGGCGTAGCAATACGTCAGCGGCGGACGGGTGAGTAACACGTGGGAACATGCCCTTCGGTACGGAACAACTCAGGGAAACTTGAGCTAATACCGTATGATCCGGCAACGGCAAAGATTTATCGCCGGAGGATTGGCCCGCGTCCGATTAGCTAGTTGGTGAGGTAACGGCCCACCAAGGCACCGATCGGTAGCTGGTTTGAGAGAACGACCAGCCACACTGGGACTGAGACACGGCCCAGACTCCTACGGGAGGCAGCAGTAGGGAATCTTGGACAATGGGGGAAACCCTGATCCAGCCATGCCGCGTGAGTGATGAAGGCCTTCGGGTTGTAAAACTCTTTCGGCGGGGACGATAATGACGGTACCCGCAGAAGAAGCTCCGGCTAACTTCGTGCCAGCAGCCGCGGTAATACGAAGGGGGCTAGCGTTGTTCGGAATTACTGGGCGTAAAGCGCGCGCAGGCGGCCTTTCAAGTCAGGGGTGAAAGCCCGGAGCTCAACTCCGGAATTGCCTTTGAAACTGTCAGGCTCGAGTACGGGAGAGGTGAGTGGAATTCCCAGTGTAGAGGTGAAATTCGTAGATATTGGGAAGAACACCGGTGGCGAAGGCGGCTCACTGGCCCGTTTCTGACGCTCAGGCGCGACAGCGTGGGGATCAAACAGGATTAGATACCCTGGTAGTCCACGCCGTAAACTATGGACGCTAGCCGTTGGCAGGCTTGCCTGTCAGTGGCGCAGCTAACGCATTAAGCGTCCCGCCTGGGGAGTACGGCCGCAAGGTTGAAACTCAAAGGAATTGACGGGGGCCCGCACAAGCGGTGGAGCATGTGGTTTAATTCGACGCAACGCGCAGAACCTTACCAGGGTTTGACATCCCGCGCTACGCCCGGAAACGGGCGGTCCCCGCAAGGGGCGCGGAGACAGGTGCTGCATGGCTGTCGTCAGCTCGTGTCGTGAGATGTTGGGTTAAGTCCCGCAACGAGCGCAACCCTCGCCTTTAGTTGCCATCATTCAGTTGGGCACTCTAGAGGGACCGCCGGCGGCAAGCCGGAGGAAGGTGGGGATGACGTCAAGTCCTCATGGCCCTTACATCCTGGGCTACACACGTGCTACAATGGCGGTGACAGTGGGCAGCTAACCCGCGAGGGCAAGCTAATCCCAAAAAGCCGTCCCAGTTCAGATTGCACTCTGCAACTCGGGTGCATGAAGGTGGAATCGCTAGTAATCGCAGAACAGCAGGCTGCGGTGAATACGTTCCCGGGCCTTGTACACACCGCCCGTCACACCATGGGAGTTGGCATTACCCGAAGACGGTGCGCTAACCGCAAGGAGGCAGCCGGCCACGGTAGGGTCAGCGACTGGGGTGAAGTCGTAACAAGGTAGCCGTAGGGGAACCTGCGGCTGGATCACCTCCTTTCTAAGGATTCGGAAGTCAGAAACCGGAAGCCCGACGTCGGAAATGACCCGCGCCTCCGATCTACCTCCGAGCTTGGACACAAGACCGTTCCGCCCCCTTCGTTTCCCTTCCTTTCCGTCGTAGCGCCCATGGGGCGCAGAAGTCAGAAACCGGAATTCGGAAATCCGAATTGCCGGGTTCTGACTTGCACTCGGGACAATTGCGTTCTGGCTTTCCGGTTTGCGGCTTCTGATTTCTGCACGCGAACGCGCGCCAGGGCTCGTAGCTCAGGTGGTTAGAGCGCACGCCTGATAAGCGTGAGGTCGGACGTTCAACTCGTCCCGGGCCCACCAGCATTCGCGGCGAAGCCGGGAAGGCTGTCCTCCGGAGCCTTGGCGAAGGAGGCGGTTGGCAGGGTTCGCCGCTTCGGTTGGCAGGCCAGCGGTGTTTCCGATCCGGGGCCGTAGCTCAGTTGGGAGAGCGCGAGCTTTGCAAGCTTGAGGTCGTCGGTTCGATCCCGATCGGCTCCACCAGTCTTCGCGGCGAAGCCTCGAAGGTTGCCGTCCGAAGCCTTGGGGTCGAGGAGGATCGGAGGCAGGTCCGGCCGCTTTGATTGGCAGGCCACCCGGTCCCCTGATATTCCCTGTTAAATTTGCTGTTACGACGGAAAGCTCGAGATCGAAGCCGGCCTGGCCGGCTTCCAAATGTACTCTGACATTGTGAAGGCGGGGTTGGCCGGTTTGCACGACCGGTTGATCCGAAAGACACTCAGATCTGATCGCATGCCCGGGTTCTTTTCCGGGCATGGAACGTATGCTGAGCGATCAAGCGTATAGCAAGGGCGTCTGGGGGATGCCTTGGCGCACACAGGCGATGAAGGACGTAGCACGCTGCGATAAGCCGCGAGTAGGGGCGAGCACCCACTGATCCGCGGATTTCCGAATCGGGAAACCGAACCCGCAAGGGTTATCTCTTTCTGAATCCATAGGAGAGAGAGGCGAACCCGGGGAACTGAAACATCTCAGTACCCGGAGGAAAGGACATCAACAGAGACTCCGCTAGTAGTGGCGAGCGAACGCGGATGAGGCCAGTGGTCTTCGTTTAAGAACCGGAACGCTCTGGAAAGGGCGGCCATAGCGGGTGATAGCCCCGTACGGGTAGAAAGGACGAGGATCCTCGAGTAGGGCGGGACACGTGAAATCCTGCCTGAACATGGGGGGACCACCCTCCAAGCCTAAGTACTCGTGTGCGACCGATAGCGAACAAGTACCGTGAGGGAAAGGTGAAAAGCACCCCGACAAGGGGAGTGAAAGAGACCTGAAACCGGACGCCTACAAACAGAAGGAGCCCCGCCTATAAAGCGGCTCCGCGACTCGACCATGTCGGTGGTTGAGCCGCTTTATTGGCGGGGTGACTTCGTACCTTTTGTATAATGGGTCAGCGAGTTCGTCTGTCTAGCAAGCTTAAGCCGATAAGGCGGAGGCGCAGGGAAACCGAGTCTGAACAGGGCGATTGAGTTAGACGGATGAGACCCGAAAGCAAGTGATCTAGCCATGACCAGGCTGAAGGTGCGGTAACACGCACTGGAGGGCCGAACCCACGCCTGTTGAAAAAGTCGGGGATGAGTTGTGGCTAGGGGTGAAAGGCCAATCAAACTTGCAGATAGCTGGTTCTCTGCGAAAGCTATTTAGGTAGCGCGTCATGTATCACCACCGGGGGTAGAGCACTGGATGGGCTAGGGGACTTCACCGTCTACCAAACCTAACCAAACTCCGAATACCGGTGAGTGCGAGCATGGCAGACACACGGCGGGTGCTAACGTCCGTCGTGAAGAGGGAAAAAACCCTGACCAACAGCTAAGGCCCCCAAATCGTGGCTAAGTGGGAAAGGATGTGAGGTTCCCAAAACAACCAGGATGTTGGCTTAGAAGCAGCCATCATTTAAAGAAAGCGTAACAGCTCACTGGTCTAAACAAGGAACTTTGCGCCGAAAATGTAACGGGGCTCAAGCCACGTGCCGAAGCTTTGGGTTCGTCGATAAGACGAGCGGTAGCAGAGCGTTGCGTATGCCTGCGAAGGGAAAGGGCGACCGATCCTGGAGGTATCGCAAGTGAGAATGCTGACATGAGTAGCGATAAAGAGGGTGAGAGACCCTCTCGCCGGAAGTCCAAGGGTTCCTGCGTCAAGTTAATCTGCGCAGGGTTAGCCGGCCCCTAAGGCGAGGCTGAAAGGCGTAGTCGATGGGAACCAGGTGAACATTCCTGGGCCTGCGGGTGGTGACGGATTCTGCAACTTGTCCGGTCTTACTGGATTGACCGGGCCGGGAAGGAGTCCCGGGAAATAGCCCCCGCGTTCAGACCGTACCCCAAACCGACACAGGTGGACTGGCAGAGCATGCTAAGGCGCTTGAGAGAACGGTGTTGAAGGAACTAGGCAAATTGCCCTCGTAACTTCGGAA
This sequence comes from Rhizomicrobium sp., assembly GCA_050728995.1. GTDB lineage: Bacteria > Pseudomonadota > Alphaproteobacteria > Micropepsales > Micropepsaceae > Rhizomicrobium. The sequence continues at coordinate 57,555 of JBOHKH010000014.1, read as the reverse complement.
GAAGAGGGCCCGGTCTTTGCGCAAGCATCGGCCGGGGGCACATAGCAGGGGGTGGCGACTGTTTACTAAAAACACAGGGCGCTGCGAAATCCAAAGATGACGTATAGCGTCTGACGCCTGCCCGGTGCCGGAAGGTTAAGAGGAGATGTGAAAGCGTCGAATCGAAGCCCCGGTAAACGGCGGCCGTAACTATAACGGTCCTAAGGTAGCGAAATTCCTTGTCGGGTAAGTTCCGACCTGCACGAAAGGCGTAACGACTTCCCCACTGTCTCCAACACCGGCTCAGCGAAATTGAACTCCCCGTGAAGATGCGGGGTTCCCGCGGTCAGACGGAAAGACCCCGTGCACCTTTACTGCAACTTTGCGCTGGCATTAGGACTGTGATGCGTAGGATAGGTGGAAGGCGTTGAAGTCCGGGCTCCGGTCCGGATGGAGCCAACCTTGAAATACCACCCTTTGCGATCCTGATGTCTAACTGCGGCCCCTGAACAGGGTTCAAGACCACGCATGGTAGGCAGTTTGACTGGGGCGGTCGCCTCCCAAAGAGTAACGGAGGCGCGCGATGGTAGGCTCAGACCGGTCGGAAATCGGTTGTTGAGTGCAATGGCAAAAGCCTGCCTGACTGCAAGGCCGACGGGCCAAGCAGAGACGAAAGTCGGTCATAGTGATCCGGTGGTCCCTCGTGGACGGGCCATCGCTCAACGGATAAAAGGTACGCCGGGGATAACAGGCTGATCGCGCCCAAGAGTCCATATCGACGGCGCGGTTTGGCACCTCGATGTCGGCTCATCGCATCCTGGGGCTGGAGCAGGTCCCAAGGGTATGGCTGTTCGCCATTTAAAGCGGTACGTGAGCTGGGTTTAGAACGTCGTGAGACAGTTCGGTCCCTATCTGCCGTGGGTGTTCGAAACTTGAGAGGAGCCGTTCCTAGTACGAGAGGACCGGAATGGACGCACCTCTGGTGGACCGGTTGTCGCGCCAGCGGCACTGCCGGGTAGCTATGTGCGGACGAGATAACCGCTGAAAGCATCTAAGCGGGAAACTTACCTCAAAACCAGGTTTCGCTCGAGAGCCGTGGAAGACGACCACGTCGATAGGCCAGGCGTGTAAGCGCAGCAATGCGTTGAGCTTACTGGTCCTAATCGCTCGATCGGCGCTTGAACGCGCAGCATTGTTCCATGTCTGGTAACGAGCCCGGGCGCGCGAAAGCGCGCGCAGGCACGATGTCTTACCTTCAGATCCGAGTGTCGCGGCGTCCTTTGCCGACCTGGTGGTCCTTGCGGGGGAATTCCACCCGATCCCATTCCGAACTCGGCCGTTAAAGCCCCCAGCGCCCATGGTACTGCGGCCCAAGCCGCGGGAGAGTCGGTCGCCGCCAGGTCGGCAAAGGACGTTCACAGCAAGAAACCCCGCCTTTACAGACGTACCGCGTGACGCGGGGTGGAGCAGCCCGGTAGCTCGTCAGGCTCATAACCTGAAGGTCCCAGGTTCAAATCCTGGCCCCGCAACCAATCCTCGCGCGGCGTCAAGCCCCCGCCATGTTGCGCCGGAACTCCGATCTGAACGGCTTCGAAACAGGATATGCCTCCGCCGTGCAGTAGCTCGCACGTTGCATCGAGACTTTGTGGGCAATAGAATTCAACGCGCGGGTCCGCGAGGAACAGGTTGTCAAGAACGCTTTATGTGCATGTCGGCCCGATGAAAACCGGAACGACGGCGATCCAGCATGTGCTACGACACCACGACAATTCGGTGGTCGTTTATCCCAAGGTCGGTCTCTGGGAAGATGGCTCCCACCACGGTCTTGTCTTCAAATTTTTCGGCGAGCCGCAGGGGGATCGAGTCGCGGGCGACATCGACGGGCTGTTCGCAAAGATCGAGAAAGAGGCGAAAGACTCCGACCGGAATGTATTGATCAGTTCGGAGACGCTCGCCGACAGGGACTGCGAGGCGTTCATACGCGCATTGCTGCCGCGTGTGACGAGGGCGCGCATGGACGTGGAAATTCTGGTGGCATGTCGCGAGCATTTCAGCAGGGCGTCATCGCTGTATAACCACAAATTGAGGGGTGCCAACCCGCCGGATCCGGATCGATTTCTGCAGAAACACGCGGCCAAGCTCTGCTACGCCGCTCTGCTGAACAAACTGCAGGAAACATCCTTCCGGGTCACGCTCTTGAATTATCAACCTTCGGAGACCTGGGTCACAAGATTTCTGGCGCATGTGGGATTTCAACCGGAGCAGATCCCGGAGAGCAAAATCAAGCGCCAGGCCCTCAGCGCCAAGGGAATAGTCGCAAAGTTGGCGATCAACCGGCTTCGGCAGCCGAAAGAGGCGAAGCGCCGAATCTTCGATCGCTTCAAGCAGATGCCGGAGTCGCGCGCCGCATCGAAGTTTATCTTCGGGCCCGCAGCCGCGGCCGCCGCCGAGCAATATTTTTCTACGGACCGAGAGCTGCTGGCGCGCGAGTGGGGCATCGAATTGGATGTTCCGGAACTTGGCGCGCAAGAGAACACCTTGTTCATCAATGCGGACGAACTCGATGATATTGCTTCGGTCGCCAACGAACTTGGCGCCCCCGGCCGGAAGATCATTCGCTTTGCCCGCCAATATTTGAGGGCCTGACCCGGTTCATTCGCCCAATTCGGCGAACTCTACAGCACGCACGGAATCTCTCGCGGCGAGCGAATTGCAGCAAAAGGGGGACCCGTGATAACCAGATCAGCCATTTCTAGGAGCGGGCACGCTGGGATTATTGGAGCCGCAGTCTGCAAGCCCCACGGCTTGGGAGCGAATCCATTTTCACTTTTTCGGCGACGATGAGATTCGAAACATCCGCGCGGGATGGAAGAATTTGTCGATTCGGACGGACCTCCCCGAAATCGCGGAGGTACCGAGCGGTGTCATACCGCAGCTACCGTTTTCGCAAGTCAGGAAAGGCATGCGGGTCGCTTGCGTCTACGACAGGGATAACGAACCCGTAGAGGCCTCGGCCCGGCTTCGAGGCTTCGGGGGGCGATCAGCCCCGGAGCCAGACGCAATCACGCTACGGGAGGCCCGGCGCGACAATCGCTCGGCGTACTTCCTGGCAATCAATACGCTCCACTACGGGCACTTCCTCCTGGAGGCCCTTTGCCGCGCCTGGGCCTGGGAGAAACAAGACGCAGGCCGTGTGGCGATCATAATGTCGCCGCCGATCAGCAATTTCGCGCGCGCGTTTTGTGAGCTCGTTCCCGGCCTTGTTCAACGCTTGGAAGTTTTGCAAGCGACGACGCGCTTTGACAATGTAACTGTGGCCTCGCCCGCATTCGTCACGGCCTGTTACGCTCATGCCGAATTCAAAGCTATGTGCGAGCGCATGGCCGAGCGTGTGGTCCCGTCCCTCGAGCCAATGACGGAGCAACCTCTCTATCTGTCGCGCGCCGGCCTGGACCCGGCGAAGGACCGTTCCATTCTGGGTGAAATTCGACTAGAGCGCTTTCTCGAAGCGGAAGGATTTCACGTCGCCCGTCCGGAGACGCTGCCGATCCGTGAACAAATCGCGCTGTTCAACAGACACAAATGGATCGTGACACCCCTAGGATCCGCCTGCCACACAAGGCTGTTTGCGCGACGACCGATCAATCTTTTGGTGCTGACCGGGAAAATGCATCGCGATTCCGACCAGCCGTTCAAAACAAATTTTGCGCTTTGCGATCTCCTCAGTGAAGGATCCGCGCATTACGCCAAGGTTTTTTCGGTCCCTGACATTGGAACTGGGCTGAGCCTGGAAGCGACGAGCCCGGTAATGGTTGAGGAGGAGCGGCTCCTCGATATGCTGAGGGGATTTGGCCTCATTAGGGCGCGCGCTGAGCCGGGCGGCCTGCCGCCGAGTCTTAAAGATTACAAGGCAAGGTGGATTGAGTATGCAACACGAAGGGCGCGCCGGTCGGCGACAAGGAAGTTGGTGCGGACCATTGCTGCGGTGAAAGCAACGCTGCATAGCTGAACTGGGGCCTACCCATGTTGCCCGGCAACCGCTCCTGCCGACATTCAGAGGAATTGCGTCGAGTGCCGCTGCTTGCGGGGGACCGGACGCCGAGTGGCGACAGTGATCCGGTTGCTTGACGCCCGTCGCGCCGAAGCCCTAGGTAGCGCCCCATTTTGAGTTACCGGAGGCGCAATTGCGCGATGCGGCCAGTCACGAAACCTCCCTGGAGTCGGCGCCGATAATCGTCGGAGGGACCGGCGGTTCGGGAACTCGGGCACTGGTCGCATTCCTACGCGGTTGCGACGTTGCCATGGGGTCGGAGACCAACGGAGTTGGCGATGCGCTTAGCTTCGTGGATTTGCTGGACGCACACCTTAACCGCATCATCGCGCTGACAAAGCGCATCGATTACTGCGTGGATCAATTGGACCCAGGGCTGCGAACGATGATAGTGGCCGACCTGCGCGCGGCCGCGAGTCAACACAGAATTGAAGCTGCTCTACAAGCGAGATGGGGTTTTAAGAATCCTCGACAGATGTTCCTGCTGCCACTGCTCGATGCGGCATTCCCGTCAGCGATATTCATTCATCTGGTGCGCGACGGGCGCGACATGCTCCTGTCCGAAAACAGAAATCAGGCCCGCAAGCATTTTGAATCGCTCTTTGGCGTGCCGTTCGATCGTTCGGACGAGCATGTCGCCCTCTTCTGGGCAAAAACGAATCTGGAGGCGCACGCCTACGGGTCGAAACACCTCGGATCGCGCTATGTTGACGTGCGGATCGAGGACCTCTGTGGAGCAAATCGGGCGCGCCACGTAGGAAAGCTGGCGACGGTGCTTGGTCTCGATCCTGGGAAGGCTCAGCATCAGGCGAGCGTGTTTCGGACACAGGATAGCTTCGGTAGGGGCGGCTTCCATGAAGGCGAGATTTCTCCGGCCACGCGGGAGGTGTTTCGCGCCGCGTTGGACAAATTCGGCTATCTGTCGTGAGCCGGTCCAGGAATAAATAGCTTTCGCGCTCCCGGTTGCGGAGGGAGACGGAAAGCTGGATTGCTGCCGCAAACGCAGTCAGCGATTATCTTTCGGGGCCTCATCGACAGCCGGCGCCGTCGCTTTCACCGTCGGCCAGCGGCCAATGTCCAGGCCGGTGAGTCCGGCGAAGAGCTCCAGATCAGCCGCAAACAATTCTCGCAAGTATGCCCGGTCGGCGTCAGTAATTGACGATGGATAGTTCACCGGCTTCCTGGTGCGGGCCACGATCGGTTCATCCTTGAACCCCTCGGGACAGACGCCGATAAACTTTGCCACTTTTGTCAGGACCATCGCCCTGTTTTCCAACAGCTCCTCGGACATCAAATGCAACAGATTGGCGCTTGGGAAGAGTCGACGGATGGCATCGATTTGGGCTGAATAAAATCCGCGTTCGACATAGCTGTAAATGCGGTGTTCACGGCTCATCTGCCCTTGTCTTACGCGCTCTCTGCCCCGACGGATGGCCTCGCCGAATGTGAGTGTTTCGCGGCCGCGAGCGAATTCCATGCACCATTGGGAGAAGGCGCGCTCCACCGGATCCCGAAACAGGAAAATGAATCGCATGTCCGGATTGTAAGCTCGAATCCGTTCGTGGGCGGGCGGCCAGTAGATCGTAATCGGCGTCGCTTCGCCGTAGACAGAGCGACCAGGCCTGTATAGCTGGTGCAATTTATCGTAACCGGGAGCGCTCCAGTCCAGCCCCTCGCGATCAAAGAAATGAGTCTCCTTCCGGCGCGGCATGCCAACGTCCGGATGAGTGCGAAGATTGTGATCCATTGCAGTTGTGCCGCCCTTCTGGACTCCTGCAACCAAGAAGCTGATCCGCACGTTGCGCCTCCCCGACCGATCTCGGCCCGCAGAGTTCGAGCACGTCTGGCACATCGAAGGAAATTTATTCTCCAAAGGAAGCGTTGGAACTTGGACCGCCGCGGACGGTCTCCGCAATGAAATCGGCCGTGCGACGGCGAAGCGTCAGCCCTCCGCGCCATAGCTTCGGCGCGCTCAGGTGCTCCGAGCCGGCGAGCGCCATGCCTTTCGAGGCCCAAAGCGCTGTTCCACAAATGCGTAGACCGGCGCCAGGAGTTGAAGCGCCGCGGCTTCGTTCTCCGGGTCCAGTCGGGCCGGCGGCGATGAATTGACCGGAGCCGAGAAGAAGCTCGCATCGGCTTCGATATGATTGAGCCCGAGGGCCGACTCGATTCGCCCGATTTGCGCTGGTCCGCTATCCGGTGAGGTCAGTTCCTCGTAGAACAGGTAAAGTATCCGATCCCTGTTCACCACGCTTTCCAGTTCCTCGATCGTGCACTGATAGCTCGAGCGGATGATGGAGTTTGGTCTCTCCAGCGCTTTTCGAAAATCACGATTGGGATCCAGCGGTCGTTGCCGCCGTCTTTGCGCTTTTGCCAGTCTGAAGCGCACGTGCGACCAAAGGCGGTCGACCGGGTCACGCATGATAAAGATGAACCGCGCACCGGGAAACAATCCGTCCATTTCTGCAAAAGCGGCCGACGGCAACAGGGCATACGCCGGAGTGATCTCGCCGAATGCCGACGCCCCGTTTGCGAGGCGTTTTAGATAATTGGCATAGGTCTCGGTATCGCGAATGGAAAGGTAACCGACAATGTTCCTGATCCGGTCGAGATTTCGGTCCGTTTCAGCGCGAGCAAAAAAGCGGCGTCTTATTTCGTCCGTCCACGGTATCGCCCCGCCGTCAGATGGAGTCTCGTCCAATTCCGGCTCAAGGTGGTCATCCCTCTCCCCGTCTTGGGGATACATATCGTCCAGAGCGGCGGCTGCTCGCTTGGCAACCTTGGCGCCCGAATTTGCCAGTGTCTGGAAAAGACCTCGATAGTGACGAGAGCCGGCATACTTTCCATAGCGCACATCGAAGAAGTGGAGCTCCTTGATCGGCATCGCCGCGCAGTCGGGGTAGCGTTGGAGGAGCTCCGCCAACCAGGTCGTGCCGGCACGCATGGCGCCGATCCCAAAAAAAGGAGTTGGCATATCGGCCAATTTTCGCAACCTTCCAGAAGAGTGCTTCTTCGATCGTGAGGACGTGCCGTATTGCAGACGGTCGCGTTCCGTCAAGTACGCCCAGGCAGGTTCATAGACGGAAGCGATTAGCCGGTAAAGAACCGTCGAATCCGCCCGCCTGGCGCAAAGGCGCAGTCAAGAGCGGCCGACCAAGCGCCCCAAAATGTCGGCGTTGTCCCGACGGTCATACGGACGCGCCGACGGCGTCGCGGGGCGTCGCCAATTGCGGATTCGGCGAAGCATAATGTCTGGCGTACCACTTCTGCACGATCGGATTGTCCAACGACAGGAGGCGTCGGTAGACGGGGGCAAGGGATTGCCGCAGGGCCTGGTACAGATCGGGAGGCATCGGCACGGGTGATCCCGTATGGATCGCCTCGTCGCGTCCGCGAAATTCCGAGCGGCCGACATCGAGACCCAGAAAATCGCACGCTGCCTGGAGAAACTCATTCGGCCGATCGGCCATGTCGTCGAAGAACAGGATGAGGAAATTTTCGGCGGGGACGTGGCATCTGTAGCGCTCGATCGTCGTCGCATAATCGGAATAACCAAGCAGTGCCGGCCGTGCGAGCCGCTCCACATAGCTAAGATGTTGCAGCTCGTTTCGCTGATCCTGCATTCTCAGCTGTGACCAGTCCCGCTCGATCGGATCGCGCAGGATGAAGAGGATTCTCACCTTCGGCTGAAGTTCCAGCATATGCCGGATCGCTTCGCCGGGCAGACGCGCATAGTTCGGCGTCATTTCTCCGCAGACGGAATCGGCCGGAGCAAATTGGAAAATCCTTCCATAAGTCTCGTCGCTGGGTTCAGGCGCGCCGATCAGGCTGAGGCAACCGATCATCTCCATCTGTTCAGCCGGGTCCTGGCGGGAACTCAGGGTCCTGCGAACGCTGTTAAGAACGGAATTCATCCGCGTCTTGTCGATCTTGCGCGCGTCTTTGCTCGAAACGTTGGCTCTCTGTTCGTATACACGATTGAAATAGTGTACCTCCTTGGTGGGAGGCAGCCAGACATCGGGATGCTGACGCAACATGCGGTCAAGCCAGGTTGTTCCGGCCTTCTGCGCTCCGATGCAGATGAAATCGGGAAACCGAAGCGGCTTGACCTGGAACATGGCAACTCCCCGTGCAGTCGGAGCCGGGAGCGCTCGGCGACCGACTTCGCGAACATCGCCTCCTTCGGAAACCATATCGATACGCCACCGCCCGGCAGCGATCACACCTGATACGGTAGAGGCGCACCCTCGCTGCCGGACGAGACGTGGCACGCGCCGCCGCGGCAGCTACTAGCGGGGCAGGCTCGAAAAGGCAAGGCATGGGCCCCGCCGTCCAGGTCGGCATTCATGGTCGGTGAGTGATATGCGCCCGGTTTTCAACACCACGCTTGAGGCAGTTACCGGGTGCGCACGGGTGGACTTGCGCGCCGGCATTGCCTAGTTTGCGGCGCGACTGAGCGGGTCGCGCCAAGAGCCCGATTCCGGGGCTGGAGGGGATCATGTTCAGATCATTTCCTGGTCTCTCCCAACTGGGACGTGGTGCGCAACGACAGTCTCGGGTACGTCCGCAGCAGATAGGAACGGCCGGGGTGTATTCGGCGGGGAAGATGGGAGTAGCGGAACATCGGCTGCCCGTCGTCCCCAGCCAAGGCTTGGCCGCGGGGCTCAATGCACACGTCGGTGGCGGCCGCCTCGTATTCTTCTACGAGCAGGGGCTTCGGGATTCCGGCCTGAATGTCTATGCCAGCGCCGACGATTATGTGCATGTCGGCTTCAGGCCGGGTGAAGGGAAGATTGTTCTGAATACCTTTGCCGGCGGCCGATGGGAATCGGAACGCCATGCAGCTTGCAAGCCGAAGTCGGGTTCATACGAACTCGATCTCGGCTCGTCCGCAGGCGTAACGCTTAGCTATGGTGTCTCACCTCTCACAGAAATTTCATTTGTTGGCAGAACGCCTCTCGACCTGGCGCAACTCTCCAAGATCACAATGTACGGGAGCATCAGCGTCCTGACGCCCGATGGTGCCATCTCCGGAGATATCCTGAACCCGGAAAATGCGGTGCAGGCGCAAGGCAGCGATTTCCTTGAGGTTCCGCAAAATCTGCCGCCCGGGCTCCTGGTAGCCCTGCGCGCTTTCGACATGCACGCCTACATCGATCTCAATCCGGACCTCCACCGTCGTTTCGCGGATCGCCAAGAAGCGCTGCGACACTTCATTGACGAGGGTATCGGGCAACTTCGCCCATTCAATGATGCCGAAATCTTCGACCACGAGTTTTATCGTGCCCGCTATGAGGATATGGAAGACCTCTCTCCTGCCGAGGCCTATGCACACTGGCTCTCGGAAGGCGGAGACGAAGGACGATCGCCTTCCGAAAAAATTTTGCTCAAACGGCTTGGGCTCACGGTCTCCCGGATTCCGTCCTCCTTTAGAGCCGAGCGATATGCCAAGTTGCTGGTTCGTTTGGGATTGAACATCGCCCAGGGCGACACGGTCGAATCGAGTTCCGCGCGGTCGAGGATCGCTTTTCGCACCAAGTGGGATGCCTTCGAGCACTGGATCGGGCAAATCCCGGCCACGGGCGGTTTCGTCTCGCCATTTGACGACGCCACGGCCTTGGCCACGATCTACAAGGATGTCGCTGACAGGGAAGTAGCGCAGGGTCGCCCCGAAGTCGCGGCACGGTTGTATTGGAGATCGATACACCTGGATCCGGCGAGGGGGCAGACCTGGCAACATTTGGGAGACGTGCTGCTGCGTCGCTCCGATTACGCGGCCGCACACCACGCCTATTCCCAGGTTGTTGCTCTTGGGACGGCGACCTACTGGACCTATCGCAACTTGATACAGGCGGAGGAGGGTCTGGGTCACCTCCGCTCCGCGCTCAACCTGGCGCACATCATGTTGGAGCAGCACCCCCATCGCGCCGAAGCGCAGGAGATCGTCGATGGTCTCGCCCGAAAGGTTTTCGAAACCGAAATCAATCGGGCGAAATCCCTGGTCCTTGCCGGAGAGCGGCAAGAAGCCGTTGCAACGGTGAGATCGACGTTCCGCGACGTCTGTGTATCGGACGATATCGCCAAGGATGGGTTCGGCGTTCGGGCCGGCGCGCTCGCGAGGCGGACCGGCAAACTGCGCGTTCTTGTCATGGGAACGCCGCACCTGCGGCAGTGCACGTTCTACCGGGTAGAACAAAAGCTGGAGCAGTTGCGTCTGGCGGGCTTCGAAGCCGATTTCATCAGCCAGGAGGAGCCGCAGCGCTTCATGTCGGAAGCCGGCACTTGCGATGCGGCGATCTTCTATCGCGTACCCGCTCTTCCCGCCATCGAAAGGGCCATCCTGTATTGCCGTCAAATAGGCGTTGTCACCTACTATGAAATCGATGATCTGGTTTACGATCCGGATTTTTTTCCCGATGCCATCGAGAATTATCGCGGACAGCTCAGCCCTGAAGAATACGCCAATCTCGTTGTCGATGCGCCGCTCTTCGAGCGAGCAATGATTCTTTGCGATTACGGAATCGCTTCGACGCCGGCCCTGCAGATGCGGATGGCCGCGATCGTTGCACGCAAGAAGTGCTTCCTGCATCGCAACGCAATGGACAGCCGGCATGAACGCTTCGTGGCCCTCCGCCCGGAGTTGCCGCCCGCGAGGCGTACGAATGACGTCATCCTGTTCTATGCGAGCGGTACCAGGGCGCATAACGAGGACTTCGAAATCCTGGCGGCCCCTGCCATTGCCGAGATGTTGGGCAGCCGTCCTCACGTCCGGCTCGTAACAATGGGTTATCTGCCTTTGCCGAAGGTGCTGCAGCCTTACGCGAGCAAGATTACCAGGCTACCTCCCGTGTGGGACGTGAACACGTTCTGGTCGGTGCTGTCGGAAGCCGATATCAATCTTGCCGTACTGAAGCCAGGCGTCGTCAGCGACTGCAAGAGCGAGATCAAGTGGCTTGAGGCGGCGATGCTGGGAATCCCGTCGGTTGTTTCGGGCACGTCAACCCATCGGGAGCTGCTCACCGACGGGCGCGACGCGATGTTTGCCGATTCGGTCGCCGAATGGTGCGACAAGCTGTCTGTTCTCATCGACTCTGCGGAAACCAGAAGCGATATCGGACGTCAGGCAAGGGATCTCGCGTTGTCCCGGTACAGTTTGGCCACCGGTGCCCGGAACATGGAGGACATCATCAGGTCCGCCTTCAGGGGCAATCCTGGGGCGCTCTCGAGAAAGCCGCTGATTCTGCTGGTAAACGTGTTTTTCTGGCCCCAGATGACGGGCGGTGCCACCCGGGTGGTGCGCGACAATCTCGAATATTTGCAGGACCATTTCGGCGAGGAATTCGAATTCCAGGTCTTTTGTGCCGTGGAGGGCGGCTGTCGCCCCTACGAAAAGCGCACAAGCTATTACCATGGCGTGCGTATCACCTCGGTCACGCACCCGATACGCGCCGGCATGGATTGGGAGCCGGCAGACGAGACGATGGGCGAGATTTTTCGCGAGCATCTGGCACTGTGGCGGCCGGCGCTCGTCCATTTCCACTGTATCCAGCGCCTGTCGGTGTGCATCGCCGAGGCCGCGAAGGAGATGAACATTCCCTATCTCGTGACCGCGCATGACGGATGGTGGATATCCGATCATCAGTTCCTGGTGGACGAGAAAGGCAGGCCCGTCGATCCCGAGAGGGCGAGCGCGATTCAGGAACTCCGTGCAGGCGCCGCGACGGGGACTGCGCGTATCGGCAGGTCGGTTCGCCTGCGCGCGGCGCTTGCCGGAGCCGAGCGGGTGCTCGCAGTTTCTCACGCCTTCGAGCAGGTCTATCGGGCACACGGAGTCTCCAATATCTGCACGGTCGCCAATGGCGTCTCGAAACTCCCCCTCCCGAACCGAAAACCGGGCGCGGACGGGTGCGTGCGTCTGGGCTACGTCGGGGGGATTTCGGATCACAAGGGATACAGCCTGATCAAGCGGGCCCTGCAGTCGACCGCCTTCGACAATCTGTCGCTGACAGTCGTCGATCATTCGCTGGGATATCGCGAACACCGGCCGGTGGAGACGTGGGGAACCACGCCGGTGCAGTTCATCGGAAAAATTCCGCAGAATCGCACAGCGGAGCTGTACGACGACATGGACGTGCTTCTTGCGCCGTCGATCTGGCCCGAATCGTTCGGATTGGTGACGCGAGAGGCCCTGATGTCGGGGTTGTGGGTCGTCGCATCGAATCGCGGCGCAGTTGGCGCAGACGTGACATCCGGCACGAATGGTTTCGTAATCGACGTGAGTGACACGTCCGAACTTGTCAGAGCTTTAGGCGTGATCGATCGGGAACCTGCGCGTTTTCGTATTCCGCCGCCATTGTCGCCGGTCTTCCGAACAGCCGATGCCCAAGGCGAGGAACTGGCCGCGCTTTACAGGCAAATGCTCTGCCTCGACGAATACAGTCCGCTCGGTAAGTCTCGCGAACCGTGCGTCGCAGACTGAGGGGATCGTTTGGGCTCGGGTTGCGTACTGATCCCGATTACGCCTCTGCCGGCGTTCGGGCCCGTGGTTCCCCGATGTCCGGCGGCGCATTGACAGGTTTCTGTTCCCCAACGATGTCCTCGAATTTCTTGTATTTTCCGGGCCCGAGGTAGGCGACCAGCTTCTCCCGATCGACCTCAACGGGCTCGCCCAGGAATTGGCTCAATTCTTCGATGAAACGGCCGGGCCTCTGCGTGGCCTTTTCATAACTGACCATCAGGGCGGGCATGCGCCAGCGAAGGGCAAGGAGAAAATTCTTCTGCGACTGGAGCAGTATGTCGGAGATCGCAAAGGTTGCTTCTCTCTGATGCCAGCGGACATGTCCGGCCGACGTCGCCGCGAGATCGCGGTTGACGATGATCAGATGGGGGTTTCTTATGTGCGGCAGAAGATCATCGAGATAATTTGCTGCAGCCGGAAACTTCCAGCCCCATTTTCTGTGCTGCACGTCGCGCCTGCGGATCACCTGCTTCATGTGATCGAGGGACTTGTAGCTGAACTCGAGATCCTCATTGTTGTTCTCGAGCGCATGGCCCATGTAGAAGCCGAGCCCCCGTATGGCGCCGGCAACCATGCTGGTACCACCGCGTGCAACGCCGAATACGATGGCTGTTTTTGTGCTGGACGCTGCGTCACCGGGAAAGAGGCCGATGGAAGTCGCGTGACGATTGATGTTCATCTCAGCCATTCTCTTTGCTCGGCATCAGGTCCCTTTGGCGCTAAACGGAATTCGGCCAGGGCTTCGTCCCGCCTCATCAGCCTTCCGGGGAAAATCCTGACGCGCTAGCTCCTCTCGTACTCGCATTCAATCCGCGAAATGCGCCGCGGGAGCAACTATCGTACCATGAAAATTCAAAAAAATTCCTGTGCAAAAGTTATTGGCAAACACGATTTCCACCCGGTTCTTCATCGAAGGCGCGGTTAATCCCTCGACCCCGGGTCGGATTAAGGAACCCCCGACGAAACAGGGCGGATACGCACTTCGCGCTCAAGCATCTGGCTCTATCTCGGCGAATCCATGCTGCGCGGCCGGCCAAGCTTGCCGCGTCACCCGCGCGGCAGGCCGGGCAGGCCGAAAATGGCAGCCATCCGGCGCAGTTCTCCATAATTCTCGACGACCTCCCGCAAGGGTGGTGTCATTCGCTCCAGCGTGGAGGCGAACCGGGAGGGGCGGATGCCCAGATGGTCGCAGAGCCGCGCGAGGACCTCGTTCTTCACCGGGCCCTGGTCGCGGATGTCCTCGTAGGCGACGTCGAAACACCGCGTGCCCGCGAGCCAGGAATGGAAGTTTTCCTTTTCGCGCTGCAGGAGGAGCGCGCGCTGCACGACATTCGGGATGGCGACGCGCATTTTCGCGGGAGCGCCACCGTCCGCGGCCGCGCGCCGGTGCCACACGCCAGCCTTTTCGGCGGCGATCGCCGAGACGACGGCTTCCATCGCATTGCGCCGCACGAGATGGACGACCGCGATGCGGTTGCGGTCGAGATACTTCACGAGATACGGCCGGTGCTCCGATGGCCACCAGCCGGGTTCGAAATTGTGGACATGCCCGTATTTGATGTCGAGAAGCAGTTTGACTGCGGGCTTGAGTGCAAGGATGTGGGCCAACCAGTCGTCGAGAAACCGGCCCATCGCATCGGCGTCGGGACGCAGGGCGAGATCGGGGTGCGCCTCCTGCCATTGCCGCCGAAAGCCGAAGTACGAAGCCTTCGACTGCTCGGGATCGACCGCATCGAAATTGCACACTTCGTCGAAGGAAGCGAGGTCTCCGCCGCAAGCCAGCATTTCGGCCAGGTAGTGACTGCCCGAGCGCTCGTGCGACAGGAGTACGACAAGCCGGCTCGCCGCCTCGTCGAGCGCGGCATTGCCAGCCGGCGCGCCGGACGACAATGGCGTGGCGTCGGGGGCGTTCTTCCGCAGGGGGAATGTCTCCTTGCGTCAGCCGGCCAACCGTGCGCCGGTCACTTCCGGATGGCCGTCGAAGGCGCGCCGATGCCGGTCCGCTACCGCCGCGATCGCGTTCGCCGCCGCGTCGTAGTTCGTGACGACATCGCGCTTGGATACCGCGTTTGGACGAATCCGGAGGGGCTTGTCGGGCAACACCATGCCGGTGAGCGCCCGCAACTCTTCGCGGAAGTTGCTGCCTGGCACGCCCTCACGATACAGCTCCTCATAGGAGATTACGATCCTGTCTCGATAGTCCGCGAGATGTTCCAGCATGTCGGACTCGCTGCGGCACATCATCGTGGCAAGCCGTTCGAGCTTCGCAATTGGCGCAGTCAGTTTGCCGCTGCCCATCCGCTCGGCGGTGAGATTGTGCCAGATGCCGAGCTCGCGCGAGATAAACAGGCTCAGGATCTGTTCCGCCATGTCGCGGCGCCAAAGAAATATGATGACCGCGCCCTCCTGCTTGAGACGAGCGAGAAAGAAGGGCTCGTCGTGCGGGTAACCCCAGGCTGGCGATAGTGCAAACCACGAGTTGAGTTTCACATCAATGAGCACGTGTTTCGGTTGCGCGCCGTCGCGGAGCCAGTCGAGATAGCGGCGGGCGACGACTGCGGCGCCTGCCCCTTCCATTGTATCGGCCAGCGCGATCGCATTCAGCCTTGCGAAAGCCGGAAAGGCACGCCGCGTATCGCCGGCAGGGTCAGGCTGCTGCTGAAAAATTTCGCCATAATTCCTCGCCGCCCCGGACAGCGCAATTGCATGCTGCAGGGCCGTGGTGCCAGCGCGCTGACCGGCGGTAATGCAGATGATGCGCTGTTCCATTCCGATTCTTTCCGGGGCGAATGCAAACCGGCTCCGTAAGGGCCTTGTGCAGGATCGAAAACTGGCGAAGTCCCCAAATCGCTGCCACTCCTAACCACGAATCCCGAATTGGCCAAGCGAAATTGTGGCCTACCGACTGAAGGGGGGGCCGCGTACGCGGGAAGAAACCCGACGCGGCCGGATGCGCCGACCGCCGGTCCTGCTATGATTGCCTCAATCGTCGCGCGCGCGAGCAAAGGTGAAACCAGCGATGCCAGAGCCTCAGTCGCCCGAAGCAGCAGGCGCCAAACCTCGAACGAGCGGCCATTCGGTGCGCAGGATCTCCCGGATTGCATATCATCTGGGCGCACGCAGCTACCTCGAAATCGGCGTCTTTCGTGGGAAAACCTTCAACGGCCTGCAATTCGACAGAAAGGTGGCGGTCGATCCGCGTTTCCAGTTTGAAGTCGCCGACTTCCAGCGCGAAGGCGTGGAGTTTCACGCCACTACCTCGGACGCCTATTTCACCTCTTGCGCCGGGTCTCAAAAATTCGACGTCTTTTTCCTTGACGGATTACATACGTTTCAGCAGACGTTCCGGGATTTCTGCAATTCGCTTGCCTGCGCCCATGATCGCTCCGTCTGGCTCATCGACGATGTGCTGCCGGTCGACGTCTACAGTGCATGGCCGGTTGAGTCCGAAGCTCTCAAATTCAGACGGCGCGCGGGTGGCGATGGTCCCCAATGGCACGGCGACGTTTTCAAGGTCATATTTGCGATTCACGACTTCTTCCCGACCTTCAGCTATGTCACCATCACCGGATCCGGCAATCCCCAGGCGCTCGTCTGGAAGGCTCCCCGCGGTGGTTTTTCCCCTCTCCTGAACTCGATGGAGGCAATCGAGCGGCTGACCTATTTCGATTTGCTCAAACGCATGGAAGTCCTGAACGCGAAGGCCGAGGAAGCGGCATTCCGGGATTTGATTGCTTCAATCACGGCGCAGGGCCATGGCATTCGCGAGATGCCAAACCGCCGGGGTCAATGGATGCACTGCTGGAGCGGCAAATGAATCTCTGGGCCGATTTCCTGACCAATAGTGGCCGTTCAATTCACAAGTGGAAGCACTACTTTCCCGTCTACGAGCAGCACTTCCGGCGCTTCACCTATCGTCCGGTCGTGTTTTGGGAAATCGGCTGCGGAGAAGGCGGCTCCCTGCAAATGTGGAAACGTTACTTCGGGCCTCACGCGCAGATCGTCGGTCTCGATATCCGACCGGAATGCAAGGCCTTTCGGGAGGACCAGATCGCCGTTCGCATTGGCGATCAGTCGCAAGCCGCATTTCTCGATCGCGTGTTGGGGGAATTCGGCACACCGGACATTGTGCTCGACGACGGCAGCCACACGATGAGCGACGTGCTCGCGACCTTTCGCCATATATACCCAAGGCTGGACAGGAACGGGGTTTACATGGTGGAGGATATGCACACGGCATACTGGCCGAAATACGGCGGAGGTCTGCGGCGCGAAGGGACATTTATCGAATTCTGCAAAGCCTTGATCGACGAACTCAATGGCGAATACACCGATACCGCGACAGACTTCACGCATTCGACGTTGTCCATGCACTTCTACGACAGTGTCGTTGTCTTCGAACGGGGGAAACACGGCCGCAGCCGGGCGCTTCGCGTTCCAAGATCAGACCCGCGCGAATAGCAATGGTCTGCATAGTGTGATTCCATACGTGCGTCGCGACCTGCGGTAGAGCCCCGCAGCACCTATGATGGATCGCGTTCCGCGCCCGCACGCGCTTCGCCCATGGATGCGCCCAGCGCATTCGCCGCCCGCAGCAGCTTATCAGCGAGTTCCGGCTTGCGGGCAGCCTGTCTGCGGGCAATCTCCATCCATTTTATCTTGTATTCATCGAGACTGGGCGCCGGGCCGTCGAGAGTTGCTCCTGGATTCACCAGGCCAAGATCCTTCAGGGTCGCGAGCAGTCTCCCTTCGTCCAGCATGAACGGTTCCCAAAAGTTCTGCCCAAAGCCCACTCCAAGATCGGGAATGGACAGAACGTTCAGGTAGTGCGTAGTCCCCTCGCTCAGCGCATCGCACAGTACGAAATTCCGCAAGAAACCGGGACCGGCGAGCATGACAAGATTGGTCGCGCCCAACGCGAAGAGACGCGTGTGACAGGCTGAACCCATCGGAGCCACAATCCACTTGTGGCCATTGAAAAGAGCAATCTGTTCGGCGATCGGCAATTCCTGCGGATGCGCAATGGCAAAACCTTGCGACTCCAGAAAGCGCTCCAGCCTTACTTCGCCGAGCAGGCCATGCCGGCTTGCCGGATTGAGATGCGTTCGCGAAATGTAAAGCGGTTGTTCCGTAACGCGTCGCCGGGTCCCGATAGCTCGTTCCGCCATCTGCATACACATAGTCTTGAACGCGAGGTGCGCTCTGCGCCCGATAACGAAGGCGGCGCGCGATACAATCACGCGGCCGAATTGCACCGACTGTTGAAGCGGCGCGATGCGCTCCAACAGTCCGGGAATGAGGTCGTAGAGGCCGCGCGCGAATGCGGGAACACCGGGTTGAATGACGGGCAGCAAGTCATGGGCTTCGCTATTCCATGCCCAGGCGCGGCTCAGAGTCTCCAGAAGAAAATGACCGTACTGTCCTTCGCTGACACCCAGATAATACGCCGTACGTCGGTCATGTCGCAGGGTCCGCAGTGCGGCTGCGTCAGGGTTCCAATGGCCGCGCACGAGGTGCCGGTCGGCATCGAGCGATCCTTCCACGAGGCGAATGTCGCGGTCAAAAACTCCGATGGCTTTCTCGGGAGCCTCGGGCATGGGAACAATGCCGCCCGGGACTTCCACGACCTCCGGATTCTCGTGATGCACCGATAAAGTCCCCAATGCGGTCCGTAGACCCCGAAGCTGCTCCTTGCTGTAATGATGCAGATAAAGACGTCGCCAATGTTCGACAGACTGCCCCGCTCTGTGAGCTTGCGGCGATACGTCATTCGCTTCTGCCGCGCTGGCGGTCGAACCGCCGGAAGGGACGCACGGGTCCTCAGCAAACAGCAATTCGCCACCCATTCGGAACTCCCCTTTGCGGGAAGAAGGGCAATACCACAGGCCGAGACCGGTTTCGATCTGGTATTTGCGAGGCTAAACTGCCCCTTTCCGCGAATAGCTTTGCCGATTGGTGCAAAGCCACGCTCCTACACCACTTCCGGCGACAGGATCTCCGCGCGCGTGCGGTGAGGTATTTGCGCTGGCTCCAGCGTTCCTGCCATCGTAGCATTGCCGACGCTGCATTTGAACCGCATCGCTGGATTGGAGCGCGACACGTCCGTGGACTTTTCGAGACTTCTCATCTGTCCGGGAGCGCAAAAGGCGGGAACGACTTGGATTCATCGGGTGCTCCGCAGACATCCGGAATTCTGGATGCCACCCCAGAAGGAACTTGACTATCTATTTTTCTTCCCGCCGAGCCGCAAAAAGTATGCCGCACGAATGGGGCCGAAGCTGAAGGATGCAAAGGTCAATCCCGCGGTGCGCGAATGGATCGGGCTCTTCCTCAACACGTGGGATCTGTCGACCTATCCGCGTCTGTTCGAGCGGACCGGAGAAAAATTCAGCGCCGACGTCTCGCCCAACTACTCCCGGATGTCGGCCGAAGAAATCCGGCGCGCGGCCGCTGTTATCCCCGGTGCAACGATTGTCCTTACCCTGCGCGATCCGGTGGAACGTGCGTGGTCGCATGCGAAGAACGCGAGCAAGACATGGAATATTGCGGATCCCGGAGCAAAGCTCGAAAGATGCAGCCGTTTCGTCAATTCGGCAGCTTGCGATCTGATGTCCGATTATCCGCGGCTCATTCGGGACTGGAGCGCGGCGTTCGGCATGGGACGGCTTGCAGTGGTTTTTTATGAGGAACTTGCGGACCGGCCGGTCAGTTTCATCGACAGGATCCTGGCGTTTGTTGGGGCGCGTCCATTTCCGGAAAGCCTCGTCGATCATTTACACCAGCGACATAACAGCGGTGAATCGATGCCCCTCCCGGACGAGGTGAGAGCAACCCTGCTCATGCGCTACGAACGGATGCTGAACGATCTTCGCTTTTTGCTGAGTTCATTGCCGAGCAGCTGCGGCCCGCGGCCGGGCTGGTTGACCGGGCAGACAGTGGATGGCTACCCAGAAAGCATCCAGGCGTAGGGCGTTTTTGCCAGGGCTTCGCCCACGGCGTCGAAATTCTCGAGAACATCGCGCAGACGGTCCGACGTCTGCTTTACCGTGACCGGCGTCCTCCGCACGAAAGCAGTCACGCCGAAGAATATTGCCAGCTGCTCCGCCACGCTCTCTTTCAGCGCCCCGTCTTCGGTGAAAATATCTTCATAGGTGAGGGAAATGCGTTTCGGATAGGCTTTCAGGATGTCCCGGATCAGTGCCTCCTGTTTGGTCTGCTTCTCGATGTACCAAAGGCAGGCGCGAATATCGAGGTGGAGATTGCGGACAGTGATCTCCGTACCTTTCCTGGCGTGCCACACGCCGTTCAATTCGGCCAAGCGACCGGAAACGAACGCCTTGAGGTAGTTGGTCCGCAACAGGTGTACGATGGGTATCGCACGCGCGGCCAGAATCTTGAACAGCGTGGGAGGTTCTCCGACGCCCACCCAGTGGCCGTTGAAATGGTGCGTGGACGCATACTTGATGTCGATCACCGCGTGCGTGCGCGGACAGCGATTTTGCAGAAACTTCGCATAGGAGTCGAAGCGGCGGGGTCCCTCGTTCGGGAGAATGATGTCTGGATCCTTCTCCAGCTTCCGACGAATGAACCAGAAATAGTTCGGCGGTCTTCCGATCGCGTCGTGATGGAAGACCTCGCCCATGTATTTGATGTCGGGGTGCTGGTCGAGAACGGTTCCCAACGCACCGGTGCCCGACCTCTGCCGGGCAAGTAACACATTCAGGGGCATGCTGTCGTTCCGATCCGCAGGCGGGTTTGCAATGAACGGCCCGCTGCTCTGAGGCGCGTCACAGGCGCCGAGGTGATGCCATCAGATATTGCTCCGATGCCTTCCGCTTAGCCGCCCTGCAAGGCGCGATGCAAGACGAACCGAACGGTTCGCCAGCCGGTGCAGGCTTTGTAAGCCATTCGGGACCACGGAAGCGGGTTCGGCGTGGCGGGCGATATCGGAGTGGGAAAAACGACGCCGCGAATCGACGTCCGGCAGCAGCCGACGGGCAGCACTCTTCCAATCCCCGGCTTCGCCGTCGGGCAATCCCAGGTCGTCGAGCATGGCCGGCAGGTTTTGCACAAGCCATGTCAATTTGCCGGCGTCGGAATCGTGCATCTTTTCGAAGAACTGACCATGAGGGTGGCGTGTGCTGCCAGTGGACCACACAGCTACGGGTCCCCACTGGTCCGAGGTCGGAGGCGGCCAGTCGCGAAATAGGGCTCTGGCATTTCCGCTTTCGCGGAATTCCAGTTGCGGCTCGCCTCTGAACTGCGCGAATTTGATGCCCAGCCAGGGCAGAAAGTTCCTGCCGATATACAATCCGTGCAGCACGATCTCCAGCTCGCGATAGGCTTGGGTCCGGTCAAGTGCCGCGCGCTTGAGCACCGCATTCATGAAACGGAACCCAGGTGGTGCGAGCCTGGTGCAAGCTGCGAGTTCAGCCTCGGCAGCGCCTTGCCGGGCCAGCCAGGTTTCGTGGCCGATCGCGATCACCGAATCGGCGTGCTGTGCAAAGCTACCCGCGCGAAAGGCCGCGCCGAGCCTTTGTGCCGCCATGTCACGATGCCACGCGAAGAACCGCGAGCCTGGAATGCGCGACAGCGGCTCGGAAGGGGCCTGCGCCGCAAGCGCCGTGGGCGCAACCAGCACCCGGTGGCCGGCTTCCACCAGCCGTATGCAAACATCCTCGTGCCATCGCTCGCCAGCCGTGTCGCGCAAGCCGAGTTCGAGCAGGACGTCGCGCCGGAAAACGCTTGCCCGGTGCGCGACGCGATCGCTCGTCAGCGCCACGGTCGGACAATCGCCGTAGTTCAAGACGTAACTCTTCACGGCGCCCTTCTCGACGGCCAGAACATGGCTCGTAAAAACGGCGGCCTCGGACACTTGCGTCAGTCGTGCGGCAGCAAGGCTCCAAAGCTCCGGATCGACGTGCATTCCGGCCGGGAGGAAGGCGACCGCCTCGCAGTCGAGAGCGGCAAGTACGGATTGGATTTCCGCCGCGGTAGGCTCCGTCCAGCCGGTGAGATGAAGCGTGACGGCCGAAGCAGCGAGCGCGCTCTCCGGGAACGAAGCCGCCCCGATTGTATCGCGCGAGACGAGCGCGTGTATCGTGAAGAGTCGCAGCGCAGCAAGCGCGCGCAGTTCGGACGCGAGCTCGTAGGGATTCACATGACCGTAGACAATCAGAGCGAGGCTGAGGGGCGTCCGGTCGGGAACGGCAGGCGTATGGGGAGGGTCGCTCTCCCAATATGGCGGATCGGGCTGCGGCACGGGGGCGGCAGCCGGAGTCCAGGAAAGCGCGCGCCGCATCGTTTCAGCGAGGCTCAGGAAATCGCCTTCAAAGAACAGGCAGTCTTCGCCATCGCGCCACAGTGATGGTTCCTCGCCGAATGCCGCACAGCGTCTGTTCAGAATCGTCGGAACGTTCAGAAGGCGCGCCTCGAACGCCAAAAGGCAAAGGCTCTCGTAATCGGATGGAATGACAAGGATGCCGGCCAGCATCAGCCGGGTACGTTCCTGTTCCGAAACCTTGTCGAGGAAGACGACCCGTTCGCGCCAGCGCGCCGGGACGAGCTGTTTGAGCCAATCGACGTATTCGGCGTCCCAGCCGTAGGAAGCCACTCGGAACATGCTGTCCGCGACGGGGCCGTTATCAAGAAAGTGCACCGCCGCGCGCACGAACACATCGGGACGTTTGAAGGGTTGCAGCCGCGAGGAGAACAGGAAATCGCGCGGCGCACGCACAGAGGCCTCCGACTGCACATGTTTGTGCACGGTCGTTTCTGCTTTCGAGAGGAGGATCGGCGGCATCTCGACTCGAACCCTGGTCATCCAGGCCGCGGGGAATCCGAACCATTCGATGTTTGCCCGCGCCGTCGATTCGAGATGCGCCACGACCAGATCTGCATTGCGCAAACATTGCCGTTCCAGATCGCAGCGCGCGGCCATCCACGCCGAGGGCTCATGCATGAACGGTTCGTGATGGGCGATCAGCGCGAATGTCGAATGGAGGCGTACCGCAATGCGTGTGTTCGCGAAGGCGATACCGCTGCGTTTGGCGGCAATTGTAGCTGCGCCCCAGCCTGCGAAATCGGGAAATTCGATGACGTCGAAATCCCGCCCGCAGCGCCGCTGCGCCTCCAGCAGCCCGCCGTAGCAGCGCAAGGACTCGACCATCAGTTCGTTGAGCGGGTCTCCCGTACCGCTTGTTCGGATGCATTCGCCGAGCGCACCGAGGCTTCCGGGCACGTCCATGCAGAAGTGGATCGTCGCAAGACCCGAATAGGCTGCTTCAATTGCTTCCGATTGCGCGATCCCGGATGTCAGAAGCACGTGCAGATCGGCGGGCGCTGCCCGCCCCGCGTTCGCCGTCGCGAAATTGTACATCAGGCGGCCGATCCCGCCCCTGTCCACCGGATAGACTTCGTTGCTGACGATGCAGACGGAGGGCGCCATTCAGAGCTCCAGAAACTCCCTGTATCGCGACAGCCCGGCGGCCGTCCGCAATTTCAGGAAATCGGAGATCATTTCAGAAAGACCGGCGGGATCTCTCGTCCATTCGTCGAGGACGAGTTCGAACCTGCGGCGGAGCAGTCCCGGATCGTCGAAGTCGGAAACTTCGCAAAGTGCGCTGAGCGGATGAGACGAAAAACCCGGCAGACGCAACGGCCCGACCAGTGTGGGAGTGCCGACGGCAAGTGCCTCCAACTGGGTCATGGGCTGGCACTCGGAAAACGAAACGTTCGCCACCACCTGCGCCAGGCGCATGTGCGCAAGCAGACCGGGAAGTGACTGGAAACCTACCAGTTGTGCCTTGTCGAGGGCCATCAGACGCTCGAGTTGAGTCGGCCAGCTAACGAGGCAGATGCGCCGTACCTTTTCGGAACCGTGGGCTGCAATGACCTGCGTATAGAGATTTTTTCGCCACGTATTTTCGACGGGAATGAGGATGGTACCCGCTTCGCGCTTCGGCAATGCAACGATCAGCCTCGAAAGATCGGGCGGAATGTTCAGCAGGCATTGCGGCCAGGTTCTTGGGAGGAAATGGTGGAAATCGGGCTTCACGCTGCCGGCGCGCACGATGATGCCAGCCCGAAGTCGGTCGTGGATGCGTTCCAGCATCTCCATTTCGAAGTGATGTTCGAATTGCGACGTTGTGACGTGCGTGACGGCATAAAGGCGCAGCCCGGACCCGAATTCCCGTTGCAGGTCTTCAGTGAGCCGGTCGACGACCAGCGAGTAGCCCTGGAAGCAGATCGCGCGATAACCGCCGTCGCGAATTCTGCAGAATATGAGTCGCGTTTCGTCCGCTGTGAGCGGACTCCTGTGACTTACCGCGAGTTTTCCGCCGGGAAGCGCCGCCGTCGCGCTGCGGATGCCATGCCAGTCCTGATCCATCACGTGGAGAACGGACTCGAGGGCCGGATCGCGCTGCGCGACCACCGTATCCCTTTCCCCGTCGAAGACGATTGGGACATGTCTGCTTGGGTGGGGTGGATGGGGGGGGCCGGCGACCGGATCTGATGGCGTCGGCGCCGGGAGCGTTCGGGTAGGCAGAAATCCGCGTCGCAAGGTGAGAGTCATGTCGCCGCCAACCGAACCTGTACCGGATTGTGTGATGATCGCGCGCGCCCGCAGCGGAGAGGGGAAGAATAAGCGCAGCGAACCTGTGACGCAAGGCGAGAGGGTGGCGGTCGCAGGTGCCGCGTGCTAACGAACCGGTGAAGCCGGGATTGCTCGTAGCGCGCATGACTGCCGATCTTCGCCCGGGGCGCCAATACGACCCGCAGATCAGCTGCATCGTCTGCACCTACAATCGTGTCGGGCTGCTCCGGCGCGTGCTCGAGGCTTTTCTGGGGCAAACCCTTCCCCGGACAGAATTCGAAGTCATCCTCGTCGATGACGGATCGACCGACGATGTCGGGCCTCTCGCGGCTCACTATCAGGCGATGCTGCCCTTGCGCCTGATCCGGCAGGAGAACCGCGGGCTCGGCGCCGCGAAAAACGCCGGCGTCGCGGCCGCGCGGGCGCCCATCGTGATTTTCATGGATGATGACGACGCGCCGGCACCGAGCCTGCTTGGCGAACATCTGAGGATGCATGCCACCCATCCCCGCACGAATATTGCGGTGCTTGGCCATACCAATCTGCATCCGGAGATCGCGACCCGGCCGCTGATGCGCTTTGTGACGGATGTGGGCTGCTACCTGTTCAGCTACGCGCGGATTTCCGATGGTGCGGTCCTCGACTATACGTGGTTCTGGGGCGGCAGATCGTCGTGCAAGCGCGGGTTATTGCCGAGCCCCCGACCGTTCAATCCCGTCTTTCGGTTCGGATGCGAGGATATCGAACTCGGCTACCGACTTTCCGCGCACGGATTGAAAGTCATTTATCACCGCAGCGCGGTCACGACCATGCTGCGCGCTTTCAGCCTGGACGGCTTCTGCCGCCGCACGGAACTGCAGGGCTGCTCGAACTGGTTGTTCAGCCGGCTGCATCCGGCGCCCGAAATCCAGGTCTGGACCGGTGTCGAAGACGCCTTCCGGATTTGGGCGCATGTCGGTCCTCAATACGACCGAACGCTTCAGGCAGCGCGCCATCTGGACAGGCTGGCGCAGGGGCGTGCCGATCAGGGTGTGGTGACCAACCGTATGTTCTCCGATCTGCTGCACAGGGCCTATTGGAAGGTGCTCAATGCGTCCCGTGCGAAAGGAATTGTCGCCGCCGCGTCCGAAGCAGATGCAGAGTGGTCCCGGCCGCCTGCGGAAAGTGCGACGGTGCCGTGCTGAACAGCGAATCCGGTTACGCGCAAAGTAGAGTTTTCAGCACTTGCCGTGCGACGGAATGCGAAAAGCGGCTTTCGACATGCAGCAATGACTGCGCTGACAAAGCATTCCAGAGACCTTCGTCGCGATAGAGCCGGGTCACTGCGGCCGCAAACTCCTTCGGCTCGTCGGCGATCAACGACGTCACCTCATTCTCGAGACCCATGCCTTCGGCGCCCACGGTCGTCGTCACAACCGGCAGCCCGAGACTCATGCTCTGACCGATTTTTCCCTTCATTCCTGCGCCAAATCGCAGTGGCGCCACAAAGAGTCGGCAACGATCAAAATATTGTACCGGGTTTTCAACTTGGCCGACCACATGAACTCCAGGTTCGCTCAGATTCCTGATTGCTTCGCCAGGAGAACTGCCCACGAGATAGAGCGATACCGGGCCGAGGTTTGCCTGAACGAGGGGCAGAATCTCGCGCACGAAGTAGACGGCAGCATCTTCATTCGGGGCGTGCAGGTAGTGCCCGATGAAGAGCAGACCCTCCCGGGCCGCGAAGCCCGAAACGGGTCTGCGCGACTCGTGAATGTTCGGAATCACGAACACCCGCGAGTCCGGATGGCACTGGGTAATCCGCCCCGCCTCTTCGTCGCTGATCGCCACCACGCGATCTGCGGTGAGGATGTGTGCGGATTCCAGCCGCTCGTAATGCTCGGCCTGACGCAAAGTTTCTGCGTCTCCGCTCAACTCCGCGGCGCGCCTGTAGCGCAGCCCGTGAAGATCGACCGTGTCGTAGATCAGTGTCGCCTGTGGCGCGTGGAGCCGGATAACGGGCGCATAGCGCAGCATGAGATCGGGCAGGCAAACCAGAGCATATTCGTAGCTTGCGCCGGCCGCTTCGAGATACGCGACGGCTGCATCGTATCCGAAAATCACGGAGATACCCCGGGACTCCAGCTTCGCGGTCCGGGACCGAAGCTGTCGCCCGATGTTGTCGAATATCCAGTGATACTCGGCCGGAGGGTGATCGGAAACGATCGTTACATCGAAGCCGAGTTCCTCGAGAAGATCGATGATCGCCGACATCCGCACACCCGAGCTCTGGATGTCGGGCACCGGGATGCGCACATCCACCACAAGAATGCGGCGGCGACCCGGCTGTGGCCGAATCGTCCGGTTCGAAGCCGCGCCGATCTCGGGGCGCACGCGCGTCTTTCGGCGCCTCGTCCCCGTGGGGAGCCCACGCCGCCAGGCGACCCAGGCCGTCTTCAGATTTCGCAACGGCCGGGTGATCCGCCAAGAGGTGGATGTTTGCAGGGCGAGGATCTCGGCCCTTAGCTGCAGGACCTCGGCGTCTTCGTCTCCTCCATACCGCATTCGGGCGATCTGGCGATCACGCGCATCGATTTCCCCATAGAGCTCGGTGACCCGGGCCTCTTCTTGAGCCAGCGCCGCTCTCAATTTGTCTGCACTGTCGGGCGGTGCGATCAAGAGATGTCGAGCTTCCCAGCTCCGTTGTCGTGCAGTCGACTTGAAGCAGTCGGCGTCCCGCAGTGCAATCGCGCAATAGGTTACGCGGCGATCAGCCGATCCGCGCCACCGGGCAGCGCCGAAAAACCTGGAAATGCGGAGGCGATTTCCCGTCCCGGGAGTTTGAGATGTTGGATGAGCACGTCGGCGATCACAGAGCGGAAATCCGTTGTGACCGCGAGATCGCGACCCTCGTGCAGTTCCTCCTCGTCGAGCCCCGGCCATCTGCCGTAGACTTTCGCGCCTGCGACGGGTCCGCCCATCACCCACATGACATTGCCGTGGCCATGGTCGGTACCGCCGTTGCCGTTCTCGCGCGCCGTGCGACCGAATTCCGATATCACAAGGATCACGGTCCGCCCGTAGGTCTCGCCGAGGCCGGCGCGTAACTGCGCAAGTCCTTCGCCGAGCGGTTTCAGATGATTGGCAAGCTGGCCTTCCGCAGCTCCCTGGTTCACATGGGTATCCCAGCCGCTCAACCCGAAAAACGCGAGCTGGACCGTCTCGTCCTGCTTCATCAGCTGGCAGAGTTTGGCTGCGTCCTCCGGAAAGCCCTTCGCCGAGGGCGCGCCACCCGCCGCCTCCATCATGTCGCGCGAAAGGTCGGACATGAGCTGTGCCTGCGCAAGGCGGCCCTCCCGATAGGCGACGGCGATCGGGTCATGGCCCACATAGAGGCGATCGAAAACGGAATCGGCAGCCGCGTCGAGCGACGGCTCCGCATCCATGCGTCGGCCGTAGTCCTGCGGCGAGATGCTGGCCACCGGCATCGCGCCCTCCAGAATTTTCGGCATGGTCCGTCCGAAATTCACTGCTTCGGTGGGGGCATGCCGGCCCGGAAGCGCTGCGAGCACGCGATTCATCCAGCCGTCGGGCGTCGTCTTCACCCCCGGCGTGCCAGTCTCCATGTATGCTTGGGCGTCGAAATGGGACCGCGATTCGTCGGGCGAACCCGAAGCATGGAGGAAAGCAAGGCTGCGGTCCTTCCAGAGCGGCATCAGTGGAGCGAGCGCAGGATGCAGTGCGAAGCGTCCGTCGAGATCGAAGGCGCCGGCGTTCTGCCCGGGCCGCTGGATCGCGATTGTAGGGCGTAGCGCGTAGTATTCCTGTTCGGTGTACGGAACCACGACGTTGAGCCCGTCCACTGCGCCGCGCAGGAACACGACAACAAGTCTCTCCGCGCCCGCAGCTGCATTTTGCACCGCCCACGCGGCCCGGCCGAATGAAACAAGCGACAATCCGCCGGCGGCGGCGGAACAGCGCAGGAAATCGCGACGTCTCATGAGGCTCTCCTTGTGCGGATTCAGCAACGCATAAAATCGGGGCTGCCAAGAATGGCCCCGGCCCGGCGATTTCTTGGGATCTCCGCAATGATGGCCAGTGTGGATCGATCGAGCGCCGGCATCACGGTTTGTTCGATTCGTGCCGGATCGAGCGGGGCTGGCTCACCACCCGGCATCGCTGGTGCACCGTACGCCCCCGCCCCCAGCCGGGTGGCGAACGCGATCCGGCGCAGGAGTGCATTCGGGTCGAGCCACGCGGATTCCGTGCAAGCGTAACCGTCGGGCGAGATGCACCCATAAAGCGGCTGCCCAAGGCCCTGAAGTATATCAACCAGAGGTTCGACGGCGGCCGGAGACAATCCGGCAGCTCGCGCCGCCGATACGATGTAGCGGTAAGGGGTCTTGAACTTCACCGCGAAATTCGACGGAGCCAGAAAAGCCGAGCTGGAGAGCATCGTCCGCATCACTGCACGGAGGTCGCCGCCCGTGTCCCGGAACGTTTTCGCCATACTCGCAACCAGTTCCGCGTCCGGCTTGTCCGCCACAAAGTATTGTGCGAGCTGGAAGCTGACGTGGTAGGCCGTCGCAGGGTGTGCCGCCAACATGAGCAGCGCCGCCTCGCCTTCGCCCACGTCGTCCCCGGAGAAGGTGCGCCCGAGGAGTGTTTCCCGGGAAGGATCGTGCATTCCTCGTGCAAAGCGGAACGTGCCCTTGTCTTTTCCAAATTTCTCCGCAGCCGCGGCTGCATCCGTTTGCGCACCGGCCCCCACGGTCCATCCCGTCAGAATATGCGCCAGCGAGATCACATCGGACTGTGTATAACCGGTATCGACGCCCAACGTGTGAAGCTCCATCACTTCGCGCGCGTAATTTTCGTTTATCCCATCCTGTTTCTTTTTCCGGAGCCTGATGGGCGAAATATTGTTCCCGAGAGCCGTGACGGGCGCCACGTTCTGGGCGTTATCCAGGTAAACGAGCATGGCGGGATGTTTCGCTGTGGCGAGCAACAGATCGCTGAAGCGGCCCAGCGTGTGCGGACGGATCGCCTCTGCTTCATAGGCGCCGATCCAGACCTTGGTCTGCCCTTTGTGTGCATAGACGTTGAAATGGTTGAACCAGAACTCGACCAACGCTTCGTGCAACTGCCACGGGCTTCCTACTGCGCGCGCGAGCCGGGCGACCTGCGTATCGCGCACGACCTGCTTCTCGCGTTTCTTTAGATATTTTTTCTGTTCTTTCGGGATCGTCTTGGGATCGGGAATCTGGTCCCGCCACCAGTATGCCGCATAGGCCTTCGCGCTGTTCATCCCGAAGGATGGCAGACTGCCGAGTACAGCTGTGACGCTTTGCGGCAGATTGCCTCTTTGGGGATGAAGTTGAGCATCGATGAACGCGTCACGGCCCATTCCGGCGATCAGCCCGAGGTCGCCGGGGGCGGGCCCGAAGCCAAGGCGGTTGGAAAGGTGCAGCGCCGTCGCCTGGTCGATCATTGCCTGGTTCGCACGGAGTTTCGAATTATCGGTCAGCGTGCACGATCTTGCCACAAGTTTGCGAGGGCAACCCTGCCGCCGGATTAACCTCCTGTAACCGGACCAGCCAATCTCCGGCAGTTCAAGCTATTCTTGCAGCGCCGCGTAGACCAGCGTGCGCAGCTGCCGGCGGATCGGATACGTGCTCGATGGGATAAGCTGGGCCATGAACACGACTGCGAGTTCGGACTTCGGATCAATCCAGAATGCCGTGCTCGCCGCGCCGCCCCAGAAATACTCGCCGACATGGCCCGGCGTCAGCGTTTTCGCGCGATCGAGCACAATTGCGAAGCCCAACCCGAATCCCAATCCGGCATAGATGGACTCGCTGAACATCGAGCGCGACATTTCGGTCAGTTCCTGACCGCCAGGGAGGTGGTTCATCGTCATGAGCGCGAGGGTTCTGGGACCGAGAAAACGGTGACCATTTATCGCGCCACCGTTCAGGAGCATCTGACAAAACTTAAGATAGTCGTCGAGCGTGCCCACAAGTCCGCCGCCGCCGGAAAGGAAACCGGGAGCTGCCAGGAACCGGCTCGTCGCGGGGTCGTCCTGCAGGACGACACTACCCGACGGATCGAGCCCGTAGCATGCCGATAACCGCGTGCTCTTCTCTGCGGCGACAAAAAAGTCCGTATCGTTCATGCCGAGAGGATCCAGAATGCGCGAGCGAAGAAACTTTTCGAATGGCATGCCACCGATAACGCCGATGAGATGCCCCAGTACATCGGTGGATACGGAGTAATTCCACGCCTCGCCGGGAGAGAAATCGAGCGGAATCTCCGCCAGGAGTCCGATCATCCGATCGAGCGGCACATGACTCTCCACCGTGCCAATACCGAACTCGCGGTAGGCAGCATCGACATTGGTGCGCATCTGAAAGCCGTAAGTGAGTCCGGAGGTATGGCGCAGCAGATCGACGATCCGCATCGGTGCGGTGGCGGGCCTGGTCTGGAATGCGCCGGGGCCGCCCCCAACAAACACTCCGAGATCGCGCCAGGCAGGGATGTATGCATAGACCGGGTCCTCGAGCGACACGAGCCCCTCTTCAACCAACATCATGAAGGCGACGCTGGTAAGGGGCTTGGTCATTGAATAAATACGGAAGATCGTGTCTTCGCGCATTGGGACTGCGCGTTCGCGGTCGGCGAGACCCGCGAATCCCGTATGCACGCGTCTGCCGCGCCGTGTAATGCCAATGAGCGCGCCAGCGAGCTTGCCCGTTTCGACGTAGCGCTCCTTCAGGAACCTGTCGATCCGCGCCAACCGTGCCGGTGAAAAGCCGAGGGTCTGAGTGTCAGCCATCGGCGCGGCCCGTTTTACATGCGCGCCGCGGGATAAATTTCCCGTCGCACCGTTCCACTATAGGCAGGTCTGACGCTCGCAGAACGTTGCAGCCCCACTTCGAAAAAAGACCTTGCCGCCTGCTAACTCGCCAGACGTCTCTTCTCCGGACGCAATTGCTGGGGCTGGTAGGCTTTTCGCGAATGCGCCTCGCAATACGGCGAACCGGACTTTGGGTTGCGACCGCAGAAGTGGAATTCGTTGTCCGACGGATCTCCGATGGGCCAACGGCACATTCGGTCGCTGATCGTGAGCACGGTCGCGAAGCTGCCGTCTTCGAGAACGATCGGGTCTTCCTCGACAATGGGCGGGGGCGGAACATGCACACGCTGGTGTTTGTGGGCCACCGCAACTCTAATCCGCTCGCTGCGGGGCGCACAGGCGCGACCGGCCAGTCCGAGCCTGTGGACCTTGCCGATTACGGCGTTGCGGCTGATGCCGCCCATAACTTTCGCAATCCGGCTCGCCGAAAGACCCTCGATCCATAGCGACTTCAACTGTTCGATGCGCTCGTCTGTCCAGCTCATCAGAACCTCCCCGAAAGCTCCAGATATGGTACCCAATCTGGCCACATGGCACAAGAACATGGCGGAGGTCGCCATATATTGTCCACAGGAAACAAATCACTCCTAAGCCAGGGTTGTCGATTTCTTGACCCCTGTCGTCGCCCGGCCGATAACCCGCGCCGGCTGCGGAGCCCCCAACGGAGAGCGACTTTGATTTCAGCGGTGTTGCCGACCTATGCGCGAGACGATCTGGCGTTCGATCGGGGAGAAGGGGTGTATCTCTATGCGGGGGACGGCACGCGTTATCTGGATTTTGCGGCCGGCATTGCCGTCAATCTTCTGGGACACTCACATCCGACACTTGTTGCAGCCCTGCAGGCGCAGGCCGGCAAGCTTTGGCACACGTCCAATCTCTACCGCGTGCCGGGCCAGGAGCGATTGGCGCGGCGCCTGGTCGAGGCAACGTTCGCAAGTACCGTATTCTTCGGTAATTCTGGAGTCGAAGCGATCGAATGCGCGCTCAAGATGGCGCGCCGCTACCATTATGCACGGGGCGAAAGCGAGCGCTTTCGCACCATCACTTTTGAAGGCGCTTTTCACGGCCGCACCTTTGCCGCCATCGCAGCGGGCGGCCAGCCCAAGTACCTTGAGGGTTTCGGGCCCAGAATGGACGGCTTCGATCAGGTGCCCTTCGGAGAACTCGCGGCCGTCGAAGCCGCGGTGACACCTGCGACAGCGGCCGTTCTGATCGAACCCATTCAGGGGGAAGGCGGTCTTCGACCAGCCTCACCGGAGTTCCTTCGGGAATTGCGCCGCCTTTGCGACGCGCATGGTCTGATACTGATCTTTGACGAGGTGCAAACGGGCGTCGGGCGCACCGGAAAGCTATTCGCCTACGAATGGAGCGGCATAGAGCCCGACATCATGGCCATTGCGAAAGGGATCGGCGGCGGCTTTCCCATGAGTGCTTGCCTCGCCACGGAGCGTGCCGCAGCGGGCATGACCCTCGGATCCCACGCGAGCACGTTCGGCGGAAATCCGCTCGCAATGGCAGTTGGCAACGCAGTTCTGGATGTCGTGCTCGAGCCCGACTTTCTGCCTCGCGTTGAACGCGTGGCAAATTACATGCGGCAGCAGCTGGCTGCACTTCTGTCAGAATACCCGGAGGTTTTCGAGGACGTGCGCGGGCAAGGGCTCATGTTGGGGCTGAAACTGAAGACGCCAAATACCGAATTCTTGCGCGAATTGCGGGCGCGCCGCCTTCTTGCGGTGGGTGCGGGCGCAAACGTCGTTCGCCTTCTCCCACCGCTTGTCGTCGATGTAGATCACGTGCGCGAAGCTGTGGGAATTCTCTCCGAGGCCGCAGGCGTCCTCGCCGTCCCGGGGAAGGAACCGGAAGCGGCATGACAGCACTTACCCGGACCGCGGTCGGACCGCGTCACTTCATCGACCTCGCTGACTACGATTCCGCAACACTCGCCGGCTTGATTGCCGATGCGCGCCGGCGCAAGCGGGAGCGGACCGGACTGCCGCCCGGCACGCCTGATGCAGATGCACCGCTCAAAGGCCGTGTGCTTGCTCTCATTTTCGACAAGCATTCGACGCGCACGCGAATTTCTTTCGATGTGGCAATGCGTCAGCTCGGCGGGACTACGCTGACAATGTCCGGCGCGGAGATGCAATTGGCGCGGGAAGAGACCATCGCCGATACCGCGAAGGTCCTGTCGCGCTATCTCGACGCTGTCATGATCCGCCTGCTTGACCACGAGATGGTGCGGGAACTCGCGGACAATTCGACCATTCCGGTCATTAATGGCCTTACCAAAATGTCCCATCCCTGCCAGGTCATGGCTGATGTGATGACATTCGAAGAGCGCAAAGGGCCGATTCGCGGTCGCACGGTCGCCTGGACCGGAGATTCGAACAACGTGCTCGCCTCGTGGATTCATGCCGCGCCGCGGTTCGGGTTCCGGCTTCGGATTGCGACGCCGCGCGAACTTGGTCCGCGCGAAAGTCTGCGCGAATGGGCGCAGGGCGCGGGCGCAGCCGTGGAGTTTGACGAAGATCCGCAGAGGGTGGTGGCGGGCGCCGACTGCGTCGTAACCGACGCCTGGGTTTCGATGGGCGATGAGAATGCCGTCAAGCGGCACAATTTGCTTCGCGCCTATCAGGTGAATGCGCAGCTGATGGCGCGCGCCGCCAAGGAGGCAATCTTCATGCATTGCCTGCCCGCCCATCGCGGCGAGGAAGTAACGGACGAGGTGATCGACGGTCCGCAATCGGCGGTATTCGACGAAGCGGAAAACCGGCTGCACGCACAAAAGGCGATTCTCGCCTGGTGCCTCGCTTGAGTTTGGGCACACAGGTCTATTCTCCGGCACCCGCAGCCGATTTCGTGCTTCGCTTCGACCTGCCGCTTGCCGGGTTGCGCGGGCGTTTGGTCCGGCTGGCTGCCGTCGCGACCCGCGCCCTCGAGGCGCACGCATTGCCGGAGCCGGCGGCACGGGTCGCAGCAGAAACCTGTGTGCTGGGAGCACTCCTCGGATCGGCGTTGAAGCTCGAAGGACGGTTGACGGTTCAGACGAAGAGCACTGGCCCCCTCGATCTGGTCGCATCTGACTATTACGGTGGAGAGCAGGGCCGCCCCCTCGGCGTACGCGCATTTGCGCATCTCGACGAGGGGCGCTTCGCCGCGTTGGGTGATGCGCAACCATCTTTCGGCGCCATGGCGGGGGAGGGCGTAATGGCGATTACGATTGATCCAACCGCGGGCGGTCAGCGCTATCAAGGCATCGCATCTCTGGTGCCCCAAAGCATTGCTGCCTCTGCAGAAGCCTATTTCTCGCAATCCGAACAGCTCCCGACGGCTCTTCGGCTCGCTGCCGCGACGATCTATGCCGCCGGGCAGGAAGGGAGGCGTTGGGTGGCTGGCGGTCTCATGCTCCAGGCCACCCCGGACGACCGCGTCGATTCCGATGATTGGGAACGTCTTGCGGCGTTCCTTGCGACGGTGGAAGACATGGAGATCGTGGATGTTTCGCTCACGGCCGAAACTCTGCTGTGGCGCCTGTTTCACGAAGACGAGGTCCGCGTGCATCCGGCGGAAGAGATAGCGTTTCGCTGTGATTGTGATTCGGCACGAATCGCCAGGGTGCTGCGAAGTTACAGCGAATCGGAAGTGAAAGAGCTCGTCGATTCGGACGGTGTCATTCGTGCGCGTTGCGAATTTTGCGGTCGGGTGCATCAGATCGGAAGTGATGCGCTCACCTGACCGCCGAGGGGTCAGTGCCGGGTGATTTCACTTGATTTCCAAAGCAGTATATAATATTAATCTTTCGTTAACAAATTTCTTCGGCCGTCCAGCTGATTTGTCGGCTGCTGTTGAGTGGGTAGGCGTGGGTGTCGGGGGAAGGCTCGGAGAGCCTTTTCTCAAGGGGGGGGTATGCTTGCGTATGAAGAGTTGCAGGGTGCGCGGGGCCGCGAAATCCGTTATCGCCCGCCGCGTTACGAGGCGCGCGCCCTGTTTCCGCATCGGCCTCCACGGCTGCGTATCGGGCGGTCGGCTTACCACATCCAGAATCTGAGTCTCGGCGGGCTGGCGGCGATTACAAAGGAGCCCGCCAATGAAGATATGTCGGTGGGAGATACGGTACGGCTGACGATTCAGCAGTCCGGCCTGTCCATTTTCGAATCCGACGCAAAAGTCCGATGGGCGGAAAAGACGGTTTTCGGCTCGAAAGTAGCCCTGAGTTTCGTCGACTGCGTCATTGATCTCGACAAGCTCATCAATCGGAACCTGCAGGCACAGATCGCCACTCGCTCGTCGGCCGGTGCAACGGAAGCGGCGGCTCTCGTTCCGCATGAGTACCGTGCGTTCTGCGCGGACGTACTGAAGCTCCTGCGCAGCCGGCGCGCGGCGATCGACGCTAATCTGTCGGTCCCACAGGAATTTGCGCGCGATTTCGATCACGTCGCCGTTTTCGAAGCGTGTGAAAACCAGTTTGTCCAGGAATGGCGGGCACATTGGCGAATCGGAAACGATCTTGTGCGCACCGTCTTGAGCGAGCGCGAGAAAAAGGATGCCGTAAAGGAATACACGGAGCTTGTATTGACACCAGAACTGCGCGGCGGCGCCATCTGGGACCGCTCCTTTGCCAAACCGCTGGGGTATCCCGGCGACTTCGGCATCATGAACCAGGTTTACGACTGGCAACGCGCGGGCGAGAACGCGTACCAGATGCTGCTGCACCGCGTCGGGCTGGAAGTCGCCGAATGCATCAAGACGCGCATGGAAGTCGTGCGCAGCGAGATCGGCAAGGTGGTGGGGGCGCAGGACAACGGACGCATTACGCGTGTTCTCAGTCTGGGGTGCGGTTCGGCGCGGGAAGTCGAGACGTGGTTTGCACGCAGTCGATCGGCGCCGTCGCGGGTCGAGTTTACGCTGATCGATCAGGAGCAGCTCGCGCTCGATTGCGCCTACCGCTCGTCATATCCCTACATCGTCCGCAGCGATGACCGCTATCGACTGAATTGCCTGCACGTATCGTTCACGGACGTGCTTCGCGGCACCGGTGGCATGGACGCTCTGCCGCCCCAGGAACTCATCTATTCTGTGGGGCTGATCGATTATCTCACCGACCGGCGGGCCGCGAGTCTGGTGCGGCGGCTTTACGATCTCGTGGCGCCCGGCGGCCTCCTCATTATTGGTAACATGAACGAGACTCCCCTGAGCAATCTGTGGCCGATGGAATTTATCTCTGACTGGTCGCTCTACTACCGCACGGACCAGCAAATGCTTGCCTGGACGGGGAGTTTGAACCCAGAAAGTGCCTGGACGGAAACGGAATGTACGGGGCGGGTGCGCCTGCTTTACGTGCGCAAGCGCTAAGCCGTTTCAGACCGCCCGCCGCACGGGCTCGGGGCAAAGTCGCGGTACTACCCGGTAACCGGGCAGACGCACACTGACCTGCGTCCCGCGATCCAATTCGCTCTTCAGGATGAGCGCGCCCCCGTGCAGTTCGGCCACCTTCTTGGAGAACGGCAGACCCAGACCGGTACCACCGTGCCGGCGAGACAGCGCGCGCTCCACCTGCTCGAAGGGGCGCAGCACGCGATCGAGGTGTTCAGTGGGTATGCCAATGCCGGTATCGCACACATCGATGGCGATCTCGGTGCCCTCATTCCGCACAACCACGTCCACGCGACCGCCAGGCGGGGTGAATTTCACGGCATTGCTGACGAGATTGAGCGCCATCTGACGCAACAGTCTCTCATCCGCACAAATTTGGATGTCGGAATCGGCCGCCGCAAGTGTCAGCGTTATACCGCCTTCGTTGGCCCTTCCGCGGCACATCTGGAGGCAATCATCGAGGCTCGGCACGAGATCGAACACGTCCTCGCGAAGCTCGAGCTTGCCGGCTTCGGCCTTGGCGAGATCGAGGATATCGTTGATGATCGCGAGCAGGTGCAGACCGCTCGAATTGATATCGGCGACGTATTCGAGATACCGATCGTTGCCAAGATTGCCGTAGAGCTGCTTCCGTAGCACATCCGAGAAGCCGATGATCGCGTTCAGCGGCGTGCGCAGTTCGTGGCTCATCGTTGCGAGGAACTCGCTTTTCGACTTGTTCGCGTTATCGGCTTCGATCAGGAGCGCGTTGAGCGCCACGTTTTTTGCCTCGATGATCTTCTGGCTGACATAGGACTTACGGACATAGAGCTCCTGATAGTACCCCGAAAACAATCCCACGCCCGTCGCCATGACAAGGAAAAAGTTGTTGCTGATGTATGTGGCCATCGGCAGCGGATTGATAATACCCGCAACGAGTTGATAGGCGGAGACCAAAATTGCCGAGATAACGAGCGAGTAGAGAAAGTGCAGACGAATAAGACTGGAACAATAAATCAGGCACATCAACACGCCTGCATAATACTGCGCATTGTACGGCGGCGGCATAAAGGCCGTCATGGCGACGACCCCCAGTCCGGAAGAAAGCATGTTACCGGCCAGAGCGATCTGGCCGATGCGAATAAAGACCGGGAAAAACGACAGTACGCAGACCGCGAGCAACAGCGGACAAACAAGGCCATATCGTATAATCAGGAGAGTTCGAACCGATTGCCCACCGACCATTACGTCCAGCAAGCCGAAAGCAAAATATAATAGAACCCCCGCTATGACATAGGCGCGAATGACGTTGAGGGAATTCTGGAGCGTATCGCGCTGAAATGTCCTCTCGACAGAGCGGTCGCGAAATCTCAGCCAGATGTCGCTGAACGAATAGTCTGGCTCGGGTGCAGGTTGATTGGCAATGGACGTGGCCATTTGCGTATGGTTTGGCCGGAATAGCGTGGCTGCCCGCTATTCTGTCCCGACTAGGTAAAAATTTGCGTAAAAAACACCACGCGAGACCAACCAATTCCGCTATCGTGAACAGTCGCTTAAGCGAGCCCGAGTGCCCTTAACCCCTGGCGCATACCGCTCATGAAACGACGGGCATCGGGGAAGGCCCGATTATGCGCTCGGCCTCCTCTATCAGCGGCCGGTCGTCGTGCCGCCACGGGTGAAATCCCGGTAGGTACCAGCCGAAATACGGTATGAGTACGCGGCGTATGACGCCCGGGGTTACAAGCGCGAAGCTTGCAAAACGAAGCCATGTGCCCACCGATGCGATCCCGTCCTGCCGGAAAAAGGTCGCCACCCCGCGCAACATGTAGTCCAAGAGCAGGTACGTGGAATAGATCATTATCGAGCAACGTAACAGCCAGCGCCTTCGCGCAGTCATTCCTTCCGAGGCGAGAAGAAAGGTATCGAAAGCCACCGACTTGTGCTCGATCTCCTCGCCGGCATGCCAACACCAAAGTTGCCGGATTTCGGCGGGCGCGGATTCAAGGTGCCGTGGATTTGCAATTGCTTCGCGGGCGAGAATAGTAGTGAAATGTTCGAGGGCGGCCGCCGACCCGACCTGCGTGAGCGGCGAGCGTGTCCGCGCCCAGTCTAGCGTTCCCTTCATGTAGTCGTCGATCTTCGAAAGATCGTACCCCTTACAGATCGCAGCGCGATTGAAGCTTAGATGCTCGCGCGAATGCACCGCCTCCTGGGCAATGAAAGCCGCCATTTCTTTGCGCAGCTGGGGGCCGGCAAGATCACGATATCGCCGAACGGCGTCGATAAAATAGCGCTCGACCTGGGGGAACGATGCGGAGAACGCATTATAGTAGGCAGTGGCGATCGGGTCATTGCCTAACCACCAGCGCGAATCGTGTGTTCCGTAGCGGAAGCTTCGGTCGCGCGGACGGATGACGAGATCTGCTGGCGCTTTCGTGACCATGGCAGGCCCGCACTCGTTTAAGCGGCGGGAATATCTCTTTTCAGCGACAAAGTGTCAAATAGTCGGGGTGGGTAGTCCGGTGTCTCTTGCTGAACTCTGGCAGACGCCCGGCGGTCGGTATCCCTTCGAAGTCCGGCCAGCACGAGCGTCGAATCGGTCACTTCTTTTCCATTGCGCGCGCGCTTCCTGCGACAGGGGCAGAACGAGACGGTACAGCCGGAATTCGCCATAGTAATAGACAAGCGGACCGAAGGGGCCGCGATACAGCCGTTCGAGCCAGCGTCGGAACGGCGATGCGGCATCGTATTCCTGCTCCGTCATTGGCCCCCCAGAC
This sequence comes from Rhizomicrobium sp., assembly GCA_050728995.1. Taxonomy (GTDB): domain Bacteria; phylum Pseudomonadota; class Alphaproteobacteria; order Micropepsales; family Micropepsaceae; genus Rhizomicrobium. The sequence goes on along the minus strand of JBOHKH010000014.1, from coordinate 18,387 downwards.
CGCATCACAAAACTGCCGTGGCAGCCGTCGTGACCGATGATGAACAGAAGCGCGATGAAGAGGTCGTTCGCCACCGCGAAAAGGAGATTAACCGGCAACGCGAATTTCGCGAGTGCTCCGAGAAGTGTGGAGAAATGGAGAAGCGCGTGGATGACGAACGGGCCCAGCCCGCGCGTGCGGGACCGGGGATCGCGCTCCGTTGCAGGCGCTGCCTGAAGCGTGTGACCCGAATCAGCGACCGCCAGATTCGGTGAAGTAGCGCCATCACGTCGCGCCAACCCTTCGAACCACTCTGCATTTCGGGTTTGAAAGAGGGCTTAAAATCTGCCGTGATCGCCAAACGCGAGCGGGAGAACTGCTAAAGGCTGCCCGTCAGCCGTTCGATGGCGTCCGTCAGCCGACGCTCGCCTTCGCAATAGTCGCTCCACGCGTGGCTTGCGGTGATCAGCTTCGGGGCAGAACGCAGCGTGTAGCGTTTCGGGTCAAGGCCAGGTTTCAGGGACGACCATTCCAGCGGCATCGAGACGGGTGCGCCGGGACGTGCGCGGGGGGACAGAGGCGCCACGGCGGTGGCCATGCGGTCGTTGCGCAGGTAATCGAGAAATATTCGGCCGGTTCTCTGCTTTTTCGCCATATTGAGAACGTAGCGCTTCGGGCTGTCTGCGACCATACGGGCGCAAATATCCCGCGCAAACGCCTTTGCCTGCGGCCAGTCCGGACTTTTTTTGCGCGTCGCTGCAAGAGGACTGACGACGTGGAGCCCCTTGCCCCCCGTGGTCTTGCAGAAGCAAACGAGGCCCAGCGCCTCGAGGCGTTGCTTCAGCTCCCGCGCGGCCGAAATCACCGCTCCAAATGCGACATCCGGCGCGGGATCGAGATCGAACACCAGCCGTCCCGGAACTTCCGGACGGTCGGGTGCGCAATTCCACGGATGCAGTTCAACCGCCGCGATCTGGGCCGCGGCGGCGAGCCCTTCGCGCCGGTCAATTTCGAGGTACGGTTTGCGATCGCCCCAAACCGTGACCGTATCCAGCAGACTGGACATTCCCCGCGTCGCGTGACGCTGGAAGAAATGCTCTCCCCCAATTCCGTCCGGTGCACGCACAATCGAACAGGGGCGGCCGCGAATATGCGCAATGATCCAGTCTCCAACGATTTCGAAATAGTTGGCGAGGTCCATTTTGGATACCGGCGAGTCTTTTCCGTCGTTTGGCCAGAGCGCTTTGTTTGCGTGGGAGATCACGACGCCCATTACGCGTTCCTCTTCCGTGCGCAATGAAGCCGCGTGCTTTGGAGCTGCGGATTTCCGTCGCCGCGAGAGAGGGGGCGAAGGGGGCTGCTCCACCGTTACCTCCTTCGCGGGTTTGTCGGCGCGCAGCCCCTTATAGGCGGCTTGCCGCACCTGACCATCGGATGTCCAGCCGGCGAATTCGATTTCCGCGACGAGTTCGGGCCGCACCCAATGGATGTTCGAAGTTGCGCGCGGAGCACCAGACCCGGCAAATGGATTTTCCTCCGTGGCGACCGGCTTCAGCTGTTCGAGCAGCAATTTGAGTTTGTCGCGCCCAAAGCCGGTTCCGACCCGGCCGGCCGAAACAAGCCGGTCGCCGTGGAACACTCCGACCAACAGAGAACGGAATTTGCCCGCCGTCGCGCTCCAGCCCCCGATCACGACTTCCTGCCCGCCCCGACACTTCGTCTTTGTCCATTGTCCGGCGCGGCCGGAGCGGTACCGATCGCCGAGGCGTTTGGAGACGATCCCCTCGAGGGACATGTTGCAAGCCGAGCGCAGTACCGCATCGCCCGCCACCGCAAAATGATCGACGTAACGGACGACCCCGTCCGCCCTTCGACCGAGCAATACTGCAAGTCTCGCCTTGCGATCTTCGAGACGCCTCGTCCGCAGATCCTCGCCGTCGAGAAAGAGCAGATCGAAAGCGAAATAGATCAATGCATCGCTGTTCCCCTTCGATAGAGCGGCCTGGAGCGTTGCAAAATTTGGGGCGCCGTTCGCATCGAGAGCGACCACTTCCCCGTCCATGAGGCAATCGGGAAACTTCGCGGCCGCGGCCGCCACGGCGCGGAATTTCGCCGTCCAGTCGAGGCCCTTGCGCGTGCGCAACACCGCAACGCCTTGCTGGACACGGAGCTGCATCCGATAGCCGTCGAACTTGATTTCATGCACCCACTCCGCCGCGGATGGCGCCCGCTCGGACAAGGTGCAGAGTTGGGGTTCGATGAATTCTGGCATGCGCACGCGCGCGCGCCTCGGAACCGGCTTCGTTCTCACGCGCGGCGCGGCGGCGCGTTCGGCCGTGTCGCGCGCGGTTCGGTTGGACTGCCAGACGGCGGCGGATTTCGCGCGCGTGCGGGATCTGGACATGAACGGTTTGGGCCCGGGACCCTTGCCCGAGGCGATCTGATCGATGGTGCGCCCCGAGGCGACGGAACGGTCGCGGCGCAACAGTGCATCTCCGTCGCCGTCTCGTTCCGTGCCGTCCCGATGTTTGATGAGCAGCCAGTTGACGCGCTTTTCCCCTTCGCTGCGCAGACGCACCAGTACCCAACCACCGCGCAATTTCTCGCCCATCAGCACGAATTTCAAATCGCCTTTCCGGAGCTGCGTTTGGGCGCTCACGGCCCCTTCCGGCGACCAGTAGCCACGGTCCCACAGCATCACGGCTCCCCCGCCATATTGACCTTGCGGAATTGTTCCCTCGAAATCGCCGTATTCCAGAGGGTGGTCTTCCACCTCCACGGCAAGACGCTTCTCGCGCGGATCGAGCGATGGGCCTTTGGTTACCGCCCACGACTTGAAGACGCCGTCGCGTTCGAGCCGAAGGTCGTAGTGCAGCCGGCGCGCCGCATGTTTCTGCACGACAAAGCGCAGCTTGCTGGAAGGGGTGACTTTTTCCTTCCCGCTCGGTTCGGCGGTCTCGGTGAAATCACGTTTGGCCCGGTAGCGGGCGAGTTTTTTCGACATTTACACCTCGCGGGGAGAGCGCGGGAAGCTCAGGCGATGCTTCCGCAATGCTCTGCTGAGGCGAGGGGTTCCGGTGACGCTCTGCGGCTGACGCGGAAGGCGTCAGCTCTTCGAGCGCAGAGGCTTTGGCTGCGTGGAAGCCGGAGCCGAGATCTTCGATGCCGCCAATGATGGTCGTGGCGGCACCACATCGGCGAGGACCGACCCCCCCGGGGTGCTTTGCGGCTTAGGCCGCGGCACTGGAATGACCTCCGCCGAGCGTACCGGAGCGGGGCCGCGCGATCCGGCCAGCGCAGCCTCAAGCGAGGCCAACCGGGCGTCGCCCTGGGGATTGGCTCGCAGGGCCGAAGCGGATTTTGCCGCGCCGGAAATCATGCCCTGAACCACATTGGCGTCGAAGCCGCCGCCGGTCATCACCTCGACCATGTCGAGGGTGGGGATTACCGTGATCCGTTGCCCGCCGGTGCCGTTGGCTTCGAAATCCACCGGCGTGTGCCCAGGATAGAGCCACATGCCGTAGCCGTAATCGATTCCGGGCTGGACGCTGATGTGGCTGGTTAAGGCCTGCGCAAGGTAGTCCGCCGGTATGACCTGCCTGTTCTCCCAGCGTCCGTTGTGCAGCCAAAGATATCCGAGCTTCGCCATATCACGGGGTTGCAGCTGGAGATCTCCCCACCCGTGCGACACATCATCGGAATCTGTAGACCAGGCGACCTTCGTAATTCCCAATGGTGCAAACAATTCGGACCTTGCAAAAGCCAAAGCACTCGAGCCGGTCTGTCTGGTGAGCACGGCAGAGACAACTTCGGAATTTCCGCCGCAATAATCGAAGACTGTGCCCGGATTGCTTTCGATCGGTCGGCTTAGCATGTAGTTCGCGAGATGCGGACTGCGGAGCATTTCCTGCAGGAGGGTCGTCCGCCCCTCGCCACGGCAGTCGAGGCCGGAGGTCATACTAAGCAGATTGGCGAGCGTGATTTCTGCCTTGCGCGGATCATCGGCGGTTTGCGTTGGGAAAAGCGGGTACACTGGCGCGTTCAAATCATCCAGACGGTGCTCGGCCATGGCAATACCGACGAGCATGGACGTCACGCTCTTCGTCACCGAATAGACATTGTGCAGTCTGTCGTTGGCGAAAGGATGGAAATAGCTGTCGAGCACGATCTTGCCGTGCCGTTCGATGAGAAGACTGTGAATCGGAATGTGCCGCGCGCGGATCTGTCCGAGCGCATCGGCCAGCACAGTGGAATCGATACCTTCGGCTTCCGGCGTAGCTGTCGGCCATTCCTTGGTCGGCCAGCTAACCTGCGTTGCCGTTGCGGATTGCTGGGCAGCTCCAGGCCCAGGCGCGATGTTGGAACCGGCGTTCGTGACCGGATGGGCGCATGAAAAGAGGAAAAGGCACGCTGCAACCGCACTGATCGCACCCGTCCAACGCGCAGGCTGAGCCCTGCCGCCCCGTCCCTGACCCATCATATCCCGTCGTCTCCGCCCTTCGGCGGCGCCCGATCTTCCCTCGCGCCGGCTGGCGATATAGGCCGGCGCTCTTTCTCCCGCGTAAAGAAAACCGCTCGAATCCGCGCCCCGCGCAGATTGCTCGCAACGCCAGATAATCGATTGGCGCGGCAGTCGTCAAACGCTTGTCGCCAATATCATTTGATTGCTTGGCCGACCTCGGCCGCATTTCGGCGAGTTTGCCAATGCTGCGGTCTGGAAGGCCGCTCCGGCGTCCTTCATGTCAGTGCGCGGCCGCGCAGACGTTCCAGCATGCGCAGGGGAGACCGGTCCGGAGCAACCATGGACCGGACATCGAGGTGGAATGTTTGTTCCAGCACGTATTGTCCCGCGCGCGCAGCGTGCATCACCTGGTCGGTGAAGCACAACCAGGTAGATCCCGCAGGGAAGGCAATCTCCGTTTGCGGCGAGCACCTTTGGTATTCCAGGTCCCGCTTGGCACCATCGTGCAACGCCAGCATCAGCCCGTCGTACGCCGACCTGGTCTCTCTGGTGATGCCGAATTTTCGAAGCAACCACGCCTGCACGCGCGAGCCTGCGCGGGCGCCGGGAAGAAACCGCGTCGCCATCTGGTCGAAAGGTTCTCCTACCCGCCAGATGCGCGGGGCACCGCCGGGATGAACATTCGAGAACAGGCGCAGGATTCGTCGTCCCCGCATGGGTCGGGACGGAAATGCGTCCACATGCAGGCGTGTGTCGTCGTGGATTGCACTGCTTGCGCGGCCTTCGATTTCAACAGGGCGGTAGCTCGTGGAGGCACGCTCGAGTGCGTTTTCATAGGCCGGAATAACCGACCTAACGAAGCCGTTTGCAGTCTCCGCGAATCTTTGCATCATGCTTCTCAGACGATCGGCCGTTTCGCCTGCGCAGGATGCCCCGCTCATTTCTCCTGAAGATCTCAGACTGACGTTTTTTGTTTTCCCATTCGAGATCGTCGGTGTGAGCAGACCTCGTTCGCTTTCGAGAAGCAGGAAAGACAGTTGAGGCAGAAACAATACTTTGCCGCTCTCGAGCATCTCGCAGGCGCGCGACTGTACGTCGGCGACAAACGGCCCGGACCAGCTGCCAAGATCGAGGGTGTGAAGAACATCCATCTCTGCGAACATTAGCTGGGCAAGACGGTGAACAAAAGTATCCCCCTTGCGCGCACCAGCCAGACGGAACTCGGGCCAAGGACCGCCCATCGCCATACTGCGGGGGTATACACGGCGAGACAGGTCCGCCTCCGAATGGGCCGCAATTTCGCTTGCGGGCGGCTATGCGTCGGGCGCGGAACTCGGTTGTTCGCGGCGGACTGCCGCAAGCTTGACGAACCAGCCGCAGCAGCCTATCGGCCCTTATCCTAAAGCGATTGCGGACTGCCAGCCCAGGAGATTCCATGTCTACGCGTCGGGCGGCTTTCGCTACGGTCCTGGCCGCCGCAGCACTCGCGGGCAGTCTGAGCGGCTGTGGTCCGACGAGGAGGTCCGCAACATTCCCTCCCCCCGTCGTTGGTGTCGTTACCGTTCGCCCCCAGGCGGTAACGCTGACAGCTGAGCTCCCCGGCCGCACCTCCCCTTACGCTGTGGCACAGGTGGTGCCGCAGGTGAGCGGCATCATCCAGAAGCTGCTCTTCGTGCAGGGAAGCCACGTCAAGGCAGGTCAGCCTCTCTATCAGATCGATCCAGCGCCCTATCAGGCAAACTACGACAATGCGGCCGCAGCCCTCGTGGCGGCGAAGACGCTGGCGATGCGTTACGCCGCGTTAATGAAGGAGAATGCCATTGCGGCACAGCTCTACGACAACGCTATAGCAAGCTACAAAGAGGCAGAGGCAACCGCGGAAACCGCTCGCATCAACCTGAATTATACTCTCGTGAAATCCCCGATCGCGGGTGTGGCCGGCATTTCCAACGTTACCGTCGGAGCGCTCGTGACCGCGAACCAGTCGGCTGCGCTGACCACCGTCCAGACGCTCGATCCGATATACGTCGACATTGTCCAGTCGAGTACGCAGGTCCTTGAACTGAAACAGGCGATCGCAGGCGGCCAGTTAAGCAGAGGGAATACACCGGCCGAGGCGAAAGTCTCGCTGAAGCTTGGTGATAAAAGCACTTATCCTGTCCAGGGCACTCTGCAGTTCACCGATGTCACGGTTGACCAGTCGACAGGTGCCGTCACGCTGCGCGCGCTCTTTCCCAATCCACACGGGCTGCTGTTGCCGGGGATGTACGTCACCGCGGTGGTTGCCGAGGCCGTGGCATCACGCGCCCTGCTGGTCCCTCAACAAGGGGTATTTCGCGATCCCCGAGGGCAACCGATCGCCTGGGTTGTCGGCAAGGATGACAAGGCGGAGTTGCGCAATCTCACGATTCCGCGAGCGGTGGGAAATGACTGGCTCGTCACCTCGGGGCTCAAGCCGGGGGATCGTCTGATCGTCGAGGGCACCCTGAACGTGAGGCCGGGGCTGGCGGTGAAACCGGTACCGGCGCAGCTTGGAAGTGCAAAAGCCAAAACTGCTGCGGATCCGGGGGCGGAGAACTAGCGCTACCGATGTCCCGCTTTTTTATCGACCGGCCGGTTTTCGCGTGGGTCATCGCGATTGTCATCATGCTTGTCGGGCTGCTGGCGATCGAAACCTTGCCGATCGAGCAGTATCCCGACATCGCGCCCCCTTCGGTGAACATCAGTGCGAGTTATCCGGGCGCCTCGGCCCAAACGGTTGAAAATTCTGTCACCCAGGTGATCGAGCAGCAACTCACCGGCATCGACAACCTGCTCTATTTCTCCTCGTCCAGCGATTCGTCCGGCAACGTGACGATCACGGCGACGTTCGCCTCGGGTACGAATGCCGACATTGCCCAGGTCCAGGTGCAGAACAAGCTGCAACAGGCCATTCCCTTGTTGCCGCAGGAAGTGACGCAACTCGGCGTCACGGTAACGAAGTCGCGGACAAATTTTCTGCTGATCGCGGCGCTCTACGATACCGGAGCCGGCAGGTACACGAACGTCGATATCGGCGATTACCTTGCCAGCACCTTTGAGGATCCTCTGGCCCGGGTGCCGGGCGTGGGACAGGTCCATGTGTTCGGCTCGCAATATGCGATGCGGATCTGGCTCGATCCCTACAAGCTCGACAATTACCGCCTGACGCCTGACGACGTGATGGCCGCGGTTCGCGCCCAGAACATCCAGGTCGCCGCCGGCGAAATAGGCGCGCAGCCCTCGGTGCCGGGGCAGGAACTCGACGCCACTGTGACAGCGCAATCGCGTTTCCAGACGCCGGACCAGTTTCGCGCGATCATTCTCAAGGCCGCGACCAGCGGGGCCATGGTGCGGTTGGGCGACGTGGCGCGTGTCGAACTGGGCGCCGAAGGTTACGGCGTGCTCACCCGATTCAACGGACATCCGGCATCCGGAATTGCCATCCAGCTCGCGCCGGGCGCCAACGCCCTGACGACGGCCGCAGCCGTCAAGGCGCGAATTGGTCAGCTGATCAGAACTTTGCCGCCCGGCATGGCTCTCTCGTATCCGGTCGATACCACCACCTTCGTGCGAATTTCGATACACAACGTACTCATCACGCTGGCCGAAGCGATCGCTCTGGTCGTGATCGTCATGTTTATTTTTCTCCAGACCTGGCGCGCTACCCTGATCCCCGCCATCACCATTCCAGTCGTACTGCTCGGCACCTTCGGCGTGCTCTCGGCCGCAGGTTACACCATCAACGTTCTTACCCTGTTTGCTCTTGTGCTGGCGATCGGGTTGCTGGTCGACGACGCGATTATCGTCGTCGAAAATGTCGAGCGCATCATGCGGGAAGAGGGCCTGAGCCCCCGCGAGGCCACGCGCAAGTCGATGGACGAAATCACCGGTGCGCTGATCGGCATTGCCATGGTCCTTTCGGCGGTGTTTCTGCCCATGGCGTTCATCGGCGGCTCGACGGGAGTAATCTATCGCCAGTTTTCGATCACCATCGTCTCGGCGATGGTGCTGTCGATCACGGTCGCACTCATTCTGACGCCGACCCTCTGCGCGACGCTTCTCACGCCCGTTCGCAAGGGCGAAGACCACGCACACGGCCGGTTGTTCACGTGGTTCAACCGGAACTTCTCCAGGGCGATCGAGCGCTATCGCTCGCTGCTCGTCCGCATCCTGGACCGACCGCCGGGACCGCTCCTCGTCTATGCGTGCATCGTCGGTGTCATGTTGCTCTTGTTCTTCGTGCTTCCGACAGGCTTCCTGCCGGAGGAAGATCAGGGCTTCGTTCTTGTCCAGTTCACTTTGCCGACCGGAGCGGAGCAGTCGCGCACGCTCGCTGTCGCCAAACAGGTCGAGCACCATTTTCTCGTCGACGAGAAGGCCAATGTCGACAACATGTTCATCGTCACCGGCTTCAGTTTTTCCGGCTCCGGCCAGAATGTCGGCCTGGGCTTTATCCATCTCAAGGACTGGAGCGCGCGTCATGGCGCCGAAAATCGCGCGCCGGCGATCGTGCAGCGTGCGTTGATCGCGCTTTCGAAAATTCGCGATGCCCAGGTGTTTGCCCTGTCGCCGCCTTCGGTACCGGGGCTCGGCCAGTCTCAAGGTTTCGATTTCGAACTGGAAGATCATGGCAATCTCGGCCACGACGAGCTCGTGAAAATGCAGGGCCGCCTTCTGGCCCTTGCGGCGCGCGATCCGGTGCTTCAGGCGGTGCGTCCGAACTCGTTGCCGGACACACCGCAGCTTCACGTCGACATCGACACGGCAAAGGCGACCGCTCTGGGACTTTCGATGTCCGACGTCGACGACACGCTGTCGGCGGCCTGGGCTGGCGTGTTCATCGACAACTTCATCAACGGTGGGCGGGTCAAGAACGTCTACATGGAGGGCGATGCACCCTACCGGATGCAGCCCCAGGATCTCTACAAATGGTATGTACGCAATGCCACGGGTGGCATGGTGCCGTTCTCCAGTTTTGCAACAACTGCATGGACGGTAGGACCAGCCTCACTGACGCGCTACAACGGATTTCCCGCGCTCGAAATCCAGGGTTCCGCTGCCCCGGGCCAAAGCTCCGGCACTGCAATCAAGGAGATGGAGAAACTCGCAGCCAGGCTGCCCAAGAGCATCGGCTACGAGTGGACGGGCCTCTCCTACCAGGAGGTGTTGGCCGGTGCCGGCGCCGCCGCACTTTACGCGGTTTCGATTCTCGTCATTTTTCTCTGCCTCGCCGCGCTTTACGAAAGCTGGTCGATACCTTTCTCCGTACTCCTGGTGATTCCACTGGGCGTGGTCGGTGCGCTTCTTGCCACGACATTGCGGGGGCTGACCGATGACGTGTTTTTTCAGGTCGGCCTGCTAACAGTGATCGGACTATCGGCCAAGAACGCCATCCTGATCGTCGAGTTTGCCGAGTTCGCCGTCCGCAGAGGCGAAGATGCGCGCTCCGCCGCGCTCGAGGCCTCGCGGCTGCGTCTGCGACCGATCCTGATGACGTCGCTTGCATTCATCGCCGGCGTGGCGCCGCTCGCGGTGGCCACAAGCGCGGGAGCCGGAAGTCAGAACGACATCGGCACCGGAGTCATCGGCGGCATGTTAACTGCCACCGTACTTGCGATTTTCTTCATCCCGCTGTTTTTTGTGTTGGTGAAGCAGGGGGGGCGGAGATTCGCTGCCTGGCGAACGCGGTTTCACCAAACGTAGTCGAATCTGCTTCTTTGAGGGCGTCGTTCCACTCCCCGGTTCGGCCTTCGAGCAGGTATTCTGCCGCGATCTGCGGCTCCGACGAAGCCCGCTCCGGCCAACCGGCCAGATGTTATGCCGCTTCTTCAGCCGCGGGATCGCGCAGCACGTACCCGCGGCCCCACACCGTCTCGATGTAGTTGTCCCCGCTGGTGGCAGCCGCGAGCTTCTTACGCAGCTTGCAAATGAACACGTCGATGATCTTGAGCTCGGGTTCGTCCATGCCGCCGTAGAGGTGATTGAGGAACATCTCTTTGGTGAGGGTGGTGCCTTTGCGCAAGGAAAGAAGCTCGAGCATCTGATACTCCTTACCCGTTAGATGCACGCGGGTGCCATCCACTTCCACCGTCTTGGCGTCGAGATTGACGGTCAGCTTTCCGGTCGTAATGACCGATTGCGAATGGCCCTTGGAGCGGCGCACCACCGCCTGGATGCGCGCCACCAGCTCGTCCTTGTGGAAGGGTTTGGTCATGTAGTCGTCGGCGCCGAAGCCTAGCGCTTTGACCTTGGCCTCCACGATTGCGTTGCCCGACAGAATCAGGACGGGCGTCTGCACTTTCGCGAGCCGCAGCGACTTAAGCACCTCGAAACCGCTCATGTCCGGCAGTTGCAGATCGAGCACGATAATGTCGTAGTCGTAGAGCTTGCCGAGATCGATGCCCTCTTCGCCGAGGTCCGTCGTGTAGACGTTGAACCCTTCGGATCGCAGCATCAGTTCAATGCTGCGCGCCATCGCGCTGTCGTCTTCGATCAAAAGAACGCGCATGGTGTTCGACCCCCGGGAAACGGCCGCCCCGGCCGTGGTTAATTTGCGCGAAGGGACGGTAAGCGGAATTGGTTAACAACGGCTTTCGGCAGGCCCGGACGTTTCATTCCGGATAAGAACCGATTGACCGCGATACCGATGGTTCCGCATCCATCCCCTTGATTCGCCTAGTTAAGTTTACCGCGACTTAAGCCCTCCCGTACAAGATGATCGGCGTCGAAGAGCATTAATCTGCAGGAAAACACCCGCATGATCGGCTCGCCTGATGCCTCGCCGGGACGCGCATCCCCAACCAGAACCGATGCCTCATTCTCCGCCGCATCGCTTCGCGTTCGGCTGCCGTGGCCAGGGCAAGTTCTTGAAACAACGTCATATTTCGACTGGCAGGTGACTTGGCAATGAACCGGCGCCAAAAACTGTTGCGCCACAAACGATTTCGCGCCGATGCGCTGCAGCGACAGGCTGCCACGCTCGGGGCCATGGCTGCCGACGTGGAACGCAAGCTCGCCGATCTTGACGAGGCGATCGCCCGCGAACGCCAAAGAGCGAACGAAACCAGCATGGGCCGGCTTGCGCTGCCGAGCGTGCTCCGCGCCATGGACGAACGCCGGAACAATCTGAACGCGACATTCAGGGAAATCGGCCGCGAGCGCGCCGAGGTGGAGCAGGAACTTGTTAAGACCAACGGAGAGGTGCGGAACATCGAGAGCGAGGCTGCCCAAGCCTCGAACCGCGCCGCGGAGGCGCCGCTCTCGCGCCAGCGCATGCCCCTGCACGAACTGGCCCTTGCCCGCCAATTGCGCCGTCACGCGCTACGGCAAGCCTAATTCCGGATAGTTCTCTATCAATTCCCCACGAGTGCCCAGCGGTCCGGAAGAAAACCGTTGAAGTTCGTGCGCACGGCATATGAGTAGGCACCGATGGATTCGAAGACGATGAAGTCGCCGGGAGTTATCGATTCCGGCAGCATCAGCGGCCTCGGCAACACGTCGAGCGTATCGCACGTCGGACCGTAAACCCGGAAAGCTGTTTGCGCTCCCTGTTTTGCTGTCGCGCGGCCTTTCGCATCGAGAGCTACGACATGCGCGTGGTAATCCGTTGTCCAGCCCGGCAGCGTGAGTTCGTCGAAACTGCCGTAAATTCCGTCGTTCATGTATAACTTGTCGCCCTTGCGAAGCACCACCTGCGCGACCAGCGATACGCCTTCTGCGATAAGCGCCCGACCCGGCTCGCAGAGGAGTGATAATTTCTCCGCGCCAGGCATCGAGGCAAGCGCTTCGCAAATGGTGTCGAAATACCAATGATAGGGCGGCACGTCCTGGCCTGGGTAAGGTCCTGGAAAGCCGCCCCCTATGTCGAGGGCGACGATGTCTATTCCGGAGAGGGCGGCGGTTCGTCGCGCGATCTCGATCGCCTGCGCATAGGAGAATGGGCTCAGGCACTGCGAGCCGACGTGGAAGGTAAGCGCCGGGGCGGCACCGCTTTGTGCGACACGGCGGAGCAGGCGCGCGGCGTCCTCGGAGGTGGTGCCGAATTTGCTCGATAGTTCGAGGACGGCGCCTCCGAGCGGGGTCGAGAGTCGCACGAATATCCGGCAGTCCTCGCCACAATGCGTTTCGGAGAGAACCTTGTCGAGTTCCAGGTCGCAATCGACGACAAAATCGCGCACGCCATGTCTTTCGTAGGCGATCCTGGCCGTTCCGGGCAGGCGGACCGGCGCCATGAAATGGCATTGCGCATCGGGAAAGCGGCCGCTCACAAGTTCGATTTCCGGCAACGAGGCCGTGTCGAAATGCCGGATGCCCGATGCGTATACGAAATCGAGCACTTGCGGCGCCGGATTGGCCTTCACGGCGTAGAGCGTTTCGCCAGGAAACCGTTCAAGAAATCGACTGGCGGCGATCCGGAACTTTTCGGGAAACAACACATAGACTGGCTCAACCGGCTTTTCTTTCTCGATCAACGCTTCCACGGTTGCAAAGTGGGGCAGAGTCGGATCGGCGATGCGCAGGTTCATGGCCGGACGCCCCGGAGAATGGCTCGCGCGATGTACGGATGCAGGCAAAAAGGGTCAAGCCCGCGGCCGGCTCCATTTCTCCTGGCGCGTATCTTAGTTTCCGCCGGGATCGCCCGGAGAGGGCGGCGGTGGCGGGGCCAAATCGCGCGGCGGGCCCAAATCGCGCGGCGGGCCGTTCGGCGGCGGCGCGGAGTAGGAGGAGTAGGAATCGGGCGGGGGCGGCCCCCCGCCATCGTCGCCGTATGCGGGCGGCGCGGGATCGACAGGGCGCGGCGGCGCCATCTCGCTTCGCGGTTCGGGCCCCGGCTCCGCTTCGCCCTGGGGGACGTCGGCCGCTCCGCCCGGTGGCGACCAAGCCTGCTGTTCGGAACGCTGATGCGTCGGGGGAGGCGGCTGGCGAGGAGGATTGTCACTCCCAAATAACCAGTTCCAGAACGAGCGACGTTCGGATTGTGTTTCCTGACCCGGGTTGCCGTTGTCGGTTGCGCTGCCTCCTGCGGTCGCGGCCGCAGACGTATCCCCGTCCGTTTCGCTTTCGGCTTCGTCGGGCGCCGCCGAATTGTCCGCAGCCGCGATGTCCTCTGGCGGTGGAGGCGCGGACTTGTCGAGTGCCTTCACCGGCAGCCCCTCTTCGGCTGCCGTCATCACTGTTTTCCAGATCGTCGCCGGTAAACTCCCGCCGGTGACATTGCGCATAGGCGAATAATTGTCGTTGCCGACCCACACGCCGGCCACATAGTCAGGGGTGAAGCCGACAAACCAGGCGTCGCGATAATCCTGCGTGGTTCCCGTCTTGCCCGCAGCTTCGCGGCCGGGCAGCTGTGCGCCGCGCCCCGTTCCCTCCACGACCACATCATACAGCATCGCCGTCAGATCCCGATTCACATGCGCTGCGATAACGCGAGTTTTTATCGGCGCGGTTCGCCGGTAGAGAACGCGGTGGGCGCTGTCGTCGATTTCCGTGACGAAATATGGCGAAACACGGAAGCCGCCAGAGGCAAACGTCGCGTAGGCGCCGGTCAGCTCGAGCGGTGTTACAACCGACGTTCCGAGCGCCAGCGACGCATCGGCCTGCAGCGGCGATACGATGCCGCAACGGTGAGCAGCCTTGACAACGGTCGGAATTCCGACCTCCTGGGCGAGATCGGCCGTCACCGTGTTGATGGAATGGGCGAGCGCGTCGGCCAGTGTTACCGTCCCATAGCTGCGGCCGTCGTAATTGGTCGGCATCCAGCCGTCGATGTCGACCGGACCATCGTTGCGCACGTCCCAGGGGCTGATGCCATTCTCGAGAGCGGCGAGATACACGAAGGGTTTGAACGCCGAGCCCGGTTGCCGCTTGGCCTGGGTTGCCCGGTTGAAGACGCTGGTGTCGTAATTGCGTCCGCCTACGAGCGCGACAACGGCACCGTCGGTCCGCATGAGTACAACGGCGCCCTCGCTCGCGTGTGCGCGTCGTCCGCGCGTGCCCAGGGCGTGCGAAAGCGCATGGCGGGCGACTTCCTGCAGACGCGGCTGGAAATTCGTATGGACGATCAGGTCGCCGTCGTGTGCCTCTCCACGGGAGGCGACCAGCTTCAGTGCCTCTTCGGCGGCGGTGTCCATATAAAAATTACGCGCGTCGGCGAGCCGTCGGTCGCTAACGACAGCAGGATGAGCCCGCGCGTCGTCGGCTTGTGCCTTCGTGATGGCGCCCGTCTGCACCATTGCGCGAAGCACAAAACCGGCCCGTTGCTGCGCCGCCGCGAGATCGCGCCGCGGCGAGAACACGGACGGCGCTCGCGTCAGGGTGGCCAGCATCGCGGCTTCCGAAAGCGTGAGATCGCGTGCCGATTTGTCGAAATAGACCCGAGCGGCGCCGTCCACGCCGTAAGCCCCCGAACCGAGATATATCCGGTTTAGATAGAGCTCGAGGATCTGTTTCTTCGACAGCGATTTTTCGAGCGCGGCCGCGTCGAGCAGCTCTTCGTATTTCCGGGTGAAAGTCCGCTTCGGGGAAAGAAACACAATCTTGGCCGTCTGCTGCGTTATCGTGGAGCCGCCTGCCACCACGTGGCCGGCTCGGAAGTTCAGCCATGCTGCACGTAGCAATCCGCGCAGATCGATACCGTCGTTTTCGTAGAAGCTGCGGTCTTCCATCGCGATGAAAGCTGCGGGCAGATAGGGCGGCATCTCGCGAAGCTTGAGGCGTTCGCCGACAATGGCACCCCTGTGGCCGGCCACGTTTCCGTCGGCATCCAGAAAGGTGAATGCGATTGGACGGTTTGCGGCATAAAGATCCTTCGGGAGCGAAATCGTCGGCGCTGCCCAGATAAGAAACGTCGGCGCGAGACAGAGCAGCACCACGGGAATTCCAGCGATGAGAACGATTCTAACGAAGGCGGAAAGGAAACGGGGCTCGTGCCGCACAGCATAGAGTCGATGCGTTTGCAGGTTCTTCAACAGACGACGCCAGCCAGGATGGTTCGCGTTCATTGCGAATCATTGCGGCGGTTTCAAGACCCGGGCGGGCCCGCCTGTCCGCCTGAGCCCGGCGGTGCCGGACCGACTCTAGAGCGGTAACGCGAAACTCTGCGTTTTGAACCTGCTGCCCGTCAGGTTAATGCTGGGGAACGGTGCACGCTTGCTCCGTTCATCCGGCGTTCATTGCGGAAGCGTTACGAAAAAGCATGTCCGGCCGCGCGTACATTGCCGTCTTTCTCGCGGTGCTGGCATTGGCTTTTCCGGCCATGGCTCCGGCACAAGGCGTGCCGCCTCCTGCGGCGGTCCGTGCTCCGCCAATGCTGATCCGCCATCCGGCTCCCGATGTCTATGGATTTCAGCCTCTCGACAGAATCCTGCCGGCGATCCGAAGCGGCAGGCCCGGCCGCTTTTTCGATGCGGAAGGTCCGTTTCCCGATGGGGTCGGCGGGTGGCACTACCGCATCAAATGGCTCACGCCGGAAGGTCGCGTCGTCTGGCTCGATGCCGACGCGCGCTCCGGTAAAGTCCTTGGGCCCTACAGGGGCTACGGACGTGCAGTGATGCCGCCGAGCGGATTGCGCTATTATCCGTTTGCTCCGGGCCCGCGCGGTTTTAGAGGACGACGTTTTGGCGGCTGGCGCCCGGGCGGGGGGCGCCGCGGCTGGGGTCCTGTCGGACGGCGGCGCTGAAGAAAAGGGGCGCGATGCGCATACTACTTGTCGAGGACGATCGGGATTTGCAACGGTTGCTTAAGCGCGCGCTGTCCGATGCGGGCTACGTAGTGGACTGCGCGGCCGACGGCGAGGAAGGTCATTATTTGGGCGATACTGAGCCTTACGATGCCGTCATTCTCGATCTGGGGTTGCCGAAAATGGACGGTGTTCGGGTCCTTCAGCAGTGGCGCAAGGCGGGTCGCACGATGCCGGTGCTGATATTGACCGCGCGCGACCGGTGGTGTGACAAGGTTGCGGGATTCGATGCAGGCGCCGACGACTATCTCGCCAAACCCTTTTATACGGAAGAGCTGCTCGCGCGGGTGCGTGCGCTTCTGCGCCGCGCGGCCGGATTTGCCACCTCGGAAATCGAAATCGGTCCTTTGCGAATCGATACCCGGTCGTCGCGCGTCACGCTGGACGGCAATCCCGTCAAGCTCACTTCCCTAGAATACCGCCTTCTCGCCTACCTTGCGCACCACCGCGGACGCGTCGTCTCGCGCAGCGAACTCGTCGAGCACCTCTATGATCAGGACTTCGACAGGGACTCGAATACCATCGAAGTGTTCGTGGGCAGGCTGCGCAAGAAGCTTGATGCCAACCTGATCCAGACGGTTCGCGGTCTTGGCTATTGTCTCGAAACGCCTGATCCGGCCGAAGCTGCTGATCGCGCCAAAGCTTGATTCCCTTGCGGGGCGCCTTATCGCCGCAGCGGCGGTATGGATCCTTCTGGGTCTTCTCGTCGGTGGCTACGCACTGTCCGGGGTGTTCCGCTCTACCGTCCAGGGCGATTTCGACGCGCGGTTGAGATCGGATCTCGACGAAATGATCGCAGCGGCGGAGCCGAACGCCGAAGGCGCGGTCTCGCTGCAGAACCGCTTTGCCGATCCGCGCTTCGAGCGGGTTTATTCGGGCTGGTACTGGCAGATCACGCCGGAAGGAACCAAGGGTCCGCTTGCGATCAGCACGCAGATTTCACGCTCGCTCTGGGACCGCACGATCAAGACCACCGATTCCAGGATCAGCCACAGCACGACGTGGGGACACGGCGTAGGCCCCGAAGGACAGCGGCTGCGCTTCGTTGCGCAGCGGATCGAATTCCCTCTTCAGCCCGGCACACCGAAAGGGGGGACGCGTGCTTATTCGTTTATGGTGGCGGCCGACGTCACGGAGGTTGAAAGCGAAGTGGCGAAGTTCAACGGAACGCTGATCTGGTCATTTGCAATCCTCGGTCTTGGGCTCATCGGTGCCATCTTTCTTCAAGTGCGCATAGGGCTTCAACCACTCGACCGCGTCAGTACGGCGCTTGCGCGGATTCGCGACGGCAAGGCGCAAAGGCTCGTCGGCCGCTTTCCGGCGGAAATTGCGCCGCTCGCTTCCGAACTGAACAGCCTGATCGATCACAGCGCCGAAGTGGTTGGTCGCGCGCGGACACACGTCGCCAATCTCGCGCATTTCCTGAAGACACCCCTGAGCGTTCTTGCGAGCGAAGCCGCTGCTCATCCGGGGCCGCTCGCCGACGCGGTGTTCCGACAGGTTGTCACCATGCGGCGACAGGTGGATCACTACCTCGCCCGCGCCCGTGTGGCAGGTGCCGTGGACGTCCTGGGCAATCGCACGAATGTGAGTCCGGTGATCGACGATCTCTCGCGCGTGCTTTCACGCATTCACGCGGAGCGGGGGCTCAAGATCGATGTCGATGTGCCGCGCGATCTCGCGTTCCGCGGCGAGCGCCAGGACCTGGAAGAAATGGCGGGAAACCTGATCGACAACGCCTGCAAATGGGCACATGCCCGAGTCGCCGTTTCGGCGCGCAGGTGCGACGGCGCCGCGTTTGAGCTCTGCGTCGAGGATGATGGAGACGGATTGGATGCGGCAGAACGGAAGCGCGTCGGAGCACGCGGCGAACGCCTCGACGAAAGCGTACCCGGGAGCGGGCTCGGCATTTCCATCGTGCGCGACATCGCGAAGCTCTACGGCGGCTCGCTGATGCTCGAGGAAAGCCGGCTCGGCGGCCTCGAAGCCCGTCTTGCGTTGCCCGCGATCGCATGAGCGGTTGCGCGATGTCACCAAACCGCGGCAGCTTCGATCCACATTGCTAGAGCGTGATCCAATCATATTGGAGCGTATCCGGCATTGACGAGGTAGTTTGCGCACTCGCTTGGTGAGAACCGGGTGAGCAGGTCGCCGATGCGCCGCCAGGTTGCCTCGACGGTTCGTTCGT
>JBOHKH010000013.1:0-82390 GCA_050728995.1 Rhizomicrobium sp. | reverse complement strand
ACGTCCGCGCAAATCCGATGAATACGCTTTGCCCATGGCGCCCTCCGCAAGCCGAATCACTTGCCAAGACTCTGCCTTCCGGCATCCAATGGGAATCCCGATTCAACCCGGCCGGAAACCGCTCTAGATAGCACAATAGAAGCGATCATTTTTGGGCGTTTAGAAAACAGGGACAAGAAAACGCTCGAATTGCTCTATTCTGATAGAGGCCCGCTCTCGACTTTCTATAACAAGATTTGCATGGCCTACTCTTTGGGAGGAATAGATGCGGGCACGAGAGATGACCTCCATATTATCCGTTCTGTTAGAAATGTCTTTGCGCACGCAAATACCAACGTGTCGTTCGACACTGATGAAATTAACAATGCGTGCCTTAAACTGGACCCCAAACGGTTGCTCGGATTGTCGGGGGATGTGTGGAAACAAGTTGAAAGCGAGATGACAGCACGCCAATGTTTTGTACTGACGACGTGGCTTCTTGCTATAAAAATGCTCGCCGATGCGGCAGGTGATGTCATTGATCGTCTCGTCATGAATATCAACAAAGCTGACAAGAAGCCCAGTCAAGCCATTCGCGACCTTTTTGATTTCCGCAAGCACGCCAGCAAGGCGGTGGAAAGCCTGCTTGCGGCATCCAAGGGATCGTCGTAGCGGCTGTCATATGTCGCTATCTCGTGCCCGAGTTCGGCCAGACAAGCGACGCTCATGGCCGACTTCTCGTGACAGCACGGGCATTCGAATTCGATCCCCGAACCATCTGTCGCATTCTTTCTTCGGTCCATTTTCCTCTCCTTTCAGGGGTTTCCGGACCCGAATCACGTAAGCATCGGCCTGTCGGCCACACCACAACCTATAGGGTGTGTGGCGTCAACTACGTAATTCGGCAAGAATGCATCGCACAGCGGGCAGCCGCTATTTTTGTCGGGCAGGATGCCAGCAGCCCAAGCCGCCACCGAATGCCTCGGTCAACCGGGCCTATCGCCCATCACAAATGGCGACTTCCCGGCGCTCGATCAACTTTGCGGCCTCACACCCGCGTCAGATTCGAATCCGGAAAGGGAAGCCATTCGGCGGCACGGATGCGCTTCGCTGCCCTCGGCGGCGGGACTGTGCGGTCTGGCCGAGCCCGCTGAACAACTGGAACTTGCGCTTGACGAATCTTGCCTCGTCAAGGCGACGCGCGCACGGCAGTCGTTGGTTCGCATCGGTGAAAGGGCCACCGCTTCCTGATGAGCCGCGTGTGAAGTTTTGTGTTGCGATGAATTTTTCTTGCATGCCAGTTTCTGGCAGTCGTTCCCCTGGGCTACTCCACATGCACGGCCTCGCCGGACTTCTCGTCGTACTCGCCTTTTTGGCAGCGCCAGCCCGCGCCGCCCAGACACCGGACTATTTCGCCCCGCGCGCAGGGATGGACGCCGACACGGCGCTCTATCTCGACGCCTGGTCAGGCAATCCAAAAGCGATGGATCGCCTGCGCGCGCGCCTTGAGCGCGCGCCTCAGCCCGCCGACGCCTATGACGATTGGTCGTTTCTCTGTCATTTTGAATTTCACCGCGCGCAATACGCCAAAGCCATTCCGGACTGCGAAAAGGCCATTGCGGTCAATCCGAAAGGGGGCGATGCAAGTGCGCTCGCCACCGTGCGGCTACTTGCCCGCCTGCCCTTGCCGCGCGCCCATGGTGCGGCGCGCGCGCCGGTGACGAAAGGCGTGCGCGTGCCGGTGAAGGCGGGTGCCTACGACGGCCCGGCGATCGCAGATACCGGCGCGCAGATCTCGGCGATGATGCAGAGCGTGGCGAAAGCCGCCCATGTAAAGCTGTTGGGCGCCCTGCTCCATGTTGACAGCACCACGGCCGGCGCGTCCGGTCGGATTGGTCTCATTCCGGAGGTGAGGATCGGCAATGCTACGGTTGAGGATATTCCCGTGCTCGTCCTGCCGGATGCCGAGCTCACGGTCACGGAGGGCAAAGAAACCGTTTCGCTGCCCTTCATCCTGAGCCTCTATGCGCTCGCGGATTTCGGCCGCATTGCCTGGCTCGATCACGACAGATGGCTCGCGCTCGGCAGCGCGGCGCCGCAATCTTTTCCGAACGCGGTGCCGATGATCTGGTCTTCCGACGGTATCGCGGTTCCGCTGCAAGGTCCGCATGGTATACGCGGGGCGCAGTTCGATAGCGGAACCGATGTGAGCTACCTCTATGACAGCGCCGTGCCGCTGCTCAGCGGGGCCGAACGCGCCAGCATCGTCAAAGGCAAGCGCATGATCGGCAGTGTCGGCGGCGTGGAGGAACAGAATATCCGGCGCGTGCCGGTAGCCCGCTTGACGCTTGCGGGCCAGCCTCTCGTGCTCAAGAATGTAAATGTCGCCAAAGGACCGGACACCGGCGAAGCCGCGCGGCTTGGCGAGGACGTTCTGGGGGCTTATTCGGCGGTGGTCTTCGACTTCGGCGCGATGACCTTCTCGATCGCTCCGTAAGCAGGGCGATTGCAATCGGCGCACTCATTCATACACGCGGTCAAAGGGGCTCAAGGACAGCGCGTTCCGGCGACTCGGTTTCTCCGGAGGCGATCGTCATATTGCGCTATTCGGGGGCGAGCGGCTGAAGCCCCGTTCGCCGCGGCGGGCGGCTGCCGCCTGGTCGCGTTCGACGCCGACTTTCGAAAATGTGCAGGCATAACGTTTCTGCATCTTGTTGCTTGAACGCACCCTGTTCCACCTGATCTCGTGCCAAACGATAATCGTGTCGTGTCTGCGAAAGCAGGCACCGGGATCGGACAATCCCCGCACCACCATGCCCGACCGCCGAGCCGGCCAACCAGCCGCTGCGCGTCCGCGCCGAATGATCCGACGCCCGTTGGGGCGCACGTCACGAAGAGGCATTCGCTCGCTGGTCCGCGTAGTCGGGGATCGCGCGCTGGGTGGCCGGGTCACGCACGATCATGGCGATATTTGGAATCTGTAGGTAAGCTGCATGTGCACCGAGCCAAAAATAGCGGGGTTCATGCACACTATTCCTCGACGGCAGGTTCTGCGCGGCGCAGCGGCCGCGGCGGCGCTCGGCGCCTTGAACTCCGTGCCGCTTGCCGGAGCCTTGGCCGAAGCTGCGACGCCCGCAAAACTCTCCGACATCGATCACATCATCATCCTGATGAAGGAGAACCGGTCCTTCGACCATTATTTCGGGACGCTTGCGGGCGTGCGCGGCTTCGACGACGCGAAAGCGGTGCGGCGCGACGGCAGTTCGCCGTTTCGCCAGGCCGCCCCCAAAGCGCGCGACGGCTATGTGCTGCCCTTCCATCTCGATACGCTGAAAACGAACGCGCAGCGCCTGCACGATCTCAGCCACACCTGGGAGGCGCAGCATGCGTCCTGGAACGGCGGCGCACTCGACAACTGGATCGCTGCCCACAGGAGCGCCGGCAAATCGGCACCGCTGACGATGGGCTATCTCACGCGCGCCGACCTGCCGCTCTACCACGCGCTCGCGGACGCGTTCACGCTCTGCGACGGCTATCATTGTTCCATCTTCGGCCCGACCGACCCGAACCGCTTCTATCTGATGACGGGCACGATCGATCCCGAAGGTGCGAATGGCGGCCCGGCGATCAAAAACGGCGGCCGCAACTACACCTGGGAAACCTATCCCGAGCGGCTGGAGCGCGCGGGCATCACCTGGCGCGTCTATCATGACCTCGACGACTACGGCTGCAACTCCTGCCAGTATTTCGCGCAATTCCGGCACGCCTCGCACCGCTCGTCGCTCTACGAGAACGCGATGCGCGATCGGCCCCTTTACGAACTCCTCTGGGATCTGAAGACCGGCAATATTCCGCAAATTGTGTGGATCGTGCCGCCTTCGACCGTTTCGGAACACCCGGACTATCTCCCGGCGGCGGGCGAGGATCACACGCGCCAGGTGCTCGAAGCGCTGTGGGCGAATCCCGCGCTTTGGGCGAAGACGGCGGTCATCATCAATTACGACGAGAACGACGGGTTGTTCGATCACGTGGCGCCGCCCGTGCCGGAGCCGGGCACGAACGGCGAATTCGTCGACGGGCTTCCGATCGGGCTCGGCTTTCGCGTGCCCTGCCTCGTGATCTCGCCGTTCAGCCGCGGAGGCTATGTATGCGGGCGCACTTTCGATCACACCTCGACGCTGCGCCTGATCGAAGCGCGCTTTGGTGTCGAAGTCGCCAATCTCAGCCGATGGCGGCGCGATACCTGCTGCGATCTGACCGCGGCGTTCGGATTCGGCGAACCGCCTCGCCTCGAGGTGCCCGCGCTGCCGGAGACCGAGCAGGCGCTGCTGCTCGCCGAAGAGCACGCGATGAGCCTGCTTGCGCCAGTGGTGCCCGAGATCCAGATCATGCCACGCCAGGAACCGGGTTCGCGGCCGCGGCGTGGATAAAGGCTATGGTGCAGCGGTATTGTGTACCCTTCGACAGGCTCAGTGTGAGGAGATTTGTTCTTGCGCTAACGGCGATGGCAGGAAGACTCTCCCTCCTGCTGAGCTTGTCGAAGCACGCACGGTTCCGATCCAATATAAGGGAGGCCGCGACATGACCAAACTCGGACTTCTGGCCGCCATTGCGTTGGCGATGAGCTGCACGGGCGCCATCGCGGATGTGGTGATTTCCACGGATGCGACCGAAAACATGGTCTGCTCAGGCGGCGTGTGCGCACCCACGGCCACGCAAGCGGTGCTCAATGCTACCGATCTCGACAATTACATCGCGCAGAACGGAAAGGTGATGGTGACGACAAAAGGCGCGAACGTCAACGCCGGGCGGCTCTTCATCGATGCACCATTGTCGTGGGACAACGCCACACTCACATTGGATGCGCAGAACGGGATCGCCGTGAATGCTGCGGTTTCTGCAGGTGCAACATCGGCGGATTTGCAAATCCGGTTCGAGCACGGGAATGCGCTCAAAAAGGTGTCCTCTGGCCCCCACGGCCATATTACCTTCGCGTCGCTCTCCGACCAATTCAGCATGGACGGGCGGAAATTCAAGCTCGTCAACTCCATAGAAGGTCTCGAAAAGGCGATGCACCGCCATCCCACCGGCACCTACGGCGGCGTCACCGGCCTGACCACGAGCCAATTCCAATCCGGCCTTCCCGTGGGATTCGACCCAAAAATCTGGGCAGAGGAAGCGAACGTCAATAACGGACTGCCGTATCTCACCGCCAATCCTCCTTGACCCTGGCCGACAGCAGGTCACACATGCCCAACATCGCAGCCGTGATTGTTGCCGCGGGCCACGGACAGCGGGCGGGTGGCGGAGTGCCCAAACAGTTCCGGCCGCTCGCCGGCATTCCCGTGCTCCGGCGCTCGGTTTTGGCATTCGCCGCGCTATCCGACATCGCCACGCTCGTCGTTGTCGCGGCTGCGGCACGACGAGCCGATTGCGAGCGCGCGCTAGCCGGGATTGCGCACCTTGTCTATGCGAACGGCGGCGCGACGCGACAGGAGTCGGTCCGCAACGGCCTTGCTGCACTCGAGTCAAAGGCGCCGGATTTTGTGCTGGTGCATGACGCGGCGCGGCCGCTGGTCTCGCAGGCGCTCATCTGCCGCGTGATCGAAGCACTCCAATCCGGCACCTCCGCGGCTGTACCGCTGCTTCCTGTCGCCGATACCTTGAAACGGAAGGAACGGGGCGTCTGGACGACCGTGCCGCGCGAAGGACTCTGGCGCGCGCAGACGCCGCAAGGCTTCCGCTTTGAAGCTCTGCTGGCGGCGCACCGCGCCTGGAGCGGGGCCGAAGCGACCGACGACGTGGCCGTCGCCGAACGCGCCGGGATCGAAGTCGTGCGCGTGGACGGCGAGGACATCAATCTGAAAATCACCACGGAAGAGGATTTCGTTCATGCGGAAAAGCTCCTCGGTGGCGCGATGAATGAATTCCGGACAGGGATCGGATTCGATGCGCACCGCTTCACGGCGGGCGATCATGTGTGGCTGTGCGGGGTGAAAATCGCGCACGAAGCGGGGCTCGAGGGCCATTCCGATGCCGATGCCGGACTGCATGCGCTGACTGACGCGATACTCGGCGCGCTCGGCGCCGGCGACATCGGCCGGCATTTTCCCCCGACCGAGGAGCGCTGGCGCGGCGCGCCGTCCTCGCATTTTCTTGCCCACGCGCGCGATTTCGTCGGCCACGCGAACGGCGCGATCGTGCATTGCGACGTGACGCTCGTCTGCGAAAAGCCGAAGATTGCGCCGCACCGCGACGCCATGCGCGCGCGCATCGCGGAGATTCTCGAAATCGAGGTATCCCGCGTCAGCGTAAAAGCGACGACGACCGAAGGCATGGGATTCGTCGGCCGCAGTGAGGGACTGGCGGCTCAGGCGGTCGCGACCGTCCGGCTGCCCGTAGCGTGAGCGCGTCAACCGCGATTGCGACTCTCGCTGGTCTCGGGCGGCTCCGGCCCGCACCGGGTACCATCGCCAGTTTGGTCACGGTGCTTGTCGCATTCGGTCTTGCGGCGGCCGGCGGAAACCTCCTCGTCCTATGCGCCGGAATAATTGCAATGGCGGCGGGCGGCTGGGCGGCCGAAGCTTATTCGCGCGAGCGCGGCATGACGGATCCATCGGAATGCGTCATCGACGAGGTGGCGGGCCAGTTTATCGCCTGCGCGTTCGCGCCGCGCACCTGGATCGGCTACGCGCTCGCTTTCGTGCTGTTCCGCGCGCTCGACATTTTCAAGCCGTGGCCGATCGGCGCCGCCGAACGGCTGCCCGGCGGGCTCGGCATCATGGCGGACGACATCGTTGCCGGCGTGCTCGCGGGACTCCTTATCCTGATTCTTGCGCAGCTGCATGTGCTTGTTGTGTGAGAGAGCGCATTGTCCGTTGCAGGCCCAGAATTGTTTGTGCCAAAATCGGAGTGACTGAACCACATGCCGGCCTCACGCACACAACTTCATGTCCAGATGCTGGAGGCCGCACGGAAAGAAGGGCAGCCCGAGCGCGACGGACTTTATGGCCTGCACTGGGGCGATCCCGACAGCTATCCGCCGCTGGTGCCGGTTCGCGACCATTGGTTGCTGCCGTATGTGCGGAGCGACGGCACGGCGCTCGAGATTGGACCTGGGGGCGGCCGCTGGACGCGCTATCTGCTGCCGTTCCGCCGTGTGTACGTTGTCGACCACTATCCCGAGTTGTTGGCCGAACTGCGCAAGACTCTCCCGCACCCCCATATTGTCGAAATCCTGAACAACGGCGCGGATTTCCCGGGCGTTCCGCGCGGCGCGGTAGACTTCGTGTTTTCCTTCGGCGTCTTCGTGCATCTCGACGAGGACATCATTCGCGGCTACCTCAAACGGCTGCGCCGGG
The DNA here is from genome assembly GCA_050728995.1 of Rhizomicrobium sp. Taxonomy (GTDB): domain Bacteria; phylum Pseudomonadota; class Alphaproteobacteria; order Micropepsales; family Micropepsaceae; genus Rhizomicrobium. Next base: position 75,050 of record JBOHKH010000013.1, on the reverse strand, counting down.
TAATCCATCGGAACACGCAGGTCGTTATTCATTACTCCGACAAGGATAAGCCGCTCGCGCGTCAGAACGCCGGCTTTTCCGAGAATAATCCGCGCCGCATGCGAGCCATGGTGGAAGATGCGGGTTATCGCATCCTGGAGGAAGACACGAGATCGTTGGACAGCAGCGCCATCATGCGCTTCACGCCGCGCCGGTTCTTCACATTGAAATCATTGCTTCGGGCAGGTTCATGACCGGCGAAAACGTGTGCGCGTACAGAGATTGAAGCCGTCGACACGCCGGCAATCGTGGGGGCGATTTCCGAGATCCGCGACAAGGCCGTCGCTCAGAATGTAAGCCGTCCGCGCATCGAGCCCCTCCCGCATCACCTGTGCGGGAATGGTGACGCAATCCAGCCGCAGCGTTTGTGGCCGCATGCGGCTCGCATAGACGCTGTTCAATGTCATACCGCCTCGAGCGGCGAGACCCGCAAATTGCGGCCACACGTCGAGGCCCGCCGGCGTACGCGCTCCGCACTGGAAGGCCGGCAGGATGACGAGGTGATGGTAGTTCCGGGACAGTGCAGTCCACACCGTCGAAACCAGCCGGTCCGGATGATATGCCTGGGCGGAGGCTGCAACGCCATCGCGGATGGGCAACCCATCGAAATATTGAAGAGTCAACGCGACAGCGAGGAGCGCGCGTCTTGCCGCCGGCGAGCGCACGGTCGTCATCAGCCCGGCGATACCGGCGAGGCTCAGGAGATAATAGGCGGGCCAGAACAGGCGCCCCGAACCGCGGAACGCCGCCAGGAGATTGAACGCGAATTTGGGCAGGGGAATCGTGAACAGCACGTGAGTTCCGAAAGCGACCTGGACCGATAGCGCGAGCAGCGTGCACACGATCGAAATCACCGTCAGCGGCCAAATCGGCTCCGACCATAGCTTGCGCACTGCGGCAGGCGTGCGCGCCAAAAGAACGAACAGCAGAAGCAGCACGCCGAGCCCGAGATAATCGTAACCGGCCAGCGTCCAGCCGTGCACCACCGGAAATGCCTTGAACAGGGGTGCCCACGGCGTCTGCGGATTGATCGGCGCGAGAAGATTCATCGACCAGTTCGTATAGCCCTTGCCGGCAAACTCGGTTTTGCCGGGCACAATGAAGCCGAAGACGAACAGCGACAGAGCGGTTGCTGAAACCGGCATCAGGGCCCAGGCAATGCGCGCGACCAATTTCGTTCGACAGAGGCCGAAAGTCCGGGCGATCCCCGCTGCAGCGATGAGGTTTGCCATCAGGGCAAAATAGGGTTGCACCGCGGCGGCAATCGCGCAGATGACAACAAAGGGAAGGAGATTGCTGCGGAGCGGTCTTTCCGCCGAGATCCGGAAGTAGTAATAAATCGACGCCACCACGATCCACTGCGACAACAGGGCGAAGTGGCCATAAAGTTCTTTTGTCAGTACCGGTGAAACCAGGAAAAGGGCGCCGCCAAGGAGAGCAACAATCCCGTCCCCGTCGGCAAAGAGAGAGCTCAGTTTGAAGCCGAACCACGCCTGAAGTCCGAAGCATGCCACCGCATAGGGGCCCAGATACTGAAAATGCCCAGGCAGAAGCACGGAAATAAGCCGGAGCGGCACTCCAACGAGCGGAATGATATCGAGATAGGACGCGGAAATGCCCGTCGGGTAATCGAGTCCCGTGACCCAGGTCGGCGGGAATAGCCAATGCTTTTCGTACCGCAGAAACTCCCAGCCGGTCTGATACGTGGCCGAATCGCCGGAAAGCCACGAGAGGTTGAGGGGATCGATCTCGCGCCAACCCACAAGCAGCCACACATCGAGCGCACCGACCGCAACGGCGAGCGCAAAAAACAGAATATTCCAGTTTCGCCAGGCGAGTGTCCGACGGAGACCTGTGCCGTCTGCTGCCGCACGCCCGGTTTCGCCAACCATAAGACTCATTGCCCGACCTTTAGACCGGCGAGCCCGTAAGGGGAAGATGACAGGGCGTTTCGGATGCGAGCGATCTTCGATTGCGCCCGCAAACTTCGCCTTTTCGTTGTCGATCCGGGGTGCCGCAATTTGTTCGCTGCCATTGCTGAAAGAATGGTCCATACCCATATCCCATGCCGGGCCCGCCGATCGAACCTATAATGCTGCGATTCAACCCTGCCGTGATGCCGCGACGCCTGCACGATATTCTGTCGGTGATCGTCCTTATTACTATGTTCGCAGGTGGCGCGAACGCAGCGACAACAGGTCGCAAGCACTCCCTCGATGTCGTGGATCGCGTTCCGCAATTTGAAACATTCTACCGCGATGCCGGTCGATTGGACGAAGCACAGCGGTGGTCACTTTGGCAGAAGGAATATGGCATCGCCGCCGTGCCCCCCACGCCCCAAGGCCAAAAGATGGCGCGAACTCAACTGGACGCTGCGTGGCCGCGCTATCGTGGATTGATTCCGCACCTGCCGGGGCTTGAAGCCAGGTCGCGCCGTAATGCGTACAGGTTATTTGCTGCGGTAAATCGTCTTTACGGCACGGGCGACCTGCCAATTCATACCCGCGTCGTGCTCTTTGTCGGTCAGTTCGACGGCAACGAATTCACTGTTCCGGCGATGAAGGGTAACCCGCCAACAGTTGTCATGCCGGTGGAGGACCCAAAACTGGATGTCGATCTTGCGCATGAGTTATCCCATTCGGTTAATTTCCAGCTTGCAGATGTCAAGAACAGCTTTGGCGCGCCCATCGGTGAAACGGTCTTTCTCGAAGGTCTCGCCATGCATGCCAGCAAAGCCTTGGTGCCGGGACTACCTGACACGGCTTACACCGAGGTCGCTGGTGAGAACGGCTGGCTCTCGCAATGCATCGCGCACAAGCACGCCATTATGAAGGGCATCGGGCCGTTTCTCGACCAATCCGGAGCGAATGTTGCGTCGAAGTTTACCTTTGGTGTCGGAACGGCCGGAATGCATCGTGAGCTCTATTGTGCGGGGTGGATCATTGTCGGAAATTTGCTCGCTTCCGGAAAGACGTTTCCGGAACTGGCTCGCATTCCCGAAGGAAAAATGGTTGCCACGGTCGAACGACAGCTGTCTCAATAGGTCACAAATGCGGCGACGGCGCGCACGTGGCGCGGCCGAGTTACGCCTCTGTCGGTTGTCTCGCCGTTTTCTAATTCGGCTTCGGAATTAAGGTGACCGGACGTATCGGGAATGTCTCTCGTCCCACGGACGCTCTCCTCGGAGTAAACTGAAACTGCTCAAATAATTCTTTCCCAAAGCCGGAATTTCACGCTGAGAACGTCAAGTGCGTATGGTATACTGTCACTCCCCGCAAGGGGAACGTAACATGCAGTAGCGAGCCAGGCGAGTGTTTCCATCCCCGCTCCTTCGCCTATCCGAGGCCGTGCTCGCGCAGGCGTGCGGGCAGAATGCACGCATTGCCGTAGCGGAGAGTTGTACGGGCGGGCTCCTCGCCGGGCTGCTGACGGAGATAGCCGGGGCGTCCGACGTATTCGAGCGCGGCTTTGTTACTTACTCGAACCGCGCGAAGGCGGAACTGCTTGGCGTCCCCGAGACTCTCATTGCGCAAGACGGCGCCGTTTGCGAAGCGGTGGCGCGGGCCATGGCGGAAGGGGCGCTGTCGAATTCTCCCGCAGATGTCGCCGTCGCCATCACCGGTATCGCCGGACCGGGCGGGGGCACGGCCGAAAAGCCGGTGGGGCTTGTGCATATCGCAGCGGCGCGCAGAGGCAAAGAGACGCTGCACGAGCGGCGCGAATTCGGCGCCATCGGCCGCTCTGCGATCCGCCTAAAGAGTGCCGAAGCCGCGCTACGCCTGCTGCAGCAATTGTTCTGAGAGCGCGGCAGCACGTTTCTCGAACGCCTCGGTCATGCGGCTCATCACGAGCCCGAGTGCCGCGCCGACGATGCGGCCGAGAACGCGGCTCCTGAATTCGAACAGGATCGAGAAATCGACGCGGCTGCCACCGGGAGCAGGTCCAAATCGCCAGTGGTTCTCGAGCTGCCGGAACGGACCCTCCGTCTGGGTCACGTCGATGCGGGCCGCGCGCTGATTGACTTCGACGCGGCTCGTATAGCGTTCGCGCAGCGATCGGTAGCCGACGAGGGTTTCCGCCCACAGCAATTCGCCGAAGGGCGCGGGCTCCCGCCGGAGCACGCGCAGGCCCGCACACCAGGGCACGAATTCGGGATAGCGCTCGACATCGGCCACGATCGCGAACATGAAATCGGGCGTGTACGGAAGAATTCGCGATTCCGAATGGGCCGGCAATCAGGCAGTCCGCGGGAGTTCGGCCGCGCGTGCGGCTCGCAACACCGCAAAATCGCTGTCCGCGTGATAGGACGAGCGGGTGAGGGGGTTAGCCGAGACCATCGAAAAGCCCTTCGCGCGCGCGATCTGTCCGAGCGCTGCAAACTCGTCCGGCGTCCAGAAGCGCGCAACGGCTGCGTGCTTGCGCGTCGGCTGGAGATACTGGCCGAGTGTCAGGAAGTCGACACCGGCCGCACGCAGATCGTCCATCACCTGCATAACTTCCTCGCGGCCTTCGCCGAGTCCCAGCATCAGGCCCGACTTCGTAAAGCCGGTGGGCGCGATCTCTTTCGCGCGTTCGAGGAGTCTCAGCGAGGCGTAATAGCGCGCGCCTGGGCGGATGTTGAGATAGAGCCGCGGGACGGTTTCGAGATTGTGGTTGAACACGTCGGGACGCCCCGCCATGACCGTTTCGACGGCGCCCGGTTTGCGCAGGAAGTCGGGTGTCAGCACCTCAATGGTAGTAGACGGCGTGGCGGCGCGAATGGCGGAGATCACCGCGGCGAAGTGCCCTGCCCCGCCATCGCCGAGATCGTCGCGGTCGACGGAAGTGATGACCACGTGCCGAAGCCCGAGCTTCGCCACGGCGCGCGCGACGTTCCTGGGCTCGGCGCCGTCGAGTGGGCCAGGCAGGCCAGTGCGCACATTGCAGAAGGCGCAGGCGCGCGTGCAGGTGTCGCCCATGATCATCATGGTGGCGTGGTGGTGCGTCCAGCATTCGCCGATGTTGGGGCAGGCGGCCTCTTCGCAAACCGTGTGGAGACCAAATTCGCGCACGATGCTGCGCGTCTCCTGGTATTCGCGGCCGCCGGGCGCCTTCACGCGAATCCAGTCCGGCTTGCGCAGGAGCGGCGTGTCAGGGCGATGCGCCTTCTCGGGATGCCGGATCGCCCGGCGCTCGTTCGCGCTCTGGTCAATGACAATCGCCATGGGAGGTTACATATAGGCTGGCTTGCCCAAAATCACGCGTTTCCCCGTTGCCATGAGCGCTTTTCCGAACTCCCTCGATGGGGAACTGACAGGGAGTTCCCGCGTATTTGGCCCTGCATCGGCCGCTCGGATTGGGCTACGCTGCTGCCCATGAGGCCCGGTCCGTGACCCTCTGCACCATCGCTGCCGCGTCGGGGGAAGAGATTGTTCCCTTCGAGCTGCCGCGCGCGCAGAAGCCGCTATTCGAGGCGCTCGTCGAAGCGCGGCGGCGCTTTGGCGGCAAAAAGACCGCGCTGGTGGACGGCGATGGCCGCTCGTTCACGTATGACGAACTCGTCCGCGCGGCATTGGCGCTCGGCCACGCTCTGCGCAGGGGTACGCATGCGGGGGACGCGGTGGGCATCCTCTTGCCGACCGGAGCGGCCTCGGTGATCTCGTTCTTTGCGCTTTCGGCATATGGGCGCATACCGGCAATGCTGAATTTCACCGCAGGTGCGCAAGCCGTCGCGGCCGCAATGCATATGGCGAAAATCGGGCGCGTGGTGACCGCCCGCCGCTTCGTCGAGGTTGGAAAATTCGAGGCGCTTGTCGCAGCACTGGCCGCTACCGCAAAGATCGTCTATCTCGAGGATGTCCGCGCCGGCCTGGCACTCGGCGACAGGATCGCAGCCCTCATCGGCCTATATGTTCCCTCCGCCGTCATCGCCCGGCCCCGCCACGGCGCGCCCGCAGTTTATCTCTTCACCTCGGGCACGGAAGGCGAGCCGAAAGGTGTTGCGCTGTCGCATTTGAATCTGCTCGCGAACGTCGAGCAGGTCCGCTCGCACCTCGCAATCTATCCGGACGACGTGCTGATTAATCCGCTGCCCACGTTCCACTGTTTCGGCCTGACGGTGGGCGCGCTGATGCCGCTGCTGCTCGGCATCAGGACCGTCCTGCATCCGACGCCGTTGCAACCACGCGAAATCGTGCGCCGCATCCGCGAATCGCGCGCGACGATCCTGCTCTCGACCGACACCTTCATCTCGCAATATGCGCGTGCCGGCGAGCCGGGCGACCTCGACAGCCTGAGACTCGCGGTGTGCGGCGCCGAGCGCCTGCGCGACGAAACACGCGCGCTTGTCCGCCGAAAATACAGCGTCGAACTTCTGGAAGGCTACGGGGTCACCGAAGCCTCGCCGGTGGTAGCCGCCAACCAGCCCGGCGCGAACCGTCCGGGGACGGTCGGACGCCTCATGCAGGGCATTGAAAGCCGTCTCGAGCCGGTGCCCGGCATATCCCACGCCGGGCGGCTGCTGATTCGCGGGCCGAACGTGATGCTGGGCTATATCGGCGCCGATCGGCCGGGCGCAATCACCCCGGTTCCCGGCGGCTGGTACGACACCGGCGACGTGGTTGCGATCGACCAGGACGGCTACATCGCCATCAAGGGACGCTTAAAGCGATTTGCGAAGATCGGCGGCGAAGTCGTTTCCCTGTCAGTGGTCGAAAGCTGCGCCTCAGCCATGTGGCCCGAATACAGCCACGCCGCGCTGGCGGTTCCAGATACCAAAAAAGGCGAGCAGATCCTGCTCGTCACCACCTGCCCCGAAGCAGAGCGCACGGCTTTTGCGGGCTGGGTGCACAATCACGGCGTCCATGAACTCGCGATCCCGCGTCGCGTTGTTCATGTGGAGGACATTCCCGTGCTCGGCACCGGCAAGACCGACTACACGATGCTCGCCCGGCGCGTGCTGGAAGAGGACGACGCTTTCGAAGAAGAATCCTCGCTCGCGGGACATGCCTGACGCACAGCCAGCCATCCGGGAAAATTCTCCATGACTCTCGAGATCAAGGTCGGATCATCCGATGTTACGCTGCACGCCGGCTACGCCGTATTCGCGGGCGCTCATGACGGGCAGATCAAGAGCGGTGGCAGCGACGGTCTTTACTACCTCGATACGCGGCTGATCAGCTCCTGGACGATCGCTTCCAACGACGAGAGCTGGCAGCACTTGAGCGGCGGCGCCATTGCGCCGTCGGTTGCTCGCATCCATCTCATCAACAAGCAGATGCGGAGTGAAAGCGGCAGTATTCCGCAGAACACTCTTGGCCTCGTCATCAGCCGGCGCCTCGAAGGCGGCATGCACGAGGACCTCGATATCACGAACTACGCAACGACTGCAGTCTCCTTTCATCTCTCGATATCTGTGCTGGGCGATTTCGCCGACATTTTCGAAGTCAAATCCGACAAGGTGACCGCGCGCGGGGCGACACAGACGGAATGGGATTCGGAAAAGCGAACGCTCTCGACACGCTACCGCAACAAGGATTTCACGCGCGCGTATCGCATCACCGCCCGCAATGCCACTTCGCCGATGCGGCTTGCCAATGGCTGCCTCGCCTTTTCCATCGCACTGGATCCCGGCGCCAGCTGGCACGTCTGTCTGTTCTACGATTTCGCGGATGGCGACACCTGGGCTGGCGCGCCGGAAACCTGCGCAGACGCCTACGAATCTTCCGACGCGGTGCGTGCGGTACAGGTGTGGCGCAAGAGCGTTGTTCGCGTCGACCGGAATGCCTCGACCTACACGCGCGCTTTCGCGCAGGCAATTTCCGACATGGCGGCCCTGCGCCTTCCCATCGAAGGCACCGACGATATCCGCTTCGTGCCCGCCGCGGGCCTTCCCTGGTTCGTGGCGCTGTTCGGTCGCGACAGTCTCACCATTTCCCTGCAGACGGCAATCGTGCATCCGGAGTTTGCGGTGGGCGCGCTGCGCGTGCTCGCGAAATGGCAGGCGCGCGAACGCGACGACTACCGGGACGCAGAGCCCGGCAAGATCCATCACGAACTCAGGCGCGGGGAACTCGCTCATTTTCACATGATCCCGCACACGCCCTACTATGGCACAGCGGACGCGACTCCTCTTTATCTCGTGACTCTGCATTCGGCATGGATGACGAAGGGTGACAACGCGATCCTCGAGGAACATCTCGAGACGGCCGAACGCTGTCTTGCGTGGATCGACGAATATGGCGACCGCGACGGCGACGGCTTTCAGGAATATCAGACACGCTCTTCCGCAGGATACGAGAACCAGAGCTGGAAAGATTCCGGCGAAGCGGTCGTCGACGACAAAGGGCAACCGGTCAAAGGCCCGAAAGCGCTCTGCGAAATGCAGGGATATGTCTATGACGCGTGGCTGCGCATGGCGAAAGTCTTCGAGGCGCTCGGGAAATCCGACCGCGCGGGGGAGTTGCGCGAAAAGGCGGCGACGCTGTTCGACCGCTTCAACGACGCGTTCTGGAACGAGAAGGAAGGCACCTACGCCTTCGGTCTGGACGGCGACAAGAAACAGATTCTTTCCGTTGCTTCCAATCCCGGCCAGTGCCTGTGGTCGGGGATCGTACCGCCCGAACGCGCCCGGCGGGTCGCCGAGCGGCTGATGCAGCCCGATCTGTGGAGCGGCTGGGGCATTCGCACGCTCTCCACGAAGAATCCCGCCTTCAATCCCTATCACTACCAGATCGGCGCCGTGTGGCCGCACGACAACGGATTCATCGCGCAAGGGCTGAAGCGTTACGGCTTTCACGAGGAGGTTCTCAAGATCGCGCAGGCGATTACCGAGGCGGCGGGCTATTTCGAGATGAACCAGATGCCGGAGCTTTATGCGGGCACGTCGCGGATGCCGGGCGCCTTTCCGGTGCGCTATCGTGGCGCCAACGTACCCCAGGGTTGGGCGGCTGGTGCGATCTTCTCCCTTCTGCAGGCGATGCTCGGCTTCCAGCCCGAGGCGCCCAAGGGCCTGCTTTACATCGATCCGGTCCTGCCCGACTGGATGCCGCAGCTCACGGTCCGGAATCTGCAGGTCGGCCCTCACACGTTCGACATCGCCTTCACGCGCGAAGGCACGAAAACGCGCTACGATGTCCTCTCGGGACCGTCGGAGGCGATCGCGTACCGCCCGATGACCGAATGGTCGAAGCTGTTGAAAGCGGGCGATTGATTCATCGCTGACCAGGGGCCGCAAAATGTTCGGGACTGCAACATACCAATCGCGTCGACACGTTCTTGCGGAGGCAATGGACGGGATCGGATTGTTTCCCGCCAACCCGCCGAGCCCGATGAACTATGCCGCGAACCAGCACGGCTACGTGCAGGACAGCTGCTTCGGTTATTATTTCGGAATACCTCAGCCATTCCTGGCGGGCGTCGTCGATTTCGACAGCGGCGATGCCATCATTTTCGGCGACGAGCCCACACTCGACGATCTGATCTGGCTGGGTTCCGCCACGCCGCTGGCGGAGTGGGCTGCGCGCTCCGGAGTCAAATCCGTTCTCGGGTATGGCGATTTGCCGGAATGGCTCAAGAAGAACCGCCGCGGCCGCGCGGTGCACTACACCCCACCTTTCCGCGGCACGACCGCGATTGAATTGTCGGAATGGCTCGGCATTCCCGTGTCAGACGTGGCGCAGCATGCCTCCGCGGCGCTCGTCCGCGCGATTATCGCGCAGCGGGAAATCAAGTCCGCCGAGGAAATCGCCGAGATGGAATTCGCGCTTTTCGTCACCGCCAGAATGCATGCGGCGGCGATGCGACTTTCGCGACCCGGCGCGATGGAGCACGAGATCTCCGGCGCCATGGAAGGGATCGTGCGCGCGGCGGACTTGTCGCTCGCCTATCCGGTCATTTTTTCGGCGCGCGGCGAAATCCTGCACAACACCAATCACGATCGGGGGCTGGCCGCCGGCGACCTGGTCGTGAATGACAGTGCCGCCGCCAGCCGGCTGGGTTACGCGAGCGACATTACGCGCACGCTTCCCATTGGCGGTCGCTTCGATGCCAAGCAGCGCCTGTTTTACGAGCTTGTGCTCGCGGCGCAGAAGGCGGCCATCGATGCCTGTCGGGCGGGGACATCCTATCTGACGGTGCACAGGCTTGCGGCGCGCGTCATGATCGAAGGGCTGATCGCCGAGGGCCTGTTCCGGGGCGATCCCGATACGATTGTCGAATCCGGCGCTTACGCGCTCTGCTTCCCGCATGGCGTGGGTCACCAGATCGGCCTCGATGTGCACGACATGGAGGGCCTGGGCGAAGATATGGTCGGCTACGACGACACGGTCCGCCGCAGCGCACTCTTCGGCTTGCAGAACCTGCGGATGGCGAAACCTCTGAAGCCGGGAATGGTCGTCACGGTAGAGCCGGGACTTTATTTCATTCCGATGCTGATCGAACGATGGCAGAGCGAAGGCCGCCACAAGGAATTTATCGACTATGAAAGGGTGCGCAGCTTCCTCGGCGTTCACGGAATAAGGATCGAGGACGATGTGCTGGTCACAGGCGCTGCACCGCGCGTGCTCGGACCCGGAATTCCGAAGGAGATGGGCGAGATCGAAGCTGCCCTTTCCGCCTGAGCAGCCGCGTGTTTCTCACAAATCGATAACGTGCGCGAGGATCAGGCCGTAGAAAACGAGCCAGAGCACGGCGGCGGCGAACGTCGCGATAAGCGCTTTCAGGAGAAGGCGCGGGTTGGGGGGGGCGCCGGGATCGGCGAGCGTCGTTGCGGTGTCGCCGCTTTCGCGGGAGTCACCAATCCCGATTGGCAGAAGAATCTGCAGCGTCAGAAACCAGAGGATGACATAGGCGCCGGCGAGTATGACCCAGTGCATGTGCGTTAATCTCCGACAGGGTCTTGTATCGGCATTTTCATGCCTGTTCCAGTTCGATCAGGGTACCGAGAAAATCCTTCGGATGCAAAAAGAGCACTGGTTTACCGTGAGCGCCGGGACGCGGCTCGCCGTCGCCCAAAACCGTTGCACCATTCGCGCGCAGGCGGTCGCGCGCAGCACGGATATCGTCCACCTCATAGCAGATATGATGGATTCCGCCTGCGGGGTTCCTTTGTAGAAAGCGCGCGATGGGAGAATCGTCGCCGAGCGGTTCGAGCAGCTCGATTTTGCTATTCGGGAGCTCGACGAAAGCCGTGGTGACGCCGTGCTCGGGCTGGCGCGCGGGCTGGGACACCTTAGCGCCCAGCATGTCGCGATAAATCTTTGCGGCCGCGGCTATATCGGAGGTTGCGATGGCTACGTGATTGAGCCGCCCGATCATCTCACACCCATATCACTTCGACGCGCGTCACAGGTTTCTTGCCCCAGTGGGCTTGGGCGGCGCGACGGATCGCAAGCCGTGTTCGCTCCTTGAGTCCCGCCTCGCCGCCGCGCTTGCCGTCATGCCGCCCGAGCGCCTCGTCGAACGCGGCGCGGATCGGCTCGTGCACTTCGTCGGGAACGCCTTCGAAGATGAGCGCGGGATCCCCGGTGACGCGTCCCTTTTGGTCGAGCGCGATTGTTGCTGCCACGAAGCCCGAAAAAGCAAGTGCGCCGCGCGCCCTGGCGTGGCCTTTACCCTCCGCGACCAGCACCTTGCCGTCGAGATGCAGCCGGCCCGCCGGCGTTTCATCGACGATTTCCGCGCGTCCGGGCGCAAGCCGCAGCATATGGCCGTTCTGCAGCACGATCGCCTGGGGTACCTGCAGCGCGCGCGCGAGCCGTGCATGTTCGGTCATGTGACGCAACTCTCCATGGACAGGCACGGCGACACGGGGGCGTACCCAGCGATACATCTCCGCAAGTTCGTCGCGCGCGGGATGGCCGGAGACATGGACGAAATGGTCGCGCTCGGTAATCACTTCGACGTCGAGTGCGGCCAGTTTGTTCTGCAGCTCGAATATCGCGAGATCGTTTCCGGGAATGATGCGCGAGGAAAAAATCACCGTGTCCCCGGGCCCGAGCGCCACCGTCGGATGCTCGGCCGCAGCGATGCGCGCGAGCGCCGCGCGTGGCTCGCCCTGGCTGCCCGTACAGAGATAGAGCACGCGCGAAGGCGGAAGACGCGTCGCGTCGTCTGCTTCGATCACGGCTGGAAAATCCTCAAGGTATCCGGTTGCCTTTGCTGCATCCACAATGCGCTGCATGGAGCGGCCGACCAGCGCGATTTCCCGCCCGTGCCGTCTTGCGGCAATGCCGACCGACTCGAGGCGGGCGACGTTCGAGGCAAACGCCGTGACCGCCACGCGGCCGGTGAGCGTGCCGATCAGATCGACGAGGCTCTGCCGCACGCGTGCTTCCGATCCGGATTCGCCCGCAACCAGCGCATTCGTCGAGTCGCAAACGAGAGCCAGCGCGCCTTCCTCGCCAATGGCGCGAAACGCCCCCGCGTCGGTTGGTCGGCCGACGAGCGGTTCGGGATCGAGCTTCCAGTCGCCGGTGTGCACCACCACGCCGAAAGGCGTGCGGATCGCGAGCGCGTTGGGTTCGGGAATTGAATGCGTGATGGAAATGAAATCGACGTGGAACGGGCCCGCTTCGATGTGGCCTTCGAGAGGGACGACGCGCACCCGCACGCGCTCCACAAGCCCGGCTTCGGCTAGTTTGTCTTCAAGCAGCTTCGCGGTGAACGGCGTCGCGTAGACGGGACAGCGCAGCTGTGGCCAGAGTTGCGCCACTGCGCCGATGTGATCCTCATGCGCATGCGTGAGCACGATTGCAAGTACGTTCTCACGCTGTTCGGCGAGATAGCGGATGTCGGGGAGGATCACGTCCACGCCGGGCGTCCCGCTCTCCCGTCCGAACATCACGCCGCAATCGACCACGATCCAGCGCCGGTCCCCAGGCGGACCCAGCCCGTAGGCGTTGAAATTCATGCCGATCTCGCCCGCGCCGCCGAGCGGCAGGAGGACCAGTTCGCTGGCTTCGAGGCGCGCGTCCATCAGGGGTTCAAACGCGCCCGCCCCGCATCGGTGTTCCGGGCGTGGAGGAGCACGAGGCCGCGGATCGTCAGATCGGCATCCAGGTGATCGATGGCCCCAGTTTGCCGGAAGAACACGCCGGCGAGACCGCCCGTGCCGATCACAGTCATGGGTTCGGCGTATTCGGCCCGGATGCGGGCGACGAGCCCCTCCACGAGCCCGAGATAGCCCCAGTAAAGACCCGATTGCATGGCGGGCACGGTGTCCTTGCCGATCACCGCCTGGGTGCGCTGGATGGCGACGCGCGGCAACATCGCGGCGCCGCGGTGCAGCGCCTCGGCCGAGACATTGATGCCCGGTGCGATCACGCCACCTTCGTAATTGCCTTCCGCGCTCACGATGTCGAAGGTCGTTGCGGTGCCGAAATCAACCACCACAAGCGCGCCTTTGTAGCGTTCGTGCGCCGCCACTGCATTGACGAGCCGGTCGGCGCCGACAGTCGTCGGACGGTCGACGCGGATTTCAATTCCGAGATCGACATTGGCTTCGCCTACGACGAGCGGCTCGCACTTAAGGTAGCGCCGGCAAAACAGGCGCAGATCGAACAGCGCGGCAGGAACGACGGTAGCGACGATCGCACAATCGAGATCGCAGAAGCTCAATCCGTGCAGCGACAGCAGCGGTGCCAGCAACACCGCGTATTCGTCGGCGGTGCGCGCCTGGTCCATGACCGCGCGCCATTCCGCACGGATCTCCCTGCCCTCGCAGATCGCGAAAACGATATTGGTGTTTCCGGCGTCTATCGCGAGGAGCATGGCCGGTGATAGTCCCGCGTCATCGTCAAAAATACACCTCGCCCGCGGAAATGGTGCGCAGGCGAGAGGAGTGTTCGCGCAACAGAAGCGCGCCGCTGCCGTCAATGCCTTCGAACACGCCGCTTGATTCTCCGCCCCCGAGCCGCGCCCGGATTCGCCCACCCAGACCCGCTGCGCGCGCAAGCCATCCGTCGCGAACGGGCCCGAATCCCTGCTCCGTCCAGATGTCATACCACCGCGTCCATGCGCGCGCGAGCACGGTCAGAGCTTCTGCGACCGGAGGCACGTTGGCATTCAGCGCCGACAGCGAAGTGGCAGGAAATTCCGTACCTTCCGGATGCGACGCGAGATTGATTCCGATCCCGACGGCGAGCCACGCCGGCCTTGCGCCTTCTTCGCTCGCCGACTCGAGAAGGATGCCCGCGATCTTGCTGCCACCTGCGAGCACGTCGTTCGGCCATTTCACCCGTATGTCGGCTTCGGGCGCATGACGGGCTACGGTCGCTGCCACAGCCAGCGCAGCGACGAAGGATAGCTGCGCACATTCCGCAACCGGCTTCTTCGGCCACAGAAGCAGAGTCGCGGCGAGGTTGCCCCTGCGGGAATCCCACACACGCCCACGGCGGCCGCGGCCCTGCGTTTGCCGGTCTGCGCAAATCCAAAGTGGTACGGGTGCGCCGCTCGCGGCCATACGGCGCGCTTCCGCATTGGTCGAATCGAGCTCGGTGAAATGTCGGAGGCCGTAGCCCGCAGGCCAATCTTCCTTCACGGAACAAGCGCTCTGGCACCGACGGCGGCCGCGGCGACCAGCGGGTACGCGAAGACGACGAAGAACACGTTGAACACGCTCGCTCCGGCCATGATCGATCCCAATGAAGGTCCGATCGCCGCATCGAAGGCCGGCGCCGGTTCGTCGAAATACATGATCTTCACGATCCGGAAGTAATAATACGCGCCGATCACGCTCGCGATCACGCCCAATATGGCAAGCGGGTACAGATGAGCGTCGATGGCAGCGAGGAACACATAGAATTTGGCGAAGAAACCCGCAAAAGGCGGAATGCCGGCAAGGCTCACGAAGAGGATCGCAAAGGCGAGCGCGAGCCTCGGACTCGTTCGGGCAAGGCCCGCGAGATCGGGAATGGTTTCGACCATCTTTCCCTCGCGGCGCATTGCGAGAATGCAGACAAACACGCCGGCGTTGGTGACGACATAGATCGCAAGGTACAACAGGACTCCTTGCACGCCCTGAAACGTCCCGGCGGCGATACCCATCAAAGCGTATCCCATGTGCGCGATGGAGCTGTAGGCCATCAGCCGCTTGATGTTGACTTGCCCGATCGCCGCCACGGAACCCAGGAACATCGACAGCACCGAGACGAAGATGACGATCTGCCGCCATTCGAAAATGGCTCCCGGCATGGCCGTCAGCATCGCGCGCGCGAACAGCGCCATGGCCGCAGTCTTGGGGGCAATGGAAAAAAATGCGGTGATCGGCGTGGGCGCACCCTCATAGACGTCGGGCGTCCACATATGGAAAGGCACGGCCGAGACCTTGAAGGCCAGTCCGGCGATCAGGAAAACGAGTCCGAACACCACGCCGATATTGTCGCCCGCATGGGCGACCACGTGTGCCACCGCAGCAAACGCGGTAGTTCCGGCGAACCCGTAAATGAAGGAGATACCGTAGAGCATCATCCCCGAAGACAGCGCGCCGAGAACGAAATATTTGAGCCCGGCTTCGCTCGAGCGCACCGAATCGCGGTCGAAGGCGGCGAGCACGTAAAGCGACAGGCTCTGCAACTCGAATCCAAGATAGAGCGCAATGAAGTTCGATGCCGACACCATGAACAGCATGCCGATGGTGGCAAGCAGCACGAGCACCGGAAATTCGAAACTGGCAATCTTGTGGCGTTCGAGAAAGTCCCGGGACATGAGGAGCGCGAGCGCCGAGCCGAGCAGAACGAGGATCTTGGCGAAACGAGCGAATGCATCGGCCACAAAGGCACCGCCGAATGCGTCGTGCACATTCGTCAGCGGCACGATGACGAACCAGCCCGCCGCGATCAGTGCGCAGATCGCCGCCGCAAGAACCGGCCGGAAGGTCGCGCGTCCGCCTACCGCCCCCACCATCAGAAGGCCCATGGCAACGAGCGCAAGCACGCACTCGGGAAAGAGCACAAGAAGGTTGGTGCCGACCGGGTTCATGGCGCGACCCTTCCCTTCGCCCGCATGGCCGAAGTCGCGCGCAACAGCGCATCCGAGGGAACACTAACGACGGCAGATTGTCCCTCTCTGTCTCGCTGCTCATGGCTGTTCGCGACGCCATTCCGTGAGAAGAACGCCAAATGCGTATCGCTCTCCGCACGCATTGCCAGCCTGTGCTGTGCGACGAGGTGGGCGACGGAGACGGAGGTCTCGTCGAACACGATGCGCGGATAGACGCCGAGCACGATCGTGAACGCGACGAGGGGCGCAAGAATCGCGACTTCGCGCGCGCTTAAGTCCTTCATCACCTTGAGCGCCGGCTTCACGAGCGCGCCGAAGATGATCCGCCCGTAAAGATAAAGCATATAGGCCGCCGAAAGGATCAGGCCGGTGGTACCGAAAATAGCCACCCAGGTGTTGACGTGGAAGGTGCCGAGCAGCGTGAGAAATTCGCCGACGAAGCCGCTCGTGCCGGGAAGACCCATATTGGCGAGCGTAAATACCATGAAACAGGCGGCATAGATGGGCATGCGTTCAACGAGCCCTCCATAGGCCGCAATTTCGCGGGTATGAAGGCGGTCGTACACAACGCCCACGCAAAGGAACAGCGCGCCCGAGACGATGCCATGCGACAGCATCTGGAATATGCCGCCGTCGATTCCCTGCTGGGTCAGGGAGAAGATTCCCATCGTCACGAGGCCCATATGGGCCACCGATGAATAGGCGATGAGCTTCTTCATGTCCTCCTGGGCAAGCGCCACCAGCGAGGTGTAGATGATCGCCACCACGGAGAGCACGAAAATCAGCGGCGCAAACATCTCTGAAGCATTCGGCATCAAGGGTAGAGAGAAACGGAGAAATCCGTAGCCGCCCATCTTGAGCAGGATGCCGGCAAGGATGACCGAACCCGCCGTCGGCGCTTCCACATGCGCATCAGGCAGCCAGGTGTGTACGGGCCACATCGGCATCTTGACCGCGAACGAGGCGAAGAAGGCGAGCCACAGCCACGTCTGCATGGCCGGTGAGAAATGTGCGGTGCGGATCAGAACGTCGATATCGGCGGTGCCGGTCTGGAAGTAGATCGACAGGATCGCGAGCAGCATGAGCAACGATCCGAGAAGCGTGTAAAGGAAGAACTTGAAGCTCGCATAAACGCGACGCGTCCCGCCCCAAACGCCGATGATGAGAAACATCGGCACCAGGCCGCCCTCGAAGAACACGTAAAACAGCACGAGATTGAGCGAGGTGAAGACACCGATCATCATGGTTTCGAGTAGCAGAAAGGCGATCATGTACTCCGGCACGCGGTCGGTGATCGACTTCCAGCTCGCCAGAATGCAGAACGGCATCAGCCCCGCGGTGAGCACCACGAACAGCATCGAAATGCCGTCTACCCCGACCCGATAGGTAATGCCCGTCCCAAGCCACGCGGCCTCCTCGACGAACTGGAAAGCCGCTGTGGAGCCGTCGAAGCGCGCCCATATAATCAGCGCAACGACGAGATTGGCAACGGTGGTGGCCAGCGCGATGACCCGGGCCGTTTGCGCGAGCGATTCGCGGCTGCCGCGCGCGACCAGGATGGACAGCACGCCTGCGAGCGGCAGGAAATTGGCGATGGTCAGCAGGGGCACGTGGCTCATCGCGCACCCACCGTGAAGACGAACCACGTCGCAAGCACTACGACCCCGATCAGCATCGCAAAGGCGTAGTGATAGACGTAGCCGGACTGAAGACGTACCGCCTCGCGTGTCGCATCGAGCACGCGCGCGGCAACTCCATTGGGTCCCAGTCCGTCGATCACGCGCCCGTCTCCGCCGCGCCAGAACAGCCGCCCGATCCAGAAGGCCGGGCGCACGAACAGCACGTCGTACAGCTCATCGAAGTACCACTTGTTATAAAGGAACGTGTAGAGAAGTCCGCGGCGCTTCGCCATTAGCGGCGGCAACTCGGGGTGGAGGATGTAATAGTACCAGGCGATCAGGAACCCGACGATCGTAAGTACGAACGGGCCAAATTCCACCCACACCGGAAGCTCGGTCGCTGACGCGGGCGCCCGCCCGGTCACGGCTGCAATGGTACCGTGCCAGAATCCTTTCGAATCGCTGCCGATGAAGAGGTGTGCGAAGATCCCCCCTGCAATCAGCGCGCCGATCGCAAGTACGAACAACGGAAGAAGCATGGTCCAGGGCGATTCGTGCACTTCAGACAGTCGCACGCCGTGGCCGTGATCATGTCCCTCGCCCGCGGGCAGCTCGCCATGTGCGTGCGCGTCTGCATCGGCGCGTGCGAATTTTTGCTCCTTGGCGCCTCTGTACGATCCGTGGAATGTCATCAGGAACTGCCGCGACGAGTAGAACGCGGTCAGCAGTACCGAGAAAAACGTCAGCACAAACGCGTAAGTGCCAACCGGCGTTCCAGCGGACCATGTTGCATTGATGATTTCGTCCTTGGAATAGAAGCCGGATGTTCCGAGGCCGAGAAGCGGCAGCCCGAAGCCGGTGAGTGCAAGGTTGCCGATCAGCATGGTAAGCCAGGTATAAGGAAGCATCGCCGCGAGGCCGCCCATCTTGCGCATGTCCTGCTCGTGATGCACCGCGCTGATCACCGAGCCGGCGCAGAGGAACAGCAGCGCCTTGAAAAAGGCATGCGTGAACAGATGGAACATGGCAGCGCCATAGGCGGAGACGCCGGCCGCGGCAAACATGTAGCCAAGTTGGGAGCAAGTCGAATAGGCGATGACGCGCTTGATGTCGTTCTGGAAAAGGCCGACCGTGGCTGCGAAGAACGCCGTGGTGGCGCCGATGAAGGCGACGAAGCCAAGCGCTACGGGTGCCTGCTCGAAGAGTGGCGAACAGCGGCAGACCAGGAACACGCCCGCTGTCACCATGGTCGCGGCATGGATCAGCGCCGAGACGGGCGTCGGGCCTTCCATCGCGTCCGGCAACCACACATGCAGCCCGATCTGCGCCGATTTTCCCATCGCGCCGATGAACAACAGGAAGCAGATGGTGGTCAGGATATCGAGATGGTAACCTGCGAAGACGAATGTCTTGCCCGCCATGGCCGGCGCCGCCCCGAACACTGCCGAGAAATCAAGTGTGTGAAACGTCGTCCACACCGCAAAAATGCCGAGCGCAAAGCCGAAATCGCCGATGCGGTTGACCACGAAAGCCTTGATGGCGGCGGCGTTGGCTGCGGCGCGCGTGTACCAGAACCCGATTAGGAGATAGGACGAGAGGCCGACGCCCTCCCAGCCAAAAAACAGCTGGAGGAAATTGTTGGCGGTGACGAGCGCGAGCATCGAGAAAGTGAAAAAGGAGAGATAGGAAAAGAAACGCGACCGGTGCGGGTCGTCCTGCATGTAGCCCATGGAATAGAGATGCACGAGCGCCGAGACGCCCGTCACCACGACGAGCATCACCGCGGTGAGTGCGTCGACGCGGATGGACCAGCCCGCGTGAAAATCGCCCGAACGGATCCAGTCCGCGATCGGCACGAGCCCCGCGTGGCCAAGGAAGATCACGTCGTAGAAAGCAATGCAGGACAGCGCGGCGGAGACGAAAAGCAGGACCGTGGTCACGACCTCCGAAGCTCGCGCGCCGATGGCGCGGCCCAGGAGGCCGGCAATCGCCGAACCCAGCAGCGGAAGGAAGACAATCGCCGCGTACACGCCCTCAGCCCTTCATCAGGTTGACGTTCTCGACCGCGATGGAGCCACGGTTGCGGAAATAGACGACGAGGATGGCGAGGCCGATCGCCGCTTCCGCGGCAGCGACGGTAAGCACGAAAAGCGCGAAGATCTGGCCCTCCAGATTGCCGAGATAGGCCGAGAAGGCGACGAAGTTGATGTTCACCGACAACAGGATCAGCTCGATCGACATCAGGATGATGATGACATTCCGACGATTGAGAAAGATGCCGAGCACGCCGATCGTAAAAACGATGGCGGCGACGGCGAGATAATGGGCGAGTCCGATCATCTTCAGCCCCCCTGTCCCGGCGGCACGTCCACCAGGCGGATCGCGAGCGCGGGGTCGCGGGCCGTCTGCCTGCCGATCTTCTGGCGCCGCGCGTCCGGCTTGTGGCGCAGCGTGAGCACGATCGCGCCGATCATCGCCACCAGCAGGATGAGTCCCGCCGTTTCGAAGTAGTAGATGTAGTCCGTGTAGAGTACGCGCCCGAAGGCCTCGGTGTTGGTCAGGTGCGCGGGCGCTGCGTGGGGAAGCGGACTGCGCGAGCCAGGCGCGAGGGCCCAGGTGCCGACCAGCACAAGTTCCGTCGCGAGTATGACGCCGACGAGTCCGCCCAACGGCAGATACTGCAGCACGCCGTGCCTCAGTTCGGCGAAATCGATATTGAGCATCATCACGACGAACAGGAACAGGACGGCGACCGCGCCGACATAGACGATGAGAAGGATGAGCGCCAGAAATTCTGCGCCAAGCAGAATGAACAGCGCAGCGGCGCTGAAGAACGCGAGAATCAGGAACAGCACGGAGTGGACCGGATTGCGCGAGGCGATCACCATCAACGCCGCGCCGATCAGCACTGCGGAGAACAGATAAAACGCAATCGCGGTCAGAAGCATAGGTCTGTCGCTATCCCCTCGGGCGCCCCCCCGCTAGCGGTAAGGCGCGTCCAGTTCCAGATTTTGCGCGATCTCGCGTTCCCAGCGATCGCCGTTCGCGAGCAGACGGGCCTTGTCGTAATAGAGTTCCTCGCGCGTCTCCGTCGAGAATTCGAAATTCGGTCCCTCGACAATGGCGTCCACCGGGCAGGCCTCCTGGCAGAGGCCGCAATAGATGCACTTGACCATATCGATGTCGTAGCGGGTGGCGCGGCGGCTGCCGTCCTCGCGCGGCTCGGCTTCGATCGTTATGGCGAGCGCAGGGCAGATCGCCTCGCAGAGCTTGCACGCTATGCAGCGTTCCTCGCCATTCGGGTAGCGGCGCAGCACATGCTCCCCACGAAAACGCGGGCTGAGCGGCCCCTTCTCGAAGGGATAATTGAGCGTCGCTTTGGGCTTGAAGAAGTAGCGCATGGCAAGCCAGAAAGCCTTGACGAGCTCCCAGAGAAGAATCCTGCGTGCGGTGCGATCGAGCCAGGTCATGGGCGCCTCACATGCCGTGTGGACGGAAGACGAGAACCCAGCCCGCCGTCAGTACGACCCAGACAAGCGAGGCGGGGAGAAACACTTTCCAGCCCAGCCGCATCAGTTGGTCATAACGGTAGCGCGGCACGATGGCCTTCACGATCGCGAACAGGAAGAAGAAGAACCAGATCTTGAGCAGGAACCAGATGATGCCGGGGACTGCCGTGAGCGGCCACACATTCCACGGCGGCAGCCAGCCACCGAAGAACAGGATCGACAGCATCGCGCACATGAAAACGACGTTCAGGTACTCGCCAATCATGAACAGCAGGTAGGGCGTCGCGGAGTACTCGACCATGAAGCCCGCGACAAGTTCGGATTCGGCCTCCGGGAGATCGAAAGGCGGGCGATTCGTTTCCGCGAGCGCCGAGACGAAAAACACCACGAACATCGGGAACAGGATCGTGAACGCGAACCAGCCGTGCGTCTGAGCGCGGACTATGGCCGAAAGATTCAGCGAACCGGCAAAAAGAAGAACCGTGATGATGACGAAGCCGATCGAGACCTCATAGCTCACCATCTGCGCGGCCGAACGCAGGCCGCCCAGGAACGGATATTTCGAGTTCGACGCCCAGCCACCCATGATGATCCCGTACACGCCAAGCGACGAGATCGCGAACACGTACAGGATGCCGACGTTGATATTGGCTATTACCCAGCCATTGGCGACCGGCATTACGGCCCAGGCGGCGAAGGCGAGAACGAAGGTGACGAGCGGCGCGAGCAGGAAAATAACCTTGTTCGCGCCAGCCGGAATTACTGCCTCCTTCAGCGCGAACTTGAAGAAGTCGGCAAAGGATTGAAGCAGCCCAAAAGCGCCCACGACGTTCGGCCCGCGCCGGATCTGCACAGCCGCCCAGATCTTGCGGTCGGCGAGAAGAACGTAAGCCAGCATCAGGAGCAGCGCGACGACGAAGATGACGATGCTGACGATCTGGCTGATCGCCCATGCCCATCCGAAAGGCAGGCCCATGTGCTGGAATTCGTGCACGAACATCATGGCATTATTCCGCCGCCAGACGATGTGGGTTTGGGACGAAGGTGCGGCTGCACTCCGCCATCGTCAGGCTCGCCCGCGCGATGGGATTGGTGAGATAGAAATCGGTGATCGGCGACGCGAGCGGCCGCTCGGGATCGATAGTTCCTTCCTTCCCGATCGCGTCCCAGACCTTCGCGTCGGCGGCGGCCGGCGAAGGCAACGTGCCGATCTGCGCGAAATGCGGTGCCTCGGCGACAATGGCCGCGCCGAGCGCCTCGCGATCGTCGTAAGGCAGGCGCTTGCCGATCACCTCGGAAAAGGCGCGCAGGATTGCCCAGTCCTCTTTCGCCTGGCCGGGCGGAAACGTCGCCCGTCGCGCCCGCTGCACGCGGCCCTCGAAATTGACGTAGAGCCCATCCTTCTCGGTGTACGCGGCGCCGGGCAGCACCACGTCCGCTCGATGCGCGCCTGCATCCCCATGCGTACCCTGATAGACGACGAACGCATTGCCGAGAGTGTTATCCGGCAATTCGTCGGCGCCGAGCAGCCAGACAAAATCGATCTCGCCTTTCGCCGCGCCGTCGAGGATCGCGGCTGTATCGCGCCCGTGCGGCCGCGGCACGAAACCAAGATCGAGCGCGGCCACGCGCGAAGCGGCGGTGTGAACCACGTTGAATCCGTTCCAGCCGCCCTCTGCCGCGGATTGGCCTGGGCCGATCATGCCGGTGGTGCCCGCGATGCGCGCCGCGAGATTCAAAATCGCCGCGCCGTCGGATCGTGCGAGTGCGCCAGGGCCGACAATGAGCATGGGGCGTTCCGCATCCTTGAGCACCTTCGCAAACGCGTGGCTTCCATCCACCAAATCCTGCAGCAGCGACGCACGCTCTCCCAGTTGCTCGACCTGATACGTGAGATCGTAAGCCCGCCCGACGTTGGCGACCTTGAGATTTCCGTTGAGCCAGGTCTTGCGCAGCCGCGCGTTCAGCACCGGCGCTTCCCAGCGCGGATTGCTGGCAATGAGCAGCAGCGCATCGGCGGATTCGACGCCCGCGATGGTTGTATTGAAGAGGTAGGATTGTCGCGGCACATTCGACAGTTTTGCACCGTCCTGCCGGCAGTCGATATGGGCAACGCCCAGCGACAGCATCAGGTCTTTCAGTGCCTTGATCTCTTCGGCTGCAGCAATGTCGCCAACAATGGCCGCCATGCGCTCCGGCCGTGTCGCGTTCATCCGCGCGGCGATGGCGGCGAAGGCTTCGGCCCAGCCTGCGCGTTCGAGCCTGCCTCCCTTTCGAATGAAAGGCCGGTCGAGCCGTTGACGCTTGAGACCATCGCACGCGTGACGCGTCTTGTCCGAGATCCACTCCTCGTTCACCTCGTCGTTCTGCCTCGGCAGGACGCGCAACACTTCGCGGCCGCGCGTATCGACACGAATGTTGGCGCCCTGCCCGTCCATCACGTCGATCGACTCGGTCTTGCGCAGCTCCCATGGCCGCGCATTGAAGGCGTAGGGTTTCGAGGTGAGCGCGCCCACCGGGCAAAGGTCCACGGCATTGCCGGACAGTTCCGATGCGAACGCCTTTTCGAGGTAGGTGGTGATTTCGAGGTCCTCGCCACGGCCGGTGCCGCCGAGATCCGGCACGCCCGCCACCTCCGCCGCGAAGCGCACGCAGCGCGTGCACTGGATACAGCGGGTCATGATCGTCTTGATCAGGGGGCCCATATATTTGTCGTCGACCGCGCGCTTGTTCTCGTTAAATCGGTGATATGCCGCGCGTCCGTACGCCACCGCCTGGTCTTGCAGATCGCACTCGCCGCCCTGGTCGCAGATCGGACAGTCGAGTGGATGATTGATAAGCAGGAACTCCATAACGCCTTCGCGAGCCTTTTTTACCGCAGCCGATTTCGTGTTGATGCGCGCAGGTGTGCCGTCCTTGTTCGGGAAGATGTCGCGTACCTGAAGCGCACAGCTCGCCTGCGGCTTGGGCGCGCCCACCCATTCGACGAGGCACATTCGGCAATTGCCGGCGATCGAGAGGCGTTCGTGATAGCAGAAGCGCGGGATCTCGGCGCCGGCCTGTTCGCAAGCCTGGATGAGCGTGATGCTTTCCTCGGCCTCGACTTCCTTCCCGTCGATGATGAGTTTGCGCGTAGCCATCGGCGCTACTCTGCCGCTTCCGCAAGCAGGAGCCGCTTCCGCTCGCCAATGCGCCGCTCGATTTCAGGGCGGAAATGTCGCAGAAAACCCTGCACCGGCCACGACGCGCCTTCGCCGAAGGCGCAAATGGTGTGTCCCTCGATCTGTTTGGTCACTTCCTGGAGCAGGTCGATTTCCGCGATTTCAGCGTCGCCTCTTTGCATGCGCGTCAACACCCGCCACATCCAGCCGCAACCTTCGCGGCAAGGCGTGCACTGCCCGCAACTTTCGTGCTTGTAGAACCAGGCGAGCCGGGCGAATGCCCTGACGATGTCGGTGGACCTGTCCATCACCGTAACGGCAGCCGTGCCGAGACCCGATTTCACCGCGACGAGCGAATCGAAATCCATGAGTATCGTATCGGCGATTTCCCTGGACAGCACCGGCATCGACGAGCCACCGGGAATGACGGCCATCAGATTATCCCAGCCGCCACGAACGCCACCCGCATGGCGCTCGATGAGTTCCCGCAGCGGAATGCTCATCGCTTCTTCGACATTGCAGGGCCTGTTCACATGACCCGAGATGCAGAAGATTTTCGTGCCGGTGTTGTTGGGACGGCCTATTGCGGCGAACCACGCCGCGCCGCGGCGCATAATCGTGGGTACGACCGCGATCGATTCCACATTGTTGACGGTGGTCGGGCAGCCATAGACGCCTACATTCGCGGGAAATGGCGGCTTCAGCCGTGGCTGGCCCTTTTTGCCTTCGAGGCTTTCCAGCAGCGCGGTTTCCTCCCCGCAGATGTAAGCGCCTGCGCCGTGATGAACGTAACAGTCGAAGTCCCAGCCATGGGCATTGTTCTTGCCAATCAGCCGCGCTTCGTAAGCCTGGTCGATGGCAGCCTGCAGGCGTTCGCGCTCGCGGATGAACTCGCCGCGCACATAGATGTAACAGACATGCGCGCGCATCGCGAAGCAGGCGATCAAGCATCCCTCGACGAGCAGATGCGGATCGTGCCGCATGATGTCGCGATCCTTGCAGGTCCCCGGTTCCGATTCGTCGGCGTTGACGACGAGATAATGCGGCCGGTCCTTCGCGTCCTTCGGCATAAATGACCATTTGAGGCCGGTCGGGAACCCGGCGCCGCCGCGCCCGCGCAGGCCGGATTCCTTGATCTCCTTGATAATCGCGTCCTGTCCGCGCTCCAGGATCGCTTTTGTACCATCCCACGCGCCGCGCGACACCGCGCCTTCGAGCGTCCAGTCCTCGAAGCCGTAGAGATTGGTGAAGATGCGGTCGCAGTCAGCGAGCATGGCGGTGCCAAGGACTCCTTCTCATGTCGCAGCACCGGGCGGCTTTTGCACCGGCGACTCGCGATCGTTGCCGCCCTGTCCGGCCATTTGCCCCGCGCCGTCAGCGCGCGCCGGACCGCCACTGCGCCGCGTGCCATCGTAAAGCGAGCGGTCCGTCAAAGTCGTCGGGCCGCCCACCGGTTCGGAGGAATGGCGCCCGATCTGCGAACCCGGGCTCGGCCGCTCGCCCCGCCGCAGCGCTTCGAGAATCGCTGTGGTTTTTGACCGATCCAGGTCCTCGTAGAAATCTCGTGCGATCTGCATCACCGGCGCGTTGACGCAGGCCCCCAGGCATTCGACTTCCATCCAGCTGAACATTCCGTCGGGGGAAATCGTGTTTGGTCGCGGCGCAATGTGCTGCTTGCAGGCCTCGACCACTTGATCCGAGCCGGCGAGCCAACACGGTGTTGTCGTGCACACCTGGACGAGGTGGCGCCCGACCGGCGCGAGGTTGAACATGGTGTAAAAGGTGGCTACCTCGAGCACGCGGACACGTGCCATGCCGAGGAACCGCGCGACTTCCTCGATCATCGGTTTCGTCACCCAGCCTTCCTGGTGCTGTCCCCGCCACAGGAGCGCGATCACCGCGGACGCCTGACGGCCCGGCGGATATTTCGCCATCTCCTTTTCCGCCCAGGCTCTGTTCTCGGACGTGAAGGCGAAGCTTTCCGGTTGCTGCTCGTGCAGGCGCCGCGTGCTCACCGGTCGATCTCCCCGAACACCACGTCGATCGAACCGAGAACCGCGGGCACATCGGCCAGCATGTGGCCCTTGCAGAGGAAGTCCATGGCTTGCAGATGGGCGTAGCTCGGCGCGCGAATCTTGCAGCGATAGGGCTTGTTCGATCCATCCGCGACGAGATAGACGCCGAACTCGCCCTTGGGCGCTTCCACCGCTGCGTAAACTTCGCCCGCCGGAACGTGATAGCCTTCGGTGAACAGCTTGAAGTGATGGATCAGCGCTTCCATCGACCGCTTCATCTCCCCACGCTTCGGCGGCACCACTTTGCGATCTTCCGAGAGCACGGGTCCCGCCGGCATCTTCTCGATGCACTGTTTCATGATCCGGGTTGACTGACGCATCTCCTCCATACGCATGAGATACCGGTCGTAACAGTCGCCTTTGCTGCCCACGGGAATCTTGAAGTCGAGCTCGGAGTAGCATTCGTAGGGCTGGGCGCGCCGCAAATCCCACGCGAGGCCGGTCGAGCGCAGCATCACTCCCGAAAAGCCGCGCGCCTCTGCGTCGGTCCGGGTGAACGCTCCGATATCCACGTTGCGCTGCTTGAAGATGCGGTTTTCCGTCAAGAGTTCGTCGATATCGTCCACGACGCTGGGGAAGCTCTCGCAAAATGCGTAGATGTCGTCGGCAAGCCCCGCGGGAAGATCCTGGTGCACGCCGCCGGTGCGGAAATAATTGGCATGGAGGCGCGCGCCTGACGCGCGCTCGTAGAATACCATCAGCTTCTCGCGCTCCTCGAACCCCCAGAGGGGCGGAGTCAGCGCGCCAACGTCGAGAGCCTGGGTAGTGATCTGCAGGAGATGGTTGAGAAGCCGCCCGATCTCGCAGAACAGCACACGGATGTATTGTGCGCGTCTGGGCACCTCAACTCCCATGAGTCGTTCGACCGCAAGCGAGAAGGCGTGCTCCTGATTCATCGGCGCGACATAGTCGAGCCGGTCGAAATAGGGCAGCGCCTGCATGTAGGTCTTGTATTCGATGAGCTTTTCGGTGCCGCGGTGGAGCAGTCCGATGTGCGGATCGATGCGCAGAACGATTTCACCGTCGAGCTCCATGACGAGGCGCAGCACGCCGTGCGCAGCCGGGTGCTGGGGTCCCCAGTTGAGCGTCATGCGGCGATCGTCGAGTGCCTCGCTCATCGGCTTTCCTTCGAAGCCTTTTCGTCGCCCGGCAGCACGTAGCGCGCGCCTTCCCACGGGCTCATGAAATCGAACTCCCGGAACTCCTGCACCAGGTCGACCGGTTGATAGACGACGCGCTTCTGCTCTTCATCGTAGCGCAGCTCGACATACCCGGTCAGCGGAAAATCCTTGCGGAACGGATGGCCGGAAAATCCGTAATCGGTGAGAAGACGGCGCAGATCGGGATGGTCGGCGAAGGTGATGCCGTACATATCGAAGGTTTCGCGCTCGAACCAGTCGGCCGCTAGAAACAGCCCGACCGAAGACGCAACCGGCGTGTTCTCGTCGGTCTCGAGTTTCACGCGGATGCGCCGGTTCTTCGAGAGCGACAGGAGATGATAGACGACATCAAAACGGTACTCGCGTTTCGGCCAGTCGACGCCTGCTATGTCGATCAGGACCTTGAATTCGCAATCCGGATCGTCGCGCAGATAGCCGAGCACACGCTGGATTTCCTCGCGCGCGACGCCGAGGGTGAGTTCGCCCAGGGCCGTGGTTTGCGCCTTCACGGCACCGGGCAATGCCGCCGCAATCATCCGGCCGAATTCTTCGAGATCCTGCATGAGGGGTCAGCGTTCGATCGTGCCCGTGCGGCGGATTTTTCGCTGCAGAAGCATAATTCCATAGACGAGAGCTTCGGCGGTCGGCGGACAGCCGGGGACGTACACATCGACGGGAAGGATGCGATCGCACCCGCGCACCACCGAATAGGAATAGTGGTAGTAGCCGCCGCCGTTCGCGCAGGAGCCCATGGAGATGACATAGCGCGGCTCCGGCATCTGATCGTAGACCTTGCGCAGCGCCGGCGCCATTTTGTTGCACAACGTACCAGCCACGATCATCACGTCCGACTGGCGGGGGCTGGCGCGGGGCGCCACGCCGAACCGCTCGAGATCGTAGCGCGGCATGCTGGCCTGCATCATTTCCACGGCGCAGCAGGCGAGCCCGAACGTCATCCACATGAGAGAGCCCGTGCGGGCCCAGCTGATCAGCGCGTCGGCGCTGGCAAGAAGATAACCCTTGTCCTCGAAGTGAGCCCGCATGGGGCCAAGATACGGATCTCGGGCGCGGGCGGAATCGGCCGGCAGAATACGCGCTACTCCCATTCCAGGGCGCCCTTCTTCCACTCATAGATGAATCCCACCGTCAGTACGCCCAGGAACACCATCATCGACCAGAAGGCGAAGGCGCCAGTGGCTCGCAGCGTGATTGCCCAGGGGAAAAGGAACGCGACTTCAAGGTCGAAGATGATGAAAAGAATCGAGACGAGATAGAAGCGCACGTCGAACTTCATGCGCGCGTCGCCAAAGGCGTTGAAGCCGCACTCGTAGGCCGAGAGCTTCTCGGGATACGGATTCTTGGGCGCAACGACAAAGGGGATTGCGATCAGCGCAAGGCCGACCACGCCGGCGATGGCGATGAAAAGCAGAATCGGCAGATATTCCAGCAAAAGACCGGGCATGCCGCCTTCCTCGACGGGCTATCATTTGCGGCTCGCGGTATAGGCCGTGCGCCCATCTTGTGCAACGCGGGAACGACCGAAGATTTGCCGCGCTCACGAAGGATTTTTCGAACAGGAGCGATGGCGGGAGCGACGGGGCTCGAACCCGCGACCTTCGGCGTGACAGGCCGACGCTCTAACCAACTGAGCTACGCCCCCGCGGGCGTTCTTCGCAAGCGAGGCGAAGGCTGGGCGATGTAGGGCCACGGGAAGGACGAGTCAAGGACAGCGGTCGCGCCGCCTCGCGGCGGCGAAATCGCGACTATTGGTGTCCGTGTCCGCCGGGGGCTGTATAGGCCGTGCCAAGCTGCGTCCCGCCGACCGGCGCGCCGAGAACAAAATGCTGCTCCGTCAAGAACCGGCGACTTTCGTCGGCCCGGATTGCACTCGCGGGGATCTTCACACTGTCGCCGTACGAAAACTGCGCCGTGATCGCAACCGGAACGTGCTCATGCGCGGCTTCGAGTTTCTGATCCAGTTCCTGGCGGATCGGAAGGGACGTCGCGTCGGAAATCCAGATCTTGCCGGTGACATGGATGGCGTTGGCGTCCGGCACATAGCCAAAGGTGTAGAGCGACACGGGCTGCAGGTTCTCGGTGGCAGGTCCAACGAGCTCGCAGCCCGTGAGACCCATGCTCTTCATCACCTTGTCCGGCGCTGCCACGCTGCGCTCCCAGCGCGTCAGATTTTTCGTCATCCAAGGTTGCCCGACGATATGCGCGTAGGCCACGTCTTCGGTGAAAATCGCTTCGATCTGCCTGTTCGTGCCGTCGGCGAAGGTCTGGGTCTCCCGCACCATCATGCGCTTTGCGCGCCATTGGGAGGACTTTGCGGCCGCTACATTCAGGCAGGGGTTGGTCTGCCGACCATTTGGCGCGACCATGTCGGACGCGGATGCCGCGAATGGCGCGACCGCCGCAGCAAATACCAGGATGGTGGAAAATGACGTCACGAGCCTGCCCTCCTCAAGACCATCGACATGATAGTTCCGCGCTTCAGGAGGGCCAAGCCAGGGCTTGATCACATTGTGCTGATTATGAGCCGTTTTGCGCTTGCGAACGACGCGAGGGATGAAGCTCTTTGGGCGTGAGTCGCCCGTCGCCGTTCTTGTCGAGCTGATCGAAAAGCGAGCGCGGGGTCGCGGCGAATTCATCGAAATCGATGCAGCCGGTATGCCGGAAGTCGATCAACGGCGAAGCGGTCGAAGCGTCCGCCTTCCAGCGGGCCTCGTTGATCGGACGCACCTCGTCCGCATCGAGGCATCCATCGTGGTTCTTGTCGGCGGCGGCGAAATCGGCCCTGAGGCCCCGTTCCATCGCCGCGCGTGTGACGACGCCGTTATGGTCGGCATATTTCTCGAGCATTTCGGAGGGCGGATGCCATTGCGGCGGGGCAGGTTCTCGATCCCGCGGCCCTGCGCATCGAACCAGCGCGAGCGCAAACAACGCTGCAATCAGAAAAACTGGCGCCTTCCCCATACCGGACACTCCGCTTTGACGAGAGTCCCGCCGATCCCCAGCACGCGAACGCTGGTGGGCGGTGACGGGTTCGAACCGCCGACCCCTTCGGTGTAAACGAAGTGCTCTTCCGGCTGAGCTAACCGCCCGGGATGTGCAACGCGCGCTTATAGCAGCTTTGACGCCGGCGATCGCCGGCAATCAGTTCAGCGCATCCTTCAGCGGTTTGCCGGGACGGAAGCGCGGCTGCTTGGAAGGCTTGATGTCGATCTCCTGGCCGGTTTGCGGATTGCGACCCTTTCCCCCGGCGCGGTGGGACACCTGGAAAACACCAAAGCCGGTCAGGCGCACCTCCTCACCGGTCTTGAGCGCCTCCGTTATCAGGTCGAACACCCCGTCGACCGCTTTGGTCGCGTCTTGTTTGTCAAGCCCGCTCCTGTCGGAAAGCTGCTGGATCAGGTCATTCTTGTTCACCGCTCCGCTCCTTTGCGAGTCACCGCCCACAGGCTGAGTCTAGGGCGGCAGGCACAACTCCGCCAAGCCGGGATTTCGCGGGCCGGCAAAAAAAGCCACGTGAGCTGCCCGCGGGGCTCTCCTGTCCTGCCACCGCCTTTTAATGGGTAACGACCGCGTCCGCGTCGGCTTCGATGCGCGGAGACGGCGTCACAAGGTCCGGATCTTCCCAGAGGATCGGCTCGGGTGTGCGCACCAGCGCGATCTTGATGACCTCCTCGACGGTCGCTACCGGCACGATCTTCATGCCGGACTTCACATTGTCGGGAATTTCCGCGAGGTCCTTCTCGTTTTCGGAGGGGATGATCACCATAGCGAGCCCCGACCGCAGCGCCGCCAGCAGCTTCTCCTTTAATCCGCCGATCGGCAGCACGCGGCCCCTGAGGGTGATCTCGCCCGTCATGGCTACGTCGCGGCGCACCGGAATGCCCGTCAACACCGATATGATCGACGTCGCCATCGCCACGCCGGCCGAAGGGCCGTCCTTGGGCGTTGCGCCCTCCGGCACGTGCACGTGGATGTCGCGTTGCTCGAAGGTTGGTGGCTTGATACCGAACATCGTCGCCTTTGAGCGCACATACGAGCGCGCCGCGTCGATCGACTCCTTCATCACCTCGCCGAGCTTGCCCGTCGTCAGCATGCGGCCCTTTCCAGGGAGCATCACCGATTCGATTTGCAGCGTTTCGCCCCCGACCTCCGTCCAGGCAAGACCCGTCACGACTCCGACCTGGTCCTCGCCTTCCATCTCGCCGTAGCGGAACTTGCGCACGCCCGCATAGACGCCGACATTTTCTGACGTCACTTTGATCGTTTGCGCCTTGCCGGAGACGATTTCCTTGACCGCCTTCCGCGTGAGGTTTGCAATCTCGCGTTCGAGGTTCCGCACGCCCGCCTCCCGGGTGTAATAACGGAGCAGATCGCGCAGGCCTGTTTCGTTGATCGCCCACTCGCTCTCTTTCAGGCCATGGGCCTCGATCTCCTTCGGAATCAGGTGCCGGCGCGCGATCTCGACCTTCTCGTCCTCGGTGTAACCGGGAATGCGGATGATCTCCATGCGATCCATCAGGGGCTGCGGCATGCGCAGTGTATTGGCCGTGGTGATGAACATCACATCGGAGAGATCGAAGTCGACTTCGAGGTAGTGGTCGTTGAAGGTGTGGTTCTGCTCGGGATCGAGAACCTCGAGCAGGGCCGAGGACGGATCGCCGCGCCAGTCGGCGCCGAGCTTGTCGATTTCGTCGAGCAGGAAGAGCGGATTGGCGCTTTTTGCCTTCTTCATCGACTGGATGATCTTGCCGGGCATCGAGCCGATATAGGTACGCCGGTGTCCGCGGATTTCCGCCTCGTCGCGCACGCCGCCGAGACTCATGCGGACGAATTCGCGCCCCGTGGCTCGCGCGACAGACTTGCCGAGCGAAGTCTTGCCCACGCCCGGCGGTCCCACCAGGCACAGGATGGGTCCTTTCATCTTCCCGGCGCGCTGCTGCACCGCGAGGTATTCGAGGATCCGTTCCTTGACCTTTTCAAGACCGTAATGGTCCTCGTGCAGAATCTTCTCGGCGAGAGCGATGTCCTTCTTGATCTTCGATCTCTTGCCCCATGGCAGCGAGAGCAGCCAGTCCAGATAATTACGTACGACGGTGGCTTCCGCCGACATCGGACTCATCTGGCGCAGCTTCTTCATTTCGGTTTGCGCCTTTTCACGCGCCTCCTTGGAGAGCTTCGCCCTGCGGATGCGTTCGTCGAGCTCGTGAAGCTCGTCCCTCCCCTCCTCGCCTTCGCCCAATTCCTTCTGGATCGCCTTGAGCTGTTCGTTGAGGTAATACTCGCGTTGCGTCTTCTCCATCTGGCGCTTGACGCGCGTGCGGATCTTGCGCTCGACCTGGAGCACGCCGATTTCGCCTTCGATCAGAGCGAGCACCCGTTCGAGCCGCTCGACGGTGTTGAGCGTCTCCAGCAGCTGCTGGCGATCGGCGATCTTCACCGAAAGATGAGAGGCGACCATGTCGCTCAGCTTCGCCGGATCATCGATCTGGGCGAGCGACGCCAGCGTTTCCGCGGGCACTTTCTTGTTGAGCTTGATGTAATTTTCGAAATTCGTCTTGACCGTCCGCACCAGCGCTTCGGTTTCTTTCACGTCGCCGCCATGGTCGGAAAGCGCCTCGATCTTCGCCTGGAAGAAGTCCGTTCTCGGCGAAAACGCAGTCACGCGCGCGCGCAATTTTCCTTCGACGAGAACGCGAACGGTCTGATCGGGCAATTTCAGCAGCTGCAGCACGGTCGCCATGGTGCCGACGCCGTGGAGGGCTTCGGGAGTCGGGTCGTCATCGCCCGCATTCTTCTGCGTCAGAAGCAGGATCTGCTTCTCGTCGCTCATCACCTCCTCGAGCGCGCGCACCGATTTTTCGCGTCCGACGAAGAGCGGCACAATCATGTGCGGGAAGACGACGATATCGCGCAGGGGAAGCACGGGCGCCATCGGGCCGCCGGATTCGGGCTTCGTCGGTTGCAGTTCGGAATCGGACATCAACTTCTCCTTGCCCGACCCCGGACCGGGTCGGACCTCAGCGCCAGCCTACCACAGGGCTGCCAATGTCGGCAGTTGGCGTTTGCGGGCGCGCTCCTTCGAGCAATCGAAAGTGGCCTCCGTCCGCGGCGCTTTCAAGATGCGCGGGCACAAGCTCTTGGGGGCAACCGGGGAGGAACCGCCTCAGGACGCGTTCGATTCGCGCGCCTGTCCCTTGTCGGAATAGGTGTAGAGCGGCCGCGAGCGGCCATCCACCACGTCGGAGGTGATGACGACCTCCTGTACGCCGTTGAGCGTCGGCAGCTCGAACATCGTCTCGAGCAGAATGCCTTCCATGATCGAGCGCAGCCCCCGCGCGCCGGTCTTGCGCTGGATGGCGCGCCTCGAAATGGCGTGCAGCGCTTCCTCCTGGAAGCGCAGCTTCACGCCTTCCATTTCGAACATGCGCTGGTACTGCTTGGCGAGCGCATTTTTCGGTCGTGTGAGGATCTCGATCAGCGCGCCTTCGCTCAGATCCCCCAGGGTGGCGATGACCGGCAGCCGTCCGATAAATTCGGGGATGAGGCCGAACTTCAGCAGGTCCTCGGGTTCCACTTCGCGCAGCACTTCGCCCGTGCCGCGTTCGTCAGCGGCGCGCACTACGGCGCCAAATCCCATGGAGGTGCCGTGCGTGCGCGAGGAGATGATCTTTTCGAGGCCGGCAAAGGCGCCGCCGCAGATGAACAGAATGTTCGTCGTGTCCACCTGCAGGAATTCCTGCTGGGGATGTTTGCGCCCGCCCTGCGGCGGCACGCTCGCAACGGTCCCTTCCATGATTTTGAGGAGCGCCTGCTGCACGCCTTCGCCGGACACGTCACGGGTAATCGACGGATTGTCCGACTTGCGGCTGATCTTGTCGACTTCATCGATATAGACGATCCCGCGCTGTGCGCGCTCCACATTGTAGTCGGCGTTTTGCAGCAGCTTGAGAATGATGTTTTCAACATCCTCGCCGACATAGCCCGCTTCGGTGAGCGTGGTCGCGTCGGCCATCGTGAACGGCACGTCGAGGATGCGCGCCAGCGTCTGGGCGAGCAGGGTCTTGCCGCAGCCCGTTGGCCCGATCAGCATGATGTTCGACTTGGCAAGCTCGACGTCGCTGTTCTTGCCGGTCGCGTTGATACGCTTGTAGTGATTGTGGACGGCGACGGAGAGCACCTTCTTCGCGTGGTGCTGGCCGACGACGTAATCGTCGAGCACCTTGAAGATTTCACCCGGCGAGGGAACGCCGTCCCGGGACTTCAGGAAGGAGGTCTTGTTCTCCTCCCGGATGATCTCCATACACAGTTCGACGCACTCGTCGCAGATGAAGACCGTAGGTCCGGCAATGAGTTTGCGGACCTCGTGCTGGCTCTTGCCGCAAAACGAGCAATAGAGAGTATTTTTGGCTTCGCCGCCGCCCGCCTTGCTCATAGGCACTCCTCGGACATTCGCAGGCTCGTCTCCACGCCCAGACTCAATGAACCCGTAACGATGGCGCCGGTGCCGAAAGATGCAGGAACCGCGCCAGACTCTGTGCACCCCATGCCGCAGTCATTCGACCATGATAGGCGGAAGGGGATCAAGGATTGTTTAAGTCCCATCATTTGCGAAACCGCTGCCGGGCGAGCGCTTCAGACCCGCTCGCCACCCTCCGGGCGGCTGACCAAAACCTTGTCCACGAGCCCGAAGGTCTTCGACTCTTCGGCCGTCATATAGGTATCGCGGTCCAGGGCTTTTTCAACTGCTTCGAGGGTACGGCCCGTGTGCCTCACGTAAATGTCGTTAAGGCGGCCCTTGAGTTTCAGCACTTCCTCGGCATGCCTCGCGATATCGGCGGCCTGACCGTAGAAGGATGCCGAGGGCTGGTGGACAAGGATGCGCGAGTTCGGCAGGCAAGCCCGTGCACCCTTTTCGCCGGCGCAGAGAAGCAGCGATGCCGTCGACGCCGCCTGCCCCACGCAGAGGGTCTGAATCGCCGGCCGCACGTATTGCATCGTATCGTAGATTGCGAACCCCGACGTTACGACGCCTCCCGGCGAGTTGATGTACATCGCGATCTCCTTCTTCGGATTTTCCGCCTCGAGAAACAGGAGCTGCGCGGTGACCAGGCTCGCGCCGTAATCCTCGATCGGGCCGGTGATGAAGATGATCCGCTCCTTCAGGAGTCGCGAATAGATGTCGTAGGCGCGCTCGCCCCGGGCGGTCTGCTCGACCACCATCGGTACCAGCGTGTTCATGTAAAGGTCTTTGGCGTCTCTCATCCGGCTGTTCCTTCGAATTTACGTTCCCGTTCGCGCCTCGTTTCCTCCCCGGCTATTCGCGAGTGAGTGGCGCGCGCAGAAGCGCCGGGCGGGATGACGCGCCGACCCCTGCTGCCTCTTCGGGCAGCGCTGGGCGCGAAAATCACGCCGCGGCGGCGTCGGCTGCCTTGAGTTTCTCGTCCGCCTCGTCCGGATCGAGGAACAGTGTATCGCGATCCACCTTGCGCTCGGTGATCTGCGCGAGTTCCGCGATGAAGTCCACCACCTTTTCCTCGAACAGTGGCGCGCGGATTTCCGCCTGCGCCTGGGGATTCGAACTGTAGAAATTGAACGCTTCCTGTTCGTGTCCCTGGTGCTGGCGGGCGCGCGCAGCGATGGCGCGCTGCAACTCGTCATTGGAAACCTGGATGCCGTTCTGCTCGCCGATGCGTGCAAGCACGAGCCCGAGGCGGACGCGGCGCTCGGCAATCTTGCGGTACTCCTCGCGCATCTCCTCCTCTGTCTTTCCTTCGTCGGCGGCGGTGCGGCCTTCCCGCTTGAGTTCAGCCTCGACCTGATCCCAGATCAGACCGAATTCCCTGTTCACCATCGTTTCCGGCAGCGGAAACGAATGCCGCTCGTCCAGCGCGTCGAGAAGACGGCGTTTCAGGTGCATCCGGCTCGCGCGCGCGAAGTCGGATCGGAGTTGGTCGCGCACCCTCTCCCGCAGCGACGACAGGGAGGCCAGCCCGAGCTTGCGCGCCAGCTCATCGTCGATCGCCAGCGCATCCGGCGCCTTGACCTCCTTGACCTTCACCGTGAATTCGGCCGGCTGCCCTGCAAGCTTGGCGTCGGGATAATCCTGCGGGAACGCGACCTGGACGACCCGTTCCTCGCCCGCTTTGGCGCCCACGATCTGGTCTTCGAAGCCGGGAATAAGTTGGCCCGAACCCAGCACCAGATTGAAATCCTCGGCCTTGCCGCTCGCGAAGGTCTCGCCGTTCACCCGGCCCGTGAAGTCGATCGTCACCGCATCCTTGTCCTGCGCGGCGTCGCCCTCGCCCTTCGGACTATAGCTGCGCGCCTGCTCGGCAAGCCGCTCGATCGCCCGGTCGATCTCGGCATCCGTCACGTCGGCCACAAGCTTGCGGACTTCGAGCCGGGTGATGTCTGCCAGTTCGAACTCTGGCATCAGGTCGACCCGCACCATGAATTCGAGATTGGTTTTGCCGCCGACCACATCGTCCACCGGCGTGACGTAGTCCACCTGCGGGGGGAACGCAGGTTTCAGTGCATGATCGCTGACCGCCTTCTGGCTCGTTTCGGAGACCGCCTGCTCGACGATCTCGTTCATCACGCGCCTGCCGAACGTCTTCTTGAGGAACGAGACCGGCGCCTTGCCCGGCCGGAAGCCCTTCATGTGGAGCGTGGGCTTCATTTCCTCGAGCCGGCCGTTCAGGCGCGCGTCGAGATCGTCGGCGCCGATGACGATCCGGAATTCACGGTGCAGGCCTTCGGAAACGGTCTGGGTGACTTCCATCTGAGCTATCCCTGCGCTGGCCCGATGCTGGTGCGGGCGGAGGGACTTGAACCCCCACGACTTTCGTCACGAGAACCTAAATCTCGCGTGTCTGCCGATTCCACCACGCCCGCGTCCGGGCTTTCTGGCGGCACGCCTCGCTCGCCGCCGGAGCGCGCCCGTATATCAGGCGGATTCGGAGGTTGCTAGGGCCTGCCCGGCCATCGTTCGGGCCCGTTATCTGCGGGCCGCCATAAGGACGACCCCGTCCGCAGCGGCAATCGCGGCGAGCAAATCGCAAGGGCCGCCCAGAACGCCGGGCGTGATCTCATCTCACGGCCTTTTCGTACATTGCCACGTCCCAGAAGCGGCCGAATTTGCGGCCGGCCTCGCGATAGGTTCCTGCATGGGCAAAGCCCATATGCTCGTGCAGCCGTACCGACGGCGCATTGGGTTGGGCGATTACGCCATAAATGCGATGGATGTCCGCTGCGGCAAGATGCGCGAACAGCTCGGTATAAAGCCGCGCCCCGATTCCCTGCCCCACCGCATTCGGGGCGAGATAGACGCTGGTTTCCACGGAGGTCGCATAGGCCGCCTTCTCTCTGAACGGCCCTGAACACGCCCAGCCGATCGGAACGTTTTCCCGTACCGCGACGAAGCACTGGTGACGGCCTTCGTTCGCGAAAGTCGCGAACCAGGAGAGCCGCTGCTCGAGCGTGCGCGGCGCGACGTCGAATGTCACATGCGTGTGCATGACGAAATGATTGTAGATGGCGAGAAGCGCAGGCACATCCGCGGCCTCTGCCCGGCGAACCGCGATCTCAGCCGTCAAGCCGTTCATGCAAGCTCGCAAGAGCCGCGGGAAGCAGTTCGGGAATGTCTTCGGCAACCAGACCGTAGCCGAAGCGGACCGCCGCCTCGCCGTGCAGCCAGGCGCCGGCGCAGGCGGCGGAAAACGAATCCATCCCCTGCGCCAGTAGCCCCGTGATGATTCCCGAGAGCACATCGCCGGCGCCGGCTGTTGCCAGAGTGGGCGGTGCGTTGGTGCAAACCGCGACGCGCCCATCCGCTGCCGCAATTGCCGTATCGGGCCCCTTGAGAAGCACGGTGCAGTGCGCCGCGGCCGCCGCTTCGCGCACCGCTTCGATTCGCGTGGGCACTCGTCCCACCACACCTGGAAAGATGCGTTCGAATTCGCCCGCGTGCGGCGTTAGCACAGCGGGTTCCCGCAACCGCTGAAACAGCGCGTTCGGGTCGTGGGCGAAAGACGTGAGCGCGTCTGCATCGAACACCGCCGCGGCCCGGCTGCCAAGCACCGCAAAAACGAGGTCCTGTGTGGGGCGGCCGACACCGCATCCCGGCCCGATGCAGGCGGCATTAAGGCGCGCATCGGAAAGCAGTTCCGCCAGCCCCTCAGGCCCGGAAAACGGCTTGACCATGATCGCCGTCAATGCCGCCGCGTTCACGACGATCGCGTCAGGCGGGCTTGCAACGCTGACAAGACCCGCGCCCACCCGCAATGCTCCGCGTGCCGCGAGCCGCGCCGCGCCGGTCGCGTCCGCCGGCCCGCTCACGACAACCGCATGGCCACGGGCGTATTTGTGGCCCATTGGTTTCGGCCACGGATAGTTGCGCCCCCACAGGCCGGGCGTGTTGGCGAACAGCCGCGGGCGAATCGTACCGAGCGCAGAGTCCGGTATGCCGATAGGGGCTACAACTGTTTCGCCACACAAAAATCGGCCCGGAACAAGGACATGCACAGGTTTTCTACGAAAAAAGGTAAGTGTCAGTTCGGCCCGGACCGCGACCCCTTCGTCGCCGTCCACCGGACGCCCCAGATCGCCGTGCAACCCGCTCGGTACATCGATAGCGATGACGCGCGCGGCTGACCCGTTGAGCGCTAGAATGGTTTCGCGCGCCGCGCCGGCGAGAGGACGGGCCAGGCCGGCGCCGAAAATGCCGTCGACCACGAGTTGGGCGCCCCAAACACATTCCGGGGAAAGGACGTCAACTTCTCCCTTCCATCGGGCTGCCATCGTCGCTGCATCGCCCTTGAGGTCCTCGCGCGAGCCGACGAGCGCGGCGCGGACAGGCCAGCCCCGCTCGGCCAGGTGGCGTGCGGCGACGAAACCGTCCCCACCGTTGTTTCCCGGTCCGCACAGCACGACGCACGACCGCGGCGTCCAGCGCCGCGCGATCTCCTCGGCGACCGCCTGCCCCGCGTTCTCCATGAGCGTCGGCGCCGGCACCCCGTGCTGCCCGGCGTAGCGGTCCGCCGCATAGGATTCGGCGACGGTGAGAATTTCGTCAGTCAATTGCGCCAAAATATCGCTCCAGCCGGTCGAGCGCTTTCTCGAGCAGCGTGCGCTTTTTGCAGAAGGCCAAGCGCACGAGATGATCGGGAGCGCCGCCCGAGAAAAACGGGCTCAGCGGAATAAGCGCGACGCCCGCATCGCGCACCAGGCGCCGGCAGAATTCCTCGTCGCGCTCGTTGGTCAGTGCGCGGATGCCGGCGGTGAGAAAATAGGTGCCCTCGCAAGGAAGTATGTCGAAGCCGAGCCGCGTTAGCCGCGCCGACAGCAGATCGCGATTGCCCTCGAGCGTGCGCGTCAGCTCCAGCGTGAACGCCATCTCGTTTTCGAGAGCATAGGCGATACCCTGCTGGAGTGCGGGCGGTGTGGTGAACGTGAGAAACTGGTGCGCCTTCGCGATCACATCGATCAACCGTGCGGGTCCCGTGACCCACCCCACCTTCCACCCGGTAAGCGAGAACATCTTGCCCGCGGAGCCGACGCGCACGCAGCGCTGCGCCATTCCGGGGAAGCCCATCAGCGGCAAATGCGGCCGGCGGTCGAAAACGAGGTGTTCGTACACCTCGTCGCAGATTGCGACAGCATCCGTCGTGGCCAGCACGCGCGCGACACCTGCGAGTTCCTCCCTGTCGAACACACGGCCGATCGGATTGAGTGGCGTGTTGAGCAACACCGCCCGCGTGGCGGGCGTCAGAACGGCACTCAGCGCATCGGCTCGGAGGCGGAAAGCGGGCGGTTCAAGCTTGATGCTCTTCACCTTTGCGCCGGCCGCCAATGCGATAGGGCGATACGAATCATAGGCGGGTTCGATGAGCACTACCTCGCCGCCCTCGCCGGCCAGGCCCAGAATGCTCGCCGTCAGCGCTTCCGTGCCGCCCGACGTAACGAGCACATTCTCGCCCGGATCGAATTCGAAGCCGTAGAAATGATTCGCATGCGTGGCGATCGCCCGTCGCAGCGCCTCAACCCCCCGGGTCGGCGGATACTGATTCGGCCCTTCCCGGAGTGCGGCTGCTGCCGCGTCGCGAATCGCCAGCGGACCGTCCTCGTCGGGAAATCCCTGGCCCAGATTGACCGCGCGATGCTCCGCAGCGAGTGCCGACATCACCGTGAAAATTGTGGTCGGAAGTCCTGCAAACACCGGATTGAAGCGCGCGTCGCTTTTCGGCACTTGGCAAATCCCGCGTTGCCCCCGCGCATTGGAGCGCGAACGGCGACGGAATCAACCCGTCCGGCGGCAGCGGGCGATCCCGACGGCTTGCGATTTGATGAGCTTTCCGCGCAACGACCCGCAAAACGCGTGGATAAGTCGGGGCGCAACGTCCGCGCTCTCGCAAATCGCGGCACAAAACGCGATGATGGTCCCGGGAGCGGTCGCATGAAGAAGATCGAAGCGATCATCAAGCCGTTCAAGCTGGATGAGGTGAAGGACGCGCTTCAGGAAATCGGGATCCAGGGGCTCACGGTCGTCGAAGCGCGCGGCTTCGGGCGCCAGAAGGGGCACACCGAACTTTATCGCGGCGCCGAATACGTCGTGGACTTCCTGCCCAAGGTAAAGATCGAAGTGGTGGTGCCCGATCAGCGGCTCGAGTCGGCGCTCGATGCGATCCAGAAGGCTGCGCGAACGGGTCGTATCGGCGACGGCAAGATATTCGTGTTCGACGTTGCGCAGTGCATCCGCATTCGCACGGGAGAAACGGGCGCCGACGCCGTCTAGTGGGAAAATGGACGCGGGGCGCGCGCGCGCGCGCAGCAACAGCGAGGTATCGTCATGGCCAATCCGGAGAAAGTGCTGAAACTCATCAAGGAGAAGGAGATCCGTTTCGTCGATCTCCGCTTTACCGATCCGCGCGGCAAGTGGCAGCACATTACGTTCGACCTCTCGATGGTGGACGAGGAGTTCCTGACCGAAGGAACGATGTTCGACGGGTCCTCGATCGCCGGTTGGAAGGCGATCAACGAATCCGACATGACGCTCCTGCCCGATTGCGACACGGCAATCGTCGATCCCTTCTTCGCACAGCCGACGCTGACGCTGTTCTGCGACGTGATCGAGCCCACCACCGGCCAGCGCTACGGCCGCTGCCCGCGTTCCATCGCCAAGGCCGCGGAGAAGTTCATGGCCGCCTCGGGCGTCGGCGATACCGCCTATTTCGGGCCCGAAGCAGAGTTCTTCATCTTCGACGATGTGCGCTTCGACAGCACCATGAACCGCGCATTTTATTACATCGATACGGTCGAAGGCGCCTACAACACGGGCACGGAATACGAATCGGGCAATCTCGGGCATAGACCGCCCGTGAAGGGCGGATATTTTCCGGTCCCGCCCGTCGATTCCGCGCAGGACATGCGCAGCGAGATGCTGGCGGTGATGGGCGATCTCGGCATCGAGCCGGAGAAGCACCATCACGAAGTGGCGGGCGCCCAGCACGAGCTGGGCTTCAAGTTCAAGACGCTGACACGCTGTGCCGATGCGATGCAGATCTACAAATACGTGATCCATCAGGTCGCCGCCGCCTACGGGAAGTCGGCAACCTTCATGCCCAAGCCCGTCTATGGCGACAACGGTTCGGGCATGCATGTGCATCAGTCGATCTGGCGCGGCGGCAAGCCGCTGTTCGCGGGTTCCGGCTATGCCGATCTTTCCGATACCTGTCTCTATTACATCGGCGGCATCATCCGGCACGCGCGCGCGGTCAACGCCTTCACCAATCCGCTGACCAATTCCTACAAGCGCCTCATTCCCGGGTTCGAGGCGCCGGTGCTGCTCGCCTATTCGTCGCGCAATCGCTCGGCCTCCTGCCGCATTCCGTTCGCGGCAAGCCCCAAGGCCAAGCGCGTCGAAGTGCGCTTCCCCGATCCGGGTGCCAATCCCTATCTCGCTTATGCCGCGCTGCTCATGGCCGGCATCGACGGCATCGAAAACAAGATTCATCCCGGCGATCCGATGGACAAGGATCTCTACGCCCTGCCGCCTGCGGAATTGCGCGACGTGCCGACCGTATGCGGGTCGCTCCGCCAGGCGCTCGACTGTCTCGACAAGGATCGCACGTTCCTCAAGAAGGGCGGCGTGTTCTCGGACGATTTCATTGACAGCTACATCGAACTCAAGACGGACGAGGTGCACGCCTTCGAACACACGCCGCACCCTGTCGAATTCAAGATGTATTACAGCGTCTAGGAGAGTTCGCGCCCACGTCCGCTCGCCGGTGTATGCGAAGGATGTGGCCGCAGCCCATCTGGCGCCGCGCCCAAACTCGCTTGCCCGAAAGCGCAATAACCTTGGCGCCGCTCTCCCAAGATTTGCCTGGAGGCACGGGCGCCGCGGGATTTGTGGTGAAGGCGCGACGTTTTCGTTAATTTGCGCCTGGCGATTTGATTCCGTTTCGAATGGCAAAGATATCCGACCTGTTTGAGTCCGTGCCCTCCGCATCGAGGGACTACACCGCAAAGGACATCGAGGTTCTCGAGGGTCTCGAGCCGGTGCGGCGGCGCCCGGGCATGTACATCGGCGGCACCGACGAGCACGCGCTGCACCATCTCGCCGCGGAAATTCTCGACAACGCCATGGACGAAGCGGTGGCGGGACACGCGAACCGCATCGAAATCGCGCTCGCGCCCGGCGACGTGCTGACGGTTCGCGACAACGGCCGCGGCATTCCGGTAGATGCACATCCGAAGTTCAAGAACAAATCTGCACTCGAAGTGATCATGACCACCCTGCACGCGGGCGGGAAGTTCGGCGGAAAAGTCTATGACACATCGGGCGGCCTGCACGGTGTCGGCGCGTCGGTGGTGAATGCGCTTTCCGAATGGATGGCGGTCGAAGTCTATCGCGAGCGCCACGGCTGGAAGATGCGCTTCGAGCGCGGCAGGCCAGCGGGCAAGCTGAAAGATGCGGGCGCCGCCAACCGCCGCGGCACCGTCGTGTCCTTCCAGCCCGATACGCAGATCTTCGGCAAGTCCGTGCACTTCTCGCCGAAAAACCTTTATCGGATGGCGCGGTCGAAAGCGTATCTGTTCCGCGGTGTGCGGATCGCCTGGAGTTGCGCGCCGGAACTGATTGGCGAAAGCGGCGTCCCCGCCGAAGACACGCTCGAGTTTCCCGGCGGCATTCTTGATTTCCTGAGCGCGGAGATCGAC
The DNA here is from genome assembly GCA_050728995.1 of Rhizomicrobium sp. Classification (GTDB taxonomy): domain Bacteria; phylum Pseudomonadota; class Alphaproteobacteria; order Micropepsales; family Micropepsaceae; genus Rhizomicrobium. The sequence goes on along the minus strand of JBOHKH010000013.1, from coordinate 31,273 downwards.
GGCCAGGCGACGGTGACCCCGCGCACCTTTTTTGGCCGCACCGAGAATCGCGACGGCCGCGGCGCGGTGGAGTGGGCTGTTGCCTGGGCGCCGGCGCGCGACCCGCTCCTGCATTCCTACTGCAACACCATTCCGACGTTGCAGGGAGGCACGCACGAACAGGGATTCCGCAACGGCCTGACCAAAGCCCTTCGCGCCCATGGCGAGCGCGCGAACAACCGCAAGACCGTGCTCGTCGCTCCCGACGACGTGATGGCTTCGGCGTGCGGCGTACTTTCCGTTTTCATCCGCGAGCCGGAATTTCAGGGACAGACGAAAGAGAAGCTTTCGTCGCCCGACGCACAGCGCCTCGTCGAAACGGTGGTGCGCGATCATTTCGATCACTGGCTTGCCGAAAGTCCGCAGGACGCCGACCGGCTGCTCGCTTTCGTGGTCGAGCAGGCCGAAGACCGGCTGCGGCGTAGACAAGAACGCGAAGTCTCGCGCAAAGCGGCGACACGCAAGCTCCGGTTGCCCGGAAAGCTCGCCGACTGCAGCATCGGCAGCGCCGCCGGAACGGAGATTTTTCTCGTGGAAGGCGATTCGGCGGGCGGCTCCGCCAAGCAGGCGCGCGACCGCGCAACCCAGGCCGTGCTGCCGCTGCGCGGGAAGATTCTGAACGTCGCAAGCGCCGCCACGGGCAAGCTCGAGCAGAACCAGGAACTCGCCAATCTCGTGCAGGCGCTGGGCTGCGGCACGGGCGCGCGCTATCGCGAGGAAGATCTCCGGTACGAACGCGTCATCGTGATGACCGACGCCGATGTGGACGGCGCCCACATTGCGTCGCTGCTCCTCACCTTCTTTTATCGCGAGATGCGGGGGCTGATCGAAGGCGGCCACCTCTTTCTCGCACTGCCGCCGCTCTATCGCATCACCCAGGGCAGCAAGACGCTTTATGCGCGCGATGATGCCCATCGCGAGCAATTGCTGAAGACGGTATTCAAATCGGATGCCAAAGTCGAAACCTCCCGTTTCAAGGGCCTCGGCGAAATGATGCCGGCGCAGCTCAGGGATACGACGATGAAGCGGGGCATGCGCACGCTCGAACGGGTCGAGATCGCGGACAGCGAAAGCGAGCAGACCGCGGGACTCGTCGAACGCCTGATGGGCAAGAGGCCCGAACTGCGCTTTCAGTTCATCCAGGAAAACGCAAAATTCGCGCCGGAGGTGGATGTGTGAGAATCGCCCCAATCCGGGCCCGGATGCCTGATGGGCCGTGTCCCGGCCCGTTTGCCTACTCCTCCGGCCACGGCTTGAAATACTTGGCGAGCGCGATCGTCTGGCCCTGGTAGTTGGAAGCGATATCCGTGCCGTATACGCGATCGGACGCACCGCCCGCCAGGCGGCTATAACTCAGCCAGCCGACGGTCTGCCCGTGTTCGAGCATGAAAGAGACACCGTAGGAGCGCACTTCGAGAACGGCACGGCTGCCGCTCGCCCGCCCGTTCCAGCCGAAACCCGGATCGAAGAATCCGGCGTAATGCACGCGGAATTCACCAGAGGCGGAATCGTACGGCACCATTTCGGCGGCGAGATGCGGCGGGACGCCCACCTCCTCGCGCGTCGCCAGGATGTAGAAGTCGCCCTTGTCGAGATAAAGCCGCCGATCGATTCCCGAAATCTTTTCCCAGAATTCCCGCGGGTCGTAGTGGCGGATTTTTTCGAGGTTGATGGTGTTGGTCGTTTTCTTTGCCTTGTAGCCGACGATGCCGCCCTCCCCGCCCCCAAGATCGACGGTCAGCGGCACCAGATTGCCGCGCAGCGGCAACAGTGCGCGGTCCGGATGGACGAGCTGGCCCTTGGCATAAAGCTCCTGCAGCCCACCGGGTACCGTCGTCGGCAATCCCGCCACGCCGCGATGGAAGCGTAGTTGATTGAGACGCACGCCCTGCCGCACCACCACGCTGAACGCCTGCGGCGCCACTTCGAGATAAAGCGGCCCTTCGTATCTCCGCTCGATCCTGTCGAACGCGCTGGCGCAGTCGGTGATCAGCCGGACCAGCACATCGACGCGACCCGTCGAGCTCTTGGGATTGGCGATGCCAACGAGTCCGTTTGCGAGCTTCACATGTTCGAGCAGCTCGACGACATAGACGATGCCTTTTTCGAACACCGCGCCTTGTGCGAGATCGATCTCCGGCACGTCACCTTGATCGTGGAGCTGGCGGACGCGCTCCATCACCGTGGCGCCGGGACCGGGGAGAAAACTCGCGCGCACGCGCCAGGCGCGCCGGCCCAGCCGGAGATCGAGGCTTGCGGGTTGGAACTGCTCGGGCGTGATCGGAACGGAGGACACGATTTCCCCGCGGCGGACCATCTCGCGCAGACCCTGCCAGGCGATCACGCCGGGATTTTCGGGAGCGGGATTTTGGGCCGCGCCGTCCTGCATCGGAAAAAGTCCGTTGGCGATGTCCGTATCGCTCATTTCGGTTCAACGCTCTTCGCGCCGGGGGCGGTGTTGCGCAGTTTGTCGGGTTTGGCGAGGCGCGCAAGGAAAATAGCGCTAGCGGGCCGCGGGAACGCGAACCTCGCCGATCAATAGCGTGCTGTCGCCTTCCCAGGAAGAGACCGCTGTCGCCGGGCGCGCGGCGATGAGGCGCCGTGCCGACGCGGGCAGGCCGAAGCGACGCTCGTAAATGCCGAGTGTGACCGCTGCGCCGCTTGCAAGTATCAATGTCGGGGCAATCGTCGCACAGTCGCGGCTCATGCACGCGAAATTGATGTCGTACTCCTTCGACCATTCCGCCGGTGCTACGACGTGCCAACCGGCGACATCGATGGCCAGGAGCTTGGCAGACTGCGGGATATCGACAAACATCTGGTTGGCCTGTCCGGAACTGCGAAGGCGAAGCTGGATGCGCCGTGCGCCATGCGACATCGGTGAGGCGGAAACGATTGCGGTCGGGAGAGGATAGAGGGGTGGACCTGCGGGTGCCGCATAGAGGCGCGGCGTTGCATTGGCAAAATGCCTTGGGCTTGGCGCGAACGGCGCGACGGCTTTCATCGAAGCCGGAACCGGAGCCTGTGCATCGAGCGCCCAATACGCCTTTCCCGCGTACTCGACGTAGGTCGCTTCCAGCCGCTGCGCGGCTTCGACGCTGAAGGCCGGCTCGTAACCCTGAACGACTGCCGCAACAGTTGCGGCGATGAACAGCGACACGAGCGCTGCGATCCAGCTCGTCCGTGCGAGGGCAAAGCGCGCGAAGAGCGGAACGAGCGCGGACAATGCAATCGCAAACGGCACGGTGAAGAGCGGATGGCCGCGCATCCCCATCAAGGTTTCGCCGGCGGTCCCGATCGCGCTCCATATGAGGAACGAAACGAGCGCTGCGAGGAACAGCGCTGCGAGGCCGAAAGCGCCGTCCCAGCTTCCCGGCGCCCGCGCGGCGAGAAGCAGCAGGATCCCGGCGACGACGGACGGAATCAGGAAATACGGCGAAAATCCCGGCACCAGAATCGCAACGGCGATTCCGGCTCCGGCGAGCCAGAGCCACACCGCAAGTGCCGCGGCGCGCACCGGTGCGAGGCGCGCGGCGAGCAGCGCAGCACCGTCCAGTGCAAGCGCGAGCGCGATGCGGAACGCTGCGGGATGTGCGTAGGCCGGAACGGGCGTTCCGGAAACGGCCGCCGCGATCCCGTGCAGTACGAAGCCGCTCCCGACCCCGACGATCAGCAATACGGGCGGAATGGCAAATGCCTGAAGCCATCCGGCGGGCCCGATGCGCGGACCTCGCGCCAGCAATCCGCCGATCAGCAACAGCACGAACGCGGCGATCGCAAGCGGCACCGCCCAGCTTTCCGGCACGCGCGGCAGCCAGCGCCCGAGAATGTCGAGATAGATTTCGTTTTGTCCGCTGAGCTTTGCGAAATCGGCCTGTTCGAGCGCGCCCGCCACGCCCAGCATGTTGTCGCCCTGCTCCTGGAGCGAACGGGGGTCGAGATTGGCGCGGGTATCGTTGGCGGTGTGGTAGTCGAAAACGCCACCCGCATAAGCGAAGTTGAACGAGGGAAACCCGTCGGCAATGAAAAGCGTGAGATCGGTATCGTTTGGCAGGAAGCGATAGATCTCGTCGTAGAGAGAACTCGTTGTGCGGATGGACGTGCCCTTCGCGTAAAGATCGATCAGCGGCCCGTCGCCGGGGCTCGTTTGGAACAAAATGCTCGGTCCGCGATTTCCCCGCGCCTCGACGTTGACGACGGCACCGACGCGCGCCTTCAACGCCGGATCGTGCAGGAACGCCGCGGCGCCGAGCAGGTCGGCCTCTTCGCCGTCGGTCAGGACGGCGAGAACAGGATGGAGCGGCCGGTTTTTGCGCGCGATCAGCGCCCGCGCCGTCTCGATCACCGCGGCGACGCCCGATTCGTCGTCGGCAGCGCCGGGGCCCGCCGGCACCGAGTCATAGTGCGCGAGCAGGACAACCGCTTTGCCGGCGCCCGGGATCACCTGCGCAATGATGTCGTTGACGGTGGCACAGGTGAGAAGGCCGTCCCTGTGAGGGGGATGGCAGGCAAACGCGCGATGCACGAAGGGATGCAATCCGAGTCCCGAAAGTTCCCGCACGATGCGTGCACGCACCCGCGCATTCTCTTCCGTCGAAACCGGATGTGGCTTCTCGGGCCCGAGAATCTTCGCGAGCACCGCTTCGGCGCGCGAAGCGGAAAACACACGTGGCGACGTGTCCGCCGGCGCGACCGCCGGCTGCGCCCTGCCATACGCCTGCAGAAACCAGAATCCAGCCGCAATCGCGAGCAGCGCGATCGTGACGGCGAGGTTGATCGATGCTCGGGATCTATTCATCTGCCCTGCCCCGGAGCCGTGGCGTGATCTGCGGCATCAACCAAGTCTCGTTCCCGCCAACATCTGCCGCTGGAGCCAGCGTTGCACGCGGGGATCATCGCAGACGGCGACGTTGAATCGCATCCATGCAGAGCGTTCGAGATACGGCCGGAAAACCGCGCCCGGCGCAAGACGCCCGCCCTGGCACCGCCCGTGACCGGCGATGGCGAAAGCGTCAATGACGGGGCGGCGGGTTGGCGAGCAGATAGGGCAGCCCGCCGTTGAGGTTGGCCTGCTCCGCCCAAACTTTCGGATCGAACCCCGCAGGCAACCCGGACTGGAACTGCGCGGTGGTCAATCCCGTAATGCCGGGATCGTTGGCGATGTTGCCGGCGCCCTGGCTGAGATTGGTGATGCCGCTCGTGTCGGTGTCCCAGTAGGTGTCGTCGAGACTGCCTGATGGGGCTTCGTCGTCGCCGATCAGGCCGCCGACGAGACTTCCGGCTTCTCCGCTCACCACTCCGGTCGAATAGGAGAAGCTGGTTGTCCCCTCGTTTTCCCCTATCAGTCCACCGACATGAGAGCTCTGTCCGCCGCTGACCGCTCCTGTCGCGTAGGAATCACTGATCGCTGCGCCGTCATTACGCCCGACGAGACCGCCGCCATAATCGAAACTAGCCGCGGCCCTCACATTGCCTGTTGCATAGCTACCGGTGACCGTTCCACCCAGGCAAGAGGCAAGCAGGCCGCCGGCTGTATACCCCGAAACAGCGCCAGTTGCGTATGAGCCGATGATAATGCCTTCGCTTCCGCCCACTAATCCGCCAGCGGACCCGTAAATATCCCTAGCTGCCGAAACGGCAACTGCTGCATGGGAATTCCTGATCGTGCCCTCGTTCACACCGACAAGACCACCTGCGGAGCTGCCCCGCTTGTCGACCACCGTTCCCGTCGCGTAGGAAAACAGGACGGTGCCAAAATTGAATCCAGCCAAGGTTCCGATATAGGGATTCGTTTTGGCTTTTTGGTTATAACCACCAAGATTTGCGTTAATCAGGCCTATATCTCTCAAATTGCCGCCTATACCTACTTCCGCAAACAACCCGATATTTCCGCTGGTGCCTTCCCATGCAAAGTTCGAGATCACATTTCCGAGTCCCTCGAAGGTGCCCGTGAACGTCGTGGTGACACTGTATGATCCACCTTGGCTGGCATCATAGTTGTTGGCGAGGGCAAAATTGCCGCTCGGGTTGGCAGCAATATCGGATGCCAGAGTCTTGAGGTCGTCGACGAGCGTATACGAAACGCCATTGATCGTGAGACGGCTCGACAGATTGGCGAAGCTGACGTTGCCATTCTTTCCGAAAATGTAGCTGCGCTTGCGGCCGCCGTCGTTCGTATTGAGCACCAGGCTGGCGAGGCCCGCAATCGATATGGGCCGATCGACGGCGATCGATTTATGAGCGTCCAGCGTCAGAACACTGCCGCTCGACCAGGTGAGCGGAGCCTTGATGGTGATGTCTTTCGCCTGCACGCCCGTGCCCGTGGTTGTGACCTCGACACTGCCCGATGCGAGCAGCGTTTCCAGGTCGCCAGCGTTGAGCACGGCTTTTGCCGCGGTGGGGGTGCAGACGTCGTTCGAGCACGACATGTTCTGAGTGGTGGCAGACGAGATCGTGACGGCAGCCTGGGCGGCAGGGGCAATCAGCGCAGCAACGATCAGCGCCGCGAAGTTACTGCCACGCCGAACCGTATCGAGCAGAAGTTCGCAATCCATGTGATGGCCCTGCGATGGCAACTTAAGAATGCCACGCCGGAACGGAACCACCAAACGATGATTTCTCTTTGCTTTTCAACGATTCCCCGGATTTGCCGGGCAGCACGGCGATCCCGCGCAGTCACTCCACCAGCCGGTTAGAGACGCCGTCGCATTGGAACGTGATCGACTCGAAATTTGAGTTCAGGGTGAGCGAGCCCAGGCCATCGATCGTGTTCGGGCTCTCTGGCGTGATCGTAATCGGGGTATGTTCCCGCGCTGCCGATCTCATCCTTGATCGTGAACTCCTCTCCGTTGGATGCGCCGTTGCATGCGATTGAATTGCCCGCGAGGTTTTCGGATTTCTCTGCCGGGACAGATAGAGACCACGCGACCGTGTTTCCTACACCGAGGTCGCCCGCCAGCAAACTGTAGCGTCGTGGCTCGCCGGCAGTGCAGGGGACAACCCCCATAAGCGCGGAATCGGCGCTTCCGGTTGCCCGAGTCGCGCCGATTGCAAGGGTGCGGGCGGGACACAAGCGATCCACCGCGCGCTCCTTGACTTGTGTAATTTTGTTGCTATGTCTCTTCAACGAGTTGCCGCGGCCAATCCGGGCTGGCGGCCAGGGCGCCAGATGCGCCCTTAACAGGAGCGCATGACGACCGACACGTATCCCGGCACGCAAGCCGGTGTGGAAGACTCCATTAGCGTAGCTTCCCCCAGTACCTTCGACCAGAATTCGAACTCGGCTCTCCAGGGCTTTGATGGGCTTGGCCTTTCGCCATCGGTTCTGAAGGCGGTTGCGGAGAGCGGCTACACCACGCCGACCCCCATCCAGGCCCGCGGCATCCCGCTGGTGCTGAAGCACCGCGACCTGATCGGGATTGCCCAGACGGGGACGGGAAAAACCGCCTCGTTCACCCTTCCGATGATCGAGATTTTGGCCCGCGGCCGCGCCAAGGCGCGGATGCCGCGCTCGCTGATTCTCGAACCGACGCGCGAACTCGCGGCCCAGGTGGCCGAGAGTTTCGAGCGCTACGGCAAATACAACAAGCTTTCGATGGCGCTGCTGATCGGCGGCGTCTCCTTCGAAGACCAGGATCGCAAGCTCGACCGGGGCGTCGACGTGCTCATCGCAACGCCCGGGCGCCTCCTCGATCATTTCGGGCGCGGCAAACTGATGCTGAGCCAGGTGCAGGTGCTCGTCGTGGACGAGGCCGACCGCATGCTCGACATGGGCTTCATCCCGGATGTCGAACGCATCTGCAAGCTCCTGCCCTTCACACGGCAGACGCTGTTCTATTCGGCGACCATGCCGCCCGAGATCAAGCGGCTGACCGACCAGTTCCTGCACAATCCCGAACAGGTGGAAGTGGCGCGGCCGGCGACGACGGCGGACAACATCGTCCAGGAGATCGTCGAGGTGCCCGCCAACGACTGGGCCAAACGCGAATCCCTGCGCCGGCTGGTGGAGGAAAACCAGGTCAAGAATGCGATCGTGTTCTGCAACCGCAAGCGCGACGTGGACGTGGTGGCGCGCTCGCTTGCCAAACACGGCTTCTCTGCGGCGCCGCTTCACGGCGATCTCGACCAGTCGGTGCGCACGAAGACCCTCGATGCCTTCCGCAATGGCGAGCTCCGCCTTCTGGTGGCGAGCGACGTGGCCGCCCGCGGCCTCGACATTCCGGCGGTATCGCACATCTTCAATTTCGACGTGCCCTACCATCCCGACGATTACGTGCATCGCGTGGGCCGCACAGGCCGCGCCGGGCGCGACGGCCACGCTTTCATGCTCGCGACGCCCAAGGACGGAAAACTGGTCGATGCGATCGAGAAGCTGACCGGCACATCGATCCCGCGCCGCAAGATGGAAGGGATCGATATCCGCGAAGAGCCGTCACATGCGCGCGCGGCTCGTCCCGGCGAGCGGCGCGGCCGTTCGCCGGGTCGCCGGCCACACTCTCCGGCGCGTCCGCCGCAGGCAGCAGCGGCGCACAGCGCGCCCGCGAAACCCTTCGTGGCTGCTGCGGCTCCAAGCGCACCGGCGAAACCCACCCAAACTGCTTCTCAACCCGAAGCCAGGCGCGAGAGCCAGCCGCGGCAAAGCTCCGGGCGCGAAACGTCCGATCTGAACCGGCTTCCCGCCTTCCTCTTACGACCGGTCAAGCTGCCGCCTAGCGAAAAACCCCTGCAGCGCGGGACGACCAAGTCCGTTCTCTCCGACGTCTGAGCCGGCTGGCGATCAAACGGTCGTTGGCGGCGGCCCGCCCCTTTCACCCCTGACCCTGCCATGGAGAGGTCAAGCAGGCGCCTTCGTCGGCTGCGTTCCATGGCCGCGCCGCACCGTGTTTCTTACGCCGTCGCAGCGGCAAAATCGCGGAAGTGCTTTTTCCCCGCGAGCGCCCTGCGATACTCCTCCTTGCTGAGAACGTTCTCCTCGAGCCTCATGTCCACGCGGCCGTAGTTGCGGAAGAATTCTGCAATCCGCTCCGGCGAGGGCCGCACCTCGTCGTGGATGAAGTTGACGTCGATGTTGATGCATATCGCGCCGACCACACCGAACTCCTTGCGCACAATGGGAATCGTCGTGCACTTGAACCGTCGCGCACCGATGTTCAGTTCATAATTCAACTTGTCCTGCCCGAGATTGACGCGGCGCATGAGATCGACAAGGAGCGTCGTCGTACCCATTCCGACCACCCGGCCGGTTACATCCCCGTTCTCGATAACGCTGACCGAGCGGGTGGGATTGGAAAGATCGTGGACCAGAACCTCGATCCCCATGTTCGGGAAGGTGCGGCCAAGCAGACGCGCGATGTTGCGGTAGTTCCCGAGAAACTCGCGCGTGTCGTCGGTTACGCTGGCGGCGTGATATTTCGCGCGCAATCGTTCGTAGGATTTGCAGTCCGCCACGCTGAGCTTGTCCCTCACGTCGTTCTGCTCGCCGATGAAGATAAGCTGGCGCGCGGCGCGACGGTCCGTGTTGCGCAGAAAATGATGCATGCCGAGCCGGAAATCCTTGAGGCTGAACTCGGCGAAGTTTTCCGGCGTGGCGGCATAGGGATAGAAGTCGTAGTCGCTGAGCGCGCGCCCGGTCAGGCGGCGCCGTTCGCGCCAGCGGCCGATGAAAAATCCGGCCGCCAGGAGAATGAGCGACGCAGCCAGCTCGGCCGCCACCGCGCCGATCCAATTCAGTGCGAACATCGGCTTCCCCCACCCGTTTTCGTCGCTGGTCCATCTTATTGGATTCCGCGTCGCGTTGCACGAAGCGACGCAAGGAATGGCCGCCGCAGGAACCAATCGGCGGGCGAAGCGGACGGGGGGAGGCTCACCGGGCGAGCGTGCCCTGCCCCGAGGTTGCGGCCGCGCTTTCCGGGCCGGGGTGCCGCTGCAACAGGTCGCGGCAGCGTGACTTGAAAGTACGTCCGGCACCCAATACTGGGAACCCTGCCCTCGGCCACCCGGGGCGCCACAAGTTCTGCAATCGGGAGTCCTGCCATGAAACGAAGCCTTGCCGCGCTCGCGGCCGTTCTTTGCGCTGCCGGCACGCTGGGCGCTGCCCCTGCGAAGACGACCGCCGGCCATACGCAATACGGCACCTGGGGCATCGATCTCTCGGCCATGGACAGGAGCGTCAGGCCCGGCGACAATTTCTTCGATTACGTCAACGGGACCTGGCTCAAGACGGCGCAGATTCCCCCCGACCGCGCCTCGACCGGCGCCTTCCAGGATCTGCGCATCCTGAGCGAGAAGCGCATGCGCGCCATTCTCAACCGTCTGGACCGGGAGCCCTATGCACGCCTCACCACCGAAGAGAAGAAGCTGCGCGACTTCTACGACGCCTTCCTCGACCAGAAGCAGATCGAGGAGCGCGGGCTGACGCCCGTCCAGGGCGATCTCGCGGTTTTCGCGGGCCTGCAGACGCCCGAAGACGTGGCGCGGGCGATGGGCAATGTGAAGCTGATGACGCTCGCGCCCTTCGACATGGGCATCGACGTCGATCCGAAGAACTCTCACGCCTATGCGATCACGATCACGCAGTCCGGCATCGGCATGCCGAACCGCGATTACTACCTCAGCAACGATCCGGCGATCGTCAAGACGCGCGACGCCTACAAGAAGTATCTCGCGACCATGCTCTCGCTTGCGGGCACGCCCGACGCGCAGAACCGCGCCGACAAAGTCTATGCGGTCGAGGAGAAGATCGCGCAGGCGCAATGGCCGAACGCCGCCCGGCGCGACGTGGACAAGACCTACAATCCGATGAGCGTGTCGGACCTCGAGAAATTCGCGCCGCAATTTCCCTGGACGGCCTACCTCGGCGCGGCCGGCGTTCCGCTCCAATCCCCCCATGGCGAGCGCCAGCTGATCGTTGCGGAGAAGTCGGCCTTTCCAAAACTGGCCGCGATCTTCGCCGAAACGCCCGTGGCGGTGTGGCGCGATTACCTGACCGTGCATTACCTGCACGAGCTGGCGCCCGATCTGCCGAAGAAATTCGACGACGCGGATTTCGCCTTCTACGGCACCGTCATCCAGGGCAATACCAAGCAGCTCGACCGGCCGACGCGCGCCGTGCACCTGATCGACGCCAATCTCGGCGAGGCGCTCGGCAAGCTCTATGTCGCGAAGTATTTCCCGCCCGCGGCCAAGGCGAAGGCGGAACAACTCGTGGGCAATCTGCTCAAAGCCTATGCCGCGGACATCCGCACGCTTCCCTGGATGACGGAAGCTACGCGCCAGAAAGCGCTCCAGAAGCTCCATCTGTTCACGCCGCATATCGGGTATCCCGAGAAATGGCGCGACTACTCCGCCTACCAGGTCTCGCGCGACGCGCTGGTGCAGGACGTGGAGAACGGCACGGTGTTCGAGTGGAACCGCGAGCTGAAGCGCATCGACGGCCAGGTTGACCGGTCCGAATGGAGCATGTCGCCCCCGACCGTCAATGCCTATTACACGCCCACGTTCAACGCGATCTTCTTTCCCGCCGCCATCCTGCAGCCGCCCTTTTTCGATCCGAATGCGGACGACGCGGTGAACTATGGCGGCATCGGCGCAGTCATCGGGCACGAGATCAGTCACGGCTTCGACGACCAGGGCTCGAAATACGATGGCACGGGCGAACTCGACAATTGGTGGACGCCGGAAGACCGCAAGAATTTCCAGGCGCGCACGAAAATGCTGGTGGCCCAGGTCGACAGCTACGAGCCGCTGCCCGGCCTGCACGTAAACGGCGCCTTCACGCTCGGTGAGAACATCGCCGATCTGGCGGGCCTCACGGTCGCCTACAAGGCCTATCACCTCTCGCTGGGGGGCAAGGAACCTCCCGTACTCAGCGGCTTCACCGGCGACCAGCGTTTCTTCCTGTCGATCGGCCAGATCTGGCGTGGGAAATACCGCGAGGGCGCGCTGCGGGCGCAAGTGCTGTCGAACGAACACGCGCCGGCCGAATTCCGCCCCATCAGCGCGACGCGCAACGTCGACGCCTGGTACAAGGCGTTCAATGTGACGCCCGACCAGAAATACTACCTCGCTCCCGACAAGCGCGTGCATCTGTGGTGAGGTAATCGGACCTGCTGAACCTTTCCTCCCCGGCATTTCGCGGGGAGGAAAGCGCGTTCCCGATTCTACGGCGATCCGGCTCGGCGCTCGCGCGCGCACGACCTTGTGGTGCGCGCTCTAATACAGCACCGACGGCAGCCAGGCACCGGAGGGATCGCCGTAGAGGCCCATCGACATCAATGTCATCGGTTGGGTGATGCGCAAGCCGTTCGCGAGGCACCAGCGCACCAGTTCGCCGTTGCGCGATGGCACAAGGAAGCCCGGCCCGCCGAATGCGTCGGCGGTGGCGATCAGTGCCTTCATGTCGTCCGTGGTTTCGCCCACCGCGTGCCCGAAAAAGGCAATGGCCGTCGCATAGCCGGTAATGCGCCCGTCACGCTCGACAACGCGCGCGCTACCCTGCCCGATCGCCTTGCGCAATCCGCCGCCACGATGCGCGCCGTGCACGCGCAGGCAGAGCGCGTTGCAGGCTGTGAGGTCCGCCTCGACGGCCGCGCGCACGCAGTAACCTTCGAGCGCCCGTCCGATGGCAGGTCCCTGAAAACAGGAGAGGTGCTCGCGTACGTCGAAGCCCAGTTTCGCGTAGAGCGACAGCGACCGGCAGTGGTATCCCGCCTGCACCAGACGAACGCTAGCCGCGCCGTTCGCGGCCGCGCGATCGAGGACCGCCCGCATCAGCGCCGCACCGACACCGCGGTTCTGTGTCGCCGGATCGATGGTTATCGGGCCCACACCCGCGACCGCGTCCTGTTCATGCAGGAAATTGCTGCCGAGGACGCGGCCATCCTCTTCGGCCACGACGCCGTAAATGCCGGGAACGCCGATAAGCCCGCGGATGAGCCCCGTCGCGACGTCGACGTTGGGAAGGTCCGGCACGAAATGGTGGGCTCCGGCGATGGCCGCGAACGCGTCGTAACAGATACGTCCGCATGCCGGCGTGTCGTCCGCGCGCGCCTCACGAACCAAAACCGGCATTCTGGCCTCCCAAACTGCTGTCCCGCGGATCATTGCTCCTGAAGCGGACGGACGCCAATCGGCCCCCGCGGCCAATTCAGGGGAGGAGAACTGGAGCGCCCCGGGCGTGGCGCGTCGTTTGCCATTTCGGTTGACTCATAACCCGTTTCGGTGTAGTCACCAAATTGCTGGCGAGCCGACATCGGTTGCCGACGCGCGAGCCATGCCGAGCAGAATCGCGAACGAGAGAGGCGCATGCGCAATCTGGTGAAAGTTCCCGGATGTTTTCGAACGGCCGGCCCTCGTCTGCGCGGGGTCGCAGCAGGTGCTATCCTCCCTGGTTCAGGGAGAATAGCAGGGAAGATTTGAAGAGCGCGTTATTCGGCTTGCGGTGGCGCAGGCGTGATCGAGAAGGATTCCCCGCAGCCGCAAGCTGCCGTCTGGTTCGGATTGTTGAACACGAAGCGGGTGGCCAGCCGGTCGCGCACGAAATCCATCTCGGTGCCGAGGAGGAACAGGATCGCTTTTGGATCGATGAAGAGGCGCACGCCCTGATCTTCGACGACTTCGTCGAGAGGGGCGGCGGCTTCCGCATATTCCATGGTGTAGCTCATGCCGGCGCAGCCGCCATTGGTCACGCCCACGCGCACGCCCGCATAGCGGCCTTCGGCGTTCGCCATGATCGCACGCAGGCGCTCCGCCGCCGCCTCACTCAAGCGGAGCGGTTTGGGTCGTTCGCGGCGCAGGCGGGTCGTCGGAATTGCGGTCATGTCAGTACATGTTCAGTTCGAGTTTGGCTTCGTCACTCATCTTCTCAGGCGTCCAGGGCGGATCGAAAACCATGTTGACGTTCACCTGGCCGATACCTTCGACGGTTTCGAGCGCGCCCTGCACCATGCCGGGCATTTCGCCGGCCACCGGACAGCCCGGCGCGGTCAATGTCATCTCCACGGCGACGTCTTTGTTGTCGGCAACATCGACCTTGTAGATAAGCCCGAGTTCGTAGATGTCCACCGGGATTTCCGGATCGTAGACCGTCTTGAGCGCCGCCACGAGCTTCGCGGTGAACGCCTCGAGATCTTCCGGCGAGAGCACGGCGGATTGCGCCTGCATGTTGAGCGGTTCGGCGTTCATTCGGTTTTTGCGGACGTCCCGCCCTCCAGTGCCGATTGCATGGTGTGCCAGGCGAGCGTCGCGCATTTCACCCGCATGGGAAAGGCCGAAACGCCCCCCATGACATCGAGAATCTCCCGGTCGGCGGGGGCAAGGCCGTTCGCCTCTTCGCCTTTCACAAGATGCAGGAATCCGCCCATGAGGTCTTGCGCTTCGGCGATGGTGCGGCCTTTGACAAGATCCGTCATCAGCGAGGCCGAGGCCTGCGAAATGGCGCAGCCCCTGCCCTCGAACGATACGTCGGCGATGCGGCCCTCGCCGTTCAGCTTCAGATATACCGTCACCCGATCTCCGCAGAGCGGGTTGTGCCCTTGGCCACGATGCGTGGCGTCAGCGAGCGCTCCGGAGTGGCGCGGATGGCGGCTGTGATCGAGGATCACTTCCTGGTAGAGTTCGCGCAGCGACTCGTCCATCATTCAACCCAATATGGTGCGCGCCTTGGCAAGCGCCGCAACAAATGCATCCACTTCCGCGTGCGTGTTGTAGATCGCGAACGACGCGCGCGTCGTCGAGACCACGCCGAAACGCTCCATCAGAGGTTGGGCGCAGTGATGGCCGGCGCGCACCGCCACGCCCTCGCGGTCCAATATGGTGGCGACGTCGTGGGCATGCATCCCCGCCGTCTCAAATGAGAGGATGGGACCTTTGGCCGGTGCGCGGCCTACGATTCGCACCCAGTTCAGCTTCTCGATTTCCGCCGTCGCGTGATCGAGCAACGCCTGTTCGTGGCCGGCCGCCGCGGCGCGATCCTGCGACGAGAGCCAGTCGATGGCGGATGCCAGGCCCACGGCCTCGATAATCGGCGGCGTGCCGGCTTCGAAGCGCGCCGGAGGTGCGGCATAAGTAATTTTCTCGCGCGAAACCTCCGCGATCATCTCGCCGCCCCCGTTGAACGGCCGCATGGACGCAAGAAGGGCATGCTTCGCATACAGCGCGCCGATGCCGGTCGGCCCGTACAGTTTGTGGCCCGTGAAGACATAAAAATCGGCATCCAATTCTTGCACATCGACAGGCTCGTGCACCGCGCCCTGGCATCCATCCACGAGCACCGGCACACCCTTCGCATGCGCGTGTGCCACGATCTCCTTCAAAGGAGCGATCGTACCCAGCACGTTCGACATGTGCGAGACTGCCACAAGTTTCGTCTTCGGGCCGATCGCCGCGTCCACGGCATCGGCCGCGAGCGCGCCATCGTTGCCGACGTCAACCCAACGCAGCACCGCGCCCTGTCGCTCGCGCAGGAAATGCCAGGGGACGATGTTGGAGTGATGCTCCATCGTGGTGAGCACGATCTCATCGCCCGGTCGAATCCGCGGCGCCAGAAAGGCGTAGGAGACGAGATTGATCGCCTCCGTGCCGCCCTTGGTGAACACGATCTCGTCGGACAGCGCGGCATTGACAAAGCGGCGAACGGTCTCGCGCGCGGCTTCGTAACGCTGCGTCGCACGCGCGGAGAGTTCGTGTACGCCGCGATGGACATTGGCGTAATCGCGCGCCGCAAACTCCGCCATCGTCTCGAGAATCGCGCGCGGCTTCTGCGCGGAGGCAGCATTGTCGAGATAGACGAGCGGCTTGCCGTGCACGGCGCGCGACAGAATGTCGAACTCTCCCCGCAACGCCTTCACGTCGAAGCTTTGCGCGAGTCTGAGATTTCGGCGCGCGGTCATGCTGCCGTCTCCAGCGCGCCCGTCAGCGCGTCTTCGACGAACTGCCGCACGGCCTCGCGCAAATCGTCGCGCCCGATATCCGCGACCGTTTCCTCGAGAAAGCCGCGCACCAGCAGCTGGCGCGCCTCCGCTTCGGGAATGCCCCGCGAGCGCATGTAGAAAAGCGAGTCCGCGTCGAGATCGCCGACCGCAGCGCCATGAGCGCACTTCACGTCGTCGGCCAGGATCTCGAGCTCCGGCTTCAGATCCGCTTCGGCGCGCGCGCCGACAAGAATGGCCTTGGCGGTCTGGCGGCTGTCCGAACCGTCTGCACCTTTCCTGACGGTGATCTTGCCCTGATAGACGGCGCGCGCATGTCCGCCTGCTACAAGCTTGAAGAGCTGCGCGCTCGTGGTCTTGCCGGCGACGTGATCGACATGCGTTGTGATATCCGTATGCAGCGAGCCGGACAGCACGCCTGCGCCCGACAGAACGGCTTCTGCGCCCTCGCCTTCCAGCGCGATGGCCAGCTCGAGCCGCGACAGCTTCGCGCCGCCCGACACCAGGCGGGACTCATAGCGGGCGCTTCGCGCCGCCCGGATTGCGATCTCTTCCACCTGAACGGCATTGGGCGCAGGCCGAGCGACGCGCAGATGGGTAAGCTTTGCGTCCGGCTGCAACACGAATTCCATTCCGATGTTGGTCACTCCGTTCGTCGCATCATGTGTCTCCAGGAGCAGAAGCGATGCACCTTCTCCGACTTCCACAAGAACGCGCGTGTGCACGGTCTCAATCGTCTGGAGGAATCGGAGATGAACCTGTGCCTGCACGCCGCGCGGAACGCGCAAAGCTGCGCCACCGCGCATGAAGGCAAGCGACGCTGCGCCAATTCCGCTTTCGAGGCCGTAGCCGAGGTTCTTCCGAATCCAGTCCGGCGCATCGTCACCGAGCTTTGCGAGGTCTTGAACTTCGAACCCCCCGGCGCCGTCTTTCTGCGCCTCATCGAATGTTCCCTCGCCAATAACGATGCGCGATGCGACAATTGCCGCAAATGGATCGCGCGCGGCAGAAACTTCCGCCACGTCCCCGCGCCTGGCTTCGAGGGCGCTGCGCAGGTCCGAATACTTCCACTCCTCGACACGGCGATGTGGAACGCCGACGCTCTGGAATGCCGCGAGCGCGCGGGCGCGTCGCGCCGCAAGCCACGAGGCGGACGAGCGGAGATGCTTCGCCGCAGCCGGCGCGAAACTCTCCGGAACGGGGCGTTCGGCGGCAGCACTCATGCGGCGTCTCTCGCAAGCCCCGCATAGCCCTTCGCTTCGAGCGTCAGCGCGAGCTCCTTGCCGCCTTCCGCGACGATGCGACCGTTTACGAGCACATGGACGCGATCGGGCACGATGTAGTCCAAAAGCCGCTGGTAATGGGTAATGACGAGCATGGCGCGGTCGGACGCGCGCAATGCATTGACGCCGTCCGCGACGAGCTTCAGCGCATCGATGTCGAGACCGGAATCGGTCTCGTCGAGAATGGCGAGCACGGGCTTGAACAGCGCCATCTGCAGGATTTCGAGGCGCTTCTTCTCGCCGCCGGAGAACCCGACATTGAGCGCCCGCTTCAGCATCTCTTCGGGAATGTCGAAACCCGCCGCCGTTTCGCGGACCAGCCGCAGCACCGGCAGCGCGTCGAGCTCCTGTTCGCCGCGTGCCCGGCGCTGTGCATTGAGCGCCGCCTTGAGAAAGTTCATCGTGGTGACGCCGGGAATCTCGACCGGATATTGCATGGCAAGAAAGAGACCCTTCGCCGCGCGCTCTTCCGGCGTGAGCACGCTCAATTCTTCGCCGCGGTAGAGAATACAGCCGGCGGTGATCTCGTAACCCTCCCGGCCCGCCAGCGCATAGGAAAGCGTCGATTTGCCCGAGCCGTTCGGGCCCATGATCGCGTGCACTTCGCCCGGACTGATCGCAAGGCTCACGCCCTTGAGAATTTCCCGGCCCTGCACGGCGACATGCAGATTGCGAACTTCGAGAAGACTCATCCCACGCTGCCTTCCAGACTGATTCCGACCAGCTTCTGCGCTTCGACCGCGAACTCCATCGGCAGCTGCTGCAGGACCTCGCGGCAGAAGCCGTTGACGATCAGCGCCACCGCCTCTTCCTGGCCGATGCCTCGCGCCTGGCAATAGAAGAGCTGGTCGTCGGCGATCTTCGATGTCGTCGCTTCGTGCTCGATGCGTGCGCTGCGGTTGCGGCTCTCGATATAGGGCACAGTGTGGGCGCCGCAATCCTTGCCGATGAGGAGCGAGTCGCATTGGGTATGATTACGGGCGCCGTCGGCACGCGGATGCACGCTGACGAGCCCACGGTAGGTGTTCTGCGCCCGACCCGCGCTGATGCCCTTGGAGACGATGCGCGAGCGCGTGTTGCGGCCGAGATGGAGCATCTTCGTGCCGGTATCGGCCTGCTGGAAGTGGTTCGCAATGGCAATCGAATAGAATTCGCCCACCGTGTCGTCGCCGCGCAGGATGCAACTCGGATATTTCCAGGTGATCGCCGAGCCGGTCTCCACCTGCGTCCAGGAAATCTTGGCACCCCGGCCGCGGCAATCGCCGCGCTTGGTGACGAAATTGTAGATGCCGCCGCGGCCTTCCTCGTCGCCCGGATACCAGTTCTGCACGGTCGAGTATTTGATCTCGGCGCGGTCGAGGGCAACGAGCTCGACGACCGCGGCGTGAAGCTGGTTTTCGTCGCGCTTGGGCGCCGTGCAACCCTCGAGATAACTGACGTAAGCGCCCTCGTCGGCGATAATCAGCGTGCGTTCGAACTGGCCGGTTTCCGAGGCATTGATGCGGAAATAGGTCGAAAGCTCCATCGGACAGCGCACGCCTTTCGGCACATAGACGAAGGAGCCGTCCGAGAACACCGCCGAGTTGAGCGTCGCGAAGAAATTGTCACTGACCGGAACGACCGACCCCAGATACTTGCGCACCAGTTCGCCGTGATCGCGGATCGCCTCCGAGATCGGGCAGAAGATCACACCGGCTTCCGCAAGTTTCGCCTTGAAGGTCGTGGCTACGGAAACGGAATCGAACACCGCATCGACCGCCACGCCCGCGAGCAGCTTCTGCTCGCTCAGCGGGATGCCGAGCTTCTCATATGTTTCCAAGAGCTTGGGATCGACATCCTCCAGGTTTTTGAGGCCCGACGCGACTTTCGGCGCAGCATAGTAATAGGCGGATTCGTAGTCGATCTTCGGATAGCGCACCCGCGCCCAGGTCGGCTCCCGCATTTCGCGCCAGCGCCGATAGGCCGCGAGCCGCCATTCGAGCATCCATTCCGGCTCGCCCTTCTTGGCCGAAATGAGCCGCACGACGTCCTCGCTCAGACCGCGCGGCGCGCGCTCCATCTCGATGTCGGTGACGAACCCGTATTTGTACTTCTCGCCGAGAGAAGCGACCCGTTCGCGTGTTTCCTGGATAGCTGCCATGGGCCGCCTCACGCGGCCCGCCGCGCAGCCACGCGCGCGGCAAGCTTTTCGAGTGACATCAGCGCGGCATCGATATCGGCTTCTTCGGAGTTCCAGCCGAGACTGACCCGCAGCGCGCAACGGGCGACCTCGGGCGCCACACCCATTGCTCCAAGGACATGGGAGGACATGACTTTTCCCGACGAGCAGGCCGCACCGGAACTCACCATCACGCCGTCAAGATCGAGCGCGATGAGCGCCGTTTCCGCCGGCAGGCCCGGCAGCGCGAAATTGGACGTGTTCGGCAGTCGCGCAGCCCGATCGCCGAAAACCACACAATCCGCAAAGCGGCCGCGCAATCCCGCCTCGAACGCGTCCCGTAATCCCGACAGACGCGAGAGACCGTCGTTGCGACACGCTTTCGCGGCGGCGCCGAACCCCGCAATTCCTGCGACATTTTCGGTACCGGCGCGGCGGTAGGTTTCCTGTCCGCCGCCCACGAGCTGTGCCCGGAATGGCGCGGATTCCTTGATCGCGAGCGCGCCTGCACCCTGCGGACCGCCGAGCTTGTGCGCGGAAAACGTGACATAATCGGCGTCAATATCCGTCGCGATCTTTCCGCAGGACTGGACGGCATCGACCACACTCACCGCACCGGCCGCTTGAACGGCCTCGAGCACCTCGGAGACTGGCTGAACCACGCCCGTCTCGTTATTCGCCGCCATGACGGCGACGAGGGCGCGTGCGTCTGCCTTCTTCAGAAATCCGCGCAACCACGCCACGTCCACCGCACCGTCGCGCGTGACGGGAATCGTAATTGTGCAAACGCCCGGGATGCGGCCGGCGATCTGCATGGCCGTCTTCAGCACCGAATCGTGTTCGATCGCGGAGACGCAGAGATATCGGATGGGAGCGCCCGATTCGCGCGCGCCTTCGACAGCGGCCCAGAGCGCCAGCGCGCTCGCCTCGCTGCCGCAGCTCGTGAAGACGATCTGTTCCGCAGATGCAGCCGCGGCAGCGGCCACGTCGGCTCTCGCCTCTTCGATCAGAGCGCGGGCGGCGCGGCCGGCCTTGTGCACCGACGACGCATTCGCCTGCATCGCCAACGCGCGTTCGATGGCAGCGCGGGCCTGCGGCCGGAGCGGGGACGTGGCATTGTGATCGAGATAGGACATGGGCTTCACGCGGCCTCCTCGCGGCGTTGTGGCGAGGCTTCGCAAATGCGCGCCCGTCCCAGGAGCCGCCGCTCGACCACATCGGCAAGCGAGACGGAGGACAGGAAAACGTGAATCTGCCGGCCGAGCTCTTCCCAAAGATCGTGCGTGAGACAGCGCGAGGCGCTTCCCGTACATCCCTTTGGGCTGCCACGCCTGCAGCGAGTGGCGCTGATCGGTTCGTCCACCGCCAGGATGATATCGGCCACGCGAAGCTCCGCGGCCGGCCGGCTCAGCCGGTATCCGCCGCCGGGCCCGCGCACACTGACGACCAGCCCTCCCCGCCGCAGCTTCGCAAACAGCTGCTCAAGATACGATAACGAAATGTCCTGCCGTTCGGCGATCTCTCCCAAAGAGACGGGCCCTGCGTCCGCCGTCCGGCTGGCCAGATCGGCCATCGCCATGACGGAATAGCGGCCTTTGGTGCTCAGTTTCACGGCATATGCTCCGTTCGGGCCCGCTTTATCCTTGCCAGCGGGTGGCGGCTTTGGTGTAGAAACGGCGCCTTCCTGCGAAATGGCGCAATGGGCCCTCCTACGGATATAGTTTTACCTACTGAATTGGTCAACAATTTGTGCAACTCCAGCCCCAATACAGCCATTTTCCATGCTTGTTGCGGCGCAGCAAGCCCGACTGAAATTTCCGGATTATACCCCAACGGGTGAACTGAGCGCGAGATGCCCGATATTATCCTTCCCGGTCCGGCCGGCCGCATCGAAACCCGCTACCAGAAGCAGAAAACGCCCGGGGCACCGATGGCTCTTGTCCTGCACCCGCACCCGCAGTTCGGCGGCACGATGAACAACCCACTGGTCTACGATCTTTATCACATGTTTTTGCGGATGGGGTGCACGGCGGTGCGGTTCAATTTTCGTGGAGTCGGGCGCAGCCAGGGCACTTTCGACAGCGGAGGCGGCGAGCTTTCCGATGCCGCCGCAGTGCTTGACTGGATGAACACGCTCTATCCCAACCCGTCCTTCGTTTGGGTCGCGGGCATCTCCTTCGGCGCCTGGATCGGCATGCAGCTTCTCATGAGACGACCCGAAATCACCGGCTTCGTGTCGATCGCACCACCCGCCAGCATGTACGATTTCGCGTTTCTCGCCCCTTGTCCCGCCTCCGGCCTGATGGTGCACGGAACGAAGGACCAGGTGGTGCCGGAAACCGACGTGCAGAAGTTGGTGGACCGGCTGTCGGCCCAGAGGGGGATCAAGATCACCTATTCGAAAATCGAGGGCGCCAATCATTTCTTCGATCGGCATGAAGCGGATGTGCTCGAATCTGTCGAGGCCTACGTCTCGAAGATGATGAGTTCGCCACGTCAGGGGCGCTAGGCCGATGCACGCTCCGGGCAGGCGCGAAATGATCGGCGCCCGCGCCGGGTTTCGATCGCGGTTCCTCGCGTCGTTCGCCGCGCGCGGCCAGTATTACGATTGTACCGATCCGCCGGCGCTCGACAACCTGCTCGAGCGAGGCCCGATGACGGCTTATATCGGCTTCGATTGCACCGCGCCCAGCCTCCACGTCGGCAATCTCGTCCAGATCATGACGTTGCGTCGCCTTCAGCAGGCAGGGCACAAGCCCATCGTGCTGATGGGCGGCGGCACGACCAAGGTAGGTGATCCTTCGGGCAAAGAAGAGACTCGCCAGCTTCTGACCCAACAGCAGATCGACGCAAACAAGGATTCGATCCGAAGAACCTTCGAGCGTTTTCTGTCGTTCGACGACAGCATGTCCGGCGCCGTGATTGCTGACAATGCGGAATGGCTGGACCGGCTGGAATACATTCCGTTTCTGCGCGAAGTGGGGCGGCACTTCTCGGTCAACCGCATGCTCGGCATGGACAGCGTGAGGCTGAGGCTCGAGCGCGAGCAGCCGCTGACGTTCCTCGAATTCAACTACATGATCCTGCAGGCTTACGACTTCCTCGAACTTCATCGCCGCTACGGCTGCCGTCTGCAGTGCGGCGGATCCGACCAGTGGGGGAACATCGTGTGCGGGATCGACCTCGCGCGCCGGATCGATGCGATCGAACTCTACGGATTGACCTCGCCGCTCATCACCACTTCGGGTGGCGCGAAGATGGGAAAGACGGCCCAGGGTGCGGTGTGGCTCAATTCCGAGATATATTCGCCCTACGCCTATTGGCAGTACTGGCGGAACACGGAGGATGCGGATGTCGGCCGCTTCCTGCGACTCTTTACGGATGTTCCCGAGAGCGAAATCGTCAGTCTCGAGCGTCTGCCGGGGAGCGAACTCAACGCAGCCAAGAAGAGGCTCGCAACGGAGGCAACCGCTCTCTGTCACGGGCGCGAAGCCGCACAGGAAGCGGCGGAAACCGCGCAGCGCACATTCGAAAGAGGCGAGATCGGCACGGGGTTGCCGACGGTCGAACTGTCGCGCGAGCGGCTTCAGGACGGTATGCCCATTGCTACCCTCGCGCATATGGCCGGCCTGACATCCTCCGCAAGCGAGGCGCGTCGCCTTATTCAGTCCGGCGGATTGCGGCTGAACGACGTAGCGGTGACGGACGTACGAGCCGTCGCGCGATCTGTGGATCTTACGCCGCATGGGGTCCTGAAAATTTCGGTTGGCCGGAAGAAGCACGCGCTGGTGAAGGCGGTCTGACGGACGAATCTCTGGCCGAAACTATTTTCCATGCGAGTTTGTCGAGGACGGAGTCGCAGGCGCGGTCGGTGCCGACCCCTCGAAGATGCGTCGCAGGATTCCCGGCGCAAGCACCGAAAGCGGATTCGTACTGAGTTTCGGGTCGTCGATACTTCCCTGCATCGTATAGGTAATGCCGAACAGACCTTCTCCCTTTTTCGAAACGAAGACATCGCCCAGCACCGGGATCGAGCCCAGCAGGCCGTTGATGCCGTAGAGAGGAGCTACCGCACCCTGTAAGGCGAGCTGGTTGGTCGCCCGATCGATGTACCCGTCCGCCGTCACTCCGAGGGCCGGACCCGACGCGCGCGCGTCGTGAATGGTAATTACGTTGTCCGCGATTCGGAACGGAATGTGCACGCTGTCGAGAGCGATGCCCTGACCGCGCAGCAGATCAACCAAACCGCCCGGTGATCCCGACGAGAGCGCTCGGGCGACAAATGGCTGATTGAGGATGGTGCAGTTGCGGACCGTGATTTCGCCCGAAATATGTGTCGCGCCGCCTTTCTGCGCGGGAGCCGTGCCACCCGGGAGCTTTGCGTCAAGTGCGAGCGTACCGCCCTTTACCATCGAATACCCAAGCAACCCCCTCACCAACGTACCGGCGTCCCCGGCGCTCGCGGTGAGGCGCCGGTCTCCCTGCTCCTGGATAATATCCACTTTGAGGGGCGCCGCCTTCCCAATGCTCCCTGTCGCCGACAGCGTGGAGGGCCGATCACCCGCACCGCTCGCCTCCAGCACGAAGGGCGAGAGAATCGCACCTTCGCGCAGCACCAGCGAGTCCAGCCTGACATTCAGGTGAAAGGGCTCTGCCGGCGCCTGCGACGACGGTTTCGCAGCGACTTTCGGCCGACTCTTGAGAAGTCCCGTCGCGTCGAACGATCGCCCCGCCAGCGTTACGTCGATTCCGTTTGCCTGGCGTCGGTGCACGCTCACGGCGAAGTCGTCAGCGGCGCCGGCATGCACGTCTGAAAGGGCGAGCGTATCGAGGGAGCCGTCTGTAGCGAAGCTGGCGCTTCCCTGCGCGCTGAGGCTCGGTCCGGAGAGCGACACCTCGGCGGAACCCGGATTTCCGTTGGCGCCCAGTTGCGCGACAATATGGGCCGTCTCCGGCACTCCCACCGGTTTTTTCCATCCTAGCAGATCGACGGAGAGCGTCGCCCTCGCAAGGTCCAGATCGACAGAGGCGTTTCGGATAGTTCCGCGGTAACCCGCGAGATCGGCTGCAACGCCTACGGGGCCGGACAGAAAACTCCCCGTCGGAAATCCAAAGCTTGCGAGACCCGCTTCATCCAGCTGACCGCTCGCCTTGACATGTGTACTAACCGGTCCCTGCGGCTTGAAAGCCTCCTCCCAGTCCACGTTGAGCGCCGCTGTTCCGATCGCGACATTGCCGCTGGCTTGCAACGCGGAATTGTCGACGCTCAAGGCGAGACGGCCGTTCGAGATCCGGGTGTGCGGGCCAAGCGATATCGCAAAATTGTCCACCGTCCCTCGTACCGCAATTCCGATTGCGTCGACGCTCTCGCCCTTGATGGTCGGCACACGGAATGAAGCGTCGAGCGCTGTATTACCTCGGGCCGATGCGGTTTTCACATGAAAACGCGTCGGATACCGAAGCGGCGGCATATCGAGCAACGAAAGGATCTGCGGCAACTGACCCGCGACATGCGCGCCAATAACGGCCGGCGAGCCATGAACGTGAAGTTTGTCGATCGTCACATGACCGTCGCTCACCAAAATCGGTCCCGCAAGAGCAGATGACAGCGTTGCGCGGAATGTATCTCCCGTCAGCAGAGCCGTACCGGAAACCCTGGTGAGCGGTGTCAACCCGTGCAAATACACGATTGTGGCTCCCCTCAAAGGAAAGCTTATCGAGACGGAATCGTCCGGAAGCGCCGGTGCCTCAAAGGCTCCGGCCGGTATTCTCAGACGAATGACAACGGGACCGAGGCGACCGGCTGGTACGTTCTGCGCGATCCATGCACGCACGCCAGGCGCAACGTGCAGTGGCCAGTACGACAACAGGTCTCGCACGGCGAGCGCGTCGACCTTCCCGTCGAAATCCATTTCGGGGGACTGGTTTGGCGCAAATCCGATGCGTCCGGACATCGCAGCCGACAATGGGCCGCCCGAAAGACTCGCCTGCTCAAGCACAATACCGTCGGCCAGAGGGTCGTAACTTCCCACCAGCCTGGCGCGGCCAAGTGTCATCGCATGCGCCATCGTGCCGGGCAGATCGAGTGCGATCCTGTCGACCCCGAACGCAAAATCGCTGTGGCGGAGCTCACCCCCTGCGGTGAACTTTAGATTGGCGCTTCCGCTCAGATGCGCGCGCCCCTGTTTGCCGGACACCGTCGCATCATCGATCAGAAGCCTGCCCGTTTCGCCATCGTAGCGACCCACAACGTGCAGGGACCGGACATGCAGCGGACGCCCGAAGCCATTGATCGAGCCGGTCGCGCCGATCCCGAAATCCGCAAATTTCAGCTCCGTGCCGTGCCGCAGCACCCAGCTTCCCGTGAGGTCCGCGGTGAGCGCCAGCGGCGCAAGAAAGGCGAAGGCCTTTCCATCCCGGGCCAGCGCGCCCAGATTCAGTCCGCTTACGCTGAGATCGCCGCTCACCTCGTCGCCCTTCCCGGGCAAACTCAGAGTGGCAAAAACCCGCGCAGGTTTGCCCGATATTTCGACTTGCGCCGCAAGATTGGCCTCGAGGCCGACGTAGTGCCTCGGATTTCGCTTCGGTGCTGCAATCTGCAGATCCGCTTCCTGGGCAATTACAAACGCCTGTGTGGCCTCGTCGTAGAATGCCAGGCGCGCATCTCGGACCGCGAAACTGTCGAGCGGAGGGCCTGTGCCATTACCGTGCGAGATCGCGTCCCGTATGCGTTGCAGCACGTCTTCACCGCCCTTCCCCGCTGCGAAGCCGAGACGCAGTGCACCTTCTTTGGTGTGAACGAGTGTGAGCTGAACACCGATCAGCGAGATGCGATCGATCGCAATCTGCCCGTGCAGGAAAGGGGCGACAGCGAGCCCGATTTCCGCCTTCGGCGCTTGTGCAATGATGTGCCCTCCGTGATCGAATACACGCGTTCCCAGAATCACGAGATCGATACGCCCTTCGGAACGATCCCATTCCAGGGCCGCATTGTCGAAGCGGACATCGAAATCCGGAAGCACCCGCTTCAAGGCGACGTGGAGTTCCTCGCCAAACGGCCCGAGCGACACTGGGCCCATCAATACGCGGAACAGCAGCCCCAGACAGAAAAAAATCGCCGCGGCCGCGACTATCGTTGCGGTCCAGGCCGCGCGTCGTAAAGCGACCTTTCCGACCCGTCCGATCGTGCTCGTAAGCGGCAGTTTTGTTTTCAATGCGTTTCGACTCACTTCCGGGAGATCACCGGGGCCGCGAACAGCGCTTGCAAGAAGCCGCTCCGGAGCTTATCGCCTAGCCCATCCGGGGGCAGATGGCAGGGGCGGGCACCAGGCCCGGAACACGATTTGGCACGCGATCTTTCGCCCGGCAGCAGAGCGCCGTCCTTCCGACTTTCCACCGACGATGGCGGAGAAATCACGTCAGCCGGTCTCAAAGGCAGACCGTATATCCTCTACTTCTATCCCAAAGATGACACGTCGGGCTGTACCAGGGAAGCTGTTGCCTTCTCCGAAAGAAAAAAGGACTTCGATGCGTTGCGAATCCCGGTGATTGGGGTTTCCAGGGACAGCGTTGCCTCCCACAAACGATTTCGTGACAAGCACAAGCTCGCGCTGATTCTGGCTTCGGATACGGAAACGACCCTCGCGGAAGCCTTCGGCGTGTGGGTCGAAAAAAGCATGTACGGACGCCGCTACATGGGAATGGAACGCGCCACCTTTCTCATCGATGAAAATGGCAAAATCCGTCAGATTTGGCGAAAAGTGAAAGTTCCAGGCCACGCCGATGCCGTGCTCGAAGCGGCGCGGGAACTCTGATCTGCACGCGGAAATTGTGATTGATTGCATTGCGTACATCGCCCATTCGCTCTTGAACCTGGCGCGACAATAGGCTCAATTCGAGGCGACGGGTGTCGGGTGAAATCGAAGGGAGCCGCAGGGCGTGGTGCAACTGCTCATCGAACGCGCGTGGGCAAGGCTGTGCGCGATTTTTCCCGAGCGACAAATTTACATCCGCAGCGAAAGGAGCATACAATTTTTCACCTTTAGCTCGAGTTTCCAGTCGACATGCGCGGGGCTGTGCCTGATTTTTGTCGGCTGGGTTGCCTTCGCCTCGGTGAATGTCATCTTCAAGGATCACATCATCGCCGCCAGGGACCATCACTTTCATCAGACGCTGGGCGCCTACGAGAACCGGGTGGCGGATTTACAGCTGTCCTACGACGAATTGAACGACGCTCTCGTTTCTGCAGAAGACCGGTTCAAATCCACTGTCGACGAACTCGCGGCCAAACAGCGGAGCATTGCCGGTTTGATACACGGAAGGCCGGCTGGCGCGGCTCTGGCGAGGGTGCCGGGCGGCGGGAGCAAGGACACTGGCTGGTTCAGGAGCGCGATTTCTCGGTTGTCTCCGAATGAACCGGGCATCGCGAGCGACAGCCTCGGTGAGGACGCGAGGAGATCACCAGGGTCGCCCGGCTATTCGCCCCCAGTTTCGTCCTCTGTAGCTTCGCATGGGAGCGGCTCGTCGGAACTCGGAATGCTGCAGGAGCCGATTGCACCACAACCCCGTACCGCGCGACCGGTGCAGGCCGGAATGTTTGGAGAAGGAATATTGCAGCTATTTGCTGCACTCATCCCGAGCCGCCCGCCACTGCCGCGCGTTCGCGCGGTCAATTCGCGGGAACTCTCCTTGCTTGCACAGCAGACACTGCGCGCATCGAAGCTCAGCAGCTCCGAAACCGCTCTTGTGATGGCGTTCGATGCGCGGCTCCTGCGGCAAATACGGGACGTCAATGCCGCCTTGGCTAATGCCGGCCTTAGCGGCACCTTCGTGAAGCGGGAGTCCAGAGTCGGCGGCCCGCTGGTTCCGCTCGGTGATGTCCGGATGGACGGGATTTCGGATGCTGCCTTTGTGTCTGCCTACACCGACGCTACGGCACGCGAAGCACAACTCGCCGCATTGAAATCCGCCCTCACTCACGTGCCGCTCGCAATGCCGGTACACGCCAGCCAGTTCATGTTCAGCAGCGGCTTCGGTCCGCGTGTGGACCCCTTCAGCGGTCGGGTGGCCTTTCACGCGGGCGTGGACCTCGCGGGGCCGTGGGGAAGCAGCGTGTACGCCACAGCGTCGGGCGTAGTCGTCTGGGCAGGCACTCGCGGCGGCTATGGCAACATGGTCGAAATCGACCACGGCTACGGATTCCGCACCCGCTACGGCCACCTGTCGGCAATCTCGGTGCGGCCAGGTGACAACGTGCAGGCGGGAACGCTTATCGGGAAGGTCGGGTCGAGCGGTCGCAGCACCGGCCCGCATCTTCATTACGAGGTGTGGCTCGCCGATTCCCCAAAGGATCCGGACAAATACCTCGAAATGGGCCGGCGTCTCCTCAACTAGACCTGCAGGCGGCCCGCAACCAGAGGCCGAACTACTCGAGATCGGCCACTGCTTCGCGCGGTCGCGGTCCGATCGCCTGCGCGAGAGCAGCTGCCATGAACGGATCAAGTGCGCCGTCCAGCACGTCCTGTGGAGAGCGACTTTCGAATCCCGTACGCAGGTCTTTCACAAGCTGATACGGCTGCAGCACATAGGAGCGAATTTGGTGGCCCCAGCCAATGTCCGTTTTCTGGCCAATATGGGCCGCCCTCTCGGCTTGCTTCTTTTCAAGCTCGACCTCGTAGAGCCTCGACCGAAGCATGTCCCAGCACATCGCCCGGTTCTGATGCTGCGAGCGTTCCGTCTGGCAGCTGACCACGATTCCGGTCGGCAAGTGGGTGAACCGCACGGCGCTCTCGGTCTTGTTCACGTGCTGGCCCCCGGCGCCGGACGCGCGATACGTATCCACCCGGATATCCTTCTCCGGAATGTCGATGTGAATCGTCTGATCGATGACAGGAAAAACCGTGACACTTGCGAAACTCGTATGGCGTCGCGCGTTGGCATCGAACGGTGAAATACGCACGAGCCTGTGTACGCCGGCTTCGGTTTTCAGCCAGCCATAGGCATTCTCTCCTTCCACCCGCAAAGTTGCCGACTTGATGCCGGCTCCCTCTCCTGCACTTTCCTCGATCAGCTGCACCCGAAAGTCCTTGCGCTCCGCCCAGCGGATATACATGCGCTCGAGCATCTCGGCCCAGTCCTGGCTCTCTGTACCGCCGGCCCCGGCGTGAACCGTGAGATAGGTGTCGTTGGCATCCGCTTCGCCCGACAACATCGAAGCCAGCCGAAGCGTCTCGGCGCGCGCGCGCAACGCTTCGATCATATGCTCGGCTTCGAGGACCATGACTGGATCGTTATCGGCCTCCGCCAGTTCGATCAGGCCCGCCGCATCGGCAAGTTCACGGTTCAGCGACTGCACGGCGCCCACAGACGATTCGAGTTTCTGCCGCTCGCGCATCAACACTTGCGCCTGCTGGGGGTTGTCCCAGAGGGAAGAGTCTTCAGCCTTGTGGTTCAGTTCGTCGAGCCGTGCGAGCGCCCTATCCCAGTCAAAGATGCCTCCTCAGCAGGTCGGTGGCCTGCCTGGTTTCGGCGATGCTGCGCTCAATCTCCGGACGCATAAAAACTCCCTGATACCAGCACGGCGGCGGCGGCGCCTACTTTGGCGGTTGGTGGGGCGGTGCGAGGGGCGGCTGCGGCAATTGGAACACGATCTTGACGGCGGTCCAGTCCGAGACCGAGTCGCCGTCCCGGACGGCCGGAATGAAGTGCCAGTTCAGCAGACCTTCGACCGCGGCATCGTCCAGATCGCCGAATCCGCTCGATTGTGCGACCCTGTATTTGGCAACCCTTCCGTCGGGCCAAACGTACAAGTCCACGAGGACCGTCCCCTGTTCGCGGCCCGCCAGCGCCGAATCGGGATAGGGCGGTTGGGGATGCGGCCGAGACAAATCGACGTGCGGCGGACTTTCCTCGGGGCTTGCGTCGGCGGACCATAGCATCGGCCCCGAGAACGCGAGCGCGCAAAGCGACAAAACGCACAGAGCAGTTCGCGATTGTGTGATGGTCACGTTGATCTCTCCCATTGGAGACACGTGAGTATAGACGCGAAACTGTGGCTGGAACAATCCGGGGCCCAACTATTTTGGTCGACTCGCGTCAGGCATTGGGGGTGTGACCTAGCGCAAAAAGATCCTGCTCGCCGAGCTCGGCGCTGCGTCGGCGTTCGAGTTCCTGCGCGTAGCGTTTCAACGCGTAAGCCTCCGTTATGTAGCCTACGACGCGGGGATCCGCTCGCGCCGACAGCACCGGCAGCGTTTCCGACTGCGTCTGATCGAAGCGGGCGAGCGCGGTGCGGACGTTTTCGCCGGGCAACAGATATTCGCCCTTTTGCTGAACCAGGTCGGCCACCTGTCCGGCTTCGACTGCGTCGTCGAGCTGCGGATCGTGGACAAGCGCGATATCGATCCAGCCAGCATAATGACCGTCGGGAGCGACTGCGAAGACACGTTTGGCGGTTCCTGGCGGGAATTTTTCTCGCAGAGCCCTTAGCGGCATCGAAGTGGGCACAAGTTTGGGGTCGGAGCGCATCATCTTCGCGACGGTCAGGTCGGTGATCCAACCGATGTCGTGAGCTCCCCGCAAGCCGATCCCGCGCACATGAAAGCGCCAGGTGGAGAAAGAATAGCCGAAGGTCAGCCGCACGATGGTGGCCGAGGCAATAACGCTGACCAGCACACCGGCAGTTATCGGGAAGTCGCCCGTCGATTCCAATACGAGCAGGACCATGGTGAGCGGAGCGCCGATGATGGCCGCCGCCACCGCGCCCATTCCCACCAGCAGGAACGCGAGGTACTGCACTGCAAAATGTGGTTCGAGCCACGCTATGCACTTGGCGAATACGGCACCGTAGAGACAGCCGAGAAACAGCG
>JBOHKH010000012.1:0-89121 GCA_050728995.1 Rhizomicrobium sp. | reverse complement strand
CGTCCGCGCAAATCCGATGAATACGCTTTGCCCATGGCGCCCTCCGCAAGCCGAATCACTTGCCAAGACTCTGCCTTCCGGCATCCAATGGGAATCCCGATTCAACCCGGCCGGAAACCGCTCTAGCTCGAACGCGACGCCGCCCTGCCACTGATTGCCGCCACTCGCAGTTGTTCCGAAGAGATTCCCCGACGAGTCCATCGACAATCCAAAAGGTATAGCGCCGTCGGCACACGCGTCTCCATTCGCGCAGAAGGTATACAGAACGGTTTCGTTGCCTGTTGGCGTGATCTTGTAAACAACGCCCGCGTTAAACTCGCTGCCGCCGTTGGATGTGATCCCATACAGATTTCCTGCCGGATCCACCAGCAGCTGGTTGTTTGGCGAGTCGCCATCGGCGCATGGATAACCATAGTGACAGAAGGCATAAAATGTGGTCTCATTCCAGACGCCGCCATTACGCGCCAGTTCGAAAACAGCCCCCGCTCCGTTTGAGTCGCCTTTGGAAACGACGCCGAGCAGGGTTTGCGTGCCCTGAACGAGCAATTGGCCAGGTTCGTCACCGTCCGTGCACGGATAGCCGCCTGAACAGAAGCTATAGAGCGTACTTTCCTTCCATTTCCGTCCCTTGGGTTGCAGCTCGAAGACAGCGCGTTGCACCGCCTTGGAGCGTCGTGCCGAAGAGCGGCGAGACTCCGTCGTAAAGCTTGCCGTTCGCCTGTCCTGCATAGGTGATGCCGGCGACGGGGTCCGAGCCGTCACCGCAATTGGCCAGCGCGCAGAACGTGTAGAGAATCTGAAATTTCCACCTGGTTCGCCTCGCATTGGGCGCGAGCTTGAATACGATCCCCCCCTCAGTATCAGACACCAATTGCGTCGTTCCGTAGAGATTGCCAGCGGTATCCACCATCAGTTTGTAATCTGGATTCGCGCCATCGGTGCAGTTTTGCTGGGCGCAAAAGCTATGCAGTATTTTGACTTTCCATCTGTCCGCCTCCGGGATCAGTTCGAATACGGCGCCCTGACCGTACGCGCCACCACGTCCCGCGGCTCCGTAATAGTGCCCGGAATTGTCCATCATCAGGCCGGTGGGGCCTAGCCCATCGGCACAGTTCGCTTTTGAACAGAAATCGTGAAGCACCCTGTAGGTCTGGGCGAAGAGAGGCAGCGGAGCAAAAGCGAAGATACCCGCGAGGCCGGCAAGGCCTACATAGCCCGCAAGGCGGAATGCATTCGGCAGCCGGAATTCGGTACGCATGAACACCCCTTCGTAACGGACTGGCAGCAGCTCATACTACGCGATCACGGGTTTTCCGCACAATATAGAATGTAATTTTCACGCGCGCCATTCCATCCAGGCGCCGTGGGGCTGGCAAAGCGCGAGAAGGCGCTTGTCGCGGAGGCCGTCGCGATAACGATAGAGAAGCAGCGGCGCCTCGCCCGACAGCGTGCCTTCCCAGCCGAGCCGCCATAGCGGACGCCGCAAACTCGCCGCGATCAGCAAGTCGTCGAGCGCCGTCCGCGCGTCTTCCGAAAACTGATAGGTGACGAAGGTATGATAGACGCAAGCGGTTTCCAGCGCGGGGATTTCGCTCAAGGCCTCCGGCAGAAGTCCGAGCGCGTCGCCAGCCCGGATCGGTAGCCTCTCTTCGCCGACGACCGCCAGCGCGCGTTCGAGATTCTGGAAGCGCGCGCGGTGATCGGGCCAGACGAGCGCCTTGAGCCAATCGCGTTCGTCGCGTTGGGTGAGATCGACGGGGTTGCGTTCCAGACCGAGCCGGGTCGCGACGGGCGGTGATTCGCCCGTCGGCGGCACGCCCTCCCCTCGCAGCCCGGTTTCGAGCACGAGGCGCGCGTCGCCCGGGCCAACCCGAATGGTTTCGCCATTCCGGAGGTAGCTAACCGCGTAGCGGTCCCACAGAAGGTTGAGACCGGCGCTCGGACCGAGTTCGATCAGATGCAGCGGCGCGCGGGCCTCCCGCGCCAGTTCGCGAAACCCCGCATGCAGCATGGCCGAACGGCCGACCTCGTTGGTATTGGTCACGCGCGTGCGCAGCAGATGCCCGATTTCCTCGCGATGCTTTTCGGCGAAATCGCAAAAGGCCGGAAAGGAGCGGGCGGGATCGTCCGGTGTATCCGTGAGGGTCGGATAAAAGACGCGAAGGGGATGTTGGGCGCCCCGCAACAGCAGATAATGAACCGACGCGAACAGCACGTTGGCCGGAGGTTGGCCGGGCTGCACGGTATTCGCGAACCGGCGCAGATCGCCGTTCCGCGCAACGCCTGATGCAAGGCACTCGTACAGCGGCGCGCCGTTTCGGCGAGCCTCCGCGACGAAAAAGTCACAGTAATCGATTCCGCTCATCGGGGCTCCGGAAGCGGAACGCCGGCCTTGCAAAACGCGCGGTGCTGGCGTGCGCCCAACTCCTCGCCATCGAAATCGGCAATCTCCCCCTCGAACAGGCGATGGAAATTGAGCCGCGCGCCCAGCCGGATCAGCGCGCCGCCGAGCCCGATGGCCGCGCGGTCCATGAAAACAAATTCGCGCGGCGGCCGGATGCCGCCCAGTTCTTTCAGCTTCGCATGCACCTCGTTGGCCTGCTTCAGACCGTATTCCGCCGCCGGCACCCCGTCGTCGACGAGCCGCACCCGGTTGTCGAGCAGCGGCGTAAAAATGAAACGCGCCCACATATTCATGACGCGAACGAGCTCGGGTGTAACGCGCTCGAAGCCCCAGGCGCGGTAGGAACGCTCCGCCAGACCGTCGTCGCGCGTCTTGAGCGCACGATAAAGACAGATCACGCCCACAACGAAACCGGGCGGAAACGTCCGCACGCAGCCGTAATCGAGGAGATTGATGCCGCCGTCACCGCGCACTGTGTAATTGCCGAGATGCGGATCGCCGTGAATGACGCCGTAGCGCGCAAAAGGCCGCCACCAGGCGCGGAACAGAGCGGCGGCGATTCGGTTGCGCGCCGAAATCGCCGCGGATTCGAACTCCATGATAGGCCGCCCTTCCAGCCACGTCATGGTGAGCAGACGTTTCGTGGAAAGCACGCCCACCGGCTCGGGAACGGCGATGTCGGAACAGTTCGCGAGCATGTCGGCATAGAGGCGCATGTGAGCGGCCTCGCGGCAGTAGTCGAGTTCTTCGGCGAGACGCTCCGCGATTTCGTGCGCGAATTCGCGCGTGTCGATCGTCGGATCGAGCCGGCGCTGCAGCCGCAGCGCGAATTTCAGCTGGCGAACATCGGACTGCACGGCAGCGGCCATGTCCGGATATTGGAGTTTGCAGGCGAGCGCGCGCCCATCCTTGGCCATGGCACGGTGAACCTGGCCGAGCGAAGCGGCGGCCGCGGCTGTGCGATCGAATTTGCGAAATTTCTTTTCCCAGTCGGCGCCGAGTTCGGCGGCCATGCGCCGCCGCACGAATGCCGCGCCCATGGGCGGCGCGTTCGTTTGTAGCGAGAGAAGCGGCGCCGCCACCTCCTGCGGCAGCGCGCCCGGAACCGTCGCCACGAACTGCGCGATCTTCATCACCGGTCCGCGGAGGTTTCCGAGGACCGCGGTGAGATCGGCGGCATTCGCTTCGCTAAGCACGCGCACGCCGCCGAGGGCCCGGCCTGCGCCGCGCGCCGCCACGCCCGCAAGGCCGCCCGAGACCCGCGCGAAGCGCGACAGCCTGCGCACAACTCCGTCCTCGCCGCGCCTTATGCTTTCCTGCGCTTTCGGGCGTTTAGTCATTCTTCACCAGATTTCCGCTTTCCCTTGGCCATTCGCGACCGGTTTTGGCACAGCTTGACGGTGTCTTGGCCGGCGTCTGTCGCAAAGCGGGACCAAGGCCGTCCTTACCCTTTCCGGCGCGAAACTGCGCCCCCACCGGAGGCACCGATGACCCAGACAATCCTTATCGTGGACGACGACCCGGTGCAGCGCAGGCTCCTTGAAGCGGCCATCACACGGGCAGGCATGACGGCCGTGACCGCACCTGGTGGCCAGCCTGCGCTCGATCTTCTGAACGGTCCTCGCGGCGACCAGTTCACGCTCGTCCTCCTCGATCTGGTCATGCCGGACATGGACGGGCTGAAGGTACTGGAAAAACTCAAGGCGAACGG
This sequence comes from Rhizomicrobium sp., assembly GCA_050728995.1. Classification (GTDB taxonomy): domain Bacteria; phylum Pseudomonadota; class Alphaproteobacteria; order Micropepsales; family Micropepsaceae; genus Rhizomicrobium. The sequence goes on along the minus strand of JBOHKH010000012.1, from coordinate 85,006 downwards.
CTGTGCCGTCCCGGTGATCGTACTGACCGCGCGCGGCGGAATCGATTGCGCCGTGGAAGCCATGCGCGCAGGCGCCTGCGACTTTCTGGTGAAGCCCGCGAGTCCGGAGCGGATCACCGTCTCGATCCGCAACGCGCTCAAGATCGGCACGCTGGCGGGCGAAGTCACGCGCCTGCGCAAGCGCGCGGACAACCGCCTCGATTTCAACGACCTGGTCGGCGTGAGTGCGGGAATGCATCAGGTCGTCCGGCTCGGCCAGCGCGCGGCGCAATCCAACATTCCCATCCTGATCGAAGGCGAATCCGGCGTCGGCAAGGAACTGATTGCGCGCGCCATTCAGGGTTCGTCGGACCGCGCGGGACGGCCCTTCGTCACCGTGAACTGCGGCGCCATTCCCGAAAGCCTCGTCGAATCCATCCTGTTTGGTCACGAGAAGGGATCTTTCACGGGCGCCACGGAAAAACACCTCGGAAAATTCCAGGAAGCCGACGGCGGCACATTGTTCCTCGACGAAATCGGCGAGTTGCGCCTCGACATGCAGGTGAAACTCCTGCGGGCGCTTCAGCAGGGCGATATCGATCCAGTCGGCTCCAAGCGGCCCGTGAAGGTGGATGTGCGCATCATTTCCGCAACCAACCGCGACCTCGCGGAGCGCATGCGCGATGGGTATTTCCGCGAAGATTTGTATTATCGTCTGAACGTCTTTCCCATTCGCGTTCCCCCGCTGCGCGAGCGGCGCGAGGATATCGGCGAACTTTCGCGGCACTTCATTGCGCGCTTTGCGGCGGAAGAGGGCAAACCCATTGCGGGGCTTACGGTGGAGGCGCAGGCGCTGATCGAGGGCTTCGACTGGCCGGGCAACGTGCGCCAGCTCGAGAACACCATCTTCCGAGCGGTGGTTCTGTGCGACGGCGCGTGCCTCGATGTCTGCGATTTTCCGCAGATAGCGGCCGCGGCAGGGCTGGATATCCGTCCGCGTCCGATCCAATCCACGCCGGCCCCGATTCACCTGGAGCCAAAAATCTTCGAAGCCGCTCCTCACCAACCTTCGCCGTTTGCGGTCGTCGCCACCGACGAGGCGGGCCACATGCGAAGGCTCGAGGAGATCGAGAGCGAAGTCATCCGCATGGCGATCGACCACTACGACGGACACATGTCGGAAATCGCGCGCCGGCTCGGGATCGGCCGTTCGACGTTGTACCGAAAACTGAAAGAGCTGGGCCTCGGCGGAGCCGAACAGTTCGAGATGCCCGACGAAGCGCCGCGCCGGGCGGCGCTGTAACACCGCTTTCCGGTGTTACAGCCCGCAAGAGCATACCCGGGCGACCCAGGTGAAACCGCTCCACAAGGCAGTTCCGTAAAGATCGTTCCAATCGACGTTCATCTGCTGAATCTGATTGATCTTCTGTTCGCTTCCATTTCCCGAGGCGCTTTTCGCGACGGATCGCGTCGCGCGGATCGACCAGGATTTTGCAATGGGACCTCCGGTGTAACAGGCCCGGTTCAGCTGCGCATGCCGAGCGCGGCGAGATAAAGATCGAGGATCGCTTCCTGTTCCTGCCGGTCCGCGCGGTCGAGCTTCCGCAAGCGCACGACCTGCCGGATGATCTTGGTGTCGAAGCCCTGTCCTTTGGCTTCGGAATAGACCTCGCGGATATCGGCCGAGAGCGCGGTTTTTTCCTCTTCGAGCCGCTCGATGCGCTCGACCAGCGTTTTCAGGTGATCCTTCGCGAATGCCTTGGCCATGTGCCGCCCGAGGGGTTCCAGAACTTCCGGGGCGCGGACCCTACTCCGCGGATTTTTCCGGACGCAACAGGCGCGCCTATCGGTGGCTGTGAGTCTTTTGCGCCTTTTCGAACGCGGCCCGCTGCTCTGGCGTCGCCTCTTTCTGGTAGCGCCGCTTCCAGTCCGAGGGCGCCATGCCGTACACGTGCTCGCGCGCCTCGTCCGTCCCGAGCGCAATGCCTTTTTGCGCGGCGGCTTCGCGGTACCAGTCGCCGAGGCAGTTGCGGCAGAATCCTGCCACAATCATCATGTCGATGTTCTGCACGTCGGTCCGCTTGCGCAGGTGTTCTGCCAGCCGGCGGAATACCGCCGATTCGAGTTCCGTCTGCACCTTGACATCCATGACGATCCTCCTTCTCAGAGTCCCGATACGTTGACAGGTTCCCCGCATCGATGAAACGCTGAACGCTTCGATGAATCTTGCAATTGCTGCCCGATTGATTCGAGCGAACGCCGTGGGGGCCGCGCTGTGCGGACCCGCTCAGACGGTCTGAAACATCATGCGCCGCGCACGAAAAACCAAAATCGTCGCGACGCTCGGCCCGTCCTCCGCCTCGCCGGAAACCATCAAGGCGCTTTTCGAGGCGGGCGCGGACGTCTTCCGCATCAACATGAGCCACACGCCACACCAGCTTCTTGCCGAGCTGCACGGGCGCGTGCGCGCGCTCGAGCGCGAAGACGGCCGCCCGATCGGCATTCTTGCCGACCTGCAGGGCCCCAAGATCCGGCTGGGCGAACTTGGCGGCGCGCGCGAGCTTCGGACCGGAGCGCGGGTTGGGCTGGCGCTCGACGGCGCATCCCGCGACGAGCACTCGATCCCGTTGCCGCACCCCGAAGTTTTCGCAGCACTCCGCCAGGGCGACGGGCTGCTGATCGACGACGGTAAAGTGCGGCTGAAGATCGAGAGCGTCAGCGCAAGCGCCGCCGAAGCCGTAGTGGTGACGGGGGGCACGATCAAGGACCGCAAGGGCGTCAATCTGCCCGACACGATCCTGCCCATTCCGGCGATGACGGCCAAGGACCGCAGCGATCTCGATGCGGCGCTGAATGTCGGCGTGGACTGGGTCGCGCTGTCGTTCGTGCAACGGCCCGACGACGTGGCGGAGCTGCGCAAGCTCGTCACCGGCAAGGCCGCCGTGCTCGCCAAGATCGAAAAGCCGAAGGCGCTGGAATGGCTGCCGGAAATTCTCGACCTGACGGACGCCCTGATGGTGGCGCGCGGCGATCTCGGCGTGGAACTGCCGCTCGAATCCGTTCCCGTCCGGCAGAAGGAGATCACGCGCGCGGCCCGCCTTGCCGGCAAGCCCGTGGTCGTCGCGACACAGATGCTCGAATCCATGATCGAAGCGGCGGCCCCGACGCGCGCGGAAGTTTCGGACGTTGCGACCGCCGTGTTCGACGGCGCCGACGCCGTGATGCTCTCGGCAGAAACCGCCGCCGGCAAGCACCCCGTCGAAGCGGTTGCGATGATGGACAGGATCGCGAACGCGGCGGAATCGGGATCGTTCTTCCAGTCGCTGATGGATGCGCAGCGCGGCGCGCCCGAAGAAACAACGCCCGACGCCATCATGGCAGCGGTTCATCAGGTGACGCACACCATGCATGCCCGCGCCATCGTCAGCTGGACGAAATCGGGCTCGACCGGGTTGCGCGCGGCGCGCGAGCGTCCCGAAGCGCCGATCATCGCGCTCACGCCGAGCGTCGAGACCGCACGACGCCTCTCGCTCGCGTGGGGTCTGCATTGCGTTCTCACCGACGATGCGCACGATCTCGACGATGTCGTGGAACGTGCAGCGCACATCGCCGAGCTGGAAGGCTTTGCGAAACATGGCGAGCGTATCGTGGTGACGGCAGGCGTGCCTCTCGGCACGCCCGGCGCGACAAACCTGCTGCGGGTGGCTTTTATCGGCGGACGGTAGGGCCGAGCTGCGGCAGCGTCAGATGCTGTCGCCTTCCACTTCGTGCGACAAGAGCCGGACTTCGCGATCGACGTCGCTCAGATGGTGGTCGAGCGCCTGCGCCTTGCGCAGGAGTTTCAGCGCGTCGCGCTTGTCGCCGTACTGGATGAGAATTGCGCCGAGTTCCGACATGGCGGCGAACTGGCGCGGATTGAGCGTGATCGCCTTCTGCAGGCTGACGATCGCCCCTTCGTCATCACCCGCCACAGCCTGCAGTTTGCCGCGCTGATGCCACCCCTCCGCGTAATCGGGCGCAACTTTGGTGACGACATCCAGCAGCTGCCGGGCGCTGTCCATGTCGCCGGCAGCCAATGCCGCGGCTGCTCTGGTCATCAAAAGATCGACGCTGGCACTTCCGGATTCGAGAAAGAGCGTGAGGATGTGATCCTCGATCGGCTGGGCCTGCTCGTCGGTGCCGGCCAGCGCGAGCTGGTGAAACAACTGATCGAGCTGCGGGACGGGCCTTGGGGCCGGCGGGGCGGGCTGCCGCGGCGCTGCGCCAGTAATCGACAGCGCGGCGAGCGAAGCAGCGAAAATGATCGAGCGCATGAACAGTCTGCTCCGGAACCGAGGCAAGCCCGATTACGTGCAATGGCCGCCCCCGGTTCCCACAAGCAAAGGTTAGTCGAAAAACGTGCCCGCCCGATAGCGGGTCGCAGGCGCCGAACGCGTCAGCCCTGGCGCGCCTTGAAGCGGGGATTCTTCTTGTTGATGACGTAGGTCCGCCCACGCCGACGGATGACGCGACAGTCCTTGTCGCGCTTCTTCAGCGAACGCAGCGAATTGCGGATTTTCATGACACGCCTTCGAACCGGAGCGGGATGCGGGGGCCCGCCAAAAGAGGCGCGGAAGCTAGTGTCGGCGCCTGCCTCTGTCAACCGCGAGACCCGTGCTAAGAGGCAGCTGATTGTGGGGAACGGTCGTCATGCGAAGTACTCGAAATCGCGCCTTTGTTGGCGCGGCATTCCTCGTTTTTCTCTTCTCCCTGCCCTGCTGCGCCCAGATGCCCGCTCCGTCGGTTCCCGCCGCCCCGGCGGCTCCAGCGGCGGTCCCGGCAGTTCCCGCGGTTACGGCCGATCAGGAATTCCAGGCGTTCGTCACGGGCTTTCGCGCAACCGCGCTGGCCGCAGGGATCTCGCCCGAAGTTTACGATGCTTCGGTTGCCGGAATATCGCGCGATCCGCGCGTGGAGGCGCTTGATCTCGCACAACCCGAATTCGTCAAGCCGGTCTGGGAATATCTCGCCGGCACCGTGACACCGGCGCGGATCGCCACCGGTCAGGAGATGCTCGCTGCCGACGCGCCGATGCTCGCTGCGATCGAACAGCGGTTCGGGGTGCAGAAAGAGATTCTGGTCGCGATCTGGGGAATCGAAAGCGATTTTGGTCGCGAAATGGGCGGCTTCAACATGTTCGAGGCGCTCGCCACCCTCGCCTATAGCGGTCCGCGCGCCGACTTCGGCCGGCGCGAGCTGCTCGACGCATTGAAGATCGAGCAACAGGAGCATTTCGCCCCCAGCGCGATGACGTCGTCCTGGGCCGGCGCGTTCGGGCAGACGCAGTTCGTGCCCTCGGCGTTCCGGCGCTACGCGGTGGATGGCGACGGAGACGGCCGGCGCGATCTGTGGAACTCGCCGGCCGACGCACTCGCCTCCGCCGCCAATCTGCTTTTCCAATCCGGCTGGGAGCGCGAAGCGCCGTGGGGCTACGAAGTCATCCTGCCGAGGGGTTTTCCCTACGAACTCGCCGATCCCGACCGGCCGTCCACGATCATGGCCTGGCGGGCGCTCGGCGTGCGTGCGGCTGGCGGGTTTGCGCTTCCGGCGAGCCAGGCTCGAGCCGCGATCTATCTGCCGGCCGGCGCACAAGGGCCGGCCTTCATGGTGTTCGACAATTTCCATACCGTTTTGAAATACAACAACGCGGCTTCCTACGCGCTCGCCGTGTGCCTTCTCGCCGACCGCATCAAGGGCTATCCGCCCATCGTGGCGGCGTGGCCGCCGGACGCGGTGCCGCTGTCCCGGCCCGAGCAGCTGGCGCTTCAGAACGACCTTCTGCGGCTCGGCTTCGATCCGGGTCCGCCCGACGGCATACTCGGCCGCCAGGGCCGCGCCGCGCTGCGCGCCTGGCAAAAGTCGCGCGGATTCGTCCCCGACGGCTTCGCGACCGAATCCGTCCTCGAACAGGTCGAGCGCGAACTCGAAGCGCAGTAAGAGGCGCGGCAGGTTTGCACATTGTGTTCGCTTTCCTGTTCGTCGAAATTGCGCCGCAAATAAATCCGCTGCCGACTGCCGCATCCTGCGAACAGTCTCCGTGCACCGAACCTTCTACAGGAAAGAAACACAATGGCGCCCTCGCGAATCCCGTTCGTCTGCATTTTCGGCCTGATCTCCCTGTTCGCGATGGCGCCGGCCGCAGCCGCATCCCAGGTGTCCTACACGATCACCAAGACGGTCCCGCTCGGGGCGCCAGACCGGTGGGATTACATGACTTACGATGCGCCGAGCGGGCGGCTTTACGTGTCGCATGGCGACCGGGTGACGGTGGTGGACGGGAAGAGCGGAGCCATTCTCGGCGCGGTCGAAGGTCTGCCCGGCGGCACCCACGGCATTGCGATCGCGCCGGGAACGGGCCGCGGCTACACCGACGACGGCAAGGCGGGAATCGCCGCCTCGTTCGATCTCTCGACGTTGAGGATCGTTCACCGCATCAAGGCCCTGCCCGACGCGGACGGCATGATCTACGACGCGATCAGCGGTCACATATTCGTCATCGACGGCGACTCGGGAAAACTCACCGCAATCGACCCGAAGACGGACAGCGTTGTCGCCACGATCGACGGCGGCGGCGGGCTCGAATTCGGCGTCTCCGGCGACAACGGCAAGCTCTATGTCAATGGTGCCGAAAAGGGCGAAATCGTCCGCATCGATTCGGCGAGCAACAAGGCGGACGCACACTGGCCGATGCCGGGATGCGAACGGCCGCACGGGCTGGCCATCGACCGCGCGTCGCACCGGCTGTTCTCGAGCTGCGCAAACAAGGTCCTTGTCGTGATGAATACCGACACCGGAGCGGTGGTCGCGACTCTTCCGATCGGGGTCGGGAGCGACGCGGCAGGCTTCGATCCGACGCGAAAACTGATTTTCAGCTCGAACCACGAAGGGACGCTGTCGGTGATTTCCGAGAATTCGCCGGACAGTTTCGTGCCGCTTCCGCCCGTAACCACCGAGTTCGGTGCGCGAACGATGGCGCTCGATCCCGCGAGCGGACGGATTTATCTCGTCACGGCAGACTTCAAGGCAAACCCGAACGCGTCGCCCTCCGATCCCCGTCACCGCTACACGGTGATACCGGGCTCGGTCAGGCTTTTGTTCCTGGATCCTGTGGCCGCCCGACACTGACGTAATCGAAACCGGCTTCGCGCATCTGCCGGGGCAGATAGATGTTCCGAAGGTCGATCATCAACGGACGCCGGAGCAGGTCCTTGACGCGCGCGAGATCGAGCGCGCGAAACTCGTTCCACTCCGTCAGGATGACGACGCCATCCGCATCCGCGAGAGCTTCGTAGGCGTCGGCGCAAAGCTCGACATCGAGAAGCTTCGCCGCCTCCTTCGCACCTTCCGGATCGTAGGCGCGGATGCGCGCGCCTTCCGCCTGCAGAATCGGAACGATCACCAGGCTCGGCGCTTCGCGCATATCGTCGGTATTCGGCTTGAACGTCAGACCGAGCACCGCAATGGTCTTTCCCGAGACGCTGCCGAAAGCGCCCACGACCTTTCGCGCCATCTCTTTCTTGCGCGCTTCATTGACCGCCACAACGGTCTCCACGATACGCGCCGGCGCACCGGCCTCCTGGGACGTGCGCAGCAGCGCGAGCGTGTCCTTGGGAAAGCACGAGCCCCCATAGCCCGGCCCTGCATGCAGGAATTTGGAACCGATACGGCCATCGAGGCCGACGCCTCGCGCGACATCCTGGACATCGCCGCCAAGTTTTTCGCAAAGATCCGCCATCTCGTTGATGAATGTGATCTTGGTCGCGAGAAATGCGTTCGCGGCATATTTGGTCAGCTCCGCCGTCTCGCGCGAGGTGAACAGGATGGGCGTCTCGTTGAGATAGAGCGGGCGGTAGACCTCCCGAAGCACCAGCCTCGCGTTCTCCGAATCGCAGCCGACAACCACGCGGTCAGGCCGCAGGAAGTCCTCGATGGCCGAGCCTTCGCGCAGGAATTCGGGATTGGAGGCAACATCGAAACGCGCGCGCGGATGATGGCGCCGGACGATCTCTTCCACTTTCCGGCTCGTGCCCACCGGCACGGTCGATTTGGTGACGATGACCGCGGGCGCCTTCAGCGCATGGGCGATTTCCTCTGCGGCCGCAAAGACGAAACTCAGATCGGCATGGCCGTCGCCGTGCCGGCTGGGCGTGCCGACCGCGATGAACACGGCCTGCGCGGATTCCACCGCCTTCGGCAGAGCCGAGGTAAAGGAGAGCCGCCGCGCCTTGACGTTCGCCGCGACGATTTCCTCGAGCCCCGGTTCGAAAATCGGGATGCGCCCGGCGTCGAGGTCGGCAACCTTGCCCTTGTCGTGATCGACGCAGGTCACGTGGTGGCCGAATTCCGAAAGGCAGGCCGCGGAAACGAGCCCGACATAACCGGCGCCGATCATGGCGATGCGCATGGGTCAGTCCCTTCGAGGATTGGCGTTGTTTCACTTACTCCGGACTGTCTTGCAAGCGCCGGATAAGGCCGCGTCCAATTCCGGCCGATCCGGCGCTGTGTCATAAGGGTCGGCGATTCGCGAGGTGACGATGATTCTGGTGACGGGCGCGGCCGGCTTCATCGGCTTCCATGTGGCCGAAGCGCTGCTTGCGCAGGGCGCCGACGTGCTCGGAATCGACAATCTCAACGCCTATTACGAAGTGTCGCTCAAAGAGGCGCGGCTGGCGCGGCTTTCGGCGAACGGAAATTTCTCCTTCCGCCAGCTCGACATTTCCGACCGCGACGCAATGGCTGCTCTTGGGCGGGATTTTCCCGACGTCGCCGGAATCGTGCATCTGGCCGCGCAGGCGGGCGTCCGCCATTCCCTCGAGAATCCCTATGTGTACGTGCAGTCCAACGTCATGGGACAGGTGACGATGCTCGAATTCGCACGCACCTGTCGGGAGTTGCGGCATTTCGTGTATGCGAGTTCGTCTTCGGTCTATGGCGGCAACACCAAGCTCCCGTTTGCCATCGACGATCCCGTCACACGGCCCAACTCGCTCTATGCCGCGACCAAGCGCGCCGACGAACTGATCGGCTACACCTATTCCCACCTCTACGGCCTGCCGGCGACCGCCCTGCGGTTCTTCACCGTGTACGGTCCGTGGGGCCGTCCCGACATGGCGCTCTTCCTCTTCACGCGCGCGATTCTCGCCGGCGAACCCATCCGGGTGTTCAACCAAGGCGAAATGTGGCGGGATTTCACTTACGTCGACGACGTCACGAACGGCGTCCTCAAGGCGTTGCAGCGGCCCCCTTCGCGGTCTCCGCCCCACGCGATCTACAACCTCGGCAATCACCGTTCGGAAAAACTTACGGAGTTCATCGCGGTGCTGGAGTCGGCACTCGGCCGAAAGGCGCAGATGCAATTCGAGCCCATGCAACCCGGCGACGTTGCCGCCACCTATGCCGATATCGAGGCGAGCCGGCGCGATCTCGGATTCGAGCCGTCAACGCCGATCAGCGTAGGAATTCCGCGATTCGTGGAATGGTACCGCGCGCATTACGGCGCGTGATTCGCCACGCCGCCTGCGACCGCAAAACCACGAGATCGCATCCTCGTATAGTCATGCCTGAATTACATGGCGGTGGGCGCATACAACACGGCTTCATCGGATAATCGTCCTCCAGCGCACGAGCGCCATCGGCACAAGCGCCGCCGCGATCGCCACGGTATCGGCAACCCAGTCCAGAGGATCGCAGTCGCGATTGACGATCGGCAGCGCCTGGACAAGCTCGATAGCTGCGCCGAATGCCGACAGCGCAGCAGCGAGCGCGAGCAGCCTCTGGCGCGGGAACGCTGCGACCGAAAGCACCGTCAGCACATAGAAGGCGGCGAAATGCTCGGCCTTGTCCCACGGAAAGAGCTTGGGAGCGGAAGGCGCGGGCATGACGGCGGCAACGAAGGTGAAGATGAGCGCCGCCCAGAAGACCATCTGCGCACCGCGCAGCAGCATTCGCGAATCGGAAAAACTCATGGGCCGAAGATACCATCGCCAATGCGCGGGCGAGCCGCGTGCTCGGCGAAACTCACGCCTCTTCCATTGCAAGCCGGCTGCGCCGCGCTCCGAAAAGCAGATAGAGAACGAGACCGCCGGCGTTCCAGAACAGGAACCACAGCTGGGTAAAGTGCGGCAGCCCGTTCGCGAACAGATAGACACAGCCCGCGATGCAGATGCAGGCGAGCGGTATCCCGAGCGGCGCGCGGAATACGCGCGGACGCGCGGGCTCGCGCAGGCGCAGCACCACGAGTGACAGCGCCACCGCGATGAACGCGGCAAGAGTGCCCGCGTTGGCGAGCAGGGCAATGCGGTCGAGCGGCAGGGTCGCTGCGAGCACAACGACCCAGAAGCCGGCGAACACGGTCATGGCGACGGGCGTCCCGCGCGTCCTGTGCAACACAGCCAGCCGCTCGGGAAGAAGACCGTCGCGCGCCATGACGAACCAGATGCGGCTCTGGCCGTACATCAGAACGAGAATGACGGTGGGCAACGCCACGATGGCGGCCGAGGCGACGACCTGCGCCGCCACCGGATGGCGGGCGAGCTCCAGCACATGCACCAGCGGCGCGCCGGTGTGGGAAATGTCGAGATATGAGGCTGCGCCGAGCGCCGAGGCCGCGACGGCGATATAGATGATCGTGCAGATGACCATCGATCCCACGATACCGATCGAAAGGTCGCGCGCGGGATTTTTTGTTTCTTCCGCCGCCGTCGAGACGGCATCGAATCCGTAGAAAGCGAAAAAAATCAGCGCCGCAGCGGCGAGTACGCCACGCTTGGTGCCCTCCGCATCGATATGCGCGCCGAACCCGTAAGGCGCAAAGGGATGGAACCGCGCGGGATCGAACGCCGGCGCGGCCAGCGCCACGAAGAGGAGAAGCGCGGCGAGCTTGATGCCCACAAGGATCAGGTTGACCGTCGCACTCTCGCGCGTGCCAATGACAAGAAGCGCGGTGACAAGAACGCCGATCGCGACGGCCGGAAGATCGAGCAACCCTCCCGCCAACGTGCCATGCGCGAGCACCGCCGGCAGGGGCATGCCGATCGCCTGCAGAAACTCGCTGAAATGCGCCGACCATCCGACCGCGACGGCCGCCGCTGCCACCGTGTATTCGAGGACGAGACTCCAGCCGATGATCCAGGCGACGAGCTCGCCGAGCACCGCGTAGCTGTAGGTGTACGCGCTGCCGGCGACCGGCATCAGCGTCGACATTTCGGCATAACAGAGCGCGGCGCAGCCGCAGATCACGCCACAAAGGCCGAAGGAGACGATCACCGCGGGTCCGGCGAGTCCGGCGCCAATGCCGGTCAGCGTGTAAATCCCCGTCCCGACGATGGCGCCTACCCCGAGCGCGGTCAGATGCGGCCAGCTGAGCGTAGGCTTGAGGCGCCGCGCCCCTTCGGCCGGGGCGTCGATCGGTTTCCTTCGCGTGACAAAGCTCATCCCCTGGCGCCCCCTGGCTCATCGGTGACGTTAGGAACTGTTCGCCGTCCGCGAAAGCAAATTCGCACATGAACGGGTTGGCCCTCATCTTGCACGCAACGCCGCAAGCTGCAGGCGCTCGGCCGGTTGTGCCAGGAAACGACAAAAACAAAGTCGAGATTGACACCCGACGGAACGGCACGTCCGCGACCGGGCGCCTGGACCGCAGAACCGGCTGCCGATGGCGGTGCGGCGCAGTCGAACGAGCGGCTCTATCCGGCGAACGGCCGGCCGCGCACCAACATGCCGAGGCGAACCATCCCGACGATAAGGCGCGACAACACGACCATGTCGGCCGGCATGCCGGCGCGCCAGATGTCGAGAAGCAGCGCGATCCGCACCGCCTCGGTGCGATTGTGCACTTCGTGCGTGTACGTATCGTCCCAGACGAGATAATTCCCGTCCGCCAACCGGTGTTCGACGCCGTCGATCCAAAGAATGGCGCCGGGGCGTCCGTCGCCCGCGCGCGGCATGCTCAGTCCCAGATGACAGCGCACAACGCCGCGAAAAGGACCGCGATGCGGCGGAATGTGCTTGCCGGGCGCGAGGAATGAGAAGGACGCAGACAGAACGTTCGAACAGGAGGATACCAGAGCCCGGGTGGTCGGACAGCGCGACAGGTTTTTTCGGATGTCGGAACCGTAAGCGCGGAGCACGAAGACGCGCCAGTCGTTGCCGTCATTCGCGGAAATCGGCGCCTGCGCCGCCATCAGTTCGTGAAAGCGGGGCACCTGCGAAAGGTTGCGCGACACTGCCAGCGCCTCGTCGCGAATGGCTTGCCAGGCCCGCGCAAAGCGCGACACCTGCGGAAAATAAACGCCCTCGTCCAGAATCGGCGGCGCACTGATCCGGCGATCGTAGATCCACCGAACCGTATCGGCCGTGAAATCGTAAGGCCGCGTCATGAGACTCTCGCCGCTCTGCCCGTCGAGGTCACGCGCATCGCTCCGGCCCGCAGCACGCTCGTCTTATTGCCGATGAACTGCCGGGCGCCCAAACAGCGACAGCCCGCTTTGCAACGCCACCATGGCAACCGCGGCGGCAGAAAGGAAGCCGCGGGGACCGACGGACGGTCATTCGCGGCGCCATGTCACTCCAGGGTCGCATTGCCATCTGCAGCCCATTAAACGGGGGAATCTGAACCCTGGCTGAATCCGTTTGTAGGATTGGGCCCGACGGCGCTGCGTCAGACCGGCGGAATTCCGGCGAGTTCGCTTTTCAGGATCTTGCCCGTCGCGCTCAAGGGCATCCGGTCGACGACAACGAACTTCGACGGCCGCTTGTAGGGAGCCAGTCGCGAAGCGACAAAGCTGGAGAGGTCGGCCGCCGCCAGTGGCGATCCCTCGCGCAGCTTCACATACGCGAAAATGTCTTCCGCGCTGCCGGCGCCGCGAGACACAACTGCCGAACACGAGACTTCGGGGTGGGCATTCAGGACGCCCTCGATTTCGGCGGGATAGATCTTGTAGCCGAAGCGGATCACCATCTCCTTGCAACGGCCAACGATGTAGTAATTACCATCTGCCTCGCGCGCGTGATCGCCGGTCCTGAACCAGCCGTCGGGATCGATCGCCTGGGCCGTCTCCTCCGGCGCGAGATAGTAGCCCTTCATCACGCCGGGGCCGCGGACCCAAAGTTCTCCCGGCTCGCCCTCCGCGACCTTGCGGCCGGAGGAATCGACGAGCCGTGTCTCGAGGCCCGGCAGGAGCCGTCCCACGCTGCAATCCTCGCGCGGCGAATCGATATCGGTCAGCGTGATGGTGGGAGAACACTCCGTCATGCCGTAGCCGTTGTGAAGCGGTTGTCCAAACAGCTCTTGCGTTGCGGCTTTGGTTGCCGGATCGAGCGGCGCGCCGGCCGTCGAGATCAGCCGCAGCGCGGGAGCCTTGGGCGTCCGCCCCTTGCGTGTCGCGTATTCGCAGAGCATCGCGTACATCGCGGGTGTCCCGATCAGGGCGCTCAGGCGATCCCGTTCCAGCGCCGTCAGCAGGGAATCCGGGTCGAAGCGCTGCCGGAGATGAATTTCCGCACCGCTGAGAAGCCCGCCCAGAAGAACGCCGGTCAATCCCAGGATGTGGGAGATCGGCAAGACCGCGAGAAGGCGATCATCGGACGACAGGCGCCGTGCCGCGGCCGACGCGCGCGCCACGAACATCAGGTTCGCGTGCGTGAGCATCACGCCTTTGGGACTACCTGTCGTGCCCGTCGTGTAGATGAGCGCGGCGACGTTCTCGGGTTCGCGTTTCGCGGCGGGTTCAGTCTGCGCACTCCAGTCCGGCCGTCCCAACAACACCGAGCCGCCGGCGAAGAGCTCAGTCGATTCGAATTCGCTGTTTTCGGTTTGCATGCGACCACGCAGTGGCGGCCCGCCGGCAACGATCACAAGGCGCGCTCCGCTGTGCTTGCGGATTTCCTCGATTTCGTGCGCCGTCAGCCGCGAGCCGAGCACGACCGGCCATGCCCCGACCGTCGTGCAGGCCAAATAAAGGGCAACCGCCGCGCAGCAGTTCTCGCAAACCAGGACAACCCGGTCGCCTGCCCGCACGTGTGCGCGCGAAAGTCTCTCCGCAACACTGTCAATGGCGCGCGCGAGTTCCCGATACGTCCAGCGGCGCTCGCCCTCGACCAGTGCAATGGCGTCGGGCGCAGTTTGCGCTCCGTGCGGAACGATCCGGCTTACGAGGTCCGGGCTCACGCCTGGATCGCTTGCGGTTCGAGACGGGTTTGTCTCCGCCCGTGTTCGAGCCGGACATCCGTCTTCCGCCGGCCCGTCGCCTCATGCTGACGGGCTCTCGCGACGCAGGCCGTGAGCATCGCGCCCACAGCTTCCGCGTGCTGGGTTACAATGGTCCGGTGTCCCCCCGGCACGACGAAAACGTCCATCTCCCGCACGAGCCCCCGCCAGATCGGGACGGGATCGAGCGGAAACTCCGGGTCGCGCTCCGCGGCCTTGAGGAATGTCACCTTGCCCGAATAGAAGCGCGGCACATAATCCGCGAGAGCGGCGCTGCCTGCTTCACGGACCTTCAGCAAAGCCAGCGGCAGGTCCGGATTCCTGTCGAGAAGCCATTCGCGCAACCGCAATTGCGGATCATTGGAGCGGAAAAGCCGCCGCAACACGCGGCTCGCTCCCGCCTGCATCATCGGCAGACCGTTTTGCCAGGGCTGACGCGCTGCTTCACGAAAAAGATAGTTTGCACGGCGGATGCGCATATGCGCACGGCTGAGCAGGGGCCAGGTCGCGGGATGCGCAAAGGCATCCATCAACATCAGCAGCGAAATTTCCTGCCGCAGCCGTTGCAGGCGCCGTGCAATTTCGAGCGCGACGAGGCCGCCGAAGGAATAGCCACAGATCATGTAAGGGCCGGCCGGCTGCCTGTCCCGAATGCAATCGAGATAGAGCTCCGCCATGTCTTCGACGGAACGTAGCGGCTCCCCGGTTCCGTCGATCCCCTGGGCCTGAAGCGCGTAGACCGGGCTCGCAACGGCAATGTGTCTGGCGAGGACCGACAATTCGACGACCGTTCCTCCGATTCCGTGAACGAGAAAGAGGGGCGGCCCCGAACCGCCCGGCTTCATGAGTATGAGCGGCGAGAACCGCGGCCGCCCGCCGGCCAGAATCAATTCCGCCATTTCCCCGACGGTCGGCGCATCGTAGACCGTGGTGATTGGAAAACTTATCCCCGTCTCGCGCTCGATGGCGAGGAACAGCGCAAGCGCGAGAAGCGAATCGCCGCCGAGATCGAAGAAATTACTGGCCGGCGAAATGTCGGCCATATGAAGCGTCTCGCTCCAGATGGCGACGAGGCGCGCGACCGTCGCCGCGTAATGACCGGCCAGGTCCTCTGCGACTTCGGACAGGGCCGCGCTCACGACGCCTGGGCCAGAAAGGAATCCGCAACCACCTGGCGCGCGCGACTGCGGCGATGGCGCTTTGTCTCCACGATCTGACGCAGCCACGCTTGAAATACCGGAGCGGCGGGAGGCTGCCAGCGGACTTCCGGCCTGCGGCGGATCGCCGGAAATTCCGCCAGGAGCGAGGCGTCTCGCGCGCGGATCGCGCGCTCGCGAAAATGTTCCAGAGCCAGGGTTTCCGCCGGCGAGAAGTAGTTTCGCGGAAATGTCGGAAAGGCGTCCCTTTCGCCGGCAAGAAAGCGCCGCACGTCGCGATGATATTCGCGGACCGGATTCGCCGGATCGTATTCGGGATGTCCCTGACAGAACAGAAGGTCGTTCCGGCCGCGTCTGAGAAACATGTCGACGCCGGCTTCGGGCGCCCAGGTGAGAATGCGATAGCCGCTGCAGGCGAGCGCGGATTCGCCGACTTCGTTCCAGCGCGAATGGACAACGTGGACGGGCTGCGGAAGATTCCCGGTTAGTACGTCATGGCCGGCGACCACGTGCTCGAAAACCCCGAAGCGTTTCTCCGTCAGCGGTTGTCGCTCGATGCCGTCGTAGCGAAACACCGCCGCGTGCGCCGCGAGGCAGGAAAACACGGTCGATGGACCATCGCCCGCGATCCAGTCGAACAGGGCCGCAAGTTCGCTCCAGTAGGGCTCGAGCCGCAGATCGGGAGCGTGCGGCTCGGTCCCCGTGACGATCAGCGCGTCCAACCCGGCGGATTCGATCGTCGACGATCCGCGGTAGGAATTCCGTTCCAGGTGATCTCGTCCGGCGGTGTCGCGCACAAGTCCTGACAGCGAAAAGAAGCTGACCCGCACCAGAAGGTTGCGGGCCGCTGCGCCGAGCAGGTGAAAGAACTGCCGCTCGGTTCGCTCGAGGGCTGCGTCCGGCATGTTGTTGACGAGGCCGAGTTCGATGCAGAACTCGCTGCTGCCGGTTTCTCTGCCGCCTCGACGTGGGGCCGCGACGACCGCCATGGCTACGCTCCCGCTGCCGCAACCCGGATCGCATCGCCGGTGCGGTCCCGGAGGTTTTCCTGAGAGGCGTCGAGCGCCTGGGCCAGATCGGCGAGGATGTCGTCCGCATGTTCGATCCCGAAGGCGAGCCGGATCATCTCGGGGGTCACGCCGGAGCGGCCCTGTTCTTCGGGCGTAAGCTGGCGGTGCGTCGTCGAGGCCGGATGGCAGGCAAGCGATCGGGCATCTCCGATGTTGACGAGTCGCTTGAACAGCTTGAGCGCGTCGTAGAACCGCTTGCCGGCTTCGAAGCCGCCCCGGACGCCGAACGTGAGAAACGGCGCGCCGGGTCGCGACAGATACTTCTTTGCCAGCCTGGCCTGGGCGCCGGTGGCATGGCCGAGATAGCTGCACCAGGCGACGGCAGGGTGTCCCGAAAGATAGCCGCCCACGCGCGCGGCGTTGTCGATGTGGCGCTCCATCCTCAGCGCAAGTGTCTCCGTTCCCTGCAGAAGCAGGAATGCGGAATGCGGCGACAGAACCGCGCCGCTATTGCGCTGGCAAACGGTGCGGCAGCGCGCGACGTAAGCCGTGTCGCCGTATTGCTCGCTGTAGATGACCCCGTGATACGCAGGCTCCGGCATGGTCAGCATCGGGAAGCGTGTCCGATGCTCGGTCCACGGGAACCGGCCGCTGTCCACGATGGCGCCGCCCATGGTCGTGCCATGCCCGCCGAAGAACTTCGTCAGCGAATGAACGACGATATCGGCGCCGAACCGGATGGGCTTGAGCTGGATCGGAGTTGCCAGCGTGTTGTCGACGATCAGCGGAATCCCGTGAGCGTGGGCGACCCCCGCCAGCGCCTCGATATCGGCAACGTTTGCGGCCGGATTTCCGATGCTTTCACAGTAGACGGCACGGGTATTTGCATCGATGAGCTGCGTCACGTCCGCCGGATCGTCGCTCGCCGCGAAGCGCACATCGACCCCCTGCCGGCGCAGCACGTGCTCGAAAAGGGTGTAGGTCGCTCCGTAAAGCTGCGGCAGCGACACGATATTGGCGCCGGTTTCGGCGATGTTGGCGATCGCGTAATGGATCGCCGCCATGCCCGAACCGATGCAGAGCGCCGCCTTGCCGCCTTCGAGCTCCGCCACGCGCTCTTCGAGCACCGCCACCGTCGGATTGGAAAGCCGCGAATAGATGTTGCCCGGGGTTTCGAGATCGAACAGCGCGGCGCCGTGATCGGCGCTGTCGAATTCGTAGGCGACCGTCTGGTAGATTGGCACGACGGCGGACCTGGTTGTCGGGTCGGTCCGGTATCCGGCATGAACGGCTAGAGTGTCGTCGCGCATCGTTGTCTGAGCCAGAATTGAAGCGCAGGGGAGAAGCACGCATGAACGGCGCCGAAAGCCTGCTCGGGTCGCTCACCAGGGGCGGCGTCGAAATCTGCTTCATGAATCCCGGCACAACGGAGATTCATCTCGTCGCGGCGCTGGATCGGGTCGACGGCTTGCGCGGCGTAGCCTGCCTCTTCGAAGGCGTGGCATCGGGCGCTGCGGATGGCTATGCGCGCATGAGCGGAAAACCGGCCTGCACTTTGTTCCATCTGGGGCCAGGCCTGTCGAATGCTCTGGCCAATCTGCACAACGCGTGCCGGGCCCGGGTTCCGATCGTTAACATCGTCGGCGATCACGCGACGTTTCATCGGCCGTTCGATCCGCCGCTAGCGTCCGATATCGAAGCGATTGCGAGGCCGTTTTCACATTGGCTGCGCGAGGCTCGCGACGCGGGGGAATTGGGTGCGTTGGGCGTCGAGGCGATCGCAGCATCCCGCGCCGCGCCGGGACGGATCGCCACACTCATAGTGCCGTCGGACGTTGCATGGGGCGAAGGCGGGAGAGTTGCCGAAACGCCCGCGGCTCCGCGGGCCGCACTGCCCGGGACGGCGAAGATCGAGGAGGCCGCGCGCCTCCTGCGCAACGGTTTGTCCAGCGCGCTGCTGCTCGGCTCGCATACCTTGCACGGTGCCGCGCTCGCCGCCGCCGCGCAGATTTCCGCAGCGACCGGCGCGAAACTCCTGGCGCCGCTCAACTTCGCGCGGATGGAGCGCGGCGCGGGCCGGCCCCCTGTCGAGCGCATCCCCTATGTGACGGAACAGGCGATCGCGCAGCTTGCACCATTGCGGCAGTTGCTGCTGGTCGGGGCGCCGGAACCGGTGGCATTCTTCGGTCATCCCTCCCGACCGAGCCGTTTGGCGCCGGAGACCTGCAAGGCATTTTCACTGGCGGAACCGCATCAGGACTGCGCCGGCGCACTGCTGGCGCTCGCCGACACGTTGGCTGCAAAGAGCGCGAGACCATTGCTGCAACTGCGCGAAACACCGGCGCTGCCGCAGGACGGAGTTATCACGGCCGAGGGCGTCGCGCAGAGCGTCGGCGCGCTGCTGCCCGAAGGCGCCGTCGTGATTGACGAGTCGATTACCTCCGGCCGCGGGCTCTTGGCCGCGACTCGAGGCGCGCCGCCTCATGACTGGCTCGTCAATACCGGCGGATCGATCGGCATTGCCGTGCCGCTCGCCGTGGGCGCGGCGATCGCTGCGCCCGGCCGCCCGGTACTTTGTCTCGAAGGCGACGGCAGCCTCATGTACACGCTTCAGGGGTTGTGGACCGCGGCGCGGGAAAACCTGCCGATCACCACCGTCGTCTTCGCCAATCGCTCCTACGCGATCCTGAAAGGCGAGCTCGCCGCGATCGGGACCAATCCCGGGCCGCGTGCGCTCGAGGCGCTCGACATCGCGCCGCCCACCATCGCTTTTGCCGAACTCGCGAAAGCACTGGGCGTGCCCGGACGCCGCGTGACAACGCTCGGCGAATTCGCCGATGCGCTTCGCCGCGGCCTCGCGAGCAAAGAACCCAATCTGATCGAGGTGCCGGTGTGAGGGGGCCTGGGCGGAACGATGGCCGCCGAGATCGCCGCCGCGCTGAACCGACGAGGCCTCCGCTCCCGCCAAGGCGGCCGATGGCTGAAAAGCTACACGCCGAGCAGCATCGTGAAAAACGATGAGCTAGGACCTCGCGCTCGGGACGCGCACGAAATATGGCTTCCCCGGACGATGCTGTGGTCGGGCAACAACTTCGAAACTGACGCATGCTCACGTCTCGGCGTGTCAGGGAGCCGTTTATCCTCCTCGGGGGAAGGCGATTTCGATACCGCAACGATCTCATACAATCGGTCGTCCTCCCGCGCAGCGTAAACCTCGACAACTACTGAAAGACGTTAGAACAACAGCGACAGCCATTGCGTACGCATAGATGCGCGGCCCCGCTTCCGGCTTCGGCGCAACGATGTCGTCGACGGTCTTGGACATCAGAAGAGTTCAGGGTCCATTGGGCGGATCATGCTGTTGAATGCAATTTCGTCCTTAGTGACGCCTTACTTCTTGTAGAGTGTCTCGTCGGTCCGGGCTCGGTCCATCGGAAGGTCTGGCACGAACTGGAAGCGCTCGTTGTAGATGTCCTCAGTGTTTTTCCGAAGTGAGACAAGAAAGCGGACGAACCGTTCGCATATAGTCGAGCCGAACTCGTTTCGATTTCTTCCGGTTTGCTTCCGGTCGCACTCAATTCCGTGTGACGACGTCCAATTGAAATTGTTTAGACGGAACAATCGCTTGAATGGTGGGCGCGACAGGGATCGAACCTGTGACCCCTACGATGTCAACGTAGTGCTCTCCCGCTGAGCTACGCGCCCGTGCCGTGGGGACGGTCCCTATAGCGCCGGCGGGCGCGCACTGGCAAGGCGAACGCCGAAGCCGGCGTCACGCCGCGATCATGCGATCGATTTCCGAGACGATCTCGCGCAGATGGAAAGGCTTGGAGAGGACCTTGGCGCGCTTGGGCGCGTTCGCCGAAGGGTGGAGGGCTACGGCCGCGAAGCCGGTGATGAACATGATCTTCAGACGTTCGTCCATTTCGGCGGCGCGCTTGGCAAGTTCGATCCCGTCGAGGCCGGGCATCACGATGTCGGTGAGGAGAAGATCGAACCTGTCCGGCGCGAGGCACGCACAGGCCTGTTCGCCGTCGCCGAAATCGGAGACCTCGTGGCCCGCCTTGACGAGAGCGCCCGCCAGGAACCGCCTGAGGGATTCGTCGTCTTCGGCCAAGAGTATGCGCGCCATGGGTTCCCCTCCGCACCCCGATCCTATATCACGCCTTCTTCGGCACGCACGCGGCAAACGCGCTGCCCGAGCGCTTGCGCGGAGCCGCTGCAGATGATGCATTCGGTCGGGTGAGCGAGAACGCCGGTACGATGGGACAGACGGTCGGCCAGAGCAGTGAAACGGATCCCGTGCTCGAGAGCCTGTTGGCCGAGCCGGTCCGCGTTCTGCGCCCGCTGCAGCAGATGGTCCCGTTTGTCTTCGCCTCGCCGCATTCCGGCCGGCTTTATCCTCCGAGCTTTCTGGCGCGCAGCCGGCTTGGCGCGCTGAGCCTCAGACGCTCGGAAGATGCTTTTGTCGAGGAACTCTTCGGTCCGGCCGCCGGATACGGCGCGCCGCTGCTGTTCGCCCGTTTTCCGCGCGCCTATCTCGATGCCAATCGCGCCCCCACCGAACTCGATTCTTCCATGTTCGAAGGCAGCCTGCCTCTCGCCGTCGATACCGAGAGCCCGCGCGTACACGCCGGTCTCGGCATCATTCCCAGGGTCGTGCGCGAGGGCGTGGAGATCTATGGCCATCGTCTGCCGGCGCGGGAAGCGGAAGAGCGAATCCGCAACTTCTATCGGCCGTACCACAGCCGGCTCGGGCGGCTGATCGCCGAGACGCGCACGCGCTTCGGGATCGCGGTGCTCGTGGATTGCCATTCCATGCCGTCGGGCACCGCGGCGCCGGACATCGTGCTCGGCGACAGGTTGGGCCTGGCCGCCGCCGCCTCCGTTACCTACGCAGCCGAGTACGCCTTTTCCAGGCAGGGTTTTCGCGTCAGCCGAAACACGCCCTATGCGGGTGGCCATTCGACCCAGTTCTACGGACGGCCCGGCGCCGGCATTCACGCTCTTCAGATCGAAATCAATCGTGCGCTCTATCTCGACGAGGAGCGCGTGGAAAAGGGCTGCGGCTTCGAAAGCACGCGCCTCCGAATCGCGGCGGCTCTGCGCGAACTGATCGCCTTCAGTGCACCCGAAGTTTCCTCGGCGGCCGGTCTCGCGGCCGAATGAAAGCGGCAAGGTGAAAAAAAGGGGCCGCGCCCTTCGGCGCGGCCAGTTCAGGGAGGAAACGCCCAGGAGGGCAGCGGTATTGCGCAAGTGGGCAACACCGCTCGGGCGCGACTATGGCCATGGCCATGTTGCGCTGCAACACGTTTCCGCCCAGGTGGGGCCAAATCGGGCTCAAAGCCGGTATGCAAGGCCGGCAAGGCTGCGATGGAAACTGGCGATGGGGCTCATTGACGGCCGCCACGGCTCGCGCAATAGCGGGGTT
Organism: Rhizomicrobium sp.; assembly: GCA_050728995.1. Taxonomy (GTDB): domain Bacteria; phylum Pseudomonadota; class Alphaproteobacteria; order Micropepsales; family Micropepsaceae; genus Rhizomicrobium. The sequence continues at coordinate 63,184 of JBOHKH010000012.1, read as the reverse complement.
ATGGCCGTTCAAGAGCATCCCGCCGACGCGTCGGAGGGGCAACGCTTCCCGCCGCCGAGCCGGATTCTCATCTTCACGGACGCTTGGGCGCCCCAGGTCAATGGTGTCGTTCGCACACTCGAAACGCTCGGACGCGATCTGGAGGCGCGCGGGTCCCAGGTCCGCTATGCGACGCCGCTGGGACGCTTCACGGTGCCGCTTCCGACCTATCCCGAAATCCGGCTGGCGGTCCTGCCGCGCCGCAAACTCGAGCGCCTGGTGGACGAATTCGCGCCCGACGCGGTCCACATCGCCACGGAAGGAACGATCGGCATGAGCGCGCGCGCGATCTGCCGGGATCGCGCGCTGCCGTTCACCACCTCGTTTCACACCCGGTTTCCCGAATATGTGAATACGCGCTTCCGGTTCGTTCCCAAGCCCGCAGTTTACGCTTTTCTGCGCTGGTTCCACGCGCCGGCGAGCGCTGTGATGGTCGCCACCGAGTCCCTGCGTGCGGAACTCGAGGCCAACGGATTTTCCAATGTGCGCGTCTGGTCGCGCGGCGTCGACGTGGATCTGTTCCGGCCGATTTCCGGCGCGTCGCTCCCGTTTGCGCGCCCGATCTGGCTCTATGTCGGACGCATTGCCGTCGAAAAGAATATCGAAGCCTTCCTCCGTCTCGACCTGCCGGGGACCAAGCTCGTCATCGGCGATGGTCCTGCGCGAACGCGCCTTGCCCGCACCTATCCCGCGGTGCGGTTTCTGGGTTCGAAAGCGGACGAAGACCTCGTCCGCCATTACGCGGCGAGCGACGTGTTCGTGTTTCCGAGCCTGACCGATACGTTCGGGCTGGTCATCCTGGAGGCTCTCGCCTGCGGCGTGCCCGTCGCGGCATTTCCGGTCCAGGGACCCCGCGACGTGCTGGGCGACGCGCCCATCGCGGTACTGGATGCGGATCTCCGCCGGGCCTGCCTGCGCGCATTGGACATTCCGCGCGCAGATGCCCGTGCGTTCGCGCTCGCCCGCTCCTGGCAGAATTGCACAGACCAGTTTCTTTCCAATCTGCCGGTCGGCGAGGCGCCCGGGAGACCGGGGGCACAAGTAATTTCCGCGCGGCCGGCCTGTTAGGCTAGCTTGCGCGCTTCGCGATTCCTTCGGTCTTATGCGCTCTCCGGTCACCCTCGCCAGCCGCTCGAAACTTGCGTTCTGGGAAATCTCCTTCCTGGCGGCAACGGTTCTCGGCTGGTCGGCGATGGTGGTCGCGCGCGGAAAGGATGCGTCCTGGGACTTCCGCAACTATCATTGGTACATTCCGTACGCCTTTCTTCACGGGCGCCTCGGATTCGACATCGCGGTCGCGCACCAGGCGACCTATTACAACCCGTTCCTCGACATTCCCTATTATCTGCTCGCGACGCACCTGAAAGCGTGGCTCGCGCTTGGCATTCTCGGCGCGGTGCAGGGCGCAAGCGTCGTGCCGCTCTATTTTCTCTGCCGTTCGCTCCTGCGCATCGAGGGGCACCGATGGGTCTGCGCGGTTCTGGCGCTTCTTTCCATGCTGGGAAGTCTCAATCTCTATCTCGCCGGCGCGACCTATTACGACAACGTGATGAGTTTCCTGGTGCTCTCCGGTCTCGCGCTGGTCGTCGCACAGCGCGCGAAACTCGCGGAGGGAAGCTTCGTCCAAAGCATGTTCGTGGCTGCCGGCGCCGCCTTTCTGGTGGGCTCCTCGGTGGGGTTGAAATTGCCGGAAGCACCGTTTGCGCTCGGCCTGGCGGCGGCGCTCGCCGTGTTGCCGGGAAGTGCTGGACGGCGCATGGCGCGGCTTGGCGCGGCGGCGCTGGGCGGACTCGCGGGATTTGCGCTGTTCGACGGGTACTGGATGGCGGAAATGACCCGGCTGACCGGCAACCCGATCTTTCCGTATTTCAACCAGTACTTTCATTCGCCGCTGGCGCTCGCCGCGCCCTATCGCGACATGCGCTTCATACCGCACACCCTGGTTCACCAGCTTCTCTTTCCGCTGCTGTTCTCGCTGGACTGGCGCGTGGCCGACGATCTGCCGTTCCGCGACATCCGGGTCGGCGTCGCCTATGTTCTCGTCATCGCCACCGTTCCTGTCTGGCTGGCGACGCGGCGGCGGGAAAACCGCGTTGTCTCGGGCGATGTCGCGGCCGCGCTCATGGCGTTCGCCGCCGTCTCCTACATTGCCTGGCTCAAGGTCTTCGCCATCTACCGTTACATTCTGGTGCTCGAAATGCTCGCCCCGCTCCTGATCGCGGCCGCGGTGGGGCTGTGGCCGGTGTCGGCGCGAGCGCGAATCGTTTCGGCGGCGCTGATCCTGGTCGGCGTCCTGGCCTGTACGAGAATGTACGAATCGGGGCGCGCTCCCGTCAGCGACCCGTATGTGCAGGTCTCGCTCCCGCCCATTCCCCATGCGTCCCGGACCATGGTCCTGATGACCGGTGAAGCGCCGCTCGGCTATCTGGTGCCGTCATTGCCGGCTCAGATTCCCGTGCTTCGAATCGACGGCTGGCTTATCCAGCCGCGGGACGGATCGAGACTGACCGCAGAAGCCCGCCGACGGGTGGAATCCTTTCGCGGGGACATTTTTGTCATCGCCGATGCCGGCGAGATCCTGCGCAGCCGCGATGCGCTCGCCGCCTACGGGCTTGCCATGCGGGCCGGGGAATGCCGAAATATCGTGACGAATCTCGCCGGACCCTATCTTTTTTGTCCACTCTCGCGCGCACGGACCACGACGCCATGAACGAGACACCGGCGGGGCGCCCGGCTTACGCCCGCACTGGCGAAACGCACGCGCGCATCGCGGTGCTCGTGCCCTGTTACAATGAGGAAGCGGCCATCGGCCAGGTGGTTCACGATTTTCGCGCTTCGCTGCCGACCGCCATCATCTACGTCTATGACAACTGTTCCCAGGATTCGACGGCGACGCGGGCCCGCGATGCCGGCGCGGTAGTGCGCCTCGAGGAGCGCCGCGGGAAAGGCAATGTGGTCCGGCGGATGTTCGCAGACGTCGAGGCCGACATATACGTGCTGGTCGACGGCGACGATACTTATGATTCGGCCGCGGCGCCCGCGCTGGTGCGCACGCTCGTCGAAGGCGGCTACGACATCGTGTCAGGCCGCCGCCTGGCCGTGGGCGAACACGCCTACCGGACCGGACACCTCTTCGGAAACCACCTGCTCACCGGTCTCACTGCCGCCATGTTCCGGGTCGAGATCGCCGACCTGCTGACCGGCTATCGCGTCATGTCGCGCCGATTCGTGAAATCGTTTCCGTTCACCGCCGAAGGATTCGGCATCGAAACGGAACTGACGGTGCATGCGGTGCGCCTCCTCATGCCGATGATAGAAGTGGAAACGCGCTACAAGGAGCGCCCGGCCGGGTCGGTGAGCAAGCTGAGCACCTGGGGCGACGGATTTCGAATCCTCTTCACCATTGTCGGCCTCGTCCGCGAAGAGCGGCCGCTCACCTTTTTTACCGGCCTCTTCGTCCTCCTGGCGATCGGTTCTCTCATTCTCGGTACGCCGGTCGTGGTCGAGTACTTCCGGACCGGTCTCGTGCCGCGGCTGCCTTCGGCGGTTCTCGCGACCGCGCTGATGTCGCTCGGTGTCCTGTCGCTCGCCAGCGGTCTCATACTGGACACGGTGACGCGCGGCCGTTGGGAGGTGAAGCGCACGGCCTATCTGCGCATGCCCGGCCCGCACGATCTGAGGTTGCCGTGAAGTCCGCTCTAGCCGGCATCCGGCGCGTTCACGAAATCCGCTTCCTGCGTTTCGCGCTGGTGGGAACGGTCGGGTTCGTCGTCAACTGGATCGCGCTTTATCTCGCGCTGCATCTCGCCGGTCTCGACAAGTACAGCGGCTGGCCGGTGGCTTTCCTTGTCGCGGTCACGTTTACCTGGTGGGGCAACCGCACGCTCACCTTCCGCGACCGCGCCGCATCGCGGGGCATCGCCCGCGAATGGTTCGCGTTTCTTGTCGGGAACAGTCTCGGCGCGCTCGCCAATTTCGCCGTCTATTGTCTGTTCGTGACGTTCGCCGCCCCGCCGCTCGGAAATCCACTCGTTGCGATCGTGGCAGGCACCCTCGTCGGGCTCGTCTTCAATTTCATGGTGTCGGCACGCTTCGTATTCCGGGCTCCCGCGACGAAGGATACCGCTGAATCCCGCGCCGGCCCGTTCACCTGAGCCGGACCAGCTCGTCCACCACGGCTGTGCCCGAAGGCGTATCGGTGTCGGTACGGGTGGTTTCCGTGAGGCGCGCGAGCATCATGTAAAACCCGCAGGTGACGATGACCTCGACGATCTCCTGCTGGGAGAAGTGATTTGCAGCGGTCAGCACTGTCTGCTCGTCCGCCCGAACGTGCTCGACGATCTCGCGAACAAGTTGCAGCAGTGCCTTGTCCCTTTCATCGAAAGCGGAATCGTCGAGGCGGCCAGCCTCGATGGCCGCGATCTGTTCCTTGCGGCAACCGACCGATTCGGCAATCGGGACGTGCTGTACCCATTCGTACGTCCCACCCTCGAGATGCGAGACGAGCAGGACGACGAATTCGCGATGGACCGGCTTCAGCTTCTGGCGTCCGAGGATGGCGCCGCCGAGCCGCATGCAGGGCACGAAATCGCACGCGGCATTGGCGAGCATCTTCATGACGTTGAGCTTGCAGGGCATCCGCGCGAACGCCTCCCGCACTTCCTGGGGCGAATGGTCCAGGTCGGCATAAGGGATCAGCGGCATGCGGGGCTCCGAAGAGGGTCGCCTGCACCACAATGACCAACGGACTGGTCTTTCGCAACGCCGACGCGGGATTCGATGAACCCGCCGTCAGGGCCCGAGCTGCGGCTCGATAGTGACGGATTTGACGATCGCAAAGACGCGCTGGCCGGCGACGAGGCCCAGCCGATCGCGAGACGCCCGAGTGATCCGCGAAGCAAATTTCAGGTTTCCGCAAAGCAGCCGGACGACCGCCCGATCCCCGTCCGCTGTTTCGACCGCGACGATCTGCGCGGCAAGTACATTGTTGGCGCTGATCTCCTCGGGCGCGCGCCGGGCCAGCATGACCTCGTCCGCCCGGAGCCGGACACGCAGACGCGTTCCGGCCGGCCTTTCGAGATGCGGAACGAGCAGTTCGCCCCCTTCGAAACCGAGAACCGTCAGCCGATCCGCCCGTTGGTTCAGGATAATTGCGGGAAACACCGCGTCCCGGGTGGGCACGAGAGGCCCGAGCTCCGGGTCCGACAGGAGATCGAACACGCTTCCCTGCCCCGCGACCTGGCCCCTGTCGATGACAATCAGATTGTCCGCCAGGCGTGCAACTTCTTCGGTCGAGTGCGTCACATAGATCATCGGCACGCGGGCCAGGTCGCGCAGACGCTCCAGATAAGGGAGAATTTCCGATTTTCGCGCGGCATCGAGCGCCGCTAACGGTTCGTCAAGCAGCAAAAGGCGCGGCGAGGCCAGGAGCGCGCGACCGAGCGCGACGCGACCCTTCTCGCCGCCGGAAAGCCGCGCAGGCTTGCGCGCCAGCAGCGGCGCCAGCCCAAGCAGATCGAGAATTTCGTCGTAATCGCGCTTCGATGCGCGCTGCGCAACTCTGCGCCAGCCGAAAAGAAGATTCTTCTCGACCGAAAGATGCGGAAACAGGCGTGAATTCTGGAACACGCAGGGTGTACGCCGCAGTCTGGCGGGGACGAACACGCGCCGCTCGGTGTCGGTCACGGTTTGTCCGTCGAGAACCACGCGGCCCGTTTGGGGGTGCAGCAGCCCGGCGATCGCATTGACGATCGTAGACTTCCCCGAACCGGAGGCGCCGAACAGCGCCGTGACCCCCGGCCGTTCGGCGCGAAAAGCCGCATCCAGCGAGAAATCGCCGAAGCTGTGGCGAAGTCGGACTTCGATGCTCACGATTCGATTGCCGCCCGCAGGTGCCGCTCGGCGATCGCTGCGAGCATTATCCCGGCGAGCGCGAGCGCGATGGAAATTGCGGCCAGACGCGCCGCCTCTGCCTCTTGGGCGGGCTCCTGCAGCGCGGTGTAGATCGCAAGCGGGAGCGTGCGTGTTTCGCCGGGAATGTTGGACACGAAGGTGATGATCGCGCCGAATTCCCCGAGGCTGGCGGCAAATGCGGTTACGGCGCCGGCGACGATTCCCGGAAGCGCCAAGGGCAGCGTGAGATTGAGGAGACGATCCCATGCCCCTGCGCCCAGAGTCGCCGCCGCTTCTGCGAGCCCGCGTTCCTGGGCCTGAAGCGAAAGGCGGATCGCGCGGTACTGAAGGGGGAAGGTGATCAGGCCGGAGGCAAGCGCCGCGCCGCTCCAGCTGAAGGCGAATCGAATGCCGAGATGGGCAATGAGCCAGGCACCCGCTGCTTCGCGTGGTCCGAGAAGGACAAGCAGAAGATAGCCCACGACCACCGGCGGAAGTGCGAGCGGGAGATGCAGCAGGGCCTCGGCGATCGCGCGGCCGGGAAAATGCCGCGAGAGCAGGAGGGCGGCAGCAAAGGCAAGCGGAAGCGCTCCTGCGACCCCAACGCCGGAGACGCGCAGGCTGAGCAGCAGGGCTTGGCTTTCGGCAAAGGTAAGCAACGGAAGGTCAGGGAGTAGTTGCGAAGCCGAAGCGCGCGAAAATTCTGCGCGCGCCGCACAAGGAGTAGCTCTTCGCGGCCTGTGCGTCCGAACTTTTGACAATGCGGGCGGGATTGACGATCGGCGCGTGGGTCGCAGCCGCAGCGAACACGGTGTCGGAGCAGTGGAAAAACAGGCAAAGACAAAGAAGGGCCGCCGGGATTTTCATCATGGGATATCCGAAACAGATTCTGCCTGATAGCACTACCGGGTCGATGCGTCAGCCCGGATGGCGGTCCTCCCGGCTGCAGTCCGGGCACCAGGTTTCACGCCGCACTTCGCGGGAATGACAGGCGGCTCGTTCGGAAATTGAAGCCCGCAATGCTTTTGGGTTCCGGGCGAGGAACCCCCTTCCCGACGATGCGTTCTGCGGCGAGACCTGCAGCAGAGGAAAATCGCAATGGATCTTGAGCATACCGCCAAAAAGGCCGGTAGAACCGTCGGAAAGATGCTGTCAACCGCGAAAGCCGGGCGGGAGGACAGCGACATCCTCGACAAGCTTGGCAAGGATCACGACGAAGTCGAAGGGCTTCTCACCCGGCTCGTTGAAAGTGAAAGCGGTAGCGAAAGAAAAAGCCTGCTCAGGCAGATCAGGGCAGCGCTTGTTCCCCACCTCCGCGCGGAAGAAAAGACCGTTTACGACGCGATCGTGCGCGTCAAAGGCGGAAAGAACCGTGAAGACGGCGAGGAAGGTTATCTGGAGCACCAACTGGGCGACAAGATGCTTGCGAAGCTTGGCACGATCGCCAATGCCCGTACGCCCGAATTCGGTGCCGCAGCCAAAGTGCTGAGAGACCTTGTGCAGCACCATGTCGAGGAAGAGGAACGCAACATCTGGTCGGACATCCGCGATCACTTCTCCGACGAAGAACGCCACGAAATGGCCCGTCGCTTCGAAGCGGCCAAAAAAACGGTGCGCGTCCCCTGAGAGCTGGCGTGGGAACACCCGCGCCGGCCGCACGTTGTTGTCCGGTAAGCACGCCGAGCAGGCGCCCCGCTCTTCGTATCGATAAGGATACGATCAGGCCTGAGAGAGACCGGGCGCCGCTCGGTGTTTTTTTTGGATTGTGTATGGCGAAAGGGACAGGAACTTTGTTCGCGAACCCTTCGTTTTTCCTCCTGTAACCCACCAAGCAGAGACATCGATGGACAAGAACCGTATTGAAGGAACGGCCGACAAGGCCAAGGGCAGCCTCAAGGAGACCGCCGGGAAAATGACTGGCAGCGAAAAACTTCGGGCCGAAGGCGCGGCCGACAAGGCAAAGGGCCACATCAAGGATGCAGCCGGGAAGGCTGCCGACGCCGCACGGGAAGGTATCGACAGGGCTTCGGACGCCGTTCATCGCGGCACGTCGCGCCATTAGAAGCTGAAACGAGCAAACAATTCTGCGGAACGCGCCGCGCCCAGCGGCGCGTTTCGCATTTGCGAGGGATAGCCGTAGCTCTCGCTCGCGAACTGGCGGCTGGTGCAGCAACCACGACGGGAGTGCCGGCAGGAGAATCACACTTCCGACGCGAACTCAGCGAACGCGGTGGAAAAAAGCGTTGCGCCGATTCAAATTCTCGCCACCCCGATTCATGGAGGGTTCGCTTCCACGGCGCGCCGGCATACTGTGCGCCAATGGAAAAGGGCAGGATGGGCGAAATGAGCACGACTGAATTGACCTTGGGCCGGAGTTTGCGGACGCTATCGGGCGCCGCGGCCACGCTGCTTCTTGCGCAGGGAGCCGCCGCAGCGGCGACCATGCCTCCGCCTGTGGTACCGCACTACGCGCACATCTTCGTCATTATCGAGGAGAACCACACAACGGACGAAATCGTGCCCAGCAAGGCCGCGCCAAACCTGACCCGCTTTGCGCAATCCTATGGCTATGCATGGCGTTTCTATGCCGAAACCCATCCGGGCGAACCGAATTATGTCGCCATCCTGGGCGGCAACACCTTCGGGATCCGCGACAACGACGCGTTCTGGTGCAAGCCCGACTCGAAGGATGTTGCCTGTCCGCATTCGGCCGACCCGGGATATGTATCCCACACCGTCGCTGCGCCGAGCCTGGCCACCCAACTCGCGCAACACGGTCTCTCCTGGAAGGGCTATTTCGAAGACATTCCATCCGGCGGCTCGCGCGTCGCGCGCTGGCCCGAGCAGCCCTCGGGCGGAAAGCCCGCCGCGCTCTATGCCTCCAAGCACAACGGATTCATGAATTTTCGTGACGTGCAGAAGGATCCCGCACTGAACCAGAAAATCGTCGGATTCGACGTCCTCGACCGCGATCTCGCCTCCGGGAACGTCCCGAACTACGCGCAGATCGTGCCCGATCAATGCGACGACATGCGTGGTCTACCGGCGGGTCCGAACGTTCCCGCCGACTGCATCTACGATGCCGGCGACAAGCTGATTTCGCGCGGCGACGTGGTGGCCGGCCGGCTCGTTGCGGAAATCCAGCGCTCGCGCTTCTGGTCGCGGCCCGATAACAGCGCCATCGTCATTACGTTCGACGAAGGCGATCCGGCACACCCGGGCGGGCACGCGGCTGGATGTTGCGGATCATCGCCCACGGATCCAGACAACCCGGGTGGCGGCTGGATTCCGACCATCGTAATCGCCAATCATGGTCCTCGCGCACTGACCGATCTCAATCCCTACAACCATTATTCGCTGCTGCGTACCACGGAGGATGCATTCGGAATCTCCGAGCATCTCGGCCATGCGGCCGACACCGCACATCGTGTTCTCGATATGACAGCACTTTTTGCGACCCCGCCCGCGCGCTGAGGGCGCGGGCTGCTGCGTCTCTCAGTGGCGCAACGTCGGTGCGGTTTGTTGCGCCTCGCGAGGCCGTCGGCCCTGGGTCATCTGTTTCCTCCGGACGTTTTCGATCTCGCCTTCAGCGGCCCCCTGCAACCCGCGGGCCGACCGGAAGTGCCTGCGCCATGTGGAGGTGATGCTCGAGAACGGGAAGCGTGGCGTTCGCGAATTGCCTGAGTTTCGGATTGTCTCCGTGGCGGCTGTAGCCTGTGAACAGCGCGATGGCATCGCGGTGACCCTGAATTTGCTGCTGCGCGTAGGTCGTGTCGAATTGTTTGCGGTCGACCGCCTTGAGCTGCTCGATCAGGCCTTTGTGCTGTTCGTCGAGTCGTGCAGGCAACCTTAAACCGCCAATTCTTTTCGCGAGCGATCTCAGTTCGGTCGAGTTGCGACCGTGTTCGGCGATCATCCGGGCGGCAAAACGATCGATCGCGCTGTCGTGCGACCGCTTTTCGGCAATCCGTGCCGCCGCAATTTCATATCTGTCCGTGACGGCCGCCCTGGTGACGAAATCCGAACTCGAAATCGTCGCGCGGGTAGCGGGGACGTTCGGCGTGGGAGGCGCTGCCTGGCCAAGCGCCGGTGAAATCGCCACGGCTGCGAATAAAGCCGCACCGAGCAGACAAATCTTCAAGGACATGGGAATCTCCACTGTGTCCGCCATTCCCGGTCAACCCACAACAGGGCAGGAATGTTCCGCCAATCGCTTGGGGTAACCGCCAGTTCCCGCCGCGCAATAATGTTGCAATGTGTGAGGGCGAATATCCAATTTCCCTTGCAGTGCCACCGCCGCGGGCGCAGCATCGCCTCCCGAGCCGAGCTCAGAAATGCAGCTTGCGACGAGGGCTGGCGGAACACAGGCGGCAGGGCAATCGGTCCGGGCTGAATGGAGGCATCCGCCATGCAAGTCAGACATATCCTGCGCGAAAAAGGCCGAGAGGTCGTTACAATAGCGAGCGACTCGACGTTGTCGGAAGCGGCACGATTGTTGGCACGCCGCCGCATCGGAGCGCTTGTTGTAGCTGACGGCCAGGGCGGCATCGTCGGCATCCTTTCGGAACGCGATATCGTGCGCGCTGTCGCAGACCACAGCGTTCGGGCACTCGGGCAGGATATCGGCCGCCATATGACGCGTACCGTGTCGACCTGTTCCGAATCGGATTCCATCGACGATCTGATGGAGATCATGACGCATTGCCGGTTCCGCCACATGCCCGTGGTGGAGAATGACCGGCTGTGCGGGATTGTCTCGATCGGCGATGTGGTGAAATCACGGATCGCGGAAACAGTGCGCGAAGCGACTTCTTTGCGAGAGTACATCGCCGCCGGCTGACAGTGCGTCGGATCGCGTACGACAATCGTATGGTATTTTCCTGAACGCATCGCGCGCAATTGAAATCCGCCTCTGGAATTGGCATGCGCCGACAGGAACGGGGCGAAGAGCGCCGTGTTAGCAATCCATGTTCGCGCGACTATGCCCGGGCGGGCGATCCCCTAAGAAAGGAGCAAAAGACAGAGCTAACAAAGGGAGAGGAACACGAGCAAAATGATTTGGCCGGGGGCCACCGCCCTGATGGTTGTTTCGGCGTCGGCAAGCGCACAGCGCGGCTCGTATGGAACTCCCCAGTACCAGACTTCGCAGCCGCAAAGCAGAGCCTATGCCAGACCAACGGCGCAGCCAGCCGTTAATCCCGCGGAATACGGGTCCCCCGGGATGCAGGCGGTATCCGCAAACCCGGAGCGGCTACCGTGTCCAGACGACTTGGGGTGCCCGGATCGATGTTCGTCCCATGCAGACGAGGATGATGGCGGCCCCGATTCGGGACTGACCCCGAGAAGCAGGCTGACCAATGCCAACCCCTTCGCAACCGGTGCAAAGGGCAGGGGAGCGCGGCCCGACACGAACCACCAGAAGATCATCGTGCACAATTAATCATGGCGGCCTTCGCTGCGAAATGGAACGCCGCCCAACGGGCGGCGTTCATCATTTGATGCCGAGGCATCGCGCCTCGCGGCAGATCAACAGAAGGAGACGCATCAATGCGATGCAAATTGATGTTGTTGGGCGGCGCGATGGTTCTGGCGCTGTCCGGCGCGGCAGGCGCACAGCAAACGACGCCCAGCACGAACACTGCTCCGGCAGCTACGCAATCTACTCCTGCGCAAACGTCCAATATGTCGGGTACCGAATCAACCTCGACCACGACCAAACATGCGGCGCACCATGCAAGGCATCATCGTGCTCGCCACCGGGCGCGGACCGCTTCGCTCCACGCCCCTTCGACGCCCGCGGAAAAGCGGCAGACATTCGATCTCAACCATCAGCAACTCCAGGCCGCGCAGGCCGCTGCCTCTCAGCCGGCCGGAACTCCCGCGAGCTACACCCGGCCCCAAGGCACGTCGCGGCAGGGCGAAATGAAATCGGGCACATATCGGCGGCCGCAGGGTGCTGCGCCCGGAACCGAACCAGGTAATGCCGCTTACAGTCAGCCGGGCGGCACTCCGAACACGCAGCCCGCGACGGGAACGCCACGGTCATCAGGTTCGCAGCCCGGCAATGCGGGTCCCTATTATCAGCAGCCGCAGAACGGAGGCGGCGAACCGGGACCATCCTATATGAGCGCGCCCGGCGCCAACGGCCCTGTCGGGACGTCTGGCAATCCGACGACACCGGCCGACCAGAACGGACCGTCGACGAGCACGCCGCAATCCGGCAGTCAGCCCGGTCCAAGCAGCTAATTAGCCGACGAAGATCTGTCATCGGGACGCGCGCCACCGGCGCGCGTCCTGCTTTTTGAGGGAGTCTCGGCAGAAACCCGTGCCGGTGAAGTTCGTTTCCAAATGGTGTGGGCGACTGGCGGCAGTGACGCAAACCCGAATTCGGGAGAGAACCGATGAAGATGATTTGCAAAATAGGCGTTGCCGGCGCCTTGGCGGCGGCCCTGATGACCGCGGGGCCCGCTATAGCCCAGGCTGCAGCACCAGGAAGTTCCGGCGTAGGCAGCGCGCCGGGCGTGCCGACGACGGCTGGAACGCCCGGTATCACGCCGGGCAACACAACACTCCCTGGCGGGTCGGTGCCGTACCAGACGACCGCGCCAACCCTAAATTCTCCGACCGGCACAACGGGCGTGACAACGACCCCAACGCCAGGAGCCCTGTCCACTACGCCCACGAATGCGACCCCGGGCGCGACGCCGGCGCCTCTCGGTACAACGAGTTGCGCGCCGGCCGTCGGATCGGCCGCGGGTTGTGCACCGGGCACGACCACGACGAACGGTATCACCACACCCCCGGAGACGGCGTACCCGTTGAGCCCGGGGACAAGCACGCCGCAATAAGCGGAACTCTCGGCTGCGGCGCCCCGTTTCGATTGCCGCAGGGTGCTGGAAGATAGGGAGAAAAGGAGACGCAGATGAGCATCCGTACAGCGGCGATCCTATCGGGCGCTGCAGTGGTCGCGCTTTCTACCGCGTGCTTCGCGCAAGATTACGGCTACTCGCGCTATGGCAACGGCCCGCCCCAATCCACGCCTGCTGAAATGCAGCAAACGCAGCAGCTGAACCAGCAATCCCTGAACGGCACGAACCAGGGCGATGAAAGCGGGCCGGCAAGCGAGGAGACGGGACCTCCGCCGCAACAGTCTCAGTATCACGAACAGGACCAGCGATATCAGAACCAAATGCAGCAATACCGCGGTCAGCAGGCGCAATATCGCTACCAGCGGGAACGCTACGCGCAGGACGTGAGAGATTACGATCTCGCGCAGTACGCCTGGCGCTATCCTGCTCCTTTCGTATATCGCTACGGCGAAGAATATGGATTGCAGCCGCTCTACCTGATGGCCGAGCCCAGTCAGCAGTTGTGGCAGGTGCCGGTCGAAGCGCCGGGCGGTCGGTGGGTCGGCCGCGTCCGCAATGTCGAAACCGCCCCCGATGGGCGACCGCAGCGAGTCGAAATCGCGCTAAACCGACGCGTATCGGTCTGGGTGCGGCCCGGCGACCTGCGCTTCGACCCGTCCGAGGGCATCCTCTACACGGATCTGGACCGCGGGCAGCTATGGACAATGCCAGGCGCCACCGTCGAGAGCGCGCCGCTTTAAGGTCGAATATTGCCAAGCAGCCGCCGCCCCCGAAACGGGCGGCGGCTCTTTTTTGGTACCGTGTGCCGAGCATTGATTCTGGATGGACGTCGTGTCCCTAAATGGCGACATGGCCGATCCGCTCACTCTGGCACAGGCGCTCATCCGCTGTCCGTCCGTCACGCCCCACGATGCTGGCGCCCTGAGCGTTCTCGAGCGGGCGCTGACGCCTCTCGGTTTTGCCTGCAGCCGTCTTCGCTTCGAAACTCCCGGTACGCCACCTGTCGAAAACCTCTATGCGCGCATTGGCACCGTGCCTCCGAACATCTGTTTTGCAGGCCATACGGACGTCGTTCCGCCCGGCGACAGCTCTTTGTGGCGAAGGGATCCTTTTGCGGCCGAAATCAGCGACGGATTTCTGTTCGGGCGCGGGGCCGCCGACATGAAATCGGCCATTGCCGCCTTTGTCGCCGCCGTCGCGGGTCACCTGAGAAAGCAGCTGCGCGGTTCGATCAGCTTGCTCATTACGGGCGACGAGGAAGGCCCGGCCGTGAACGGCACCGCAAAGGTGCTGGAGTGGCTGGCTGCCAAAGGGGAAGGCATCGACCATTGCATCGTAGGCGAACCGACGGCTGCGACGCGGGCCGGAGACACCATCAAGATCGGCCGCCGCGGCAGCATGCGCGTCAATCTTACAGTGCGCGGCGTGCAGGGACACACGGCCTATCCCCACAAGGCGATCAATCCCATTCCCATTCTTGCCGAGCTTGTTTCGCGGATGACACGAGAACCACTCGACAAAGGTACGCCGCATTTCGAGCCGTCCACACTCGCGTTCACGACGTTCGACGTAGGAAATCCCGCGTCCAATGTGTCCCCCGCCCTTGCACGGGCTTCGGCGAACATCCGCTTCAACGACCTGCATTCGCCCGACGGGCTCTTGCAGCGTATCGGGCACGTGGCGGATGACATCATCCGCGAATGCGGCAGCAAAATCGAAGTCACCACCGACGTCGGCGCATTGCCGTTCCTTACCAGGCCCGGACCATTCACGGATTTTCTCGCCGGCGCGATCGAATCCGTGACGGGCAACAAACCGAAGCTCTCGACAACGGGTGGAACTTCCGACGCGCGCTTCGTGACGCGCTACTGCCCTGTGGCCGAGATCGGGCTCGCCGGCGCGACGATGCACAAAACCGACGAGTGCGTGGCGATCTCCGAAATCGAATCGCTCGCGGCCATCTATGAATCCATTCTCGACGCGTATTTTGCTGCGCCTCCGTCCGCTGCTTCGTAGTCGACGCTGACCAGATAAAGTCCTTCCGGCGGCGCCACCGCTCCGCAGCGGGATCTGTCGCGCGCCGCCAGCGCTTCCCCGACGTCCTCCGGTCGCCACTTGCCTTCGCCCACCAGCTTCAGCGTCCCTGCGATCGAGCGAATCTGGCGATGCAAGAAGGAGCGCGCCCGAGCCACGATGTGCAACTCGCCATTTTCGCTGTGGACACTCAGAACGTCGAGCGTCTTGACCGGCGACCGCGCTTGGCATTCCGCAGCCCGGAAGGTGGTGAAATCATGTTGCCCAAGCAGATATCGCGTGGCGGCCTGCATGCGATCGGAATCGAGTTTGCGTGCAACGTGCCAGACGCGCCCGCGCTGAAGTGCAGGAGCGGCACGTCGATTGAGTATCCGGTAAAGATACGTCCGGCCGACAGCCGAAAAGCGGGCATGAAAGTCCGGTGTCGCGATTTGTGCCTCGATGACCGCGACGGGATGGGGCCGCAAATGGTAGTTGAGTGCGTCTCGCAGCTTTTCGGGCTCGAAGCTCTTCCCCAGATCGAAATGGGCAACCTGTGCAAGAGCGTGGACGCCGGCGTCGGTGCGTCCGGCACCCGTGACCGTCACCCGCTCGGCGGACAATCTCCAGACGGACTCTTCCAGGGAAGCCTGGACCGAAGGGGCGTTTTCCTGCCTCTGCCAGCCGGCGAAGCCGCCGCCGTCATATTCCAGGGTAAGTCTGTAGCGCGGCATTGGCGCCGCCTTATCGGCGCCAGAGCGTTTCGGATTGCGGCTGGTGCAACGGTCCGCATTGCAGGGCGATCCAGCGCTCGCGAATTTGCGGCCAGCGGCCGAACACCGCATTTTCGAGCGGATGAAAGCCGTCGTCATATTCGTCGATCGCGAAAGCCCCGCGGGCGGTGCGGAACACCGCGAAAAATAGATCGATGGAGATCGTGTCGCGCGTGCCGCAATCGATCTGCGCGACGTCGTCCCAGCAGATTTGCTGGCTGCGGCCGGCCCGCGTGATGACGAATCCATCCGCCAAAAGATCGATGGCAGCGCTCTTGCGCCGCCGCGCGCGCCACGAGTTTCCTATCCGCCGCCACAGGGACGGCTTCGGAACTGCGCTCACAATCGATCTCCCCGGTGGACCGGAAAACCGCGCAGAAATTCCCCCGCCTCGGCCGGAGTGCGACCGGCACGCTGAACGCGCACGAGCCGAAGCGCATCTTCGCCACACGCAACCGTCAGCCGTTCGTCCAAAACCTCACCCGGGTCTCCTGCACCTTCTGCGGGGACAGCATACAGGACTTTCAGGCGCTCGCCGCGCACCTCGCACCAAGCGCCCGGTCGGGGTGAAAGTCCGCGCACAAGGCAATCGATCTCTCTGGCCGACTTGCGCCAGTCGATGCAGGTTTCGTTGTTGGCAATTTTCTTCGCGTAGGTGGCGCCTTGCGCCGACTGCGCACATTCTTCGGTGCTTCCGCGCTCGATGGCCGACAGCGCCCGCGCCACGAGTCCGGCGCCATGGCTGGCGAGCTCGTCGTGCAACTCGCCATACGTTTTCCTGCCGACCGGGATGCGCTCGGCCAGAAGGATAGGACCTGTATCCAAACCCTCCTCCATACGCATGACCATAGCCCCGGTTTCGGTGTCGCCGGCCATAATCGCACGCTGGATGGGCGCGGCACCTCGCCAGCGTGGCAGCAGGGACGCATGCAGATTGAAGCAGCCGAATTTCGGTGCCGCCAGAACGCGCCGGGGCAGCAGCAATCCATAAGCGACCACCACGGCCGCTTCGCAGCCGAGAGCTTCGAAAGCCTCTTGCGCCTCGTGGTCCCGTAGACTTGGGGGGGTGAGGACCGGAATGCCCAGCAGAGCGGCAAAACGGGCGACAGGCGTAGGTTCCGATGCGAGTCCGCGTCCGCGCGGACGCGCCGGCTGCGTGTAGACGGCGGCGACGCAATGCCCTTGGCCGTTCAGTTCGGCGAGGGTCGGCACGGCAAAATCGGGCGTTCCCAGGAAAACGAGGCGCAGGCTCATGCCGCGCCGTCAGCCGGCCTCTTTCAGCCGCTGGGCCTTGGCAAGCTTGCGCAGAGCCATGGCGCGCTTGAGGCGCGACAGATGATCGAGGAACAAAATGCCTTCGAGATGATCGATCTCATGTTGGAGACAGGTCGCGAGCAACCCTTCCGCTTCCAGGTTTTGAAGCCTGCCGTCGAGGTTCACATATTCGGCCCTGATGCGGACCGGACGTTCGACCTCCTCCCAAATGTCGGGCACGGAGAGACACCCCTCCTCATACAGAGCCGTTTCTTCGGACGCCCAGACAATTTTCGGGTTGATGAAAACCCGGGGATCCTTGCGGCCATCCTTGCGCGCGGTATCCATGACCAGCATGCGTGTGGGGACACCCAGCTGAATTGCCGCCAGGCCTATGCCGTCTGCGGCATACATGGTCTCCAGCATGTCGTCGGCGAGCTTGCGGGCGCCCGCATCCACCGTCTCAATCGTCCGCGAGACGATGTTGAGGCGCGGATCTGGCGCAATCAGGACAGCTCGAGGAGCCATAAAGCGGAGATAGGGGAGCCTCCCCACCCGGTCAAGCCGAGGCTGGCCCGGCCTGCGGCTGCTCAAAGCTCAGCCCTCATGTGTAGGTCGCGGCCAGCAGCGCAATCCCCCCGATACCGAAAACCGTGGCGGCGTACCACAGCCAGGATCTCCGGGTAATAATCGCAACCGTGGACATCGCGATGCCGATCTCGAAAAGCGTCGCGGCGCCCGTCAGCCAGTGATGACGTCCTTCATAGGCCTGGCTTGCAACAACCAATCGGTCGCGTTCCGCTTCGTCCGCGACCGCTTTCTTCCGATCCAGGTCCTGGTTTGCCGCCCTCCTTTTCGCCTGTGCTTTGTAATCGTCGGCGTGGGCAGACATCGAATCGGCGGCTATCGCGTACATGAACTTCTTCAGCCCGTCGGACTGGAATTCGTTCCAGGCGTCGGTGGCCTGATCCTGCCGCAACACCGCTTCGCTCGACGCAGTCAGCGCCCGCCCGCCCTCGACCGTCTCAAGACTTCCCGCCACGGCGGCAAGGACGGCAAGCACCGCAACCGTGATCGAGACCCGCGCAATGATGGGATCGTGCGCAGCGTGTTGGGCATGTTCGGTATGCTCGTGCGCGTCGAGCGCGGGATCGTGCACCTGCCCCTCCAGCGAGCTAAAGCGGGGCTCCTATAAAGATGCACGCGGTCCGTCTCAAGTCGGTGAGAGGAAAACAAGGCGCCGGCTGCCGCGGAAGCCGGTGCCTTTCCGTTCAATAGGCGCAGTACCCGTAGTAGTAGTCGTAATAGCTGCAATACGGGTACCCATAAGCCGGATAACCCCCGTAAGGGTAACCGTAGAGGCCGACTCCCCACCATCCGCCCCAGCCCGGGCCATACCAGCGGCCCCGCCACCAGCCGCCGCGGCCGCGGAAGCCGAAGCCACGGTTGGAAACAGTGGGGCGGCCGCGGAAGCCGCCGCGGGTAAATCCGCCGCGGAAGCCGAAGCCACGGTTGGAAACAGTGGGGCCACCGTGGAAACCTCCACCGTGGAAACCTCCGCCGTGAAAGCCTCCGCCATGGAAGCCTCCGCCGCCACGCATTTGGGCCGCCGCAGGCGCAACGGACAGAGCCGCGCCGGCAAATCCGACGAAGCCGGCCAGAGCAGCGCCTTTCGCGAGGGTCGTCAGTTTCTTCGAGAGTCTCAGCATCTTCGATCTCCTTTCCTTGGCCACGCCCAAACCTCGCCAGAACCTCCGATTTCGACGTGATTAGAGAACGAACATCAGCCCCCGCCGGTTTCCGTGCGCCCTGGCGCAGGGCCGCGTACGGAGCCGCCTCAGCAGAGAAAGTGCGCGAACTGAAGCTCTCCCGTCGCGGTGAAGCGGACAGCGCGGCCTTTTTCCTCCCGCCGGATCCAATTCAACGCCTCGAAACGCTCCAGGAGTGCGGCACCGAGCGCGCCTCCGAGATGATGGCGGCGTATACTCCAGTCCAGACACGCGCGGCAGAGCGGACGGCGCGCTTTCGCCAGCCCGTCGAGATCGACCTGGAATCTCTTCATGAAGTCTGCGCCTGCCCGCGTCAGGTGCAACGTTTCGCCCTCGCGCGCAATCCGGCACCTGTGGACCAGACCGTCGAGCAGGCGAACTCCCATCTCTCCGGCGAGGTGATCGTAACAGACGCGGGCCGCCCGCAATGCCGGGTCGCTGGGGCCCGGGCGGGTTCGCATCTGGCCGGTACGCGCAGCAACACCCATGAGCGCTTCGAGCAAACCCGCGACGTCGTCATGAGCAATCCGGAAATACCGGTGCCGTCCCTGCCGGGTCGCGGCAATGAGTCCGGCCGTTTCCATCTTTGCAAGATGGGAGCTTGCCGTTTGAAGCGTCACCCCTGCTTCGCCTGCCAGCTCGCTCGCGGTCAGCGCCGTGCCGCCGGAGAGCGCGGCCAGCATGTTCGCGCGGGCCGGCTCACCGACCAGTGCCGCTACCGGAGCGATGCTGGGGCCGTCTTTCATGCTTCGATGCTAATCGAACCATGAGGGG
This sequence comes from Rhizomicrobium sp., assembly GCA_050728995.1. Taxonomy (GTDB): domain Bacteria; phylum Pseudomonadota; class Alphaproteobacteria; order Micropepsales; family Micropepsaceae; genus Rhizomicrobium. The sequence goes on along the minus strand of JBOHKH010000012.1, from coordinate 43,801 downwards.
CGCCGCAAGACATATCCTGCGGTGCCGCCCAACCAGAGCAACCGCCATGAGCATCGTCTGCCATATCCGCTATCAGATCGATTCCCCCAAACGCGCAGCATTCGAGGATTACGCCAGAAACTGGAGCGGAATCATTCCGCGCTGCGGCGGCAATCTTTTCGGCTACTTCATGCCGCACGAGGGCACAAACGATATCGCCCGCGCTTTGATAGGCTTCGAAAGCCTTGCAGCCTACGAAGCCTATCGGGCGAAATTGCGAAGCGACGCCGAAGGTCTGGCGAATTTTGCCTTCGCCGAGCGCGAGCGGTTCGTCTTGCGGGAGAAGCGCGAGTTCCTCCGTCAGGTCCTTTAGGTTTGCTACTGAACGGCGCTTGCTTCGTGCAGCATTCCGCCCGAGGACGGCTCCACGTAATCGATCGAACGCGCACGATCCTGCCGGTCGGCCGGTTCCGCCCCGCTGCGTGCGCCCGATCCGACGGATGCGCCGGCGCCTGCGCAATTGCCGTAGGTGCGAGAGACGACCCGGGGCTTTCGCGCCTTCCCCCGGGACGTGATCTGCACACTGCGGGCACAAAACACATTGCCGCCAGTCGTCGAAACGAAAGAATAACCTTCGGAGCCGGCCGGAAGTTTGCCGGACGCGATTTCGGTCAGTCGCTGCGCATCGGGCAACGGCACCAGTGCATTTGCCTGCCGCATCATCTGCGTCGTCTGGCGGTCGATTTCCGCCGAGATGCGGTCCAGCGCGGCGAAGGGTCCGCGATCACCGAACGCGACCGGCCAGTCGAACGCGAAATGTACGGATTTCGGATCAATGACAACTTTCGGCGCCACGTCGCCCGTGTAGCGGATTAGCTCCACAGCGCCACCGGGCAATCGGAAGCTCATGACATGAGATGCTCGATCGTTCGCCGCAGCAACGCTGAAGGCGCCGCAAAGCAGCACGGCCGCCGCGCCCGCGAGAACGGCGTTTTGCAATGTTCGCATCGTACCTCCCACAGTTCGGATGACGAGCCACAATTTAGTCCGCTCCGGTTTCAGGTGAAGAGCATTTGGCGACGCATGCTTGCGACAGGATGTCTTCCCCGTTCCGAATTACGTTATCTACACCTTTCGTTTTGGTAATGAGCCTACGGCATGATCCGACTGCTGCTGCCCGGAAGCCCACAACAAATCGCAAAGGAGACACCAGATGGCCGCGCTGCCTCTCGCCGAATGGCGCGATTTCTATGTAATGATTGGAACGGCTTCCGGCGCCATCGTCGGAGCCTCGTTCATCGTTGCCACCCTCGCTGGCAACCTAAAGGAAAGGAGGGCGACCGGCCTGCGCGGCTTCATTGCCCCTACCATTGTCCATCTCGGCAGTGTGCTCATCGGCTCAGCGATTCTAACCGCGCCAACGCTGACACCGCTCGCCCTCTCGGTTTTGCTCGGATCCGGCGGCCTCGCAGGCGTCGCGTATGGAATCGTGGTAGCCACGCGCATCTGGGCCATGCGGCTCGATACAGCCGATCGCGCCGGCTATGCAATCATCCCGATTTCTGCCTATGCCGCGATTGCAGCGGCCGCCTTTTTGGGACTCTCGGCCGCAGCCCTGGCGCTCGACATCCTGGCTGTCGCCCTCGTGGCGATTCTGGTCGTCGGAATACGCAACACCTGGGACATGGCGACGTTCATCCTCCTGCGCGACCAGCACGCGTAAGAAGGATCGTCGTGCGCAGCCTCGGGTCCCGCAATGATCGTCGCAGTCACGGACCGGAAAAAAGGCCGCGGCAATCCGCGGTCTTTCGGCGAAGCCTCTCGGCCGACATCAGCCCGGATAGTAGTCGTAGTCGTAATCGGGCACGTAATTGTAGTCGTAATCGTAGTCCGGTGCGTAGTACCGGTCGGGGTATACGCTGTAGCTTTCCGTGTATCCGTACGGAGCGGGGCGGTCGTAATCATACTGGTCGAAACGTCCGATTCGGAAACAGTCCCGTCCCCAGTCGTCGCATTGCAGCCGTACGCAGTCGGCGCCGTAGCAGCGTGTCTGGAAAGTATCCGCTGCAGCGGGGGTACCCGTCACCGCGACTGCTGCCAACCCCAACACGGCGGCGGCGGCGGTCAACTTCAACGCATTTGCTAGCATCTCTCTCTCCTGCGTTTTGCTGTCCACCCTCCGCTGGACGTTGCCAATTGATGCGGAATGTCGCGCGTTTCGCATCCGCGTTGCCGGCCGCGGCGATGCCGCATCGCCCTAAGCTAATGAGCCTGGATGCCGAGAGTTCCGCATTTTGCTGCGGCACTAAGCGCAGGAAATTGCTTGTGAATTGTTGGTCGCGATCCCGCCGCAATGAGCCGCCGCGGGCGCCTAATGCATGGCCACCTGCTTCGTCATGCCAAGCTGGTCGAACAGGAAAGCCAGCATGTCAGTCTGCTCCGCGATGCGCTCTGACAGCGAGCTGCCGATGCCGTGCCCCGAATTGGCGCTCGTGCGCAGAAGGATCGGGCGATCGGACCCGGTCGTCGCCTGCAACGCCGCGGTAAACTTGCGCGATTGCATCGGATTGACGCGGCCGTCGGTGGCGCCGGTGAGCATAAGAACGGCCGGATAGGCCGCGCCCTTCCGCACATGGTGATAGGGCGAATAGGCGTACAGCGCCTTGAACTGCTCCGGATTCTTCACCGTGCCGAATTCGGTGGTGTTGAACGAACCATTGGGGTCGAGTTCGACGCGCACCATGTCGTAAATCCCAACCGCGGAAACCACCGCCCGCGCGAGCTCCGGGTGCTGCGTCAGCGTGGCGCCCATGAGCAATCCGCCGTTGGAGCCGCCCATCAGCGCAAGCTTCTCGTGCGAGGTGTAACGTTGCGCGATGAGGTACTCGCCCGCGGCCGCAAAATCGTCGAAGACATTCTGCTTCTTTGTCAGCATGCCTTCCTGGTGCCAACGCTCGCCGTATTCGGCGCCCCCGCGGATATTCGCGATCGCGTAGATGCCGCCACGGTCGAGCCAAAGCCTCCGCATGGCGCCGATGAAGGACGGGGTCATGCTGATGCCGTAGCCGCCATAACCGTAAAGCAGCGTCGGGTTGTTACCGTCGCGCGTCGTGCCTTTACGTTCGATGATGTTGACCGGCACCTTTGTGCCGTCTTTCGATGTCGCAAATTCGCGTCTCACTTGCGCATCGTCGAAAGATATTGGGGAAGTGATCTTGAGCGCCGTCTCCGTCGCTACGCCGGACGAGGGATTCCACGACGCGTAGTAACGCGGGCGAAGGTAGGTCGAGACGTCAAACAGTACGTCGCCGCCGACGAGCGGCTCGATCTCCGAATTGGCGGCGATCTCGGGAAGCGGCAGCCGTCCTTCCGGATGCCCGTTGAAATCGAATATGCGCACCTGGTTGGGGCCACCCACAATGTCGCGTACGAAAAGGCGGTCCGACGAGAGCGTGAGGTCCTGCACGTGCTGCTCGGCGCCGCCCGAAAGAATGGCAACTTTGCTTTCGGGAACGATGGTTGCTGCCTTCGCGAGCGCCCCTGGCTGGTATGGTGCGCTCAGCCGAACGATTTTTCCGTTCGATGCGCCGGCGCGGCTGATCCCGTAGATCGCATCGTCCGGACCGATTGCGGCATAGACAATACGGTCGGGATAATTGGCGACCTCGACGGCCGGCTGTCCCTGGCGGAGGACATAGAATGCCCACTCGCCGCCGTCGCCGCGCTGCACCGAAGCAAGAATTGCCGGGCGATCATATCGGTTGTCGAGAAACACTTCCGAGACGCGCTCGAGTCCATCCTTCTTTCCCAGCGTCAGCGCGTCGCCTTTCCAATTTTCTCCCAGTCGATGAAAATAGACTTGCATGTTGAAATGCTGGTCGGCCGCCGGCGCATGCGCGCCCGGATAGCGCGTGTACCAGAAGCCCTTGCCGTCCTGGGCCCAAGCGAGGTCTCCGCCAGCCGTCGGATATTGCACACGCGGAATCGGCTCGCCGATCTCCTGGCCACTCGCGACGTCATAAACATGCAGCGTGCCGTCCTCGCTTCCGTTCTTCGACAGAGACAGCGCGACAAGCTTTCCATCGGGCGAAGACACAAACCAGTCGATGGAGGTGAGTCCCCTGGCGTCGAGCGCATTCGGATCAAGGACAGTCCTGCGGCTTGCCGGATCCGCTTTCGCATCGAGGGTCACCAGCATGGGCTGCTGTCTTCTCGGATCGCTGTACATTGCGAAAACCAGCCGCCCGCGCGCTTCCAGCCGGTAATAGGCCGGGGACGTCGCCGTTATCAGCTTCGTGAGCCTGGACTTGATCCCGTCTGCTGCCGGCAAGGCGTCAAGGTACGTCCGCGTGCGCGCATTCTGCGCATCGCTCCAGGCCTGCACTTTGGGATCAGCGGCATTCTCGAGCCAGCGATACGGATCGGCGACTTTCGTCCCCTGGATCACATCGACGGTGTTGCCCGCAGGCGTGGCCGGCGGCGGCGGAATGGTGGCAGCGAGGCCGCCTCCCGCGATGGCAAACAGGGCAAGAGCCGAAATGCAGGGGAGAAGTCGTGTCATCGGCGGGATCTCCGGCAGACAGGGCGGCTTGGGCGGACGGATACTCTCTTGTAGACCAATCGTTCGGAATTCAAAGTCGTTTGATAGCCGCCCGATACGACTGGACCACTTTCCCGTGTGTAGCGTTCCGTGATCAAAGCCACTGATCTCATACGTCCGACGGATTCTGGCCTTCGCTGCCTCCCCGGCGAATTCGTCATCGATCCGGTGCGGCCGGTATCCAGGGCGGTCATCACGCATGGCCATGGGGATCACGCACGACCAGGACACGATGCCGTGCTCGCGACCGCCGAGACGATTGCCATCATGGCAGCGCGCTACGGCGATGCCTTCGCGGGAACGGCGCAGGTCGCCCGCTATGGCGAAACCGTAACATTCGGTGGTGTGGACGTCACTTTCGTACCTGCGGGTCATGTGCTCGGCTCGGCGCAGATCGCGCTCCGCTGGAAGGGACTCACGATCGTCGTATCCGGAGACTACAAGCGCCGGCGCGATCCGACCTGCACGCCTTTCGAGCCCGTGGCCTGCGACGTGTTCGTCTCGGAGGCGACGTTCGGACTACCCGTGTTCCGTCATCCCGGCGATGCCGGCGAGGTCGGAAAACTGCTGAAATCGCTCGGCCAGTTTCCCGACCGCGCACATCTCGTGGGCGTCTATGCCCTGGGCAAGGCTCAGCGCGTCATCTGCCTGTTGCGCGAAGCCGGTTACGACCGGACGATCTTCGTTCACGGCGCGCTCGCAAATCTGAATGCGCTCTACGAAAGGCATGGCGTGAAGCTGGGCCACTTGGCACCGGCAACCGTGGATTCAAACAACGACTTTGCCGGAGAGATCGTCCTCGCGCCGCCCGATGCGATTGGCGAGCGCTGGTCGCGGCGCTTCGCCGATCCGCTGCCGGCGTTTGCCTCGGGCTGGATGGGCGTTCGGGCGCGGGCGCGGCAGCGGCAAGTTGAACTGCCGCTGGTCATTTCCGATCATGCCGATTGGGACGAATTGACAGACACGTTCCGGGAGATTCATCCCGAGCAGCTGTGGCTCACCCATGGCGAGGACGACGCGCTGCTGCGCTGGGCACAGATCAATGGCGTGGATGCACGCGCGCTGTCGCTCTCGGGTTATGGAGAAGAGGAGGGCGAATAGATGCGCGCCTTCGCGAGTCTCCTCGACCGGCTCGCATTCACGCCCTCGCGCAACGCCAAGCTCGTGCTGATGCGCGATTATTTCGGCAAAACACCCGATCCCGAACGGGGCTGGGCGCTCGCAGCGCTATCCGGCGCGCTCTCGTTCGGCGTGGCCAAGCCCGCCCTTATCCGCAAGACAGTTGAAGCAAGGATGGACGCGACGCTGTTCGCGCTTTCGTACGATTATGTGGGCGATCTTGCCGAAACGGCCGCGCTGGTTTGGCCGCGGCGCGCAATCGGAGGCACTCCCGAACCAGAACTGTCGGAAGTCGTCGATACGCTGCAAGGCGCCCTACGGAAGGATGTGCAGCGCCTTCTCGAGACATGGCTTGACGCCCTCGATTCCGACGGCCGCTGGGCGCTTCTCAAGCTCTTGACCGGGGGCTTGCGCGTCGGCGTCTCCGCGCGGCTCACCAAACAGGCGCTGGCGGCGCTCGGCGAAAAGGATGTAAGCGAAATCGAGGAACTCTGGCATTCGCAACATCCCCCGTACGAAGACCTGTTTGCGTGGCTGGAGGGCCGCAGCGAAAAGCCGTCGCGCGCTGCGCCCGGACGATTTCGTCCGGTGATGCTCGCCCAGGCGCTAGACGAGACGGCCGACCTCGCAAAACTTGCCCCGCACGATTACGCGGCCGAATGGAAATGGGATGGCATCCGCGTGCAGGCTGTGAGCGAGGGCGGCGCGCGCCGGATCTTCAGCCGCACCGGTGACGATATCGGTCGCTCCTTCCCGGACGCGATCGCCGGGCTCAATTACGAAGGAGTGGTCGACGGCGAACTGCTCGTCATTCGCGGCGGCGTTCTCGCACCCTTCTCTGAACTGCAGCAACGGCTCAACCGCAAATCGCCGGACGCTAAAACAATCGCGAATTACCCCGTCGGTATCCGCGCCTACGATCTCCTGTTGGAAGGCGGAACAGACCTTCGTCCCCTGTCCTTCCGCGAACGGCGCAAGCGGCTCGAAGCCTTCGTTGCGCGGGCAAATGCTCCACGCATCGACCTTTCGCCGCTGATAACGTTCGAGAGTTGGGAAACACTGGCCCAAATGCGAACCGATCCGCCGCCTGGCGATCCGCGGCTCGCCGAAGGCCTCATGCTGAAACACTGGAATTCGATCTACGAAGCCGGCCGGCCAAAAGGCCGCTGGTTCAAATGGAAACGCGATCCGCATCTGATCGATGCCGTGCTTCTGTATGCGCAGCGCGGTCACGGAAAGCGCTCCAGTTATTACTCCGACTATACGTTCGGCGTGTGGCGCGAGGATGCGAATGGCGATCGTGCGCTGACGCCCGTCGGCAAGGCCTATTTCGGCTTCACCGACGAGGAGCTCAGAACGCTCGACAAGTTCGTGCGTGACAACACGGTCGAGCGTTTTGGCCCGGTTCGCGCGGTGCGCGCCGACAGGGATTTCGGCCTCGTGCTCGAGATCGCCTTCGAGGGCCTGCAGCGCTCTTCCCGGCACAAATCCGGCGTCGCCATGCGCTTTCCCCGCATCAGCCGCATCCGCTGGGACAAACCCGCCCGCGAGGCCGACGAACTCGCAACACTGGAGCGGATGCTGGAGGAGAGTGACGCAACGACGCCGCGCGCGTAATCAAGCTATGTGATCCAGCGCCAGCAGCGCGAAAGTCGCGAGCCAGTGTTCGCCCATGTAGTCGCCGGTGACGTGAGGAAGCGCGGCATCGAGATGGCGCGTGATTGTCTCTTCGATTCGTCCGCGGGTGGGGACGTCTTCAATCGCATCGGCGATCAGGCGCCAGCACCAGGCGCGCGAAAGATTCAGCCCGTCGAGATGGGCAATCTTGCCGTCACTGCGGTCGCTCACGAAGGCCGGATTGAAAAGCGCCGCCGGCTCGCCGCGCACCAGATCCGGCAAAAACCCGGCGAACCAGGGCGCGAAGGTATCGCGCCCCAGCAGTGCGCGCATGCAGGCGGCTTCGATCAAGGCGGAAGATAGAAAATCGTCGCCGCAAGGTTCCCACACCTGGGAATCGGCGTCGTTCTGATACCACGCAACCGCCTTTTCGCGCAGCAATGCGGAAAGGGCATTGTCGCCTGCCGCAGTCCCATACTCGTGCGCGAGAAGAAGCGCGAACGCAGTGTTTGCGTGTACGCCGGCGCGGATCGGGTAGGTCGCGAGCGGCAGCCAGGCCTTGAATTTCTCTGCGAAAGCATGGGCGATGGGCTCGTACGATGCGTACCACGTCTTCCCCTCCGCGCGTTCGTGACGCGCGAACTCGCCCGCAAGCATCAGCGCCCACGCCCAGCCATAGGGGCGCTCGAAACCGCGCGATTGCGGTGTGGTCGCGTACGCCACCTCCGCCGCGACCTTGTCAGGCGCGAGTTGCGTGTCGAATAGCGCGCGGATGCTCGCCGCTTCGGGGAGATTCGGAAACCGGCGATAGAGCCGCGCAAGCAGCCAGTAGCCGTGCACGCAGGAATGCCAGTCGAAACTCCCGAAAAACACGGGGTGCAGCGCGCGCGGGCTCTGCACGTCCTCGGGGCCCGCCAGCACATGGTCGAGCTTGTTCGGCCATTCTCTGCCCACATGGCCGAGCGCGGTTTGCGCGAACCGCGAGGCAAGCTGTTCGGTCAGCAAACTCATGTCAGATGCGCGCCGAAGCGGAAGACGAGCACATACATCAGAATCACGTTGCACGGCAAAAGCAGGAAAGCGGTCGGGAGTTGCACCCGGATCACGGCATTGCGGTCGAGACCGAGCAGCGCCGCCGGGACAATATTGAAATTGGCGGCCATGGGCGTGGTGAGCGTACCGCAGAATCCGGAGAGCATGCCGATGGCGCTCATGATTGCCGGATCGCCGCCGAATTTGCGCACAATCAGCGGCAATCCGATCGCCGCCGTCATCACCGGAAATGCCGCGAATGCGCTGCCCATGATCGCGGTGAACAGAGCCATGCCGAAACAATAGGCGGCGACGGCAGCGACGGGATAGGTCAGCGGCACATAATCGGCGACGAGCTTTCCTACTTCGCGGCCCACGCCGGCCAGCGCAAAGACGGCGCCGAGAGAGGCCAGCATTTGCGGCAGGACCGCCGCCCAGCCGACCGCATCCATCAGTCGCCGGCCTTCTTCGAAGGGAACGAGCGGACGGGGACGCAGCCACCACATGGCTGCGATTCCGGCGATCAGGACTCCGAGCGCCAGAGAGATTACCGTCGCCTGTTGCGCTGCGATCAGCGGTTTACCGGCGATGACGATATTCTTGAGACCGACACTGCCGAGAAGCGCAGTGAGCGGCACGATCAGCGCCGGAACAAAGATCCAATCGCCGAAACGCTTCGCGCTCCTTGCCCTGTCCGCGTCGCCCTCGCAGCGGTCAGGCGCCGCGCCGAGGAGCCCGGACGCGCCAAGGACGGCAAGCGCAATCGCCAGAATCCCGTTTTCAAGATTCGTGAGGTGCGAGCCGAAGAGAAAGCTTGCCGCGACGAGGGCCCAGAACAGCGCATTTCCTGCGCGTTTGGGATTGGTACGGTCGTGCGCATCGAGAATGGCAAACGCCGCAAATATCAGGCCCGCAAAGACATAGGCCGTCTCGAGCGTGATCACCGGGTGGGTCCGCCTTGGCGCGCGCGTCTCTCCGCCAAGAGCCTGCGGTCGAACAGCAGGAGCCGCGCTCCATGGATTCCAAGCGCCAGCAGCGCGGTCGGGATGGCCCAGAGCGACAGCTCGAGCGGCTGCACCATTATGCCGCTCTGCTGCAGAAATCCCTTGATGAGCAGAATGGAACTGACGGCCACGAAAATGTCTTCGCCAAAGAAGGCGCCCACATTGTCGGCTGATGCGGCAAGCGCGCGGATGCGCCGGCGCTCGCCCTCGTCCAAGGTCACGAACCGCTCCCCCGCCGCTTCCGCCATCGGGGCGACGAGCGGCCTTACCATCTGCGCGTGACCGCCGATCGCGGTGAGCCCGACAGAAGCGAAAGCCTGCCGCAGTGCAAGATAGGCAAGAAGCAGGCGGCCCGGGCTCGCGGCGCGCAGACGCGCGATCAAAATCCGCGCCCTCTCCTGCAATCCGTAGCGTTCCAGCAGCCCGATGACGGGCAGCACGACGAAGACCAGACTGACATAGCGGTTCTCGTTGAACGCCTTTCCAAAGGCGGCGAGTACGTCGAGCGGGTGAAGCCCGGCCGCCAGCCCCGTCACAATGGCCGCCGCCGCCACGACGAAAAGGGGGTTCGCACGAATAACAAATCCTGCAACCACCACCAGGATGCCCGAGAGTACCAGCATGTGCCCCCTTTTCGCCTTGCGCGGGATCTGAAAATGGTGTCCAGATCGCTTCGCGGTCGAATGCGCTCGCGCTCGATCCTACTTTATACAAAAGTTGGATTTCGCACGCGAAAACCGAAACCGGGCTACAATCGCCGTGCTTCGGATTCGCACGGATCCTTGCTGTCCGGCGGATGTTCGGGGCGCCAGGTCGACTTTCGTTAAGCCATGACCGCTACAATGCCGCGTACGATTGCGCCCGACAATACGGCGATTGCTTCGCAGCGTAGCATCGTCTCCGGTCGGCGGCGCGTCGGAAGTCGCGAAGCCGCCGCCGAGAGAGGCCGATGGAACTTGTAGAACCGATCGTCACGCTAGATGCCGTAACTTTGCCGCTTCCGGCAGCCTCGGCGGGTGCGAACGTCTCCACCCGAATTCCACGCCCCCGACTAATATCTCTGGATGCGATGCGCGGGTTCGCCGTGCTCGGCATGATCGTCGTCAACACTCTCGCATTTTCGCGCGATGCCTACGGCTACCGCCCGGACTTTGCGTTTCTCGCCCATTCGCCGTGGGCGGGATTCACCTTTGCCGATTTTGTATTCCCCGCGTTCATTTTCATGGCCGGATTTTCGGTCGCCATATCCCTGCAGCACCGCACGGCGATCGACGGCGCTCTCCTCCGGCGCATTGCCGGCCGGACCCTGGCGCTGCTCGCGATCGGATTTCTGCTGACGAATATTAGCTGGTTCAGTCACATGGATCGCGGCGAGTGGCGTCTGCCGGGAGTACTCCAGCGCATCGGACTTTGTTATTTTGCGACCGCGCTGCTGTTCGTGTCGTGCGGAATGCGCATGCGGCTGATTTTGGCGGCGCTTGTGCTCCTCGTTTATTGGCCGCTGACACTCCTGCCCGTTGGGCACCACTCCACAGATCTCATGGTGCAAGGCGCCAATTTCGTTTCGTGGTTCGACAGGACAATTCTCGGCCCTCACATCTTCACGACCGGCCCTCAAGGTTACGATCCCGAAGGCCTGTTGAGCACGTTGCCCGCAATGGCCCAGTGCCTGCTCGGCGCCGCAGCCGGCCAGTGGCTGCTCAGAAACCGCGACAAGCCGAATGCGCCGTTGCAGCTCGCTTTGGCGGGGGTTGCGTCGGCCGCATTGGGGCTCGCCTGGAGTCCGTTCTTTCCCATCATAAAGAACATCTGGACCAGTAGTTACGTGCTGTTCTCGACCGGCCTCGCGTTGATGCTTCTTGCCCTTTTCTACTGGGCGGTCGATCGGAGGCGCCTGCGCTCTCCGGCCGTTACTTTTCTTGAGGCATTCGGCTTCAACGCGCTCCTCGCCTACGTTCTTCAGGGGCTGGCGCAACTCTTGCCGGCGACCGGGGATATGCATGCGATCGGAGAGGCGAGCCTGAAAGCGGACCTGCCAGCGGTCATGGCCAATATTCCCGTGCTGGCGTTTATCGTGATGTTGTGGATTCCGCTGGAATTCCTGCGGCGCCGCCGCTGGATCGTGAAAATCTGAACAGCTCGGGCGAGTAGGTGTAGTCCGAATACTACTGCGCGTATCGCGCGTTTCGGTCCGCTCCCGCTCCTTCGTCGGGCCGGCTCTGGAACAACAGACGATCAGATCGCCTTGGCGTAAATCCGGTAGGTTTTCGCCGGCGGACCCGCGATGGCTTCGCCGAGCGACACCATGCGCGCATCGGTTTCGCGCACCCACGAATATTCGGCCCAGTCGAGCCCGTAGCGCGCTGCCGCCTGCAACACGAGATCCTTTACCAGCAGCACGACCAGGGCGCTGCCGCGCGGCGTGGTGCGCCAGGCGCGGCGGATACCGAGGAAAGGGATACGCGCGGTGCGCCAGCTCTCGCGTTTCATTGTCCAGATCAGCCGTGCCCAATTGACCGGAAACAGTCGCCCCCGATAGGGCGCGATGATGCCGTTCAGGTCGGGCAACCCGACCGCGAAACCCACTTCTTTCCCGTCGATCAGGAGGAAACGGCCGTACTCGTTGCGAAAGAACGGGCGCAGCTCTCGTGCCAAAGCATCGATCTCAGCCGTGCTGAAGGGGACAAATCCCCAGCTGTCGCTCCACGCGTCGTTATAGATGTCCACGAGCAGATCGATTTCGGCCCTATACCGGCGCATGTCGAAGTGCCGAAGCTTGACGTTGCGGAAGCGCTCGGCCCTGCCCGCCAGCTCGGCAATGCGCGGCGGTAGCTGCCTTGGTTGCGTCCGGTAGGCGAAGACATCGATTTCCTTGGCAAGTCCCGTCTGTTCGAGCAACGGACCCATCCAGGGCTTGCCGTGGGGCATGAGCATGGCCGGAGGCGAATCGAACCCCTCGACGAGGCAGCCGCACTCTTCGTTGATGGAAAAGCTCAGCGGCCCCATGATCCGCGCAAGCCCATGATCCTTCAGCCATCGCGTCGCGGCATCCACCAGCGCGTGGGCCGCCTCCGGATCGTCGGCACATTCGAAAAACCCGAAATGGCCGGTGTTGTCGCGATGTGTCTCGAGATGACGATGATTGACTTGCGCCGTGATGCGGCCGACGGGCCTGCCGCCGCGCGAGGCAACGAAGAACGCCGCTTCCGCGAAGGTGAAGAACGGCGCGTGCTTCGGCGAGATGCGCTGCTTCTCGAGTAGATTGAGCTGCGGAATCCAGTTCGGATCGCCGGCATAGACGGCGTGTGGAACCGCCAGCCACTCATTGGCCTGCTTCGGGATTGCGAGCTGGCAAAGGCGCAGCGCGCCGGAATGATTCATGCGTGCATCCTGCGTGCGAGAAGCCAATCGACAAACACCGGCGGCAGGACGTGCGCAAGCCCGGCGAGCGCGGCCAGCGGCCAGGGAAAAATTATTTCACGTCTTCCTTTCGCAAGTCCGTTCACGATGTGATGGGCAGCGCGCTCCGCGTCCCAAAGAAACGGCCGGCCGCCAGGGACCGTCGCACTCATCGGGGTTTCGACAAATCCAGGGCAGATCACGGTGACGATAACGCCGTTCGGCGCGAGGAGGCGGCGAAGCCCGTGGCCGTAAGTGCGAGCGGCGGCCTTGGAGGCGGAATAGAGCGGCGCCTGCGGCAGGCCGACGAAGGCGGCGAGCGAACTCATGATTGCGATGTGGCCATTCTTCCGTGCCACGAAACAGGGCAGCAGCGGAATGATCGTGTTGGCCACTCCGAGAATGTTTGTCGTGAAGATGTCATGCGCCACTGATAGCGGCTCGCCTGCTGCGGTGGCAATCACACGTTCGCCTCCCACGCCCGCGTTCGCAATGACGAGATCGATGGGTGCGCGCGCGTCGCATTGTCGGATCCAGGCCGATACTGTCGCCCCGTCGCCAATATCGAGCGTCTGCAAGCACACATCGGAGCCTGCGGCGCGACACCGGGCCGCGACCTCTTCGAGCCTCGCCGCATTGCGGGCCGTGAGCGACAATCGCATCCCATCGCCCGCATAGGCCAGTGCCAGCGCAGCGCCAATACCGCTGCTGGCGCCCGTAATCAAAATATGTCGTGGGGTCACGCGCCCCATCACTCCGCGAACGCCGCGGGACGATAATGGACGCTCAGCGCGTGCGCCAGACGAACTGGCTCGACATCGAGTAGTTCCAAAGCACGCCCATGATGGCGCCGGCAGCTCCCGCCAGCCACCAGGTGGGCTCGCGCGAATAAAGCCAGGATGCGAGGCCGACATTGGTGAGGGCACCCACCGAGCCGATCAGGCAGAACCCCGCAAAACCAAAGATCAGCCCTTTTCCGGTGAGCCGGCGATCGTGATAGGTGAGAAAATTGTTCAGCAGGAAGTTGCTGAGCAGGGCGACGAACGTCGCCACGCTTTGCGCCACTGGAAAACCGAGCGCGAACGCGGCCAGGGCGAGCCGCAAGACAAGAAGATGAACGGCAAGTCCCGTCGTGCCGACCAGTCCGAAGGAGATGAAACGGGGGCCGATGACTCCGCCGGTCATCTTCGCAAGTGCCAGCCCAACGAATTCGAAGCCGATTGCGGCGTCGAATTTGCTTTGCCCGTGCCGGCGCGCGCGAAATTCGTAAGGGATTTCCACGACCCGGAGCCGGCGCTTTGCAGTGAGCACGATGTCGAGGAGAATTTTGAAGCCAACGGGAGACAGATCGCCCGCCATCTCGTCGAGCGATTCGCGTTTCAGCATGAAAAAGCCGCTCATCGGATCTGCGAGCTCGACACCGAGGAGCCGGCGGGCAAGGCCGGTCGCGGCGCGGCTGAAGCGTGCCCGGTCGGCCGAAAACGTGACGGCACTGCCGCCGTCGACGTATCGGCTGCCGACTGCGAGGTCCGCCGAGCCGGCCGTCAGCGCAGCCAGCATGCGGGGCAGAATGGTTTCGTCGTGCTGCAGGTCTGCATCCATCACCGCAACGAAGGGCGCGCTCGACGCCAGCATGCCCTCGGTGCAGGCGCCGGCGAGACCCCTGCGTCCGAGCCGCTTGAGGCAGCGCACGCGCGGATCTTCGGCGGCCAGGGATTTCACGGTGCGCGCCGTGCCGTCGGGCGAATCGTCGTCGACAAAAATCACTTCCCAGGCGATGCCGGAGAGCACGCGATCGAGCCGGGTTACGATTTCGCGAACATTTCCGGCTTCGTTGAAGGTGGGAACGATGACGCTCAGCAACGCCGGCTGTGCATCGGCAACGGGCGGCGGGGCGACGAACGCGCGAACGGACATGTGATCTCCTCGGCGTCCCGGGGGCAAGCGCGCGATTTCACACGACGATAGTGAACAAAATCCCAACGCGTCGGCCGTGGGGTCCAACTTCGCTTAAGGAAGAATCACGGTGCTGTAAAGCTCGACCGATCCTCGGCCGCTCCGCCGGCACTAGCCGCGCAGTAAAAAAGGCCCACCAGCGCCGAGAGATCCAGGAACAACAGATATCGGTAGTCGCAGGCGATCGAAATGACAAAGAAACTCAGCGTGAAAGCGAGAGCGGCGCCGAGCAGACATGCCACCGGGATGTCGGGGGGCCGACGCCTCCAAAGAAGGAATGCGAGAACTGCGAGCGCAAGGAACGCGTAAAGCACGTGCGAGAACAGGGGCGTCGGGGCGAACAATGCGGCATAGCCGGCGAGCGCCCTGTCCTGCGGCCGGAATCGCGTCCGCAGACCGAGATCGCGCAAGTCCGCCGGCGGCCCCGTTACGCCGGTGTAGTAGGGCATGCATTGCCCGAGTTGCGGCGTTGCAAAAACCCAGGAAAAGTCTCGCGTTCGCGTCTGCAGATAGTCCCCGGGATGCGCCAGAAGCACGCCTTTCCATTGCGACCAGACGGCAGCCGGGCTCGCATCGGCAAGAGCCTGCTGCAGGCGCGCGGACGCAAAAAGCGTGTCGTTGCGCACCGGCGTGTAAAGACGCACGCCGTCGGTGCGGATCAGCGATGAAAGACGGGGGTCGGTCTGCGCGAGCAATTCGAGCTTCAGCGCCGGATCGGTTTTGACTTCTCCGGCCAGATCATAGAGCTGCAGAAGCCGTATTTGTCCTGCGGGTTGGGGGGCGCCCACGGTGCGGGTTGTGAGCGCGGCGCTCGCAAGAACGGCGACGCCCGCCGTCGCTGCGGTCGCGCCGGCCGCCATCGCGATGGCGCGCTTCCAGCTCAGCCCGCAACTTCGCGCCGCCAGCAGGGCCGCGATCCCTCCGAACGGAAGCACCACAAAGCCGTTCTGGCGCACCAGCGTCGCAAGCGCGAAGCAGACAAACGCTCCCGTGAGAAATGTCCGGCGCCAGCCGGTACTACGCCACGCAACAACCGAATGGGTGAGGAGGACGAACCCGGCGACTGCAGCATCGGCAAAGAGAACGTCCTTCCAGACGATCCCCTGATAGAGCACCACTTGCGGAAGCGCTGCGCACAGGATCGCGAGACCCGCCACGGCCCGTGACGGGCGCCGCGTCACCCACAGGAGCGACCCGATGCTCGCGAAAAAAACCAGCGTGTCGAAAAGTATGAAGAGTCCGGTTCCGCGCAGGAGCGAATCGGCGACGCCCAACATCCACGCCATGACGGGCGGGTGCCACGCATTGTAATGGCCGGTTCGCCCGTCGTGCAGTTGCACGACCGAATCGTAAGACAGCTGGCCCGGCCAGTTGAGGGCGAGCGAAATGGCACAGCCCACCAGCAGAATTGCGAGGGCCAATGAACGCGCGCCAAAGAAAGGGGGCCCGGCCGCCGCCGTTTGCGGCCCGGCTGCAGCCGGCAGACGAATGCGTCTGTCACCCGCGGGCGACACGATGCGAAGGATTGCCGCCGGAAGAATGGATTTCGGTCTTGAAATCGTCGGCAATCGGGCATTACCTCGCTGTCGGACGGGGGATTACACCGGTTTTACTTGCCCAAGCGCGCCGCGGTTCCGAACTTGACGGCCCCCGCGCATCGCACGCGCCGGGCGAATCGCCGGCGGCAACTGGCCTGAGATGATCGACAAACCAGTCTTTTTCGATGCCAGCGGGCGTCGCGCCTCGCGCATGTCGATGGTCGGTCGCGTAGCCGCCGTGCTGACGACCATTATCGGCATTGTGTTCATTGGCAGCCTGTTCGCGGAGCCTCATGTCGCCCAGCTCAATCTTCCCGGAAGGCTGAGCCCGATCAATCCCGCCGAACTGGTGCGCCGAGCCTTCGATCCGGCGATGATGAACGCCGCCGCCAAGCTCGCCCAGGAAGCGCGCGCCGAGCGGGCCAAGCTCGTTCGCGCTTGGCGGGCCCAACGCGCGAGAGTAGCTCATGCCCATGTTTCGCGCACCGCATTGCGTCCCTTCCCCGACCGTCCGCTCACGGTCGGATTTTACCTGAGCACCGACGAACTCAGCTATCCCGATCTCAAACGCGAACTGTCGAAGCTCGACTGGTTCGTGCCGGCATGGATGAACCTCGAGGGCCCGGGTCTCAAACTCGCCCACAGCGTCGACAGACAGGCGGTTGCGGCGATCGCTCACGGCAAGCCGAACGTCGCCATTCTGCCGCTCGTCCAGAACGCTTCCAACGCTGTCTGGGACGGCCCCGGAATGGCCGCTCTGCTGGCCGATCCGCTGCGCCGGCGCATTCTGCTCGAGGGTATCGTTTCATACCTTGCCGCGAACAAATTCCAGGGTGCGGTGGTCGATTTTGAGAGCCTGCCGCAAAGCGCCTATCCCGATCTCGTGAGCTTCCTGAGCGAAACGAAGGCAGCGTTCGCCCCGCACGGCTGGCTGCTCGTTCTTGCCTCGCCCTTCGATGATGACAGCTGGCCCTATGCCGAATCCGCGAAGCTGGTCGATTACACGCTCCTTATGGCCTATGACGAGCACGACGATTCGGCGGGTCCTGGCAGCATCGCGGGCCAGGCCTGGTACGAGGAAAACCTCGACAAGCGGATGGCCGTGCTGTCTCCGGCCCGCACCATCATCGGGATCGGAAATTACGGCTACGACTGGTCCGACGGATCGGCCGATGCCATCAGTTTCCAGGATGCCATTGTCGCCTCTCGCGATTCGCAGGCGCGGATCCTTTTCGACGATGCCACCAACAACCCGCACTTCTCCTATCTGGAGGATGACAACAGCAAGCATCAGGTCTGGTTTCTGGACGGCGTAACCGCCTACAACGAAATTCACGCCGCCGATCCCTATCAGCCGGCCGGTTATGCACTCTGGAAACTCGGTAGCGAGGATCCCTCGACCTGGACGGTACTGGGCCGACGCTACGGTGCGACGGCGCCGGCGGGTCTGCGCAATATCCCGACAAGCCAGGACGTCGACTTCGAGGGCCAGGGCGAGATTCTCCAGGTGGAGGCGCACCCGACGCCCGGAGCCCGGTCGCTCGACATCGACAAGGATACTGGAGACGTCGACGACGAGGACTATACGAAACTGCCCACGCCCTACGTCGTCCGGCAGCTCGGAGCGCGCGGCAAGGAGCTCGCAATCACCTTCGACGACGGGCCGGATCCCGAATGGACGCCGCAAATTCTCGACATCCTGAAAGCCAAGCACGTCAAGGCAACGTTCTTCATAATTGGCGAGAATGCAGAGGCCTACCCCCAACTTGTCCAGCGCATCGTGGCCGAGGGTCACGACGTGGGCAATCACACCTTCACCCATCCAAACCTTGCCGATACGCCCGGACCCGCCGTGGAGCTGGAACTCAACGCGACGCAGCGCCTGTTCCAGGCGCTGACCGGGCGCTCGCTACGCCTCTTCCGTCCGCCCTATCTCGGTGACGCCGAACCGTCGGATGAATCCGATCTGCAGCCGGTCGAGCTGGCGCAGGGACTGGGTTACATCACGGTCGGCATGCACGTGGATCCCGTCGATTGGGAATTGCCGGGGACCAAAGCCATTCTGCAGCGAACCCTGGAGGCCGTTCACTCGAAGAACCCGGACATTCGCGGCAACATAATCCTGTTTCACGATGCCGGTGGTGACCGCTCGCAGACGGTGGCGGCCTTGCCGAAAGTGATCGATACGCTGCGTGCAGAGGGCTACCGCTTCGTTTCCGTCGCGCAGCTTGCGGGATTGACGCGCGCGCAGGCGATGCCCCGGCTCCCTGTCACGGCGACGCTGATCATGGACAGGCTGGTCTTCCTCACCCTGAGCTGGACCGGGCTGATCATCTACTACTGTTTCCTTGCGGCAATTTTCCTGGGGATCGCACGTCTCGTCGTCTGGTGCGTATTGGCTCTTTGCAATCGCCCGCGCGAGGCCGGCCAATCCGCGCCGCCCGGATCGGGCTTCTCCCGCGCAGTTTCCGTTATCATTCCCGCTTACAACGAGGAAAAGGTGATCGCGGCGACGGTGGAGCGCATCCTGGCAAGCGATCACCCCAATCTCGAAGTCATTGTGATCGACGACGGTTCCCACGACGATACGGCGGGCATCGTGACACGCGACTTCGGCGCCGATCCGCGCGTCCAGCTGTTGCGCATCCCCAATGGCGGCAAGGCCGGCGCCCTCAATCTCGGACTGTCGCGCGCACACGGCGATGTCGTCGTGGCGCTCGATGCCGACACGCAGTTCGACACGGATACGATCTCGCGCCTGGTACGCTGGTTTGACGATTCGAGGGTCGGCGCGGTCGCGGGAAATGCGAAAGTCGGCAACCGCATCAATACCATCACCCGCTGGCAGGCGCTCGAATACATCGTTTCGCAGAATCTCGAACGGCGTGCGCTGGCGGCGCTCGACACGCTCACTGTCGTTCCCGGAGCCGTCGGTGCCTGGCGCCGCAGCGTGCTCGAGCAGCTGGGCGGCTTCACGGCCAGCACGCTGGCCGAGGACCAGGATCTCACGATCGCCGTACAGCGCGCGGGTCATCGCGTTCTGTTCGATGCGAGTGCGATCGCCTGGACGGAGGCTCCCTCAAGTGTCCGCGGTTTTGCCAAACAGCGATTTCGCTGGGCATTTGGAACCTTGCAGTGCCTGTGGAAATACCGCGCACTGACCTTCAATCCGCGCTACGGCGCGCTCGGCCTCGTCGCGCTGCCGCAGGCCTGGATGTTCCAGATATTCCTGACGGCGCTCGCACCCCTCGCCGATCTCATGCTGATCTGGCAGATCCTGTCGCAAACGATCGCCTATCTCGAACACGGCTCGGAATTCAGCAACAAGAACCTGGTCACGGTCGCGATCTACTATGCCGTCTTTATGGTGGTCGATCTTCTGGCCGCCCTGTTCGGTTTCTGCATGGAGCGGCGCGAGGACTGGAACCTCACCTGGTGGCTGATGCTCCAGCGCTTCGGCTATCGGCAGATCATGTATTATGTGCTGGTGCGCTCCATTACGACGGCGCTGCGCGGCCGTTTCGTCGGCTGGTCCAAGCTCGAGCGGACGGGTACGGTGAAAGTGACTTATCCCCGCAAAATGCCGGCGCACTAAGGGCTTCGGCGTGGCACGAAGAACGTGCCCTCATCGTCGGCGTGATCGATGCGGTAATTCCGCGAAATCGCTGTTGCAATCGATTGCGGCAACGGAAAAGGATTCGTTTCGTCGAGCTCGATCGCCGCGAACCGCCGCGAGCGGATGAGCAGCAGGAATGGTGCAGAACTTCTTTTCCCGCTCCGAAGCTGCTGGTCGAGATTGAAGACGTCGACGCCGGCAGGCTTCCCGGCCCAATAACAATAGGCGAGGCTCTCGCAGATCGCGGGCCCCGGATGCGCCCGCAGGAATTCGATATCGCGCGCGGCCCGCGCCGCTTCGTTGTGCATTGGATGAAGCCAGAAGGCCGCCTCGCGCCAATCGGCATCCGAAGCCGCCAGCACTGGCGACGGCAGAAAACAGGCGATCGCGAAAAGCGGTGCAGCGGCACGCAGGAGCGGTTGGCGTTGCCCCAGAAGGCCATCCAGCGCAAGTCCGGCCGCCAGTGCAACCGCCATGTCCGCATCGAACATTGCATTGACGTCGACGCCCGCGCCGCCCAGCAACACCGCGCCCGCCAGAATGGCAATCCCCGCGTAGATCGCGACAAAGACAACTCGCGGATCTCTC
The DNA here is from genome assembly GCA_050728995.1 of Rhizomicrobium sp. GTDB lineage: Bacteria > Pseudomonadota > Alphaproteobacteria > Micropepsales > Micropepsaceae > Rhizomicrobium. The sequence goes on along the minus strand of JBOHKH010000012.1, from coordinate 23,353 downwards.
GGATTTCGCGCCACGAGAACGCCAAGCCCGCACAACGGAACCGCGGCAAGCGGCAGCCAATAGCCAAGACCGCTCCACATTTGCGAGACCGACCAGCTGCGCGCGGAGTTCAGGCGGTCGAGGAGCTCGAATCCGAAGCCCGCGCGAAAAACGACCAGTCCGGCCAGAACAAGGGCGACGCTCCAAAGAGCGAGACGCTTGCATGCGCGAAGATCGAATACGGCGAGCCAGAGCAGAGAGGCGAGCGGCAAACTGAACAGATTATGTTTGACAAAGCCGCCGGCAACGAACAGCACCGCTGCGGCACATAGCCGTGCTCGTGTTCTCGGTTCGCGCAGCACGAGATATGCGGCTGCGAGCTGAACCGCGTGGCCGAGGAGCTGCGGATCGTCCATGCCGACATAGTCGGATGCGATCAGAAGAATGCCTGCAAAAAGCAGTGCCGAAAACAATGCGGGCTGGCGGCCGGTCCGGAGCGAACGCAAAATCGCCGCCGCAAAAGCGCACACCAAGACGAAGGAGAGCAGCGAGACGATGCGGCCCGCTACGATCTGGTCGCCGACAAGCGTACCGAGCGACCCGATCAGAAAGAACGAGAGCGGCGGATAATTGTTGAACATGAGATTCCCGGGGGGCGGGTAGAGTCCACGTCCAGCCACTGCGGCTGCAGCATGATAGGCGTTCCAGCCTTCGTTCGGATCGAGCGACACGTGCAGGGAAGCGATGGCCGCCGCGCGGATGACACCCGCCAGACAGGCCAGCGCCACAACGCCCAGAAAGACCGGCAGCAGGGGCGCCAGCCCGTGCTCGAACGCGTTTGCGCGGCCTGCGCGCGCGCCTTCCGCCATGCTCATGATTTCGTGCAATTCTCGTCGGGTCGAACGCGATAAAGCGAGAAGAAACTGCCGGCGTGTTCGAGTTCGAGCATGTCGGGAACCGGACTTCTCTTTCCCCCCAGATGAATGACGACGGCGGTGTCGAAGTGGCACTGAAAGCGGATCAGATAGGGAAAGACCCTCGAAATGTCCGGGTCGTCGTTCGCGTTGCCCGCGGACAGATCGTCGAGTTCGGTGATGTCGGGCGGTGACCCCTGCTCGGCGGAGCGCGCCGCGATGCGCTCGACGGCGGGCTGAAGACGGATGACGTGCTGTCCCACCGTCGTGAACAGAAGTGGTGTAAACGCCTGACGGTCGATGATCGCATATTCCGCCATGTGCCAGTATGGCTGATCGGATGCCATTCCCATCGCGTCGCCGTCGAGCACGGTGACGATTTTGGAGCCGGACGGAAGCGCGCGAGTGGCCGCGCGAAACTCCGCAAACCTCGCATCGTAGTATAGCCAGTTGCCGGTCAGCGTGGCCGAACAATAAATCGCGATTGCGACGGCGCCCACCGTGAGTCCGGCCGTCGTGGGCGGCCCGAAACGAAATTCTGCCGCCGCGAAGGCCAGCGTTCCAAGAACGGCCGGCAGCCTGAGATCAACGCCCCACCCTCCCATCGCCCACTCTGGCGCGAAGGCGCAGGCGAACAGAAGCGCAACGAGCAGAAAGCGCAGGCGTGGATGAATGAAAATGCGCTTCGTCCAGACACCGGACGCAAACAGCACGACCAGCGCGCCGAGCAGCAACCACGCCGGCCGGTCGAAACAGAACTGCACGGCCGCGCTCAGACGGTCGTCCCAGGTGTCGAGCAGATTGAATCCGATAACGCCGCTGCCCCCTTTCGGCTTTAGAACGATAAAGGCGACAGCCGCGGGAACAGACGCCAGCGCGACGGGCCCGAGGCGACGCAGCACAGGTATCGGGGAAGGCCTGAAGCCCAACGCCGTGATCTCGTAGCAGCCAATGAGGAACAGGAGCGTGGCCGCAGCGAAAGCATGGCAGAAATAAATGACGAGGACCGCGGCCGCGAGCGCTGGAACATGCCAGACTCGCCGTCTGTTTTCGCCGGCGATCCAGGCGGCAAAGGCGAGCAGCGCGAGCCCCGCTCCAAAGCAGTAATTGAAAAAGCCCCACATGAAGTTCGCGTTGTAAGCGAAGAAGCCCGCGAACAGCGGAGCGATTCCCACCCGCCGGAACAAGGCCCACTGGACCGCTGCAGCACCGGCGATCCAGAGCCACACGGTGATGCCCAGAAAGAGCGCGGTTGCACGACCGATCCCCAACAGAGGGGCAAGGAACGGAATTGTCGCCTCGGCTGCGAGATTGGGCACGAACGCCCAATCGACACGGTAGAAATGCGCGAGAAGCGGCAGTTTCGCACCGCCGCCCAGGAGATAGAAAGTTGCGAGATGCGCGGGATAATCCGGCATCGCGGGCATCGGCGCGATAAAGACGGGCAGCGCGAAAATGACGGCGCACAACGCTATCGCTGCGGCCGGCCATCGGGCCGCCAGTCTCGCGATGCGGCTCGCTGGCTGCCCGGGCCCGTGCCCCGGCTTGGCGGGCAAGGTGCGCGCTTTCTCATACCCTTCAGGATAGATTGCCGCAGTCTCCATCCCTGCCTTCCGCTGGTGCGCGCTGCGTTTGCCCCCGAAGCGGGATCGATTGGACCCATTCCCGGCTTTACATAAAGCACGTGGGTTTTGCCGCCTCGGGCTTTTCGGCTATAGCCGGTCGCCCGCTTTGGCAAGCGACTGCGGCGGGGCTTGGCGGAGCTGGACATAAACGACATGGCAGAAGCGAAAATTCGGGTCATCCTTGCCCAGCCGCGCGGTTTCTGCGCCGGGGTCGTGCGCGCAATCGACATCGTGGAGCATGCGCTCGAGAAATACGGAGAGCCCGTCTATGTCCGCCACGAAATCGTGCACAACCGTCACGTTGTCGATGCGCTCAAACGCAAAGGCGCCCGCTTCGTCGAGGAACTCGACGAGGTCCCCCAGGGCGCCGTGACGGTCTTCAGCGCACATGGAGTGCCGCAGGCGATCGTTCGCGAGGCCGCGAAACGCGAATTGCCGGTCCTCGATGCAACCTGCCCGCTGGTTTCCAAGGTTCACGCGCAGGGCAAGCGCTACGTCTCGAAGGGACGTACCCTGATCCTGATCGGGCATGCCGGGCATCCCGAAGTCGAGGGTACGATGGGTCAGGTCGGTGCTCCGGTCCACCTCGTATCGTCCGAGGCGGACGTGCAGGCGCTCGCAATCGCCGACAATGCGCCGCTTGCCTATGTGACCCAGACGACGCTCAGCATCGACGATACGCGCGGAGTGATCGCCGCGCTCAAGCGGCGCTTCAATGACATTGTGGGCCCCGACACCTCCGACATCTGCTACGCCACGCAGAACCGGCAATCGGCGGTGCGCGAACTCTGCAAAGTCGCCGAAGTGATTCTCGTGGTCGGCGCGAAGAACAGTTCCAATTCGAACCGCCTGCGCGAGATCGGACTCGAGGAAGGCGTTCCGAGCTATCTCATCGCCGACGGCAGCGAACTCGATCCCGCATGGGTCGAAAACAAGCAGACCATAGGCCTGACCGCCGGTGCTTCCGCACCCGAAACACTGGTGCGCAACGTGATCGACGCGCTTTGCCGGCTGGGCGATGTCCAGGTTTCCGAAATGGACGGCGTGGAAGAAAAGATCGAGTTCCGCCTGCCGGCGGAACTTCGAAATCGCAAGCGCCAATCCGTCACCGTGGAGTAGGATTTGGGTATTCCGCTAAGACAGGCCGCCCGGGTCGGCGCCTATGTGATGAAGCAGCATCTTAGCGGGCGCAAACGCTATCCGCTGGTGCTGATGCTCGAGCCGCTCTTTCGTTGCAATCTCGCCTGCGCCGGCTGCGGAAAGATCGATTATCCCGACGAGATCCTGAACCAGCGGCTAAGCTACGACGAATGCATGCAGGCCATCGACGAGTGCGGCGCGCCTGTGGTCTCGATCGCCGGCGGCGAACCGCTGCTGCACCGCGAGCTGCCACAGATCGTCGAAGGATTTCTCGCGCGCAAGAAGTTTGTGATCTTGTGCACGAACGCGCTCCTGCTCGCGAAGAAGATCGATCAGTTCCGGCCCCATCCGGATTTCAACTGGTCGATCCACCTCGATGGCGACAAGGGGATGCACGACAAATCCGTCTGCCTCGAAGGAACGTATGAAAAAGCCGTCGAGGCGATCCGGCTCGCGAAGTCGAAGGGCTTCCGCGTCACCATCAATTGCACGCTGTTCAGCGGGGCCGACCCGGCGCGCGTCGCGACCTTCTTCGACGAGATGAAGGCCATCGGGCTCGACGGCATTACCGTGTCGCCCGGTTACGCGTACGAGCGGGCGCCGGACCAGGAACACTTCCTGAGCCGCGAGCGCACCAAGAACCTCTTCCGCGGCATTTTCGCGCGGGGGAACGGCGGGAAGAACTGGCCGTTCAGCCAGTCCGCCATGTTCCTCGATTTCCTCGCCGGCAATCAGACCTACCGCTGCACGCCGTGGGGCAATCCCACGCGCACCGTCTTCGGCTGGCAGCGGCCCTGCTATCTGCTGGGCGAAGGTTATGTGCATAGCTTTCGGGAGCTGATGGAGGAAACCGATTGGGATTCGTATGGCGTCGGCAATTACGAGAAGTGTGCCAACTGCATGGTGCATTGCGGATTTGAGGCCACGGCCGTCATCGACAGCGTGCAGCGGCCGCTAAAGGCCCTCGGCGTCATGCTGAAGGGTGTGAAGACGCAAGGACCGATGGCGCCGGAGATCCCCCTCGATCGCCAGCGGCCGGCGAATTATGTGTTCTCGGCTCACGTCGAAAAGAAGCTCGCCGAGATTCGCGCCCGTAAATCCTCACCCGAACGGGTGGCCGCGGCGAAATAGCCCCGGTCTGGGATTGGGTTGCAGAATTCTTTTTCCGGAATCTCCGGTATTATGGCGCAAACGCCACCGGGAGTTCCCCGGTAGAGCACTGACATAGCTGGCTAGGACGGTCGGTTATGTCCCGCGCAATTTTCTTTCAAGACCACAGGACTCCGCCCCTGATACGGGGGAATCCCCGTCTGGATTATGGCGCAAACGGGAAACAGGCCGCCCGGCGCCATGCTAGGAGTCTAACATGCGGGACTACCTTTCATATTGGGGCAGCGTGCTCACGGAAGCATGGCAGCTTGCGTGGTCTGTCGTGATCGACCGGAGCCTCAAAGCCCTTTCTCGGGATTTCGTGATACTCGCGGTGGCACTGTATGCGCTGGCGGTGGAAAAGCTTGCGCTGGAAAAGATGCATGCTCTGCCACAGAACGACTCACTCGGAACGGAAACCCTTGTATGGGTCGGACTGGTCGCCGCTGCAACCATGGTCATTTTCGCTGCGACATTTCTATTTTGTGCGCTCTTGGTCGCTCCTTATCGCCTAAGTCGCATGCAACACGCTGGCGTTGCTAATGATGCAATAGGTACGCCTATTGTGTCCCCTGCGCAAGAAAAGCTGTTGTCTGTTATAGCGGGGCATCAGCGCCAATTTGCGGCTAAGAAGCTAATCATAGACAGGAAGATTGGGCGGCTCTATTTCGACGAAGACCGAGAACGCGGTAAGGGGATTTTGATTATCGCCGAAATGTTTGGTGAGAATGCACCAGACGGTGAGCGGAGACTTGAAGAATTGATGTATAGCATTCCGACCGAGTATCTCCGACTTCTGCCAGAAGGTAGACTCGGCGATCCTTACGTCGTGGCTATTACTGACGCCGGACTTCGGTACGTAAAGAATCAGAACCTCGATTCGACGACTAAAATCGCCCTGCCACCAATAGTCGAAATACGTTTTGAAAAGCGTAAACCGTACGAGGTCACGGAGACCTCACACGGGCAAGCTCTCAGCACGGTGCGCGTCGGCATCCGCAATTTCACTGGCTCGCCTCTTTCGAATTGTCAAGTGTATGTTGACCAAGCGTTGCCAGCCCCACCATCGCCGCATGTGTTCTTTCCCATCCAGTTGTCGGGGGGTGGATTCACGATGCGAACCGACGATCCTGAGCATTTTGTTGATATTGCAACGCAGTGGGGCTCCCAAAATCGCTTTCGCTTTAACAGTCCGCCATCGGCGTGGGCGGAAGGGTTGAATTATGTTGATGATGCCCCGGCGCGAGAAATCGTGATCCGCGTACAAGCGATCGAGTTACAGCGAAGCGCCTCTTTCCGCATCTGGACAGATGACACGAAAACGCTCCACTTGGAGTCATTAGGGTATATCTAGAGGTCTTCCAAACGTACGCCTTCCCGCTCCAGCGCCGCGAGACTCGCGACGAAAAAGGTTGCCGGGAACGTCCCGCGCGCGAGCTTATTCTTGATGGATGCCTCCGTCTCGCCTCTCACGCCATGCCTGCCGAGGCGGTCGGCATGATCGGCATAGGTTAGGCCTTTCCGCTTCAATTCAGCCTTCAAGAACCGGGAGATGCGGTCGGCAATTTCGTCTTCGTTCCGGGCAAAAGCAGCCATGCGTTCCTCGCGTATCGGATATGCGACCTATGGACTATAAACGAGCGTTTTAGGTCTTGCAAGTGGCCTTGTAGTCTCGTATATGAGACTTACAGGACGTGAGCAAGACCAATGAGCCAACATTTCCTCCTCTCCTCCAAGGCCAAGACGCTCCGCCTCGCGGACGTTCTGCGGCTTTCGGATGCCGAGGCGGAGACCGCCTTCCGCAAGTTCCGTTGGCAGGATACGGCTGGCGAGCCGGTCTGTCCCGTCTGCGGCGGTCTGGACGCTTACGATTGCCGCCGTCCGAAGGGCGCTCCCCGCTTCCGTTGCAAGGCTTGCCGCAAGGATTTCAGCGTCACCAACGGGACGCTCTTTGCCAGCCACAAGCTTCCACTCAGGACGTACCTGGCCGCCGTCGCGATATTCTGCAACGAGGTGAAGGGCAAGAGCGCGCTGGCGCTGTCCCGTGATCTAGGGCTGGCGTACAAGAGCGCCTTCGTTCTCGCGCACAAGATGCGGGAAGCCATGGCCGAAGAAATGAAAGGTCGGACCATCGGCGGCGAAGGGAAAACGGCAGAAATCGATGGTGGTTACTTCGGCGGATACGTCAAGCCCGCAAACCATGTCGAGAACCGCCGTGATCGCCGCCTCGCAATCAATCAATCCGGCAAGCGCCAATGCGTTGTGATCGTGCGCGAGCGCGACGGCAAGTCGCTTCCGGCCGTGTTCCGCTCGGAAGGCGCGGCGCTGTCTTGGGTCCGTTCACGGATCGCCAAGGGAACGGTTGTGAATGCCGACGAAGGCAAGGGATGGAACGACCACCATTCCCGCTTTGAAATGCGCCGGATAAACCACGAACAATGCTATTCGGCCGATGGTGCCTGCACAAACATGGCGGAGGAATATTTTTCGAGGCTGCGCCGCGCGGAAATCGGTCACCATCACCATATCGCTGGCGCTTATTTGCTCCGGTACGCGCAAGAGGCGAGCTGGAGGGAAGATAACCGCCGCGTCTCCAATGGCGAGCAGACACGCAACGTCGCGGCCCTCGCCATGCGGCGCGGCCCGTCAGTGGATTTCAGCGGTTACTGGCAGCGGCACGTGAAGGCGGCGTGACATCCGACAATATCAGCAAATAAAGATATCCTGATATCTGCATCCCGTTACTTGTAGCTAATAAGTTAGTCTCCACAAATTCTTGCGGTGATCCCCAAGATTTATTGACACTTTGCCCATTGTCTGGAATCATCTGGATTCGACGGCCAAGAAAAAAGGCGGCGTTAGCGCGCCGCCTAGTCTTGGTCCCACAGCGGGTGTCGCCGTGGGGCAAATCAGATGGCGGGGATTAAATCCCAAGCGACCATGGCAGTCAAGCGGCACCCTTCAACCCGCCGGAATCCCTCCTGCGGGAACAGAAGAGGTATGTCATGAAACAGGTAATGTGCATCAATAAGCGCGGCAGCCACTATGACCCGCACGAGCGGATTCAGGCGATTGGTGGCGTTCACGGCGGCTACCGCTGGAAAGACACGGAAGACGAGGCGATCGCCAACGTCAAACGTGACTCCACCAGCTATTACGTGTCCGTCAATGGCCGCACGGTCTGGGTAGTCGTGGCAAAGCACAATGGCCGCGAGTACCTCAAGACCGAGTCCGACGACTATCGCCCGGACAACCTTCTGGCGCTGGACGAATGCCCTAAGGGGTAATCGCAGTCGGCATGTGTAAGCGACTGCCGGGGGGTGACTCCGGCAGTTTGCTTTTCAGTCCCCGTTGCGTGCGATCATGTCCAGAATAAACCCGTCTGCCGCCGCGTGCGTCGAGTCCCGCTGCGCGCACGTGCGATGCGTCCGGTAGAAATAAGTCCGCGCGGCGTATTGGCCCCGATACAGGACGCTATGCGTCCGAACATCCTCCGCATGGACGGCGAAGCCGCAGAACGGGCAAGGCGCGTCACGAGGCGGCTCATAAGTCGGTTCGGTTTGGTCAGGATCATCAAACCAGCCGTAAAAAGCGTTGCCTTGGGGCTGGACAGCGGCTTCCATTTCGATTCTCCTCTTGTGAGGCGAATCGATTGGATACGCTCAGACGTTGCGGCGAGCAGGCAGCAACGCATGATCCGCGCGGGTTGCAGCCCTTGCGAATCGCTTCCAAGATGAATCCAGTCCACTGTTAGAGCAAGTGCCGCTCCCCGCCCGGGGAAACGGCCCACCGCGCACCCTTGGTCTTGCCGAGCTTCGTGACCGCGCCGGTCGTCGCGAAGGCTCCAAGCCGGGCAATGACCATCTTCGTGACCGCCAGATGATGGGCTGGCGTGAGGCCTTTGGCCGCCATGATCGCGGCGGCCACCTCGGCAGCCGTCAGAGGCTTGCTGGCGTCCCTCAGCGCCTCTCGGACCAGCCGGGCCAACTCGTTTACGGCAAAGTACCGGCTCCGGCGACGGCGGTCGGGAAGATAGTCTGGATGGTCGGGCGAGAGGATGCCCATGGCCGCGTCTAGGTTTGCCAGCGCCGCCCGCATCTTCGCCAGCTTCTTCTCGGTATCGTGTACCTGGGCCGCGATTTCGAGGCGCTTGGCCCGGAGAACGGTTAGGACATGCTCAGCCATGCCCCAAAGCTAGGGCGCGTGGCCCCGCTTTTCTTGTGGCGTTTGCGCCATAATACCGGGAAGCTCCCTGCTTTTCTCCCTGAAGCAGGGAGATTATCGCCCTCCCGCGGCTGGTCCGCGCCCGGCATTCCAAGCCTCGGTTTTACAACCAAACCGGTAGCTGTGTCAACCGACGGCGGGGATGACTCTTAAGCGGCGTCCAGCGCCAGTTGACCGACCTCCGCGGCCGCAAACCCGCCGTGAAGAACGTGGCGGCAGCGGAGCAGAGCGGCAAAGGCCAGTTCGGCTTCCCAGGCCGTGCGGGCCAGCGCCGGCAGCTGGCGCGGCGCGCGGACAATCGAGCGCAGCACGGCCGGCAGGTCGATCCGACCGGACGGGTGCACGGCGACCCTAGCGGCCGTGGGCAGAGTGCGGTGCGCGGCATCGGAGACGATGCGAAGGGCGGCGAAGGGAAGGCCATGTTTGCGGGCCACCCGTGCGGCGATATGGGATTCCATATCCACGGCCGACGCGCGGGTACGATCGCGCAACCGCGCCTTGCTCTCGCGGTCCGCGGACATCTCATCGGTTCCGGCAAGGGGTGCCAGAACCGCCTCGGGCAGTTGCGAGGCCAGCGCTCGCGACCAGGCGCCATCCGTCGGATGAGTACCCTCGGCATCGACGATTTCCGAGGCGATGATCGTGTCACCGACACGCAGATGGGGAGCCAGCGCACCGCAAATACCGATGCTAAGCACGCGCCTTGCACCACCCGCCAGTTGTTCGACCAGGCGGCGTTCGAGCGCCACGGCATCGCCGCCTCCGACGACCAGCCGGATGTCGGGGCCTTCAATGAGACGTGCCTCGCGTGCGAGGCCGGTGACCGCAACGATCATCAAATCCCGTGTGATACGCGATTGGTGTGCCCAGCCCGGAGATTGCGGTATCGCGCAACCGCCCACAACGGGAAGAACTTCGCATAGCCATGATAGCGCAGGTAGAACACGCGCGGGAAGCCCCCGCCCGTGTAGCTCTCCTCGCTCCAAAGCCCCTGATCCTGCTGGCTTTCCTGTAGCCACCGGATGCCGCGGCCGACGGCGGCACGATTAACCTCCCCTGCGGCCATTAGTCCCAGGAGCGCCCAGGCCGTTTGCGAGGGAACAGAGGGTGCGGGTTCGTAGCCTTTGTAGTCGAGCTTGTAGCTGTCGCAGCTTTCCCCCCAGCCGCCATCCGGGTTCTGAATCGACACCAGCCAGTCCGTCGCACGGCGGATCGACGGCGAATCCAAATCAAGTCCGGCGGCGTTGAGCCCTGCGAGCGCCGACCAGGTTCCGTAGATGTAATTCACACCCCACCGGCCGAACCAGCTGCCGTCCTTCTCCTGGATTCGCTGCAGGTAATCCACGGCCGCCTTGATGCGCGGACTGTCCGGCGCTTCGCCAAGTTGCGCGAGCATTCCGATACAGCGTGCCGTGACATCGGCAGTCGGCGGATCGAGCAATGCGCCGTGATCGGCGAAGGGAATGTTATTAAGATAATAATACATGTTGTCCGCATCAAACGATGCCCAGCCGCCGTTGTGGCTCTGCAAGCCTTCGATCCATTCACGCCCGCGGGCGATGGCCTCGGCATGGCAGACGGCGGATGCGACGCTTTTGGCTGCGCGATCGAGCGCCAGGACGACGGCCGCTGTGTCGTCGAGATCGGGATAGTGGGCATTGTTATACTGAAAGGCCCAGCCGCCGGGGCGCACGTTGGGCCGCATCTCCGTCCAATCTCCCCTGGTGTCGAGCACCTGGCGCGCCACGAGCCAATCGCAAACTCTGCCGATCGCGTCACTGCCGCCTTCGGCATCCGCCTCGAGCAGCGCGAGGGCCGCGAGCGCGGAATCCCAAACCGGCGATACGCAGGGCTGGCAATAGGCTTCTTCGCTTCGTAACACGAGCAGCCGGTCGACGGAGCGGCGCGCCAGAGCACGGCGCGGGTGATCCGGCGGATAGCCCAGCGCGGCATACATCATCACGCTGTTTGCCATCGCCGGATAAATCGCCCCGAGACCGTCTTCGCCATTCAGGCGCCCGGTCACGAACTCTTCGCAGCGTGCGATGGCGCGCCGGCGCAGTGCGCGAGGCCAAAGTGGCTCGACGAGCTTCAGCAGATCATCGAGAAGATGAAACACGATGGCCCAGAAGCGGCTTTGATGCGGCGCCCGCCAATGCGCCGGCGCGACGTCTGGAACAAACAGTTCGCTCACATGGATCCCGCGCGGATTTCGCGCAATCGGTCGCAGCGCGGCTAGCACGAGCAGCGGCACGAGCACCGTGCGCGCCCAGTACGACATCTTGGCAAGCCGAATGGGAAACCAGCGCGGCGCGAGAATGAGTTCGGCCGGAATTGCAGGAATGCTGCGCCACGACGTCTCGCCGTATAGCGCGAGCAGAATGCGCGTGAAGACGCTCGTCCGGATTGCGCCGCCCCGCGCAAGCACCGCCTCGCGAGCGCGCCGCATATGCGTTGCAGCGGGCGAATCGCCGATCATCTTCAGCGCGAAGTAGGCTTTGACCGTGGCGCTGATATCGAACGCACCGCCGTAATAGAGCGGCCAGCCGCCGTGATCCCCCTGGACGCGGCGCAGGTAATTCCCCAATTTCCGCTCGAGCTCCGGATCGGCCGTCTCGCCGAGGTAATGCACGAGCAGAATATATTCGGCCGGAATCGTTGCGTCCGCCTCGAGTTCGAAAACGAAGTGCCCATCCTCGCGTTGCTGGGCGAGCAGCGCCCGGCTCGCACGCGCGATCGTGTCGTCGAGCGCGTCCGTGTCCCGCAAGGCGGCTGCCGTGTCGCTCATCGATTCTCCGCAAGGTCCTGACCGGGCCGGATCGGCATCCGATAACATTCCCGCGCGCCGGCGTGAATGTCGGCCGACGCCACAAAATCATCTCATTCGCGCGTGCGACCCAATCACTGTCGACGCCAGTCTTCGAGTGCGAGAGCGGCCGCTTTCTGCCCCGAGCGGATTGCTCCTTCGATGGTGGCGGGGAGCCCTGTTGCCGTCCAGTCGCCGGCGAGAAAGACGTTGCTCCACTGTGTGCGTGCAGGCGGCCGTCTGATGCATTGTTCAGGGGTGGCGCGGAACGTCGCGCGCTTCTCCTTGACGATCTGCCAGGGCGGCAGTTCCGGCCCAAGGCCATATGCCACGGCCACATCTTTCCAGAGCGACCTGGCCAGTTCCTCTCTGTCGCGATCGACGATGGCATCCGCCCCGCTGACGGTTACGGAGATGCGGTCGGAAAACGCGAATAGCCATTCCGCCGTCCCGCCAATCACTCCAATCATTCTGGGCGCGCTCGCGGGCGCGGCGGCGCGGAAATGACCATTGACTATGGCGGAACTTTGATCGGGAACGACGAGGCCGGGAAGAAGTGCTGCCGCGACAGACGGTGGGACTGCGAGGATCACCTTGTCTTCGGGCACGAGCGCAATCCGCGAGTCGCCGAGGTCGAGCGCCGATGCGGCCGTCTCGTTGAGGGCCACAGCGCGCACGCGCGCGCCGAGGCGAACGGCGCCGCCCGTGCGCGCGAGCCAGGCGAGGGCGGGCTCGACGAACGTGGCCCCAAGATTCGGGGACGCAATGCGGGGAAGGCAGAAGCGTCCGCCACGCGCGAGCGTCTCCCCCAGAACTGCCGAAGCAAGCACTGCCGATGCGTCTTCGGGTGCGGTGTTGAGTGCCGCGAGCAGCAGCGGCCGCATCAACTTTTCCCACGCGGGGTCCTCGCAGGTGATGACATCGCGCACGCGCGCATCGCGCCGGTGAAAGAGCAGGCGCACATAGCGCGCATAGTCGCGTGCGGCGGTGCCGGGTACGCGCCGCGCCGAAGAGAGGACCCACCACGGTAGCCGGCCCATGTTCGGCACGATCGTCCAGTGCGTGCCGCTCCTGATGTCGCAGAAGGCGAAGCGTGCGTCGTCCGGACCGATGAGACGGTCCTCCGCGCCGATCGTGCGGAGGTAGGCGAACGTCGCCCGATTGCCGCTGAGCACGAGGTGATTGCCGTTGTCGATCGTGCCTTCGAATTGCGCATCGAACCAGGAGCGGCAGCGCCCGCCCGCCTGGGGCGATGCTTCGAAAAGCTCGCAGGCGATCCCCGCGCGAGAAAGCGCGACGGCGGCGGCGAGACCGGAAAGTCCGGCGCCGGCGATGTAGACTTTGCGCGCGGTCATGCGGCGAGACTGTGACGAAGCAGCATCCAGACGAGCCGCGCCTTCGGCGGGCGCACGCGCCGGCGAGGCGGTAGCCATCCCTGTTTTTCCAGGTCGGAGAGGATGGAGGAATACACCGCGGACATCAGTTTCGGCGGGCGAAGATCGCCGCGGGGTCGCGCCCGGAAGATGGCGTTCGCGTCGCGATAGTGCTGTCTGGCGACGCCGGAGAGCGCACGGCATACCGAAGAAATCTGCGGCGCCGCGAGCGCGGAGAAAGGATCTGCCATCGCGACATACGCACCTTCGAGAAGTTCGCGCGGCAGATAGAGCCGGCCAAGGACAGCATCCTCATCGAGGTCGCGCAGGATGTTGGTGAGTTGAAGCGCCCGTCCGAGGTGATGCGCGAGCCGGAATCCGGGCTCCTCGTCCATCCCGAATGCCTTGATCGACAGACGCCCCACCGCGCTCGCCACGCGGTCGCAATAGAGGTCGAGGGTCGCGAATTCCGGCGCGCAGATATCGTCCTCGACATCCATGGCCATGCCGTCGATTACCGCCAGAAAATCCTCGCGGCGGAAGCGGTAGCGCCGCAGCGCTTCCTCCAGGAAGCCCGCGGAACAGTTCGGAGTGCCGGAAAAAAGCGCATCGATGTTGTGCCGCCACCGCTCAAGCGCATCGAGCCGCTCGCTCCGCGGTCGCGCGGTATCGTCGGCGATGTCATCGACGGCCCGACAGAAGCGATAGATGGCGTACATCGCCTCCCGCGGCTCTTTCGGCAGGAGCCGCATGGCGAAATAAAAGGAGCTGCCCGAAGCCGCGCGCGCGGCGAGCTCGCTTTCCGGTTCAGCGGCCATGGAGAGGCTCGTGCGCTTTGCCGGATTCGGTCGCAGACGGTTTCCGGAATGCGCGGCTCGCAAGAAACGAAACGGCGGCCCCGACGGCAATCGCCGACGCTTCGGTGCCGCGATGGTGAACACGCCCGGAAAGCGGATCGCGAGCACGGAGCCGGCGCGTCAGATCTTCCGCAAGCTTCTGAATGACTGCGACTTCGAGCGCGAGGCGCCCGTCTGTTATCTGCCGCGCAAAGGGCCTCGCCTCGTCGAGCAGCAGTGACACGCGGTCGAGCAGCTCGTCGAGCACCTTTCGCAACGCGGGACTTGCCGCCCCTTCTGCGAGCGCGTCCGGCTCGAGGCCGTGCCGATGCATGGCGTCGAGCGGGAGATAGACACGGTCGAGATTTCGATAATCCTTCGCGCAATCCTGCAGGTGGTTGATCACCTGCAGCGCCGAACAAAGCGCATCGGACGCAGGCCATGTCGATCGCGATTCGCCGTGGACATCGAGCACGAAACGGCCGACCGGCATCGCCGAATACCGGCAATAATCCATCAGGTCGTCCCAGTCGGTGTAGCGCAGCTTCGTCACGTCGCGGCGGAAAGCCTCGAGCAGATCGAGCGGGTGCTGCTCCGGCAGATTCCTTTCCAGCAAAATGCGCCGCAGCGCGGTCGATTCCGGCGCGCTGCTACCTTCGCCGAGAAGTCCCTGCCGCATCGCCGCGAGAAGGCGGAGCTTTCCCGCCGGTTCGGCAGTCGGGTGGTCGGCTACGTCGTCGGCGCTCCTGGCGAATCGGTAAAAGGCGAGAACGACGGGGCGATGTCGCGCGCGAATGAGAAAGGAAGCGACGGGAAAATTTTCGTCCCGGTGCCCCTTGCCGGAGGAAAGCGATGCCACCTGTTCCATGGGATGCTCACGCCATCGCCTGGGCGCGGCCCTTCCACATGCCGCCGCGCCCGCGCCAATATTGAACGGCCGATTGTACCGTAAACGCGGCATAACAAAGACCGGCCACGGGCAACAGAAGTCCCCAGACCGGCGAGAGCCGGTAAAATCGCAGCACGGGCTGGAACAGAAGCGCCATGAGAACCCACGCGGCCGCACCGACAAACCGCGCCGGACCGGGAGCGAAAATCGCGAGCAGCGGCGGCGCGGCGTAAACGATCGCCATGCCCGCCACAGTGCCACAAAGAAGTAACAGCGAGTAGCCCAGTTGGGAATAAGCCGACCGCGCAACCATTGCGGCGATGCCGGCAAGCCCGTCGTAGGGGCGAAGACTCACGGCGCGTCTGCTGAGTCCGAGCCAAATCCCGCCGTGCGGTTTCAGGAGACGGGCGAGCGCACAATCGTCGATGATCGCACCGGCGATGGGCTCCAAACCTCCGGCCGCAAGCAGCGCATCGCGCCCGACAAGCATGCAGCCGCCCGCGGCAGCCGCAGTTTTTCGCCGCCGGTCGTCGACCCAGCCAAACGGAAACAACATCGCAAAGAAGAATACGAAAGCCGGGATAAGAAGCTTTTCCGCAGGCCTCTCGCAATGAAGCCTTGCCATCAGCGAAACAAGGACGAGCCGGCGTTCCTCGGCGAGACTCACGAGCCTGCGCAGATTGTCGGGGGCATGCGCGATGTCCGCGTCGGTAAACAGGAGATAGGCAGGAGCACCGGCCTCGAGCGCGCGCGCGAATCCCTGGTGCATCGCCCACACCTTGCCTGTCCATCGCCCCAACCGCTCCCGACCCGGGACGACTTCCAGCCGGTCGGACGACCCGCAGGCGAGCGCGGCGATGCGGGCTGTCTGCGCCGTTCCGTCCGAGCTTCCGTCGTCGACAAGTATAATGTGGAAGGCGCCCGGATAATCCTGCTTCAGCAGGCTTTCGACGACGCGCGCGATCACGTCGGCTTCGTTGCGGGCGGGAACGACGGCTGTAACGGACGGCCAGGTTTCGGGAGAGCGCAGCACCACCGCGCGATCGTCGCGTTCGCGCATCAGCCAAAACAGCCCGCGCGCACAAAGAAAATAGATCCAGACGATCAGCGGCAGTGCCGCGAGCCAGATCATCGCAGATAACCGGCCTGACGATACCAGGCGAGTGCGTCCGCGAGTGCCGTGCGGTGCGGACGCGCTCGGTAGCCGAGTTCGCGTTCCGCACGGGCGGACGTGAAGAACATGTGATGGCCCGCCATTTTGAGCGCGTCGCGCGTCAGGAACGGTTCCTTGCCGGTCACCTGCGCCACAGTTTCGGCCGCCAACGCGAGCGGAAAGAGCGGCCCGCGCGGTAATCTTATGCGCGGCGACCTGCGGCCTGCGAGCTCCGCGATGATTGCGAGCATCTCCCGCAGGCTCACATTCTGTCCGCCGAGAATGTAGGAGCGTCCGATTTCGCCCTTCTCGAGCGCGAGCAGATGCCCTTCGGCGACGTCCTCGACATGCGCGAGATTGAGTCCTGTCTCCACATAGGCCGGCATGCGTCCCGTGGCGGTTTCCACGATGATGCGGCCGGTCGGCGTCGGCTTGATGTCGCGCGGACCGATCGGCGTCGAGGGATTGACGATCACCGCCGGCAGTCCCTTTTCCGAGATCATCTTTTCGACAACGCGTTCAGCCGCGACCTTGCTGCGCTTGTAGGCGCCAATCGCCTGCACTTCGCTCAGCCGGCGCGTTTCGTCGGCGGGGTCGTCGGCAGTCCCGGGTTTCAGCGTGGCGACGCTGCTCGTGTAAACGATGCGTTCGACGCCCGCTTCCGACGCCGCTTCCATGACGGCGCGGGTGCCCCGGACATTGTTGCGTACGATCTCTTCCGCGTCGCGCGCCCACAGCCGGTAATCCGCGGCGACATGAAACAGATAGCGTACGTTGCGCATGGCGCGGCGCATGTCGGCCGGCTCGCGCATATCGCCTTCGACGATCTCGCCGGCAAATCCTTCAAGATTGCCGCGCGGGCTGGTCGCGCGCGCAAGCGCCCGTACCTTGAACCCCCGCTCGCCAAGCAGCCGCGCCACCGCCGAGCCGACGAACCCGGACGCGCCTGTAACGAGGGTGGTATCGCTGGTTGTTGGCATAGGGCCGATCAGCCAGGGTCAGAACGGCAATGAGGATTCGGCATCCCGGGAGGCGCACCAATTCTCGTTACGGATAGCGCAAACGCGCTCATTCGTCCGCCATCGTTCGCGCGGCTTCACGGCTGGCTCTGAGCGCATGGCCGCCCTCGGCGATCTGCCAGCTCAGAAGGACGGGGACGGAGAGCGCGATGTCGCGCGCACGCTTGAGAAGCGAGACGGCGAGCGCGGCGGACGCGGGAAGACCGAACAGCGGTCCGAGCAGAGCATAGGCGGCTTCCTGCACGCCGATTGCCGCGGGAATGAACACCGCGACGCTGCGAATGCCATAAAGGATCGCCTCGATGGCAAGGACCGAAGGAAACGACAGGCTGCGTCCGATGAACCGGATGGCGAGCCAGGCCCAGAGCGCCGTGGCGACCCAGGCGGCGAGATGGATCGCGAGCGCCAGAAGAAGGCGCAAGGGGGCGCTGTAGATCGTCGCGAAGCTGCGCTGCACCGCGCCAGCTTTGGCCGCGGTTTCCGGCAGCAGGCGCGACATCCAGCCAACGATTCGCGAGAAACTCTTCCGCTGGAGCACGACAAACAGGGCGGCGCCGACCGCCGCCGCCGACAGGCCGATGGCGATCCCCCTCGCGAGTCCGCTGCTCGCGGCCGAGGGCGGAACGCGCGTCATGAGAATGGCGAAACCCGCCAGTACGAAAGCGATCTGCGCCACCGTCTCCACGGTGACGTCGACGAGAGTCGAGGCAAAGGCGAGCGGACCACTCACATGCCGCAGCATCACCGCGCGTGCGCCGATCACTATTCCGCCGACCTGCGAAAACGGCAACACTTCGCCGGCACAATCGCGCACGGCACGACCCCATATGAAGGTCGCGGGATTCGGCTTTGCACGCGACGGTACCAGCACGAACCAGGCCGTCCCCAGAAGCGCGAACAGCGCCGCTCCATAAAGGCAGAGAAGAACGAAGCCCCCCCAGCCGGCGGAGGCGACCGCCGCGACGACCTGGCCGATTCCGACGTAGAACACCAGATAGGCCGCGAGCGCGAGACCCATCAGCGCGGCGAGGATGACGCCGATCCGCACCGGACGTTCAGGCGCGCGCGAAGGGAGGCGATCGGCGCAGAAAGCGGCGTGCAAGCCGCACGATGCCCGGCACCGCACGGGGACGCAACAGGCGCCGGTCGTAGATGCCGAGCCTGCGGTCGTTCTCCGCAAGACAGATGTCCAGCAATTCGCGGATCGAAATATCCACACCGATCTGGTTCGCACCGGAGACGGTGAAATTGTGGTCGTGTGTATTGCCGTTTACGTCGCGCGCGAGCGACAGCCGTTCGAAGACGAGGAACGCCCACACGGCCAGCCGTTTCAGATCGAACAATGTCCTGCGCCAGAACGACAGGTTGCGCCGGTGCCAGGCGGCCCAATTCACGAAGAAGAGGATATGGCGGCCTTCTTCCTGCATCACCGGTTCGAATGTATCGACGAGTTGGGGCGGGAAGAAGCCGGAGCGCCGGGCCGTCTCGAACAGACCGAAGGCGAAGAAACTGTCGACGCACTCGGTGTAGCCGGTGACCATGAAGGCCCATTCCGGATCGCGAGGCTTCACAAACTCCGGTTTGGGCGCCAGCGCGATTGCGCAAGCCTCCACGAGATTGGCGAGCACATGTTTGTGGCGGCCTTCCTCGAACGCGTTCAGCGCCACGGCCCTGGCGAGCAGCGGATCGGAAATCGTCTCGCCGTAGGTCTTTACGCGCAGACCTGCCTTGCCCTCGGTCTGCGCGGCGATATCCCAGATGGGAAGCCGCACCAGCCTGTCGCGCGTCTCTTCATCCGGCGGCGGCCAATCAAGAACTGGCGGATGATACGGATCGAACGTGTCGAGCAGCGCGCGGCAGAAAAGCCTCTTGTGCGCTTCGCTGCCGATCGCCAGGCGAGCATCGGGCGCTGTGCGCGCCCTGCGATAGGTCCGCTCGGAAAAGGCGAGTGCGCAGCCGTTCATGCCGGATGTTCGCGGCGCGCCCGCAGGAACTGAAAGAACTCGGCACCTTCGCGCAGGCGCCGTTTCATCATCTGCGGGCTGCGCAGCATCTCCGCCGCGATTTCGCCGATCTTGTTCCAGCGAAAATAGAACCGTCTGTAAAAATCCTCGAGCGAATCGTGAATCTGTCTGTGGCTCAGATGCGGATAGTGCAACGGCGCGATCTGAATTCCACGCTCGTCCACCAGTTCGGCGTTGGCCGCATCCAGCCAGCCGTTCTCCACCGCCTGCTTGTGCAGGAACGTTCCGGGATAGGGCGCCGCAAGCGACACCTGGATGGTATGGGGATTGATGCGATTGGCGAAGCGCACCGTTTCCTCGATCGTTTCCATCGTCTCGCCGGGCAGCCCCAGAATGAACGTCCCGTGGATGGTAATGCCGAGATCGTGGCAATCGCGCGTGAACTTTTCCGCCACGTCGATGCGCATGCCCTTCTTGATGTTGTGGAGAATCTGCTGGTTTCCCGATTCGTAACCGACGAGCAAAAGCCGGAGCCCGTTGTCGCGCATGACCTTTAGCGACTGCCTCGGCACATTGGCCTTGGCGTTGCACGACCATTCGACGCCGAGCCGGCCCAACTCCTTTCCGATCGCTTCCGCGCGCGGCAGATTGTCGGTAAAGGTATCGTCGTCGAAGAAGAATTCCTTCACCTGCGGAAAAGCCTCCTTCGCCCACGCGATTTCTTCGACAACATGTCCGACGCTGCGGGTCCGGTAGCGATGTCCGCCCACGGTCTGCGGCCACAGGCAGAAGGTGCAGCGCGATTTGCAGCCGCGCCCCGTATATATCGAGATGTACGGATGCTTCAGATAGCCGATGAAGTAGTTCTCGATGTGAAGGTCGCGCTTGTAAACAGGCGTGACGAACGGCAGCGAATCCATGTTCTCGAGGATCGCCCGCTCCGCGTTATGAACGATCGCGCCGTTCGCGCCGCGATAACTCAGCCCATCGATCCTCTCCCACGGAAGATCGCGGGCGACATCGAGAATGGTGAAATCGAATTCGTTGCGCGCCACAAAATCGATTTCGGGCGCGTCCTTCAGGCTTCCTTCGGGATCCACCGCGACCTTCGCGCCGATGAAGCCCGCCTTGAGCGCCGGATTGGCATCCTTGAGTGCCCGCACCGTCCGCCGGTCGGATCCGAAGGACGGCATCGAGGTGTGCAGAACGACGAGATCGTAATCCCGGGCGACGGTCACGACGTCTTCGAGGCCCAGTCCATGCGGCGGCGCGTCGATGAGACGACTGCCTTCGACGAGCGCGGCCGGCTGGGCGAGCCAGGTGGGATACCAGAAGGATCGTATTTCGCGCTTCGCCTGGTAACGCGAACCGGCCCCGCCGTCGAAACCGTCGAAGGACGGGCCCTGCAAAAACAGCGTTCTCAGCATCTCAAGCGCCTCTGAATTGCGCGAGCGCCCCGTCGGGAGCGGCGACATAGCGCGTTCCGCGCCACTCGACGGTGTGCCCAAAAAACGAAACCACGAAAATGGCGAAAGACAGAACGTCGCGCAGGGGTAACAGCCAGAGAGATCCGACGCGCACGCCTGTAAACCGCCCGCTTTGAAATACGAGATAGAGGCGCGACGCAAGAGCGGATCCGAGAATGGCGAGCGACAGCACGGAGAATCCGCCGAACAGAACCGCGAGGAGTGCCAGCGGCAGCGGATAGGTCAGAAGCGTACCGGCGTAGCCGGCTTTCGCCAGCAGAAGATTGGTTCTTGCCCAGCGCAGCTCCTGGTGAAACAGGGACTTAAGCGAGTCCTCGCTGCAGACGTGTTCGACGGCGAGACCCATGGGAATACGCACGCGATAGCCTTTCTCGCGCACCGCCCGGCCCAGTTCGTAGTCGTCCGCGAGAACGTTCGCCAGCGACTCGAGGCCTCCGATCTCTTCGAGGATCGATCTCTTGAGCGCGATCGTCGAACCGAAACACGGCTCCGTCAATCGCAGCGCGATGCCGAGGCAGACGTTGGGCAGGAAGTGATAGTCGATGCCCATCGCCGCGAGCTTTGCCCAGACAGACCCGATGGGCTTTCCCGAATAGAGGCAGGACACCGCGCCGATGCCGGGCTCGTCCAGAGCGGCAACCACTTCGCACAGGTAATTGCGGCCGACGCGGATGTCACTGTCGCTCAACACCAGCACTTCGTGTCTGGCGTGAGCGGCCATGTTGATCAGATTGGCAACCTTGGGATTGGAGCCGCCGAACGCTGGATCGGTCACGATTGCCACATCGGCTTGCGGAAACTCGCGGACGAGTTTCTCCACCACGGCGAGCGCCGGGTCTTTCCGGGATTCGGCGCCAAACACGATCTGTACAGATCCGGAATATTCCTGCTCGAAGAAACTCCGCAAATTGTCCTCGAGGCCTGCCTCGGCCAGATGAAGGGGCTTCAGAAGACTCACCGAGCCGCGGCCCGGCTGCGCTTTGCGCGCGCGCCCCGACCGCAGCGCCACGCTCGCGGCTGCGGCGAGCGTGAAACCGATGGCGATGAGCGAAAGCGCGCAGAACGCGACGCCTGCGAGATCGTATATTCCGAACATTCTGCTCCCCGAACCCGTTCGGGCTCTTGCTTCAGCTATCAGATAGGCACGCCGCAGCAAAGGTTAAGAGCCGGTTCGCAGGGGCGGCCTGCTGCCAACGCAACCCGCGGAATCCGCAATCCCGGCTGCCGTCTCTTGGCTACTGAACGCGCACGCCCTCAAAACGCCGCTTTCGTGCGGCCATTGGTGCGGCCGGATTCGGGTCCGGCGAAGCACCAAGG
The DNA here is from genome assembly GCA_050728995.1 of Rhizomicrobium sp. Classification (GTDB taxonomy): domain Bacteria; phylum Pseudomonadota; class Alphaproteobacteria; order Micropepsales; family Micropepsaceae; genus Rhizomicrobium. Next base: position 1,478 of record JBOHKH010000012.1, on the reverse strand, counting down.
AGAGGGAAATGCGCCGAATCCTGCATGCGAGTTTGCTGACGGGCACCGTTCTGGCCGGCGTCCTGGCCATTGCCGGCGGCCCAGCTTTGGCCCAGGGCGAGATGTACGCGACCGACGAGGCGAATTCCGCCATCGGCCTCGACGCCTTCACCAGCCAGCTCGCACCTTACGGCTACTGGTTCTACAGCGATCGCTGGGGCCTGGTGTGGCAGCCGGGTCAGGTTTCCTACGACTTCCACCCGTATTTCTCGGATGGCCACTGGGTCTACACCGACGATTACGGCTGGTACTGGCAATCCGATCTTCCCTGGGGCGATATCACTTTCCATTACGGCCGCTGGGTGGACGATCCCGACAGCGGCTGGCTGTGGATTCCGGGTTATGTCTGGAGTCCCGGCTGGGTCGTGTGGCGCAGCGGCGGCCGTTACATCGGCTGGATGCCGATGCCGCCCGACGAAGCGTTTCTCCACGGCCGGGGCGATCTTGGCGTCAGCGCCTCGTTCCGCTTTGGCGTGGGCGGCGTAACCGGGTTCTACGGTTATTCCCGCTGGTATCCGGAGTATAACGAGAACCTGTTTGCGCGAAACTGGGTATTCGTCGGCACCGGGCAGATCACGGCGCCGAATTACCGCGTCGTTGCTATCCGAAATCCCGCACAAGTCATCAACATCATTCACCGGACGCGGAATGTGACCAACTACACCGTGGTCAACAATCACCTCGTCAACAGAAGCGTCAACGTGAACCTCGTCGAGCGCGCAGTCGGCCATCCGGTTCCGGTCGTCCGCGCGGCGACCGTGATCCGCAATCCGCGACTTGTGACGACCGTGGCGGTCGGACAGCGTGTACAAATGCGGGCGCGGCAGATCGCGCCGCACGGGACCGGCATCGCAAACAGTGCGCCGCCTCCGCCGGCCGGTGTGGTCGCGAAACTTTCGACGCACGCGCCGGTCTCCCACGGAACGGGTCCGTCGCATCTGTTCACCAGGGCGACCGTCACCGCGCCCCAGTCGCAGAATCGTTTCCACGGCACGCCGGCCAAGGCCGGTGAAGGTGCGAACGGCGCGATGGGTCCGAATGGGCAGCGCCCGGGCGAAGCGCGGCCCGGCAGTATGACGGGTCCCGCGGGCGAGCGGCCGCGTGAAGCGCAACCAAACGGCATGACGGGTCCCAATCGCGAACGCCACCAAACCCCGCCCAACGGGATGACCAGCCCGAACGGCGAGCAGCCCAACGGCATGACGGGCCCCGGTAACACGAGGAATCGCGAAACCCCGCCCAACGGGATGACCAGCCCCAACCGCGGGCAGCCCAACGGGATGACGGGCCCGAACGGCCAACAGCCACGCGAGGCACATCCAAACGGGATGACGGGGCCCGCCGGAGAGCGGCCGCGCGAAGCACAACCCGGCGGCATGGCCGGCCCGAACGGCCAACAGCCGCGCGAGGCACATCCAAACGGGATGACGGGGCCCGCC
>JBOHKH010000011.1:0-93128 GCA_050728995.1 Rhizomicrobium sp. | reverse complement strand
CCAGCTCATGCTCCTTCAGAACCCCGATAATCTGCTCTTCCGTAAACCTTGATCGCTTCATCGTCCGGTCCTTCCCTAAAGGGCCAGACTCCAGTTCAGCCTGGATTAAACGGCGGGGGCAACGTCAGGGGGAGGACTCCCGGCCGCCGGCCTGTCAACCGGTGCGAACACCGATTCCAATGAAGCGGCAGGCCGGCAGCCCCCGAAAGGGTCCGCGGTATTGCGTCGAGAGCCGCCAACCCGCCGGATCGATTCTTAGCGCGCCCGTCGCTGTAGGACAATGCCCTACAGGCGGTTTTCCTGCACCGCGCGGCCGTCGGCGCGGAATGGCGCGCGTGGTTCACGTGCCTTTGAACGGGCCGGCCGAGGCTCTGCCGGCGCGCGCGGCTTCAACTCGCTTTGCAGATACATCGCGGCATAGGCGCGCCAGGGACGCCAGGATTCGCTCTGCTCCGAAAGCGCGCCGTTGTCCGAAGGAAACGCGTCCGGCTCGCCGAGCGCACGCATCGCAACGGTTTGCGCCGTCCATTCGTCGATGCCGGGAATCTCTTTCAAACGCGCGAGGAAATCGCGCGCATCGGCGACGCCTTCGAAGCGCACGCGCCGGGCACACACAGCGGCGGCGAGCGCGCGAACGGTCCCGGCGGAAGATGCATTCACTCCGGCACGCGAAAGCTCAGCCGCCGCCAGCCGCGCCGGCTCGGGAAACAGACGGTTCAACCCGCTGTCAGACGGTAACGGGCGGCCGAACAGACGCGCGAGACGCGCGCATAGGTGCGCGGATCCTTCCGCGCCGGCGTCCCGCGCCAGAACCGTGCGCACCGCGAGTTCGAAACCGTTCCAGCAGCCGGGCACGCGTCGTCCCGGACGCGCCTTGAGACGCGGGGAGAGCAGCGGATCGGCCGCCAGCACTTTCACGATCGGGGCCCAGTCGGCGTTGAGGTCGAAGAGCGCACGGATGCGCTCGACGATGCCGAAGAGAGCACGCGGGTCGGCGAACCGGATGCGCGCGCACAAGGCGGGCTGCGTGGTGTCGAGCGCGACCTCGATAGAGCCATCGACGCCGTTCAGCGAAATCGTGCGCCGGTATGCTGTGCCGTCCACGGATTCGACGCCTTCGATCGCCGCGGCGGCGAGGAAGGCCAGCATGCCGGTCCAGTCGTAAGGCGGCCGAAACCGAAGCCGGAACAGGTAATGATTCTCGGGAAGCGCGTGTTTCTGTCGCGCGATCGCGCGGATCTGCGTCGGCGTGCGCCGATACGTATCGCGGATGGCCGCGTTGAAGCGGCGCACCGAACCGTAGCCCGCCGCGATCGCGAGCTCCGTCATCGACAGGGTTGTTTCATCGATCAGCTTCTTGGCAAAATGCACGCGGCGCGTCTGCGCGACGGCGTTGGGCGTCGCGCCAAGGTGGCGCAGAAACAGGCGGCGCAGATGGCGCGCGCCGACGCCGAGCTGCGCGGCGAGTTGTTCCACGCCGCCGTCTTCGGGTTCCCTCTCTTCGATCAGCCGGAGCGCACGCGAAACGGTCGTCGAGGTGCCGAGCCAGGCCGGCGTTCCCGGCGAACTTTCAGGCCGGCAGCGCAAGCAGGGACGATAGCCTGCGTCCGCCGCGGCCGCGGCGGTTGCGAAGTAACGACAATTGATTTCCTTCGCGGTGGGGGCCGGACAGATCGACCGGCAATAGACGCCGCTGCCACGCACGCCGATGAAGAACTTCCCGTCGAAGCGCGGATCGCGCGACAGCCTTGCGCGCGAGCAGATGCGCCAGTCGAGTTCCGGTTCCTTCACCGCGCGATTTTATCCCGTGTTGCGCCGCGCACTGGACGTTTTCGGACCTCGCCCCGTCAAGGCCGATGTCCGTTTGCGTCCGATGCCCGTTCGCAAGGCCGCCTAGATTGCATTCGCTCGAACGAGGGAGACATCGATGAATCGCGCAAAGCTGATTTGTACCACCGCGATGACGGCCGCTGCGCTCGCTTTCGCCGCGGCGGCCACTGCGAAACCGGTCGCCGGGCCTTCCGGCGAATACCGCCTCACCATTCTTTCCAATCCGCTCGGCGGCACCTATGCGCAAGGCAGCAGCATCACCAAGAAGCGCCTGATCGGCGGCTTCGCGAGCCTCACCGGCAATACCACGATGCATGCGATGCTGTGGCAGCACGCCACCGCACACGATCTGGGCACCCTTGGCGGCCCGAACAGCGCCATCGCCTGGCCGAATCGAAACGAACACGCCGAGGCGGCGGGCATTGCCGAGACCGCGCAAACCAATCCGCTCGGCGAAACATGGAGCTGCGCCGCCGCGGTGTTCTACATCGCACAACCGACCGGCGATATCTGTCTCGGCTTCCGTTACCAGAACGGCACGATGACCGCGCTGCCGACGTTCGGCGGCTATGACGGCTTCGCTACCGGCATCAACAATCGCGGTCAGATCGTCGGATGGGCGGAGACGACGACGCAGGATTCCACCTGCAATGCGCCCCAGGTGCTCCAGTTCGAAGCGGCCTTGTGGGAGCCAAGGAACAACGCCATCGAAGAGCTGCCGCCCTATCCCGGCGATCTCGATGGGGCGGCGACCGCCATCAACAGCGCGGGCCAGGCGGTCGGCATCTCCGGCCTCTGCGGAAATGCGGTCGGGGGCGCGAGCGCGGAGCACATGCTGCTCTGGCAGAACGGCACGGTCACGAGCCTGCCCACCCTTGGCGGCCAATACTGGAACACGCCGATGGACATCAACGACAGGGGCGATGTGACAGGCTTTTCCGATCACCCGGGCGACGGCGTGGCTTCGCCGAACAACACGGCATTTCTCTGGACGAAGAGCGGAGGCACCCAGGATCTGGGGACCCTTTCCGGCGACAGCGAGTCCCAAGGGCTCGGGCTCAACGATCGCGATGAGGTCGTGGGCGCCTCCTATCCTTCGAGCCGCGGCTTCATCTGGCAGAACGGCACGATGACCGATCTCAACTCGCTCCTGCCGCCCAACTCGGGCTACACCATCGTCGACGCCCAGGAGATCGACAATGCCGGCGTGATCACGGGCGAGGCGCAGGACAATTCGAGCGGCGTCATCTACGCCTTCATCGCGGCGCCGACGAAGTAATTCGCTCTCTTCTTCCTTTCCTCCCCCGCGGAGCAAAGCGACGTGGGGGAGAGGCTGCCCCACACTTGTTGCCGGGCGGTGCGACCCCCGCCTTCGCGGGAACTATATACTTGACACCCCACAACGCAAGCCCTATATTCATGGGGAAGAAGGGAATTCCCCATGTCCAAACAACCCCTGAGCGCCGCCCACTTCAACAGCGAAGAAGCCGCCCGCAAGCATCTTGAGGCGATCCGCTGGCCCGATGGGACCATCTGTCCCCATTGCGGCTCAGTCGGATCGGCCTATGCCCGCTCCAAACCCGGCCTGTACCGTTGCGGCGAGAGGGAATGCCGCAAGGATTTCACCGCGACAATCGGCACCATCTTTGAGCGTTCCCATATCCCGCTCGCGACATGGTTCAGGGCGATCTATTACCTCTGTTCGTCGAAGAAGGGCATGTCATCGCACCAGCTTCATCGCACGATGGGCGTTACCTACAAGACCGCATGGTTCATGACGCATCGCATTCGCGAAGCGATGGCTCCGCTCAATGGTGCCGCTGCGCCGCTTGGCGGCGAAGGCAAGATCGTCGAAGCCGATACAACATGGGTTGGTGGCAAAGAGTCGAACAAGCATCGCAGCAAACGCAAACCCGGTCACGGTTATGGCGGCAAGGAACAAAAACAAGCGGTTCATACCCTTGTCGAGCGCGGCGGTCATGCTCGTTCCGATCATCTTGCGACGGTTAGTGGCAAGACGCTTCGCCCCGTAGTTATGTCACAAGTGAGTCCTACGTCGGCGCTCATGACGGACGAAGGCGGCGAATATTTCAATATCGGAAAAGAATTTGCGCGACATGGCAAAGTGAATCATTACGCGGGCGAATATGTGCGCGGCGACGTGCATAGCAACACGGTCGAATCATATTTCGCTACCTTCAAGCGCGGCGTCATGGGTACATATCACAGTATCAGCGAAGCCCATTTGAAGCGTTATCTCGCTGAATTCGATTTCCGCTACAACGAGCGCAGCGCGTTGGGCGTCGAGGATGTTGAGCGCACCGAACGAGCCATCAAGGGCGCAATCGGCAAGCGGCTGACATATCGGCGGACTGACAACGCGCAAGCCGAAGCGCATTGAGCCGGAGCAGCTTTCCTTCGCCTTCATGAAGCCGGTCTGGCGCAAACGTCGAGTCTTTCCAAAGGCTTAGTAAGCCGTTGAATCTCTTGACTCTTTGTGAGATTCTTCGGACGGTCGACATCGCCGGAACCACCCCGAGTCGCCAATTGCGCGCGGCAGTTTCGAGCAATCGAAATGGTATCAGGGGCCGGGGGCCGACCACCTACCATCCGCGCGGCGAGTAGCCATAGAACTCGAAAATCTCGCGCTGCTCCATTGCAAGGCCCATACTGTGCAACGCCGGCATTGGCTTGATCCCGAAGCCGAGAACGTGCCCGCGCCTGTCCAATGCCATTCTCGGTTTAAGCAGCTTCGCATAGGTTGTCACGCAATCGGCAGGCCGGTTGCGTTCGAGCGCATTGAAAAACGCTCCGGCACCCATGTCGGCAAGCTGCAATCCCGCGCGTTGCGAATGATCCAGACAGAACACTTCCTCGAAATCGATCATGGACCAGCATAGGTCGCCGGTGTCGATGAATTGCGTTTTGAAGACGCTCTGCCAATGCAATTTTTTGAGATAGTAGTCGAAATCACGATAAGTAAGCGCTCCGCGTCGCGAGAATATGATTTTCAATTTCGACTTGCCGCGATCAATCGGCTTTATCCGCATCTCGCAATATTCCGTGACACGTTCCAGCAGGAGGCGTGCGAGCCACCAGTAGAGCCACGACGTTTTCCCCTTCTGTGGGTTCCGTATGGCCGCGCGGACATTCTCATAGCCTTCGATGTTTTTCTTGTTCGACGCCACGATGAAATAGCGGCACGGTTTCGCGGCAATCAGTTCGCACGCAAGCTGCTTCTTTTCCGGAAGCATTTTGCTGAAATGGAGGTCTGCCCGCTTGCTCCATGTCTTTGCAAGAATCTCCTTGGTCCATGACGGGCAATTGATATCGTCGCGCTCGCGAACGAGAAAGCACGACAGGACAAGCCATTCACTCGCGCCCTGGGGGGCGTTCGGCTTTACCCCTTGCAACCCGGTATCGCCGGATTCATCGATGTATGCTACGAATCGAACGACCACATGGAGAACTCGCCGATGGCCCGGAAAGCATCGACAGGAACCCGCAAGAGTCAAACGGAGCCGAAGGGGGACCATGCCCCGGTGCCGTTCGATGAAGCCTTGCGCAGAGTGCTGAAGGCACCAGAGCCGAATCAGCGGCGCAAGAGCGCCAACACGGACACGAAGAAGCGCGCCGCACAGTGAGCATGAACGGCCTTTACTACGGCGACAACCTCGACATTCTGCGCTCGCACATTCCGAGCGAGTCGGTCGATTTGATCTATCTCGACCCACCGTTCAATTCCAATGCTTCCTATAACGTGTTGTTCAAAGCCCCGGACGGACACGACAGCCACGCCCAAATGGAAGCGTTTGAGGATACGTGGCACTGGAACAAAACCGCCGAACGAGCCTTTGACGAAGTGATGCAGTCTGGCAATTCGGACGCGGCTGAGATGCTGCGCACGATGCGATCATTCCTGCACGACAACGACATGATGGCCTATCTTGCCATGATGGCCGTGCGGCTTCTGGAATTGCACCGCATTCTAAAACCGACTGGCTCGCTCTATCTGCATTGTGATCCGACGGCCAGTCACTATCTGAAAGTGCTACTGGACAGCATCTTCGGGGTTGGTAATTTTCAGGATGAGATCGTGTGGCAGAGAACCAACGCTCACAATTTCAAGTCGCGGTCTTTTCCGCGCGTGCATGACACGATCTTCTATTACGTCAAATCGCTCGACTATTTCTATCGTCAGCAATATGCCGGCTTTTCTCAGCAACAGCTTAGCCGATATGAGGAAGAACCGGGTACCGGAAGGCTGTTCACTGGACAAGACCTGACGATCATCGGCGGCGATCTAACCCCGTGGCGCGGCACCAATCCCAAAGCGCCTCGCGGTTGGGGGTTGAGCCTCGATGAGCGCGAAAAACTATGGGAAGCGGGTATGATCCTGAACCGCAAGGACGGCACCCCGCGCCTCGATGGACGGAAGGTCTTTCTCGACGAAAAGAAGGGCGTTCCAATAAGTGATCTTTGGATCGACGTGCCGCGCATTGCAAACACAAGCGGAGAACGCTTGGGCTACCCGACGCAAAAGCCGCTCGCGTTATTGGAACGAATTATTGTCGCGTCGTCGAATGAAGGTGACACGGTTCTCGATCCTTTCTGTGGTTGCGGTACGAGTGTTCATGCAGCGCAGAAGCTGAACCGCAAGTGGATTGGAATCGACATCACGCACCTTGCGATCTCGCTCATTCAGAAGCGTTTGCGCGACGCATTCGGGACAATCCCGATAGACGTTCATGGCGTCCCGCGTGATCTAGGGGGCGCGCGAGCATTGGCCGCGCAAGACAAGTATCAATTCCAATGGTGGGCTGTCTCGCTGGTCGATGCTGTCCCGTTTGGAGGGAGGAAGCGCGGCGCGGACACCGGCATTGACGGTTTCATCTATTTCAAACCGGACGCGAAAACTACGGAGAAGGCTATCGTATCCGTGAAGGGCGGCGAGTCGGTGGGCGTGCCGATGATTCGCGAGCTGGCGCAAGTCGTGAACCGGGAGAAGGCAAAGCTCGGCATCCTGATAACGCTAGCGGAACCGACCGGCCCAATGCGAAAGGAAGCCGTCGCGGAAGGTTTTTATAAGACCGAATACGGCGAGTACCCCAAGCTCCAGATTTTGACCGTAGGCCAGCTACTCGCGGGCCAGCGCCCGGACATGCCGTGGATCGATCCGACCGTTTTCAGGAAGGCCAAGGCCGAAAAGGGAGCGCAGGGGAAACTGATTTAGATTTCTCCGGCCGCCCCGGTTCCGGCTATGGATAGTATGTGGGGTATTAAAGGGATAGTTCCCGCCTTCGCGGGGTAGGAGCACCGCGGGGGGGAAGGGGAACTCCGCCCTTTTTTTGCTACGATCCTGTCGCGACAATGCGGGCCGCCTCCGTCCCGGAGGCGAAAGCGCAGGATCGGGCAAATGAAATTGTGGAATTTGGTGTTGGGGCTTGCGCTCGCGGGCGCGCTCATAGGTCTTGCGGCGGCGAAGAACGTAGAGCTGACGCCCGATTCGCCCGATCCCTGGCTGTGGCTTGCGGATATTCACGGCGCCAGGCCGCTCGCCTGGGTGAAATCGCAAGACAGGAAAACCCTCGCGATTCTCAAAGCCGATCCGGAATACCGGAAAGACTATGACGCCATGCTGGCCGTGCTGAATGCGAACGACCGCATTCCGACGGGCGAGGTCGAGCACGGCGAGGTGCTGAATTTCTGGCAGGACGCAAGCCATGTTCGCGGACTGTGGCGAAAGACCGGCACGGCAGATTACGCGCAATCCCGTCCGCATTGGGACGTCCTGCTCGACCTCGACGCACTCGATGCGCGCGAGCACAAGGATTGGGTCTGGGGAGGCGCGCGTTGCGTCGGCGCAATGAAGCGCTGCCTGCTGCGGCTGTCGCCCGGCGGCAGCGACGCCTCGGCCGTTCGCGAGTTCGACCCGGCCAGCAAGAGCTTCGTCGTGCACGGATTTGAGCTGCCGGTCGCAAAATCCGACACCGCCTGGCTCGACGAGAACACCATTCTGTTCGGCACGGATTTCGGGCCGGGCACGCTCACGAAGTCGAGCTATCCGCGCATCCTGAAACTCTGGCACCGCGGCGAGCCGCTGTCGGCGGCCAAGACCGTGTTCGAAGGCAAGACGACGGATGTGGCGGTGCGTCCCATCGTGTTTCGCGGGCCGTACGGCACGGTGCCGCTCATCGAGCATGGGCTCACGTTCTTCACATCTGAGTATTATTTCGTTCAGCCGGACGGCACGACGCTCAAACTGCCATTGCCGCTTGGCGCCAGGATCCGCGGCGTGAGCGGGGGCGATCTGCTGTTCACGCTCCGCGACGGCTGGACCACGCCCTCCGGCAAGCGGATCGCGCAAGGCGCGCTCGTCGCCTTCAATGTGCTCTCTTTTGCGAACAACAACGCGGTGCCGCACTACGATGTTCTCACTACGCCGGGGCCCCGCGCCACCATCGAAGACGTCTCGCCCGGCCGCGATGCGGTGTATGCCGCGATCTTCGAGAACGTGACGGGTGCGATCCACGAGTTTCGCAAGAACAAATCCGGCGACTGGACGGACCGGACGCTGGCGCTGCCGAAGGGTGGCTCGACCCACATCATGGACGCGGATGCGTGGACGCCGCAGGCCTATTTCACCTTCCAAAGCTTTCTCCAGCCGGTAACGCTCTATTCCTTCGACGGCAAAGGCGAGCCGGCCAGGATCAAGTCCGAGCCTGCGCGCTTCGATGCAAGCGGGCTCAAGTCGGAGCAGTTCGAAGCGACATCGGCGGACGGGACGAAGATCCCGTATTTCCTCATTCGTCCGACAGCGGCGGAAGGCTCGCTGCCGACGATCCTTTATTCCTATGGCGGTTTCGAAGTGTCGCTCGAGCCCTGGTACTGGAACGACGGGCACAAGCCGCTCGATGCGGGGCAGACCTGGCTGACGAAAGGCGGCGCGATTGCGGTCGCCAACATCCGCGGCGGCGGCGAATTCGGTCCGGCCTGGCACAAGGCGGCGTTGAAAACACATCGCCAGCGCGCCTTCGACGATTTCGAAGCCGTTGCCGCCGACCTCGAACATCGGGGCCTCGCGACGCCAAAGAGCCTCGGCAGCGTCGGCGCTTCGAACGGCGGCCTGCTTGTCTCCACGACCATGGTGCAGCGGCCCGACCTGTTCGGCGCCGTCGTCTGCCAGCGCCCGCTGATCGACATGCTGCGCTACACCCATTACGGCGCCGGCGCATCGTGGATCGGCGAATATGGCGATCCCGCCAATCCGGCGATGCGCGCGGCCATCCTCAAATATTCGCCCTACGAGAACCTGAAGCCGGGGGTGAAATATCCCCCGGTGCTGTTCATCACGGAGACGAGTGACGATCGCGTGACGCCGGTCGACGCGCGGATGATGGCGGCCAAGATGGAATCGATGCACCAGAACGTGCTGTTCTGGGAAAGCCTCGAAGGCGGCCATGGCCCGGGCGTGACGCACCAGGCCGAGGCCGAGATGTGGGCGCTGTCGTATGTGTATCTCGGCCAGAAGCTGGGATTGCGCGCGACGGATCCCGGACGGTAGGTAATAACTACCCGTGTGTTGTTTTTCTCCCGCCACCGGCGGGGGAGGAATGCAGCTTCGGGTTGCGCCGTCTCTATCCCGCCTTCGCCAGGCCCGCAGAGAACTGGAGGTCGGCGAGGCGGGCGTAAAGGCCGCCGCGGGCGACAAGCTCGGCGTGGCTGCCTTCGGCGATCACGCGCCCGCGGTCCATCACGACGATGCGCGCAAGCCGCTGAATGGTGGCGAGGCGATGCGCGATCACGATGGTGGTGCGCCCTGCCATGAGGTTTGCAAGCCCGGTCTGCACGAGGCGTTCGTTCTCCGCATCGAGCGCGCTGGTCGCCTCGTCGAGAAGAAGCAGTGGCGCGTCGCGCAGGATCGCGCGCGCAATCGCGATGCGCTGCCGCTGTCCGCCCGACAGGGTCGTGCCGCGCTCGCCGACAAGGCTTTGGTAGCCTTGCGGAAGCATTTCGACGAACTCGGCCGCCGCCGCAGCCTCGGCCGCGCCGCGCACCTCCGCGTCGCTCGCCTCGGGGCGGCCGTAGCGGATGTTATCCGCAATCGTGCCGGAGAATATGATCGGGTCCTGCGCGACCAGCGCCATGTGACGGCGCAATGCGGCAGGATCGAGCTTCGCGCAATCGATTCCGTCAAAACAGATGGCGCCCGACTGCGGCGCGTAAAAGCGCAGCGCAAGCTGGAACACGGTGCTCTTGCCGGCGCCCGAGGGACCGACCAGCGCGACCGCCTCGCCCTGTTTCACGGCGAGCGAATAGGATTCGAGTGCCGCGGTTTCGGGCCGTGACGGATAGCGGAACGTCACATCGCGAAACGCGATCTCGCCGCGCGAAGGCTGTCGGAGAACGGCGGGATTGGCGGGCGCGATCACCTCTGGTTCGACGCGCAGGAGCTCCGTCAGCCTTTCCGACGCTCCGGCTGCGCGCTGCAGATCGCCCCAGATTTCGCTGAGCGCGCCAACGCCCAGGCCCACGAGCAGCGCATAAAAAATGAACTGCACCAGCAGACCCGGCGTCATGGTTCTTGCGGCGACGTCGTGCGCGCCGACATAGGCGACGCCCACGATGCTCGAGAAGATCGCAAAGATCACGACGGCGGTCATCACCGCGCGGGCGCGGGTGCGCAGGATCGAGACGTCGAACGATTCTTCGACAATCCGCCCGAATCGTCGGCGTTCGGTATTTTCCTGGGTGAAGGCCTGGACCGTCTGCACCGCGTTGAGCGTCTCGCTTGCGCGCGCGCTGGTATCGGCGATGCGGTCCTGGCTCTTGCGCGAAAGCGAGCGCACCCACCGGCCGAACAAGATGAGCGGCAGAAGCACGAACAGCACCGCCCCAAGCACGATGAGGGTCAGCTTGACGCTCGTTGCAAACATCAGCGCGATGCCGCCTACGAACATCAGCGCGTTTCGCAGCGCGATGGACACTGACGAGCCGACGATGGTCTGGATGAGCGTGGTATCGGCGGTGAGCCGCGACAACACTTCGCCCGTTCGCGTGACTTCGAAGAACGCGGGCGTGAGCGACAGGACATGGTCGAACACCGCCTTGCGGATGTCCGCGATCACGCGCTCGCCGATCCAGCTGACGTAATAGAAGCGGATTCCGGTGAAGAGGCCGAGCAGGGCGGAGGCGATAACGAGTGGCAGGAAATAGACACCGATCCGCGCGACCACCGCCTCGTGAAAGCCGCGGTCGATCATGATCCGCACGGCCTGCGGAACGAGCAGGCTGACGGTCGCCGAGCAGACGAGCGCGACCAGCGCCGCCGCGATGCGCCAGCGATAAGGCCGCATATACGGGAAAAGGTCGCGCAGCGGCCCGATCGAGCGGCTCTTCGGCCGCGCCGCCGCAATTCTCTGGACTTCTCTGGCGTATTCCGCGCCGGTCCGTCTCATCGATCCATCCTTTTTGCGCCGCACTATATGGGGTGCCCGGGCCCGCGACGAAAGCGCGAATGGCCGCGCCTTGTCAGGGCCGGTGCGATCCCTTATAAGCCGCCGCTTTCCGGGCGAGACAGGTCATGAAAAAGGGCATTCACCCCAACTATCACATGGTGACGGTCGTCCTGAACGACGGCTCGACCTACCGGACGCGCACGACCTGGGGCGAACCGGACCAGAAGCTGACGCTCGACATCGATCCGACCACCCATCCCGCCTGGACGGGCGGACAGCAGCAGCTGGTCGACCGCGGCGGACGTCTCAGTCGTTTCAACAAGCGGTTCAAGGATTACGTGAAGAGCTGACGGTCGGCAGCGCTCAGGCCGTTTCGCCGAAACTCCGCTGCAGGCGCTCGAAATGCACCTGCACCGGCGGCTTGGCCGTCGTGACGTGCGCGAGCAGCGACTCCTCGAGACGGGCGATGCGCCGGTAGAGCTGCTCGCTCCTGTGTAGCAGGTCGCGCAAGGTCCGCGGCAGAATCTCGATCTCTTCGTTGTGGCCGCCGAAGCAGATTTCCTTGGAGCCCAGCCGATAACGCTCACCTGCCGCATCTTCGGCGCAGATTTCTCCTTCGCGCACCGCGCGCTGGATCAGAAGCCAGCTCGCCGCCTGCATCAGGCGCGTCGTCACGCGCATGCTTTCTCCGGCGTAAAGCAGCGCCGCATTGCGCGACAAGGCGCGCGATTCCTCCCGGCCGCGACCATCCAGATACCGCGCCGTTTCCTCGACGAGCGACATGCCCTCGTCGAAAGTCCGGTCGAACAGCGCGGAATCGATGAAATTTCTGCGTGGAAACGGACGTACCGTATCGTTTCCCGCTTCGACAAGCGACATGCCCCCGACGCCCCAGTTCGATCCCGCACAGAACCTAGCAAAGCGGCTCTGCGGCGGGAAGGGTGCGGCACGCGGAATTTAAAAATTTGCGCAATCATGGTTACGCGCGTGCCACAGCAATTGCGATTTACCATTTGTCATGCGCGCGGTTGTAACGCGCCCGGCTCAGGAACTCCGGAAGACGGAATTTGCGGCGTCGCGCGTGGATTGCCGCGCCGCAATCGCTGCGCGGCAACGGTCGATTTCCGCCTCGATGGCCGTGATGCGCGCGACCAGTTCGTGCTCCGACATCATCGAGAGCTCCTCGCCCAGAACGATGTCGGGCGCTTTCTTCCGTGGCAGCAATTCTTCGAGGTCGATCGGCATTTTCTGTCCCTTTCGGTCTTGCCCGGATATGGAGTGAAATACGCCACAAGGAGATTGTTGCCCATCCATGCCGAATGTCATGCGTGCCATCAGGATTGAAAATCCCGGACCGGATTATCGTCTGGTTGTCGAGGAAACAGGGAGGCCGGCTCCGGGCGCGGGCGAGGTCCTGATCGAGGTGGCGGCGGCCGGACTAAACCGCGCGGATGTCCTGCAGGCGGAAGGCCGCTATCCACCCCCGCCCGGAGCTTCGCCGATCCTGGGGCTCGAGGTCGCGGGCAAGATCGTCGATTGCGGTCCCGATGCCGGAGACTGGCGGGGGGGCGATGAGGTCTGCGCGCTTCTTGCCGGCGGCGGTTATGCCGAGTTCTGCACCGCGCCGGCGCTGACCCTGCTTCGGGTGCCGCGCCCGATCGGTTTGAGCGAAGCCGCGGCGCTTCCCGAAGCTTTTTTCACGGTCTGGACCAACCTCATGGATTCGGCGCGGCTCCGCCGAGGCGAAAGCGTGCTGGTCCATGGCGGAACGAGCGGCATCGGAACGGCGGCGATCCAGCTTTGCACGGCGTTGGGTCATACGGTTTTCGCGACGGCCGGTTCCGCGGAGAAGTGCACGGCCTGCGAGCGCCTCGGCGCCTCGCGCAGCATCGATTACCGTCGCGAAGACTTCGTGGAGATTGTCAGACAGGAAACGCGCGGACACGGCGTCGATGTCATCCTCGATATGGTCGGCGGGGATTACATCGAACGGAATTTCCGCACGCTGGCGATCGGTGGGCGCCTCGTTAACATCGCGTTCCAGAAGGGTCCGAAAGCGGAAGTGAATTTCGGCCCGATGCTGACGAAACGGCTGTCGTTCATGGCCACCACGCTGCGGTCGCGGACGGACGCGGAAAAAGGACGCGTCCGCGATGGAGTTGCTGCAGGGGTCTGGCCGCTTCTCGAAGAGGGGCGGATGCGGCCCGTCATCGACGGGACATTCCCCCTCGTGCAGGCCCAGCGCGCCCACGAAAGGATGCGCTCCGGGCAGCATATCGGGAAAATTCTGCTGCTCGCCTGAGCAAATTCCTTTCCTTTGCCCAGGAGGCTCGCTAGAAGGCCGGCACTCCTCGAAAGGTCGGAACCTTGAGAGCGGCGCGGGGCCGGAACTCCCCGCCCGGGAAAGGACGTTCGATATATGGCAGACAGCGCACCGCTCATGCCCAAGGCGACGGCCGTCTGGCTCGTCGACAACACCACACTGACCTTCGAGCAGATTGCCGATTTCTGCGGCTTGCATCCCCTTGAGGTGAAAGGAATCGCCGACGAGGACGTCGCCAAAGGCATCAAGGGCCAGGACCCCGTGGCGTCCGGCCAGCTGACGCGCGAGCAGATCGAAGCGGCCGAACACGATTCCAAGGTGCGCCTGAAAATGGCGCCCGCGAAATACAAGATGCCGCCCGTCAAGACGAAGAAGGCGCCACGCTATACCCCCGTCTCCAAACGACAGGACAAGCCGGATGCCGTTTACTGGATTCTGCGCAACCATCCCGAGTTCGCCGATGCCGATATCATCAAGCTGATCGGAACGACAAAGTCGACCATCCAGAAAATCCGCGAACGCTCCCACTGGAACGCAACCAACATCAAGGCCGTCGATCCGGTGACGCTCGGTCTGTGCTCGCAGCTCGAACTCGACCTGGCCGTCGAACGTGCCTCACAGCGTCGCGACCGGCAGATGACGAAGATCGCAAGGCCCGGAGAAACATTGAGGCCCATCGCCGAAACGACAGCGCCTGAAGAGCCCGTCGCGGACGAAGAAAGCCAACCGGAAGTGCAGGGCTGAATACTCGGCGAACCGGCGTCACTTGCCTCGGGTCTTTTTCAGCCCGGCGAGGAACGGATCGACCTTGGTCTGCTTGAGCTTTGTCCAGGCGGCGAGTTCGGCGCCCAGTTTCGCGTGCAGCCCGGCATAGGTCTGCTGTTCTGGCACATTCGGGGCGGTGTCGGCATCTTCGAGCAGGCCCGCAAAGGAATAAATCTGCTCGTTCAGCATGCCGGGGAAGTTCAGGTTGGCTTCCGAACCCTTTATGTTGACCTGCATCAGCTGGCCTTCGATGCCGCTCGCCTGGCGCGCGAGGGCATCGGCCTGGCCCGCGAGCCCCGCGTTCACGCCCCCCTTGAGATGCAGCGCCGCAAGCTCTGCCTTTGCGGCGCGGATGCCGTTGACCGCACGGTGCAACGTATCCTGGTCGTGATAGACCCGCATGGAAAGCGTGAATTTTTGCGCAAGGCCGGGCGCGCTGCCGTGGTCGCGCGGATCGAGCATGAGCACGAGCGGTACGCTTTGGCTCTTGCCGCCGACCGTCAGCTTCACCGTGTACCGGCCCGGCATCGCGATGGGACCGCGCGGCGGCTCGCCGGCGTAGAAGGCGCCCGGAATCTCGGTGGGATCGTCATAGCGCAGATTCCACACGAAGCGGTTCATGCCCGCACGGGCGGGGAGGGTGTTGCTCGGATGGAGTTCGTCGGGCCATTCCGGCGGCTGCCCCGCCGTCTTCGGCGCCTTGCTCGAGAGATGGCGCGCCCGCCGGCCCTGCGCGTCGAGAATGTCGATGGTGATTTCGCCTGCGGGCTTCGCCTCGAAGTAATAATCGATCACTGCGCCAGCCGGCGGATTTTCGCCTACGGGCGGACGCCGGTCGACACTATCGGGATAATAAAGCCGCACCGCGTTCTCCGGCTTGTAGAGGACCACGTTGCTCCGTGCCGTGTCCGGGCCGATCTGGCGGAGCGGCGTGACGTCGTCGAGAATCCAGAACGAGCGGCCGTGGGTCGCGATAACGAGATCGTCGCCTTTGACCACGAGGTCGTGCACGGGAGAATGCGGCAGATCGAGCTGCAGACTCTGCCAGTGCACGCCATCGTCGAAAGAGACGAACACGCCGGTTTCGGTGCCGGCATACAGGAGCCCGCGCCGTTGCGGATCTTCACGCACCGCATGTACGAAGGCGCCGGCGGGCAGCGTGCGGTCGAGCCTCGTCCACGTCTTGCCGCCGTCCGCGGTCTTGAAAACGTACGGGTTGATGTCGTCGAGCTTGTGGCGGTCCACCGCGACATAGGCGGTTTCCGCATCGAAATGGGAGGGCTCGATCATGCTGATCGTGCTCCACTGCGGCATGTCGCGCGGCGTGACGTCCGCCCAGTGCGCGCCATCGTCGGACGTGGTGTGGATCAGTCCGTCGTCGGAGCCGACCCAGAGCAGGCCCTTTTTCAACGGCGATTCCGCAATGGAAAACACCGTGTCGTAATATTCGACGCTGGTGATGTCCTTGGTGATCGGGCCGCCCGAGGGACCTTGCTTCGATTTGTCGTTGCGGGTGAGGTCGGGGCTGATCGCAGTCCAGCTGTTGCCGTCGTCGGTGGAACGATAGACGCGTTCCATGCCGACATAGATGGTGTCCGGATTGTGCGGCGACAGCATGAGCGGCGAGGTCCAGTTGAAGCGGTGCTGAAGATCGGCCGCGGCGTGGCCCGAAGCGTCGATGGGCCAGACCGAAATCACGCGCGCCTGGTCGGTCTTCTTGTTCCAGCGCACGATCAGGTTCTCGCTGTCCGAATAGACGATGTTGGAATCACGTGGATCGGGAACGACAAACCCGGCTTCGCCGCCGCCCACGTCGTACCAGTCCTTGCCGGTGATCGCACCTTCGTCGTCGCTGCTTGCGATCGCGATGCTCGAATTGTCCTGCTGCGCGCCATAGACGTGATAGGGGAAGTCGTTGTCGACGGCGACGTGATAGAACTGCGCGGTCGGCTGGTTGAGTTCGGTCGACCACGTCTTGCCGCCGTCGACCGATACCGAGGCGCCGCCGTCGCTCGCGTTGATCAGGCGGTCGGGATCGGTCGGGTCGATCCAGAGCCCGTGATGATCGCCATGGCGCGCGGGCAGAAGCTTGAACGTCTTGCCGCCATCGGTCGAACGAAACAGGCCGGTGTTGAGCGCGTAAACGGTGTCCGCGTGTTTCGGATCGGCATAGATTTTCGAGAAATACCAGGCGCGCTGGCGAAGGCGCCCATCGTCATTGACGCGGCGCCAATGTGCGCCGTGGTCGTCGGAACGGAAGAGCCCGCCATCCTTTGCTTCGATCATCGCGTAGATGCGGTTGGAATCCGCGCCCGAGACCGAAACATCGATGCGGCCGAGAATGCCGCCAGGAAGTCCGTTGCCGGTCAGTTGCGCCCAGGTGACGCCGCCGTCGGTCGATCGGTAGAGCCCGCTGCCTGGTCCGCCGCTCGAGAAATTCCATGGCTGGCGCAACGCCTGCCACAGCGAGGCATAGACGATTTTCGCGTTGTGCGGATCGAAGGTGACGTCGATTCCGCCCGTCTTGTTGTCCTTGCCGAGCACGCGTGTCCAGGTCTTTCCGCCATCGGTCGTGCGATAGATGCCGCGCTCCGCATTGGCGCCGAAGGCGTGGCCGAGCGCCGCCACAAGCACGATGTCGGGATTTGCGGGATCGACGATCAGCGCGCCGATCTGGCGGCTGTCGGCGAGCCCCACATGCATCCAGGTCCTGCCGCCGTCCGCCGATTTGTAAACGCCGTCGCCATAGGTGATGTCGCCTCGAGGCGCGGCCTCCCCGGTGCCGACATAGATGATATTGCGGTTCGACGGCGCCACGGCGATAGCGCCCACCGACCAGAACGGCGCCTTGTCGCTCAGTGGCGTCCAGGTGCCGCCGGCATCGGTCGTCTTCCAAACTCCGCCCGCCACCGCGCCCATGTAGAAGGTGTAGGGATCGCCGGGAATTCCGGTCACCGCGAGCGAGCGTCCGCCGCGATAGGGACCGATGTCGCGCCAGTGCAGCGCCTGGTAGAGCGCGGGATTGACCTGCGGCACGGCCGTCTGCGCGCCGATCCCGGATCCCGAAACGACAAGCACCGCCGCAGCGCTTGCTGAAGCGAACAGGCGCACGCGCCACGAACTGGCCATGGAACTCCCCCTTGAAGACGCATTCCGCGGGCGCCGTCCCGAACCGACCGCCATCCCGGAGACCGTCACACTAGGCGAAGTCGTGCTATGTCTCCAGACGGAACCCGGGTCCAACGGAGCAGACGATGGAATTCGATCGCATTGCGCAAAAGCCTGAGGTGATGGGCGGCAAGGCCTGCATTTGCGGCATGCGGGTGACGGTCAGTTCGGGGCGGATGAGAGTTCGCGTCCCGCCGCTCAGGCAAGCGTGATCTCGATTCACGTCACGCTGGGGGGAAGGCATACGAAAAGCGATTGGCCATGCAGGAGAAATGAGCCGTGCATCGGATATTGAGCGACGCATCCACGCGTGGATGTGCGCCGAAATCACCAGCAGGCCCGGGCACGCGAGGGCAGGCTGCTTTGTCGCCGGTTTCGACCCCGCGAGCCTTCCGTTTCTGAACTATGCGGTTCCGGTGGAAAATGCCGAACCTTGTCCGGCCGATGTCGCGGCGCTCGAACGGCTTTTTTGCGCGCGCGCGCGAACTCCGCGGCTCGAGTATATCGCTGCTGCCGCACCGGCCGTCGAACCGGCATTGAGAAATGTGGGGTTTGCGGTCGAGGCGCGGCTCGCCGTCATGGCGTGGCAACCGGACAATTCCGTCGTGACGCAGCCAAATGCCTTTGGGATTGAACTCGCAGCGCGAGATCGCGAGATTGCCGAGGCGGCGCAGGTACAATCGAACGCGTTCGGCAACGGCGAGTCTGATCCTTCGCGCCTGCGTCGTCTTGTAACTAACGGAGGGATGGTTGGCGTCGCGCGCGATCGCGAGTCGGGCATTGTCGTCGGCGTGGGTGCGGTCGGAGTCCCGCACGATGGCGTGACCGAAACCGTCTATAAGCGTGCGGGTTTTGTGCGTGTCGCGGAACAACTGCAGATGTCGAAGCCAGGCGCCGCATGACGGTCGAGCGCGCAATAACGGGCGTCGCCGAAAACGCTACATCCCGTCTGTTCGCCGACGGGCGCGAGGGGGCGCTCGCGAAGGTGTTCTGGATCGCGGTGGCGCTCGGTGCGACTGCGGCCGTTCCGGCTATTCTTTCGGCCCAGGGGCTCGCCTATGATGGCGGCTATTACCTCCTCGCCGTGGCCACGCGCGGACAACTCCAGCTGTCGGAGCCGGCGCGCCACAGTGTGCAATTCCTTCAGCAGATATTTGCGGTCGCGGGCGCCGCGCTGGGCGTTCACGATCTTCGGACGTTCGGGATTCTGTTCTCGCTCGCGACGGCGGGTTGGCCGCTCGTCATCACCGCGCTCTGCTGGTTTGCGCTGCCGCGCGGACAGAAGATCTGGATCGCGGGACCGCTCTTCAACCTCGTCTTCGCGATTCCGGCAACGAGCTTCATCGGCATCGGTGAAGGCATCATCGCCTCCTGCCTGTTGTGGCTCGCGTTCCTGCTGGTCGCCTTTCGCATGGAAAGACCGGCTGGCGCGCTTGCGGCCGTCGTGGCCGTGGGCGTCTGCGCCGTCGTTCACGAGTCGGCCATACTGTGTCTTGCCGTGATCGCAGTTGCGGCGGCGCTTCAGCTTCGCCGCGCGAAAGGAATATGCCGCGCGGCCGCCATTGTTATCATATTCCTGGCGCTCGCGGGCGCGGCCGACATGCTGCGGTGGATCGTCCTTCCGCGCGACACCATCGAGCGCGGGGATTATCTCGTTGGCCTTCTCGGTGGCTTTATCGGCACGCCCGGAGCGCCGAATATTCCCGCGCTCGCGAGTTTTTCTGGCGCCGCGGCAATTCTGATTGCCGTGCGCCGCCCGCGGCTCGCGCGATGGGTGGCCGCAGCCGCCGTAGTGGCTTTTGTCTGTCTGTTCGCGTTCCTCTGGCTGGCGCCCGAAGAAGCGATCTCCCCCAGCCCCTACTTCGCGGCTCGCGGATTGCCCGTCGCGCTTACCACAATTCTGATGGTGGTGTTTCTCTATTATCAACGATCGGGACAAACGCTGGCGCGCTTCGCGACACCTCCGGTTCTTGTCATCGTGCTCGCGCTTGCGACAGCCCAGGCGGCGGGTCAGTTCGCCATCACGCGGGAATGGAACAGCTATGCGCAGGCGCTGCGCACGCTGGTAAGCACGGACAGTGGCCTCATACCGCATGCCCGAGCGATGGCGGCGCTCGATTCCGCAGGCGGCCGCTTCCGGCGCGAAATGCTCGAACACTGGAGCGTCGAGCCGCTGTCCATCCTGCTTTGCCCTGCCGGTCATGTCCGGGCGGTAGTGATGCCCGCGCCCACTGCGAAATGGGTCCCCTACGATTTTCACCATTTCGAGCGTGTGCCTCGGGGGCCCGAATTGGATTGGACGCAATTCCATGCACGGTCGTGGCAGACGCGCATGGACAGGCGATGGCCTCCTTCCTATTTTCGTCCCATGTCCGGCGCTCCGATTCGCGCATGATCCGTCCCCGCCCGGCGGTGCTCTGCATTCTCGACGGCTGGGGGTGCCGGCCCGATGCGGAGGACAACGCGATCACCCGCGCCGAACCGGAGAATTTCCGGCGGATGCTGACGGAATGCCCGCATGCGACGCTCGCCACTTCGGGCAGCGCGGTCGGCCTGCCCGCGGGCCAAATGGGAAATTCGGAAGTTGGCCACATCAACATCGGCGCAGGCCGCATCGTCGTGCAGGATCTGCCGCGCATCGACGACGCCGTTGCCGCCGGCAGCTTCGCCGAACGGCCGGCCCTCCGTGACCTGCTTGCCAGGGCGAAACAGGCCAATGGAATCGTGCACGTGCTCGGACTTGTTTCGCCGGGCGGCGTTCATTCCCACCAGGATCACATCGCGGCGCTCGTCCGCGCGATCGCGGATGCGGGGCTCTCCGTGCGCATCCACGCCGTTCTGGACGGCCGCGATACGCCGCCGCGCAGCGCGCAGGGATTCGTGCATGTCTTCGAGCGGGCGATCGCGGGGCTTGGCGACGTGCGCATTGCGACTGTTTCGGGCCGTTACTACGCGATGGACCGCGACAAGCGCTGGGATCGCGTCGAGAAAGCCTATCGTGCCATCGTGTTGGCGGACGCGCCCGTCTTGGCGAGCGCCGACGCCGCGATTGCCGGCTCGTACGCGAAGAATGCGGGCGACGAGTTCATCGTGCCGGTTGTCGTCGGCGACTACCGCGGCATGAAGGACGACGACGCTTTTGTGTTCGCGAATTTCCGTGCCGACCGCGCGCGCGAACTCTCGACCGCTCTTCTCGATCCGGATTTCGACGGGTTTGTGCGCAAGAAGCTGGTGAAATTCTCGGCAGCGGCCGGCATGAGGGAATATTCCGAGCCGCTCAGAACCTTCATGGCCGCGCTGTTTCCGCCCGATCCGTTGCGCGGTACGCTCGGCGAATTCGCGGCGCGCCACGGCTGGAAGCAGCTGCGCATCGCCGAGACCGAG
Organism: Rhizomicrobium sp.; assembly: GCA_050728995.1. GTDB lineage: Bacteria > Pseudomonadota > Alphaproteobacteria > Micropepsales > Micropepsaceae > Rhizomicrobium. The sequence goes on along the minus strand of JBOHKH010000011.1, from coordinate 72,200 downwards.
AAATACGCCCATGTGACATTCTTCCTGAACGGCGGCCGCGAAGAGCCGTTCGCGGGCGAGGACCGCATTCTTGTTCCGAGCCCGAAAGTGGCGACCTACGACCGCCAGCCGGAAATGTCCGCCTACGAAGTTACGGACCGCCTGGTAGCAGCCATCGCGTCGGGCAAATACGATCTGATCGTCGTGAATTACGCCAATGCCGACATGGTGGGCCATTCGGGGATTTTCGCCGCGGCCGAACAGGCTGTCGCCGCCATCGACCGCTGCCTGGGGCGCGTGCGCGCAGCGGTCGAAAAAGCAGGCGGCGTGCTGCTCGTGACGGCCGACCATGGAAATGCGGAAATGATGCGCGACCCGAAAACGGGCGAGCCGCACACCGCGCATACGACGTTCGATGTGCCGATCATCGTGGCCGGTGCGAAGTTTCCGCTCGAGCTTGCACGGGGCCGGCTCGCCGATGTGGCGCCGACGCTGCTCGATCTCATGGGTGTCGAAAAACCGCATGAAATGGCGGGTCATTCGCTCCTCGTACGCCATCCGGCCAACGCGGAGGCGCGCGCCTGACGTTGCCCCTGTTCCGTACCATCGTTCTTGCCGCGGTTGCGGCGTGTTGCGTGGTTTCCGCCGCGCGCGCGGTCACGCCCCTGGCGCCCGACGATCTCACCGGTGCAGTTCCGGCGTCCCAGGCGGCGCACATGCCGAGCACCGCCGCACAAGACCGGGCACTGAAGCAGGAAATCGAGAAGGCCCAGCCCGCAGTGGCCTCGGCGCGCCAGAAGAGCGAAGCGCTGGCGGAGGAAGCCGCAGCGCTCCGCCGGCGGTTGATCGCCGCCGCAGCCAACGTGCAGCAACTCGAGCAGCAAAAGATCGACTTCGACGCCGCAGTCGCGCAGCTCTCCGCTCGGGCGGCCGGGCTGTCCGCGGACTTGAACCGTCGACGCGGCGAAGTCACGCACCTGCTCGCCGTCCTCGAGCGGATGCAGCATGACGCCCCGCCCGCGATGGCACTCACCGCCGGCGATGCGCTCGCAGCGGCGCATGCCACCATGCTTTTGGGCGCCACGGTCCCGCGCGTTTACGGTGCGGCGGCGGCCCTCGTACGGCAAATCGAGGTTCTCGAGCGAACCCGCGCGGACCTCGTCCGTCGCCGCGCCGAGGACGCGGTTACGGTCGCGAGTCTGGCAAAGACGCGACTTCAGCTCGATCAACTTCTTGCGACGAAAGCCCGCGAAGCCGATGCCGCCCACGCGACTTACGGCAACCTTGCCGCCCGGCTCGATGCCGCGGCCAGCCAGGCAGCCGATCTCGACACCCTGCTGCGTCGGGTGGCGGCGCTGCGTGGCAGATCGTCCGTCACCCGGCAGATCGTGGTTGTCGCGGCCCGCAATGCGCCGAGCAGCGACGCATTGAGCAGGAATTCGCTGCTCCGGCCGGTGGTCGGGCGAATGATGCCCGGCGATGGCGAGCCGGAAGGTTCGCCGCGCGCGCCGGGGATCAGTTTTCTCACCCCTTCCGACGCCGAAGTGGTCGCGCCTGCCGATTCGCAGGTTGTTTTTGCCGGCGCTTACCATAAATCCGGACTCGTCTTGATCTTGCACGGCCTTGGCGGCTACGATCTTGTGCTCGCGGGCCTTGAGCGCATCGATGTGCGGGCGGGCGACGAACTGCTCGCCGGCGAACCGGTCGGCAGGATGCCGCGCGGCGGCACGGAATCGAGGCTCTACTTCGAACTGAGACGGAATGGAAAGGGCGTCAGTCCGGCGCCCTGGTTATCGGGCGAACCCGGAAAGGTCATGTGAACATGAAGCGTCTCGCATTTGTGGGTCTCGGGATGGTCGTGGGCTTCAGCGCCGCGCTTCTGGTGTTCCCCGCCGCCCATAGCGCGAACGATTCCGCCTACAAGCAACTCGACCTGTTCAGCGACGCTTTCGAACGCGTCCGCGCCGACTATGTCCATCCGGTGGATGATCGTCAGCTCGTCAGTTCGGCCATCGAGGGAATGGTATCCGGGCTCGACCCGCATTCGAGCTACATGGATGCCAAGGCCTTCGCCGACATGAACATCCAGACCAAGGGGCAGTTCGGCGGCCTCGGCATTGAAGTGACAATGGAAGATGGCCTGATCAAGGTGATTTCGCCCATCGACGACACGCCGGCCGCGCGTGCCGGAATCAAGCCGGGTGATTTCATCGCCGCCGTCGACGGCACCCCGATCCAGGGCATGGCGCTCGACGATGCCATCGCGAAAATGCGCGGGCCGCAGGGTTCGAAGGTGACGTTGACCGTTTTGCGCAGCGGCGCCAAGAAACCTTTCGATGTGACGCTGACGCGCGCGATCGTGCAGGTGGACAGCGTCAAGTTCCACCGTGATGGCGATATCGGCTACATCCGCCTCAGCGCTTTCAATGAACGAACGGCGCCCGGTCTGGAGCGCGCAGTACGCACGCTCAAGCGCCAGATTGGACCCGGTCTCAAAGGCTACGTCCTCGATCTGCGAAACAATCCGGGCGGGCTGCTCGACCAGGCCGTCGAGGTCTCCGACGATTTCCTGAATTCGGGAGAGATCGTGTCGACGCGCGGACGTCACGCCGACGACACTGCGCGCTACGATGCGAAGTCCGGCGATATCGCCGACGGCAAGCCGATCATCGTGCTCATCAACGTGGGAACGGCATCAGCGTCGGAAATCGTGGCGGGCGCGCTGCAGGACCACAAACGCGCCACCATCGAAGGCATGACGTCCTTCGGCAAAGGGTCGGTACAGACGATCATTCCGTTGGGCGATGGCGGCGGCGCGCTCCGTCTCACCACGGCGCGCTACTACACGCCGTCGGGTCACTCGATCCAGGCGCAGGGGATCATTCCCGATGTTGCTGTTGCCGAAGGCGACGAGGACAGCAGCACCTCGAAGCTCGAACATTTGACCGAGGCCAATCTGCCGGGACATCTCCGGGCCGAGGGCACAGCCAAGAAGGCGCCGCCCGTCATTCATCCGCCGGCCGGCAAAAAGATTGACGACTTTCAGCTCACCTACGCGTTGGACATGCTGCGCGGCAAGGTGGCGATGAATACGGCCGGGAAAACCGCCTCAGCCAATTGATTTGAGCCCGCGACGTCCCACCTCCCGCCGTGGGCGGTCCGGCAAAAGGACCGGCCGGATCGGAGACATGGAAAAGCCGATGCAGTGCGTGGCGCTCGCCGCTCTCGGGGCCGCGGCCGGGTTCGCCGGAGCCTTACTGATTTTGCCGATCGCCGGTGGCGCGAGCGATAGCGATTCACAGTCCGCCTATCGCGCGCTCGACCGCTTCGGCGAGGCGTTTGCCGTCGTGCGCGCAGACTATGTCGAGGCCCCCGACGACCGGAAAATGATCGAGAACGCGCTCAACGGCATGATCTCCGATCTCGATCCCCATTCGAGTTATTTCGATCCCAAGACCTTCGCCGACATGCAGGTGAAAACCTCGGGGAGTTATGGCGGGGTCGGTCTCGTGATTTCCGCCGAGGACGGCACAATCAAGGTAGTCTCGCCTATCGACGACACGCCTGCCTCGCGCGCCGGGATCAAGGCCGGCGACAGCATTCTCGCGATAAACGGACACGGGCTGCAGGGCGTAACTCTCGACAAGGTGCAGGACATCCTGCGCGGACCGTCCGGCACACCGGTCAAGCTCACGCTTCTGCACAGCGGCTCGCAGAAATCTTTCGAGGTGAGCCTCGTGCGCGCCGCCATCCAGGTCGAGGCGGTGAAATTCCATCGCGAGGGCGATGTGGGCTACATCCGCATTCCGGCCTTCAATGAAGAGACCAATGACGGCGTCGAGAAAGCCGTCCTTACGCTGAGGAAACAGATCGGTCCAAACCTTCGCGGCTACATCATCGATCTGCGCGATGATGGCGGCGGCGTGCTCGACCAGGCGATTGCCGTGTCCGACGATTTCCTGAACGCCGGCGAAATTGTCTCGACGCGTGGTCGCACGCCTGAAGACACGCAACGCTACGATGCGAAGCCGGGTGACATTACAGACGGAAAGCGGCTCGTCGTCCTGATCAATGGCGGCACGGCGTCCGCATCCGAAATCGTCGCCGGTGCGCTGCAGGATCACAAGCGCGCGACGGTGATCGGAATGACGTCGTTCGGCAAGGGATCGGTGCAGACGATCATTCCGCTGAACGGCGGCGAGGATGGCGCGTTGCATCTCACCACGGCGCGCTACTTCACGCCGTCCGGCCGCTCCATCCAGGCGACGGGCATTGTTCCCGATATCGCTGTGGCCGAAGGCGACGAGGCGACGGCCTTTGCCAAGCTCGAGCGTCCAAGCGAAGCGGATCTTCCACATCACCTCCTGGGCGACGAAGCGAGCGCGCCGGAAAACCCTCTCAAGGTCATCCGTCCGCCGGCCGGGAAGAAGCCCGCCGATTTCCAGCTCGCTTACGCGGTGCGCTGGATGGACAAGGGCACCACCGGCCGCGCCGCCAGACAGGCTGCGCGCTAGCTTTCCGTCTCGGCCGAGGCGGGCTGCGACAGAGCGTCCGCAATCGGACTTTGTGGGTCGCGGCGGGTTCGGCCATACTCGCCGCCTGTCGGTTATCGGGTTTTCCATGCCGCGCTTACGTCACCGCGACTTCCCCTATCGCCCTTGCGTGGGGGTGATGCTGATCAACAAGGACGGCGAGGTGTTCGTCGGCCGTCGCATCGACCAGACAGTGGAAGGCTGGCAGCTGCCGCAGGGCGGCATCGACGACGGGGAAAGCCCGGCCGAAGCTGCGTTTCGTGAACTCGAAGAGGAGATCGGCACGCGCAACGCCGTTCTGCTGCGCGAGTACGACGATTGGCTGAGCTACGATCTGCCCGCCCATCTTCTCGGCGTTGCGCTGCATGGCCGGTTTCGCGGACAGCGCCAGAAGTGGCTCGCCATGCGTTTCCGCGGCACCGATTCCGAGATCAATATCCGCACGGCCGAGCCCGAATTCGGCGAATGGAAGTGGCTGCCCGTGGATTCGCTTCCGCGCCTTGTCGTTTCCTTCAAGCGCGATACCTACGCGAAGGTGATCGACGCATTTCGCGATCTCGCGGCGCCTGGTTGATAGTTTCACAATAATGCGCGGGCGGCCGCCGGTGGTGATGGTGCACGGTGCCTTCTGCGGCGGCTGGGTGTTCGATGAATGGCGCGCGCTTTTCGAGGCGAACGGTTTTTCGGTACACACTCCGTTTCTGCGACATCACGAACCCGCCGCCGACAACACCGCACTCGGCCGCACGGGGTTATGCGATTACGTCGACGATCTTTGCACGCTTGCCGAACGGACCGGCGGCTCGTCCGTCGTCATCGGCCATTCGCTCGGCGGGCTGCTTGCACAGATGCTGGCGGCGCGTGCGCGCGTGCGCGCGCTGGTGCTGCTCGCGCCTTCGCCGCCCTGGGGAATGTTCTGTTCGACTGGTTTCGAGTTTCTCTCGGCCCAGGCACTTTATTTCGAGGGAGCGTTCTGGCGCAAGGCGATCGCGCCCAGGCGACGGCTCGCCGCCGAAAGCGCGCTCGAATTTGTGCCGGAGGCGCAGCGCGGCGGCGTCCTCGATCGACTCGTCCCCGAATCCGGCCAGGCGATGTTCGAAGTGCTGCATTGGATGTTCGATCTGCATCGTGCCGCGTCCGTGGAGGCGCGCGCGGTAGCCTGTCCCGTCCTGTGTCTCGCCGGCGCGGAAGATCGCATCAATCCGCCGGAAACAGTGCGCCGCATCGCGCGCCGCTACGGCGGGCGGTCGCGCTACGAAGAACTCCCCGGTCACGGCCATTGGCTCACCGGCGAGCCGGGATGGGAAAAGGTCGCGAACGGCGCCCTCGAATGGCTGCTGCGCGTCCTCGGCCGCGATCCGGAATCGGTCGGCGGTCAGACTTAGCCTACATTTCCGGAAGCGGGCGAGGCGGACTGCACGGAGGTAACCCGGCTATTCGAATCCCGGTTCTTTTTCGGCCGCGCCGACCACAGGATTCGACAAAACGTCGAACGATTTGCCGCGGCCGCTACGGGCATTTCGGCTTTGGCGATGACGTAAATTACCACGGCCTTATGGTCATGGCCCCTGAACTCGAGCCGATAAACGTTGTCCGGCCAATGTCGGGTCCTTGCTACGTAAACCGTGACGGCGCTCTCGGCTTCGGTTTCCGTAATGGAACGACCTGTTGGGCGCTGCGCCACAGGCGTTCGAAACCAGTTAGCTTCGAGGGCCAACTTTCCGACGGACAAACCCGGGATTAGCAATGAAAAATATGGTTTTCGATTGCGCCGCATTCCGCTCGCCGGTTGCGCCGTGAATCGCGTTCCTTCCGCCGCCGACCCGGATAAATCATTGCGACGGCAGGAGCGGACCGTAGAGCCAGACGAGCCAGCCCGCGGCGGCAAGGAACACCCCGAAGGGCAGGCGGTCCGACAATTTGAGTCCGCCGCCCATCGCTGCGCGCGCGAGGGCGAAGGCGAGGCCGAGCATCGAACCGAGCAGGAGAATCGTCGGCAATCCCTGCCAGGCCACCCACGCGCCGAGTGCGGCGAACAGTTTGGCGTCGCCCAGGCCCAGCCCTTCGCGGCCGCGCAGTCGGCGATACGCCCATGCGGCCAACGCGAGCAGAACGAATCCCGCGACCGCGCCGATCGCATGATCGGGCCAACTTTGCGGCGCAATAAGGTACGTGACCGCGAAGCCGATAATGAGCAGCGGCAGCGTGAGTACGTCGGGAAGCAACTGCACGCGCCAGTCGATCACCGCGAGCAACAGAAGAATCCAGCCGAGTATGCAGCTCGCCGCGAGCACCCATCCCGACGTGTAGAATCCCGCCCACACGGCGACAGCGAGCGAGCCGAGCTCCATTCCGAGCGCTGACCAGCCGATTGGGCTGCTGCAATAGCGACAGCGGCCGCGCAGGGCGAGGTAACTCGCCACCGGGACGAGATCACCGGCGGTAAGCACATGACCACAGGAATCGCATGATGACCGGGACCAGGCGACCGGCCGGCGCTCGGGCAGCCGCAACGCGAGAACGCCGAGAAAGCTGCCGACAAACGGCGCGACGACGAGGGCGACGAACCAGGTGAGCATACGAGCGGAATGTTCGCTCAACCGGGCCGCCGCAGAACAAACCTGGTAAGGCCGTCCTCCGACCCCGACTCGACGACTTCGTAACCCTCCGTGTGGCACATATGGGGCACATCCACCGCGGCCATCGGATCATCGCAGAGAATCTCGAGCGCCTGACCGGCATCGGCACGCGCCAAGGCGCGGCGCGCGAAGAGCGCCGGCATCGGGCATTTGAGGCCCCTAAGGTCGAGCGTGGGTCTGTGCATCCTCGCGTGGACGAAAGAAGGCCCGCCGCCTATCTTGGCGAATCGCACGCAAGGATGCGATTCGCCGATGTCGGTAGCCTCAGCGGTTTCGCGCGAATCCACCTATGTCGCAAGTCTCGCTCGCACTTTTTGGCGGCTGCGCGGACTAGGGCCGCAATCCCGGACCACCATCGTCGACATCGTGGAAGGCTGGGCGCGGCGCACGCCGGAGAGCCCGGCGATTGTTTGTGGCGAGGAAACGCTCAGCTATGCGGCGCTCGATGCGGCGGCGAACCGCTTCGCCCAATGGGCGCACGCGCAAGGCGTAGGGAAGGGCGATTGCGTCGGGATCCTGCTCGGGAACCGCCCGGACTACGTGGCATGCTGGCTCGGTCTCTTCAAGCTCGGCGCCATCGCCGCGCTCATCAATGCCAACCTTCGTGGGGCTGCGCTCGCGCATTCCATCGCGGACTGTCACGCACGGCATCTCGTTACAGAGCTCGCGCTCGCGAACGAATACCTCGACGTGCGCGCGAATCTCTCCATACCGCCGCGGGCCTGGGTGTTCGGTGGAAGTCACACCGGCTGCGAAAATCTGGATTCGGCCCTCGCGGCCGCACCGGACGAGCCCGTCGATCCCGCCTGGCGGGCGGGACTCACCGGAGCAGACAAGGCATTCTACGTATTCACCTCGGGCACGACCGGTCCGCCAAAAGCGGCAAATATCAGTCATTTCCGCACACTCTTCATGATGCAGGGCTTTTCCGGAGCTGCCGGCACGCGCGCCAGCGATCGCATCTATAACGTGCTGCCGCTCTATCACTCCGCGGGCGGTATTTGTGCGCCCGGGATGGCGCTCACGACTGGCGGCTGTCTCATCCTGCGCCGGAAGTTCTCCGTTCACGAATTCTGGGACGATTGCGCGCGCTACAAACCAACAGTGTTTCAATACATCGGCGAACTCTGCCGGTATCTCGTCAACGCGCCTCCGTCGGCCCACGAGCGCGATCACAGACTGCGGCTCGCGATTGGAAATGGCCTCGGACCGGACATCTGGCAAAAATTCCAGGCGCGCTTCGCAATCCCGCACATCATCGAATTTTACGGCGCGACCGAAGGCAATGTGGTGCTGATGAACTACGACGGACGGGTCGGCGCGGTCGGGCGGATTCCCGGCTATGCGCGCGCTTTTCTTCCCACCCGGCTCGTCCGCTTCGACATTGAAAGGGAATTTCCCGTCCGCGACGGAAAGGGCTTCTGCGTCGAATGCGTGGACGGCGAAGCGGGCGAGGCGATCGGCAAGATCGCCCATGCGCCGCAGACGCGGTTCGAAGGCTACACGCGCGAGTCCGACACGGAGAAGAAGATCCTCCGTCATGTGTTCCGGCCGGGCGACGCCTGGTTTCGCACCGGCGACCTGATGAAACGCGACGATCTTGGCTATTTCTATTTCGTGGATCGGATCGGCGACACCTTCCGCTGGAAGGGCGAGAATGTTTCGACCGGCGAAGTCGCTGAAGCCTTGCACGGGATTGCCGGAATCGCCGAAGCGAACGTCTATGGCGTGCGCGTTCCGGGCCATGAGGGACGCGCCGGGATGGCGGCGCTCGTCACCGGGCCGGGATTCGATCCATCGCGTGTCGCCGCAGAGCTTGCACCGAAACTGCCCGACTACGCGCGGCCGCTTTTTCTGCGCATCTTGCCGCAAATGACGATCACCGGAACATTCAAACTTCGGAAGGTGGAGCTCGCAGCGGAAGGATTCGATCCGGGTCGGATCGCCGATCCGCTCTATGTACTCGATCCCGCAACGTCGCTCTATATGCCGCTCGATGGAGCGACTTACGACGCGATCGTTTCTGGCCGCGTGCGTTTCTGAAATCCTAATCGGTGTCGGCACGAACTCCCGCATAGAAGAGCCGGCCCGGCGCGGGACTCAGGCTGCGCGGATCGGTGAGACCGAGTCCTGGCGGCAGATTGCCAAGTTCGGCGAACGCGCCATACGTGTAGTAGCGGGCGCCGGAGAGGTTCTCGATTTCGCCGAAGATTTCCCAATGCGAAGCGATGCGGAAAGACGAGCGCAGATCGAGCGTTGCGTAGGACGGCAATGGCGGCTCCTGGTTGGACTGGTCGCCTGCGAGGAACTCGCCGCTCACAAAGCGCACATCGCCGCCCACGCTCCAATCGGGGGTCGGCGACACGTCGGCGGAAAGGCTCAGCCGGTGTTCGGGATTGAGCGGCAGAAGGTCGCCGGGATGGACGAAGATGATTCCTTGCGCATTGGCGGCCGGACTGTTCGAGGCGAGCGTCAGCGCATCGAGAAACGTCGCCTGCAGATACGAATAGCTGGCGTTGAGCGTCAGGCGCGTGTCGCGATAGCCGAGATGCAGATCGAATCCCTGGTGCCGCGTCGTGCCGGCATTGGCGAAGGAACCGAAGCCGTTGATCTGTGTCGCCAGGAGCTCGATGTCGTTTGCCGCATCGGTGCGATAGGCGCCTGCGTTCCAGACGAAGCGGCCCGGCAGAAAGTCGGTTGCGAAGCTGCCGCGCAACCCTGCTTCGATGTTGTTCGAAACCACCTGCTTCAGATCGGGATCGGAAACGAGAAACGCGTCCATCAGGCAGGGCGAAGCCGGATTGGAACAGGAGAGTTCGGCGGGCGTCGGAGCGCGGTTCGATTGCGACCAGCCCGCATAGGCCGTGAGATCATCGGAAAATCTGTAGGCCAACCCCGTTCCCGGATTGAAATGCGTGAAGCTGTGCGAACCGCCGGAGCCGTCCGGCAGACCCGACAGCGTGACCTGTACGAGGTTGAGACGTCCGCTGAGTGTGAACGAAAGCCGCCGCGTCACATCGAAGACATCGATCGCATAGGCGCCTGCAGAGGTATTGTTGGCGTTGACGGCGACGGGCTCTTCGAGCGGCGGCTGGGCGGTGGGACTGAGAGCCTGGTCGATGACGATGCCGGCGCCCACCACGTCGAGATTGGGCGGCAGCGCACCCAGCTCGCCGTGCGCGCTGTAACCGGTCAAACCGCGATCCCCCGAGACTCCGAATTCGACCGTGTTGGCGTGCGCGAAAAGCGGCGCGCCGAGTGACGCCCCGATCGTGCCGCCGAAGCTGTCCGTGTCGGTACGCGTAAAATCGGTTTCGCCGGGCGTGGCGCCTTGCGGCAGCACGCGCGCGGAGACCGGATTGCCTTGGGAATCGTAGAGCGAGTCTTCGGGGTACAGGTCCGAACCTTCGAGACAAAGCTCGGCCGGATCGTTCGCGCAATACGTCACGTCGGTGGTGTTGCCGTCGATGAGATTTTGGTCGAAATGGCGGAAGTAGGTGTCGGCGCTCACAATCAGGACTCCGCTCGCCTGCCAGGTTCCGCGCCAGGCGATGAGTTCCATCGCGTTCCGCATGCCCTGGGGACTCGTGAACACCGCGCGCGAATCGCGCGCAAGCAGTTGCACCGGAGTCGGCCCGAGCGCACCGATATCATTCAACGCCCCCGAAACCGAGAGGTGCAGCGTCAGATCGCCCTCGCGATAGCCGGCGTCGGCGTAGGCCTGCCGCAGCGCTGTCGGCGAATCGTGACGGAAGCCGTCGTCATGGAGTCCGCCGAACCCGAGATAGAACGCGAAAGGACCGGACCGCGCGCCGTATTGCGCATTGCCCGTCAGATTCCCGAACGACCCTCCGGAGAGAGCGGCATCGGTACCGTCGAAGAGAAAGCCGTCCTTCATCGCGAGGGTGACGGCGCCCCCAATCGCGTTCAGTCCGAAAACCGGATTGTTGCTCTGGAGCGTAAACCGTTCGACGGCGAATTGCGGGATGAGATCCCAGTTCACCGTGTCGCCGAAGGACTCGTTCAGGCGAACGCCGTCCTGGTACACCGCGACGCCTTCGGCGATGCCGGAAATCGGCGAGGCCTCGAAGCCGCGATAGACGAAATCCGGCTGGAACGGGCTCGCCTGTTCCTCGTTGAGGCCGACGCTCGCCAATTCCGTCTGCGCGAGCCCAGGCAGCGTGTCCTGAGGCCTGTCTTTCGCGAGCTCGGGCACCGACAGCGTTTCAACCTCGCCCGCGATTTTATTTGCGTCGATCGCGGTGCCGGGAAGCGGCGAGATTCCTGTGACGACCACGGTCTCCACGTCTGCCGGCGCCGTTTGGGCGAGAGCGGGCGCCACAGCGAGGACACTACAGGCGAGCAGGGCGCGGGTGCTCGCCATGCGTGCAGCTGGCATCGGATTAAAGCAGATCAAACTCGAACGCAGTTCGCACAATTACACTCCGACTTCGCTGTCGGGAACCGTTTTCCAGGCATCGAGGCGAGCGCGGTCGGGAGCCGCAGCCACATGGGGCGAACCATCGCCGAAGATCATGGTGGAGCGTGTCTCGTTCGCATAGCGCGGCCAGGTGCCCGTTTGCGCGATTGACGGATCGCCGGTCGCGGCAAACGCCGCAAATGCACTCATCATCGACTCGGCGAGCGCATCCGCCACTGCGCCCTTGCCGAAAAACGCCGATGCGGCGCCGACGTTGTGGGTACCGAAGATAAAGCCGAGATCGAGCGCGTGGCATGATCCGAAAATTCCGCCCAGATAAGGGGCCCGCCAGTCAAAACGGTAGGCAAACGTCGCTGCTGCTCCCGCGCGCGCGGAACGCAGACGGTCGGCCGGAACTGCAAAAGTCCGGTCGGTCATGAAGGCGTTATAGCGTTCGAAGGCGGACCCGGTGTCGTAGACCCGCAGCAGCGCGGGCGCGGCATCCCCTGCAACATGCGCAACACGCGATTCGAATCCCGAACGGGTCATCAGCCGCAGCCTGGGATTTGGCGCGCTGAAAAGTTTCCACTCTTCGCGAGTCGTGCCGATCAGCAGAGGTATATCGCGTGAGACCCCGCGGCGGAGCGCCGAAATCGGCAACTCGGGAAGAAACTCACCATCGATGGCAGGCTGAAATGGCATCCGGCCGAGTTTCCGCGGATCGTTGCCGTGGGCAGCAGCAAGAACGCCGGACTGCGCCTTGACCAGCGCCTCGGGCGCAATCCCTCGGGCCCGGCCCGTTTCGTGTGGTGCAAGCGAAAGGACAGCGAGGACGGCATGCGACACACGCGCCGCCTTGTCGCCGTCATGCCCGACATGGGCGCCCCCCGACTGCAGAATCGCCTTGTGGAACAGGCCCGCCGAGCGCGGGGAAGCGAGTAGGGCGCCGACGCACATCGCGCCTGCCGATTCGCCGAAGATCGTTACATTCTCCGGATCGCCGCCGAACGTGGAAATGTTCCGGCGTACCCAGTCGAGCGCCATGATCTGGTCCGCGAGACCTTCGACACCGGTTCCGGGCGGCAGAGCGAGAAAGCCCAGCGCGCCAAGGCGATAATTGATCGTCACCACCACTACGCCGTGCGCGGCCAGATGGCTGCCGTCGTAAAGCGACTGACTGCCGGCGCCGATCACGAACGCACCGCCGTGAATCCATACCATAACGGGCCGCCTTCTGTTTGCCGGCGGCGGGGCAAACACGTTCAGGGAAAGGCAGTCTTCCGATTGCACGGAAAGCGCGCCGCCGAGAAAGGCGTCGAAAGGGGTCGGTGCCTGGGGCGCCACGGCGCCGAAGCGCCTGGTGTCACGTACACCGGCCCACGGTTGCGCGGGTTCTGGCAAGCGCCAGCGAAAATCTCCAACCGGCGGCCTGGCGAACGGAACGCCGCGGAATTCGAGAATGCCCTGCCGGCGCAGACCGAGGAGCCGGCCCGCCGGCGCATCGAGCGTCACGGTCTCGCTCATTTCGCTCGGCACGCAAATTCCCCGCTCGAATGTCAGTCCCGCGCGAAGTGTAACGGAGTTCGGTGACTTAGGGTTCGTCGAAATCTTTCGCGAGTTCAGCGCGGATTTCGGGCGGCATCACCGCCATGTGGTCATAGCTGGGGTGGGCGATCTCGATGGCGATCCGGGTTTCGCCGTTCCGGAATCGGGCGATGTCTTCGGGCGCGAAGGAAAAGCGGACCCAGTGGACCGAAGACGTCTTGCCGTCCGGCGTGGTGCGGTCCTCATAGTCCGTGGGCGCGGCCATGACCCGGTGCCCTCCGATATCCATCGCCACACAGTCTTCGATTCCCGCGAGCTTCAAGAGGGTGGCGTTGCGGCGTACTGGATCCTCGATCTCGAGCATCAGCGTGGCGATCAGTTCCCGGCCTTTGGGGATCAGCGGGTTGTAAGCCTCAAGTTCGCCCGGAATCTGCTCGTCGCCGCCCTTTTCGATGTGCAGCATTTCGTGGACCTGCAGCCACATCGTTTCGTAGTTCTCGAAATAGAATGTGGCAAAGGGTCCGACTTCCATGCGGCGATTCTTCTTCACCGAAATGAGCCGGCGGCGCAGGTCGCTTCGCTTCGAGGCGAATTCGTCCGGCGGCAGGATGTCGGCGGGCGTGATGCGATGTTCGGCGACGCTCATCGGGTGTCCTCCAAAAGACCATACGCGCGCGCGAAGATCTCGATCGGATGTTCCGGTTCGCGCGCGCGGAATTCCGCGCCTTCGGCCGCGGCGGTCTCGCGCGCCCCCTGGAAAATGTGCGCGGCGGCAAGCGGGCAATCCGAAGCGATGTGGCCACGCATCTGTTTGACTACGGTGCGGAACACCGGCCGCCCCACCTTGCGTGCCACCTCGTGCGTCGGCTTCACCACGCCGAACGTGCCGCCATGGCCCGAGCAGCGCTCGATCACGTCCACCGGCGTATCGGGAATAAGGCGCAGCATTTCCGCCGCCTTCGGACCCATGTTTTGCGCGCGCGCATGGCAGGGCAGATGAAGAGAGATTCCCTCCTCGAGGGATTTGAGCCCCGGCGGGAGGCCGTACTTCTTCGCGATTCCCACGACGTATTCGTCGATGTCGCGGGTCGCCTGCGAAAGCCGTCGCACATTTTCGTCGTCCGGCACGACGAGCGGCCATTCGAATTTCAGCATCAGACCGCAGGAGGCGATGGGCGTCGCGATGTCGAAACCTTCGTCGATCAGGGGCGCCAATGCGCGGGCGACCGCAATCGCGCGGTCGGCGACACGGGAGAGTTCGGCCTGTTCGAGAAACGGCATGCCGCAGCAGCCCGGATATTCTACGCGGGTTTCGACGCCCAGGTGATTAAGGACCGCGCGCGCGGCTTGCCCGGTCGAAGGGCGGTTGAAGTTCACGAAGCAGGTGGCAAAGAGCGCCACCCTGAGTTTCGCCGGGTAAGCGGGCGCCGTAGTGTTGGGCGCGAGCGGCGACTTGCGCGCCTGAGAGACGAAGGTTCGGCCGGCATATTTGGGAAGTGTCGCGCGTTCGTCGATGCCGAAGGCGGTGTCCATCGCCGGACGGGTCAGCCGGTTGTCGCGTTTCGCCGCCCAGTTGACAAATGGCGACAGGGGAACCGCGAGGCGCGCGTTGCGGTCCATTTCGGCGAGTTGGCGCGCTGTAAAATCTTTCTTGCCGGCCCGCGCCTCCGCCGCGCGATAACGCAGCATCAGGTGCGGATAATCGACATTGAAGGGATGCGGCGGGACATATGGACATTTCGTCATGAAGCACATGTCGCACAACGTGCAGGCTTGGACGATGTCCGCGAAATCCTCGGACTTGACGCCGTCGACTTCCCCCGTCGGACCGCCGTCGATCAGCGAAAACAGGCGCGGGAAGGAATCGCAAAGGTTGAAGCAGCGCCGACAACCGTGACAGATGTCGAAGATGCGCCGCATCTCGGCATCGAGCTTCTCCACCTCGTAGAAATCTTCATCGCGCCAGCCGATCGGTTCGCGGCGTGGCGCTTCGAGGCTGCCTTCGCTCATCTGTTACTTGCCATGCCCCGCAGATTGCGGGCCGGCCGGGCGGCATCGGGGCAGTGCGGGGCAAGAAGAGATAACACGCAGAACCATCCGAAAATCCTCCCGATGTCGACCGGGACTCCGCAGTTTGCGGCTCACGATTGGTATTATGACTACTCGCGCAGCGTGTTGAGCGCCTTCTGGAATCGGCCGGCGTGGCTCTTCTCGGCCTTTGCCAGAGTCTCGAACCAGTCGGCGATCTCCTCGAATCCTTCGTGGCGGGCGGTACGTGCCATGCCCGGATACATGTCGGTATATTCGTGCGTCTCGCCGGCAATCGCGGCCTTGAGATTGAGTTCGGTGCCGCCGATCGGCTCGCCGGTTGCCGGATCTCCCACCGACTCGAGGAATTCGAGATGGCCGTGGGCGTGACCGGTTTCGCCTTCGGCTGTGGAACGGAATACGGCCGACACATCGTTGAATCCTTCGACGTCGGCCTTTTGCGCGAAATACAGATAGCGACGGTTCGCCTGGCTTTCGCCCGAAAAGGCGTCTTTCAGGTTCTGCGCAGTTTTCGAATTCTTGAGTTGCATGGGAGATCTCCTGATCGAATTCTTCGGTCGCATGCCGGTGCCGCCGGGGAGCGAGGAAGCGCGAGAATGCGCCCCGGCAAACGCCCTGTCAACGGTTTAGAACGATTCTAATCTGTCTGCTTCGGCCGCAGTCGCACCACCACGTCGACCGCGGAAACGGCCATACCCTTGGGCGGCGCGGGCAACCCGGTGACGGCAATCGCGTCGCCGGGGATATCGATGAGTTCGGCCTCCGCCTCGTCATAAAAATGCTGGTGCGGCTCCGTGTTCGTGTCGAAATGGTTTCGGGAGGAGTCCACGACCACCTGTCTGAGCAATCCCGCCGCCGTAAACTGGTGCAGGGTGTTGTAAACCGTGGCGAGCGAGACCCGATGTCCCGAGCGCTCGGCCTCTTGGTGCAGAATCTCAGCGGTCACGTGGCGGTATCCGTGCCGGAAAAGCAGGTCTGCAAGCAGCCGCCTCTGGCGCGTGGGACGCAATCCCGCCTTGCGCAGGCGCGTAACGGCGTTTCGTTGGGCGGTGGTATGGGGTCGGACCATCGAAAATCCCCGGGGCTTGCGCGGCTGTCAGCCGCGCTTCATCTCTGCTAGGCTGAGATTCGTACGCTATGACTTGGAACGCTTCTAATCTTGAGAACAATGCAACCGGTCCTTTTTGTCAAGGGCCGACGGATGGCTGACATGCCCGGACATAAATCGAGCTTCGATCTGCAGGGATTGCTCGCCTGCGCACGGGGGGAACTCTTTGGCGAAGGCAATGCCAGGCTGCCGCTGCCCCCGATGCTCATGTTCGACCGCATCACGAAGATTTCGCAACGTGGGGGCAGCGAGGACAAAGGCGAAATCGAGGCCGAACTCGAGGTCAGCCCCGATCTCTGGTTCTTCAAATGCCACTTCCAGAACGATCCCATCATGCCGGGCTGCCTCGGGCTCGACGCCATGTGGCAGCTCCTCGGATTCTTTCTTGGCTGGCTCGGCGGCCTCGGGCGCGGCCGCGCACTTGGGGTGGGGGAAGTGAAGTTTTCGGGGATGGTGCTGCCGAGTGCTAAGCTCGTGAGCTATTACATCGACCTCAAGCGCGTGATCATGCGCCGGCTGGTGGTTGGTGTGGCCGACGGAATCATGAAGGTGGACGGCAAGGTCATCTACGAGGCGAAGGATCTGCGGGTCGGCCTGTTCAGCGAGCAGTCGCAGGGCACGCTCGCCGCAGCCGCGGCGCCGGCCTGATCCGCCTGGGCCTGACTTCCATGATTTGCGAGACGGAAATGTTCCCATGAGACGCGTTGTTGTAACCGGCATGGGAATCGTCTGTTCCATCGGGAACAACGTCGGCGAGGTCTCGGCCGCGCTGCGCGAGGCGCGCTCCGGCATCACGAGCGCGGATGTCTATCGCGACTTGGGATTCCGCTGCCAGGTGCATGGCAGCCTGAAGGTGGATTTGGAAGCGGCGATCGATCGGCGCACGCGCCGATTTATGGGCGATGCCGCAGCTTACAGTTTTCTTGCGATGGAACAGGCGATCGCCGATGCCGGCCTGGAAGACAAGGACATAATTCATCCGCGCACCGGTCTCATTATGGGGTCGGGCGGCCCTTCGACGCGCACGATCGTATGGGCTGCAGACACCGCGCGCAGCGAACCGGTGAAGGGTCCAAAGCGCATAGGACCGTTTGCGGTGCCGAAGGCCATGTGTTCCAGCTGCTCGGCGGTGCTCTCGACCTGGTTCAAGATCAAGGGCGTGAATTATTCGATCACTTCAGCCTGTTCGACCAGCGCGCACTGCATCGGCAACGCGGCCGAACTGATCCAGTGGGACAAGCAGGACATCGTGTTCGCGGGCGGCGGCGAGGAGCTCGACTGGACGCTCTCGGTACTGTTCGACGCGATGGGCGCCATGTCGTCACACTTCAACGAGACGCCGGCGCGTGCGTCGCGCGCGTTCGACAAGGACCGCGACGGGTTTGTGATTTCGGGCGGTGGGGGGGTTCTGGTCCTGGAAGAGCTCGAGCACGCCAGGGCCCGCGGTGCGCGAATCCATGCGGAGGTCGTGGGTTACGGCGCAACTTCGGACGGACACGACATGGTCGCGCCTTCGGGCGAAGGCGCCGTTCGCTGCATTCGCCAGGCGCTCGCCACGGTGAAAGGCCCGATCGACTACATCAATGCGCACGGGACTTCGACTCCCGTCGGCGATCTCACGGAAATCGGAGTTCTGCGCGACGTGTTCGGAAAGCGCGTCCCGCCGGTCAATTCGACAAAGTCGCTCACCGGCCATTCGCTCGGTGCCGCCGGTGTCCATGAGTCGATCTATTCGCTTCTGCAGATGCAGGGCGGCTTCATTGCCGAAAGCGCCAACATCGACGAGCTGGATCCGCAGATCGTCGATGCCCCCGTTGTGCGCTCGCGGATCGACGGGGCCAATCTCGAGCGCGTGCTGTCTAACAGCTTCGGCTTCGGCGGGACGAACGCAACGCTCGTTTTCCAGCGCTACGACCGCTGAGCCGCGGATGGAAAGGCTACGATGAAAGGTTTGATGAGCGGCCGGCGCGGACTGGTGATGGGAGTGGCGAACGACCATTCCATCGCCTGGGGCATTGCGCGAACGCTGGCGGCTCACGGTGCGGAAATCGCATTCACCTACCAGGGCGAAGCGCAGGCGCGTCGGCTGAAGCCGCTCGCGCAATCCATCGGCGCGCATTTCGTGCTGCCGGGCGATGTGGAGGATGACACCCTGCTCGACCGCGCATTCGAGGTTCTGCGCAAGGAATGGGGCACGCTCGATTTTGTCGTCCACGCGATCGCCCATTCCGACAAGAACGAGTTGAAGGGCCGTTACGTCGACACCAGCCGGGCCAATTTCGTCCGCAGCCTGAGCATCTCCTGCTACTCGTTCACGGCAGTGGCCCAGCGCGCTGCGCGGATGATGCCGCCCGCCAGCATCGGCGGACGGGGCGGTTCGCTGCTGACGCTGACCTATCTCGGCGCGACCCGCGTCACGCCCAATTACAACGTCATGGGAGTTGCCAAAGCGGCGCTTGAGGCGAGCGTACGCTATCTCGCGGCCGATCTCGGCCGTGACGGCATTCGCGTCAATGCGATTTCAGCCGGGCCCATGCGGACGCTGGCCGGTTCGGTCATCGGCGAGGCGCGCGTGGTGTTTCGCTGGAACAAGGCGCACAGCCCGCTCAAGAAAAACATCGAACTCGATCATGTCGGCAACGCGGCGCTCTATCTCCTGAGCGATCTTTCCGCAGGCGTGACCGGTGAAATTCATTTCGTCGATGCCGGGTACAATATCATCGGAATGCCGCCGAGTGCGGATTTGCGAGGCTGGATTGCACCGGGGGGCGATAATGGAGAGAGCGAAGAGGCGGAGGGGAGAAAACTCGATGCGCGGATGGAAGTGTAGGATACTCATGGCGGCGCTGGGCGCGGCCGCAGCGATTTCGGCCGCACAGGCCGGATGGGAAAACAGGGTTTCGTCCTACGACGCGGCCCGTCTTGCAAAGCTCGACGAGGCGCGCGCGAAGGCGCTGTCGGAAGCCCAATCGGGTCGCGACATCGGGCTGATTCGCGGGCTGCTCGACGCAGAGGCACGGCCCGTGTCCGCGGCCGCGCTCCTGGGCGACTGGCGCTGCCGCACCATCAAGGTGGGCGGCATGTCCCCCGATGTCGTTTATTCCTGGTTCCGTTGTCGCATTGGCAACCGCAATGGCCGGCTCACCTTCGACAAACTGTCGGGCACGCAACGGTTGAGCGGCATGCTTTATCCGCACGATTCCGGTGGTTTCGTCGTTCTGGCCGGTCTCTCCGTCAAAGGGGAGCCGCGGCACGCCTATTCCGGGAACGGACGGGCGGCGGGCGCCGCGACAACGCCCGATGATGCGGTCGGGCTTCTGGACGCGACCGGACCCCGCTCGGCTCGCATCGAATTTCCGTATCCGGTGCAGGAATCCACACTCGACATCATCGAATTGAAGCGATGACGCATCGGGCCTTGACGGGTTCCCGGTTATTCGGGGCACTTCGCACGCTCGTCGTGCGGAGGCAGCGTCGCTGACCGCCGGCAGCTCCTCTGCCGGCGGCCGTCGTCGGCAAAGCCGAGTCTGCGTTCTACGTGCCAAAAAAGTTAGGAGACGGGGCTGCGGTGATCCGCCTATAAGGAGCCGTTTGCTGGGGTTTCTGATGGCGCCATTCACGAATCGTGACAAGTCCCGCGGCCCGCAAGCTTGGCTGTGGGCAATTCTTGCGCTGTTCGTGTGTGCGACGCCGCTCGGCGCCCAGCCGCAGAACCGGCCGCCTAACGGACTTCCGCCCGGCCAGGGCATCCCGCGGGGGTATCCCGGCGCCGGTGCCGGCATGCCGCCCGGACAGCAGGTCCCAGGACCGCAATTGCCTCCGGGCGCACCGCCTCCCGGAGAGAACCAGGGCGCCGGAATGGAAGTCGCGCCCGCTGGCGGCATCGTGCTCAACTTCGTCAATGCCGACGTGCGCGACGTCGCCAAGGCGGTTCTGGGCGATTATCTGCACCTGAACTACGAGATTTCGGCCACCACCAGCGGCGTGGTGACGATCCAGACGAGCCAACCGCTGAAGAAGAGGCAGGTGCTGCCGGCGCTCGAACAGGCACTGGGTCTGGCGGGTCTCGCGCTCGTGCACTCGAACGGCATCTACGAAATCATGCCGATTGCCGAGGCGCACAAGCAGGCTGCAACCAGCACGCCCGCCCGCGTCGTCAACACGCTCGGCTACGGCATGGAGGTGGTTCACATAAAATATGTCGGCGCGGCCGCGCTCGCCAAATTGCTCGAACCGATTTCCACCAATGAAGGAACGATCCGGGTCGATCCCAACCGCAACGACATCATCATCGAAGGTACCCAGCAGCAGCGCCAGACGCTGCTCGACGACATCGCGCTCTTCGACACCGACTGGCTCGCCGGCATGCACTTCGCGCTGTTCGAGCCGAAATACATGGACGCGGAAGAGCTCGCAAAAGAGCTGGGCGATCTGGTCGGCGGCAAGGAGAGTCCGGTGGCCGGCGTGGTGCGCTTCGTTCCAATCGACCGTCTGAATGCCGTGCTCGCCATCTCGCCGCAGGAGAAATATATCGAACAGCTTCGGGTCTGGGTGGCGCGCCTGGACCGTACGGGCGAGGGCAACGACAAGAAAATCTACGTCTATCGCGTGCAAAACGGGCGGGCGAGCGACATTGCGTCCACCCTGATCAAGACTCTCTTCGGTTCGAGTTCTACGGAACAGACGACCCAAGAGAGCCAGGGCGGCGGCGGCCAGCAGACCCAGATGAACACGTCGAGTTTTGGAAACACCAACGGCACGTCGGGCTTCGGGAATACGAACACCGGCAACAACACGACGGAGAACGGTCTCGGCGGCAATTCCAATTCCGGCAACACCAACGTCGCCCAGAACGGAACCAACAACGGAGGCATCACAGGTCTCGCAAACCGCACGAACAATCCCGCAGTTCCGTTTCAGCCGGTGACGACTCCCATCACCCAGGAGGGCCGCCGCGCGGTCGGCCGCTATGAGACGGTCGGGGGTGTTTCCCGCCAGGGCATCAGTTCGGTCAATATCACGGCCGACGAGACCAACAACGCTCTCGTCGTCCTGGCGACGCCGCGCGAATACAAGGTCATCAGGGACGCGCTGCGCCAACTCGATGTGGCGCCGCTTCAGGTCCTGCTCGAAGCGGCGATTGCCGAAGTCACCCTCACCAAGAACACCCAGTTCGGCTTTCAGTATTTCTACAAGCCGAACAGCACGCCCAACAGCAACAGCGTTTTTACACTAACCAACGCGGCGACGCTCGCCGCTCCGCCTGCGTCGCCGCTGATGGCGGCGCTGCCCGGATTCTCGTATCTGTTTTCGAACGGCAACAGTCTTAATGCCGTCCTGAGCGCGCTTGCGACCGAGACCAAAGTCACGGTGCTGTCCGCGCCGGAAGTGCTCGTGCTGAACAACGAGACCGCCAAGCTCCAGGTCGGCGATCAGGTTCCGATCGTCACCGCGACCGCAACGAGCACGATCGATACCAACGCCCCCGAGGTCAACAGCGTCCAATATCTTTCCACCGGCGTTATTCTCCAGGTCACCCCGCGCGTTAACAAGGGCGGAGAAGTCATGATGGATATCGACCAGGAGGTCGCCGAGCCTACTACGACGACAAGTTCGAGCATCAATTCGCCGACGATCCAGCAACGCGAAATCACGAGCTCGGTCTCGGTCGCCGATGGCGAAACCATCGCGCTGGGAGGGCTGTTCAGCAACCAGGTGAGCCAGAGCAAGAACGGAATCCCGTGGCTGCAGGACATTCCGTATCTGGGTCATCTTTTCACCAATACCGGCGATTCGGTGAATCGCGACGAACTTATGGTATTGATAACGCCCCATGTGGTTGACAGTATTGGAAAGGCGCGTGCGGTTACCGATGAGCTTCGTCACAAGCTTCCGGAAGTTCAGCCGGTTTTCGAGCAGAAAGGCTGACGCCGGTCCGCGGCTGGGGAGGAGCGCCCGCCGCGAGCGCGGCTGGGCGCTGATTTCGGTGCTTTGGACCACCGCCATGCTCGGCATGATGGCCGCCGCCACGCAGGAGCTGACGCTAACCTCGGTGCGCGCGGAGCGGCGCGCCCTGACCCGAGCCCATCTCAATGACGACCTCGATGCGGCGACGGTGCGCGCAATTCTCGCCCTCGACGATGCGCGCGCCAACAACCGTTGGCGCGTCGACGGAGTTCCCTACCCCGTCGCCTATGACGGGGTGAACATGACCGTTTCGATCCAGGACGAGGATGGCAAGTTCGATCTCAACGACGCCGATGCCGATACGCTGTCGCCGCTCTTCGAATCGGTCGGTGTCGATTTGAATACGGCGACGGTCCTCGCCGACCGGATCGTCGAATGGCGGACGGACAAGACAAGCGACGACGCGCACACGCTGCACGGCGGCACCGATGCGGATTACGCGGCGGCGGGATTGCCGTGGCGCCCGCGACACAATGATTTTCAGAGCGTTTCGGAAGTGCAACTCGTGCTCGGCATGACGCCGACCCTTTACGAAAAAATTCGCCCGGCGCTGACCGTTTATTCGCGCGACGACAGCCCCGACGAAGATCTCGCCCCCCGCCTCGTGCTCAACGCGCTTTATCCGGGGAATCCGGGCCAGGTCGACAAGATCCTCGCTGCCCATGCGGGTCCGCTGTCGCAATCCGATCTTAATACGGACGACAGCGACGACGATTCGGCGAGCGGCGCCTATGTCACCCCGGACGACGACGCTTCCGGCCGTTCCTTCGAGATCGACGTCGCCGCCGACTATAAAGGGCGTCACGTGGTCCGACGCACCGTCGTGCTGATGACGGGCGACAGCACAAATCCCTATCTGGTCCAGCACTGGGAGTAGCCGACATCCCTGCCGGTTTGGCGGCGCGCGCCGTCTCTGCTACAGCTTCGCTCCGGTCGAGGAGGTCTGGTTATGGTGTTTTCGGCATCGAAGCTGTTGCGTGGTGCGGCGCTGGTCCTGGTCCTTGCATCCGTCGCCGGCTGCAATCAGCAGAAAAATACGCGGGAGAAGTTCGCAGGGCATTCCGGGTTGCGTACGGCCTGTGCGGCAGACATACAAAAGTACTGTGCAGACGAGCCGCGCAAGCGCCGTTGCCTGCGCGAAAACACCGAAAAACTGAGCGACGGCTGCAAGGCGGCGCTCTCGCAGCGCGGCATGGGCAGAGGCGGCAGAAGGAGAACCGGTGGCAATGAATAGCTCGGCGACTTCGACGGGCGGCTTTATCGACACGGCGGCGCTCGCGGTAAGGGAACGCAAGCCGGGTTGGCGGGGCCGGAGTTTCGATTCGCTCAGCATGACGTTCGTGCAGTACGAGTTCGATGCCGGCGCTTCCATTCACGAGCACGCGCATCCGCAGGAAGAGGTCTGGCAGATTCTCGAAGGGGAGCTCGAAATCTCCATCGGCGGCGAGACCCGGCGCGCGGGAGCGGGTTTCGTCGGCATTGTGCGCCCGGATACACGTCACTCGGTACGCGCGCTCACCGCCGGCAAAGCAATCGTGACGGATTTTCCGCGGCGCGCGACGGACTGAGCGGCGGAAATCTTCGGTGACGCATACAGCGCGTGCCGATTGCGAGCGACTGGATCGGAAGGATCCGCTCGCACCGATGCGTGCCCGCTTTCAGCTGCCGGCCTCCATCATCTATCTCGACGGCAATTCGCTCGGCGCGCTGCCTGCGCGCACGCCGGCGCGCATTGCAGACGTCGTCCGGAAGGAATGGGGCGATGACCTCATCTGCGGCTGGAATGTTCACGACTGGATCGGTCTGCCGGTCCGAATCGGCGCGCAGATCGCGCCCTTGCTCGGTGCGCACGCGGACGAGGTGATCGTCGCGGATTCCACCTCGATCAACCTGTTCAAGCTTGCCGCTGCGGCGCTCCGGTTGAACGCGCCGCGCCGCGCGATCGTATCGGAGCGCGGCAATTTTCCAACCGACCTCCACGTGCTGCAGGGTCTGGCGGACATGCCGGGCGCCGCGGTCGAACTGCGGCTGGTGGCGCGCGAGGACATCGCGTCCGCGCTTGACGAAAACGTGGCGCTGCTCGTGCTCACTCACGTCCATTACCGGACCGGCGCGCTGCACGATCTCGCGACGTTGACAGCGCGTGCTCACGAGGCGGGCGCGCTCGCTCTCTGGGACCTCAGCCACAGCGCGGGCGCGCTGGAACTGTTTCTCGGCCGCGACGCAGCCGATTTCGCCGTCGGCTGCGGATACAAATATCTGAACGGCGGACCCGGCGCGCCTGCCTTTCTCTATGTGGCAAGACGGCACCAGAACACGCTGCGCCAGCCGTTGAGCGGGTGGATGGGCCATGCTGCGCCGTTCGAATTCACCGACGATTATCGCCCCGCCGCCGGTATCGCGCGGACCTTGTGCGGCACGCCCGTGGTGCTCGCGATGGCGGCACTCGCCGAAGGCGTGGCGACATTTGACGGCGTGCGCATGGCAGATGTTCGCGCCAAATCGAGAGCGTTGGGCGATCTTTTCCTGGAGCGCGTGGAAGTGGAATGCGGCGATTGCGGGTTCGCAATCGCCTGTCCGCGCGACAGCGATGCGCGGGGCAGCCAGATCGCGCTCGGTCATAGCCAGGGTTACGCCATCATCCAGGCGCTGATCGCGCGTGGTGTTATCGGCGACTTTCGCGCGCCGAATACCCTGCGATTCGGATTTGCCCCGCTCTACACCCGCTATGTGGATATCTGGGACGCGGCGGAACGGCTCGGCTCGGTCATGCGCGAAGGAAGCTGGCGAGACGAACGCTTTGGCCGCCGTGCATCGGTGACGTGACGCCGATCAGGGGTTGTCCGGAAAGCACGCAGTCGCAGTCAGCGTCTGGTTGGCAAGCGCGGGAATGAGCAGGCTGACGACGGTGGCGAATTGATAGGTGATCTGCACCTGCGCGAAACCGGCGACCGTTCCGCACGTCGTGCTTTGCGTCGGGACAATGTCGGCCGTCGGCACCGAAATGCCCCAGCCGCTCGCGACGCCCTGCACATAATCGATCGTGTCGGTCTGACTGTAGGAGCCGCTCGAATAACACGACGTCGACTGCACGCCGACGCAGCGCGCTCCTTGCGTCGCACTTTCCTGCAGTGCTTCGAGCGTCCACAGAGCCCGCCCGAATTCGTAGACCCCGAAGGCGAGACCGAGGAAGGGCGGCGCGAGAATCGCGAATTCGATGGCGGCCGTGCCTGCGAGCGAGCGCCGAAAGCGGGTGAACGACGAGGCTTTCATTGCGTTTGCACGGCTGCGGATTGGGTCAGCGTGCCGCTCTGGATGAAATCGTAAATCTGCAGCACAGGCACATACGCATAAGTGGCCGTAACCGTCACGAACTTGCCGGCTGTTCCGCCGTTCGCGCAAGCTGACTGGCTCGTGTAGCCCGTTCCCCAGCTCCAGTTCGGGGAGGAGCCGGCCAGGCAATAGAAATCGTCCGCGTTGGTTGCGGTACCGCTCGACACGGTATTTCCGCCGGTGATGGTAACCGTGGGCCCGTCGTTGACCACGACGGTGCCGTTCGACCAGTTCGTACCGTTTGCATTGGCGATCGTCGTGGCGATGGAGGTGGCCAGCGCGGCGCCGTTCGTCGATGTGACATTGGCAGCGTTGAGCGCTGCGTATTGCGCTCCGGCCGCGACCGCCTGATCGAGCTCATAATAGGCGAAAAGCATCTGGCCCACGTCGATGACACCCATCAGGAGCACCAGGAATACGGGCACCAGAAAGGCGAACTCGACGGCAGCCACGCCCGCTTCGGTGCGATCCCCTTTGTGTGCGAAGAGCAGACGGAATTTCGCGGCACGCATTCTCGACGCCCTACTCCACGAGAGAGACCAGACCCGAGGTCCCCGACGTGCCCACACCCGGAATGTTGCAGGTCGAGGCCATCGCCGAACCGCCCGAGAGCGACACCTGCTTGCCGATCACTTCAAGGCACTCTCCTCCCAGATCGCCCAAGGCCGCCGCGCCGCTCAGCGAAATCGGCCCGTACGGGAAATAGAATGCGCCGGCCACGTTCGTGGTGGTGGCGCCTTCCGTCAACACCGCCGTGCCGGTATTGGTCGAGGACGTGGGACCGATGACGGCGAGGCCCTGGGTGTTTCCCGACGTCGGGCCGGTGATGTTGACCGAACTGTATCCCGCGCCGATGTAGAAGGCGTGCCCGGAGCCATCGAGCGAATTGCCGCCGATCACGAACGTCGTATTGATCGCGTTCATCCCGAGCGACGAACCCCAGCAGGTCACGTTGCCGCCGTTGCTCCCGCCGAGCGAAACGTAATCGGCGACGGTGTAGATGCCGGCGCCGAGACTGTTGCCACCGGCGGTCAGGAAATATCCGTTGATGTCGTGGTAGGTGGCGGCGCCGACTTTCAGGCAGGCGCCGCCAGCGGGATCGTTGAAATTTCCGGCCGCCTGGAAAATGTCGCCGGTGCCGGTGGCGTCGCCCAACCACACCGTCGAGCCGCCGGCCATGTAAACGCTGTTGCCGTCATAGGCCTTGCCGATATCGAAGCTGTTCGTGGTGCCGCTGCCGCCGAGCGTCACCTGGGTGCTTCCCTTGGCGTAGATGCCGCCGGCCAGAACGAATGTGCTCGGCCCGGCGAAGGTCATCGTGGGCCCCGTGTTGCAGATGCTGTAGTACTTGGAACTGTTGCAACTCGTCGAGCTCGGCGGCACGCCGACATTGAAGGTTCCGGCGCCGAAGGTCGTCACGGCACTTCCGTTGGTGGTCAGAATACCCTGGGCAACATTAAAGGTGCCGGGGCCGAAATTCAGCGTGCCGGCGCCCGTCGCGACCTGCACGAAATTGTATGTGTTGCTGGACGAGCCGCCGACGTTGAAGTTGACGGTGACGCTGCCGGAGACGGAGATCGTTCCGAAGCTGACATTGGCACCCGACGGGCAGGTTACCGTCCAAGCCCCCGAGCTAAAGCCGCCAGAACAGCCCTGGGCAGACAGCGCGGACGTGATTGTGCCGTTGGCTTTGCTGGAGAAGGCGAGCGAGGTGCCGCTGTTGACCGCCGGTCCGGCCGGCGAGGTCAGCGTCTCGACCGTGGAAAGCCGTCCGGTCTGCGCGAGAACCTCCGGCGAACCGGCCAGCGGATCGGCCGTATAGGCCTGCAGTTCATTCGGCGTTCCACCGTTTTTGTTCTCAAGGTTGCTGCAGCTCGGCGCGGCCGTGTAGTAATAAACGGTATTGGTGGTGATCGATCCGCCGCCGGAACAGGTGATCGTCTGATTCGAGGCGACCGCGCAACTTGAGGCGGTCAATTGGGTTCCGCCCGTCGCCGTGACGCCGGTTCCGCTACTGCTGAGAGCGATTACGCAGCCCGAGCCGCCAGGCTTCATTTCGGCCCATGATACCGCCTGTACCGCGAGCGAGTTTGTTGCCGTCGGCCGAAGAAGGCGCGAAAGTGTCAGCGGCGCATGCGAGGTCACAATGACCTTGATCGCCTTGTTGCCGTCGCCGGTGGGCGAGTTGACGATCGTTTCGGATATCGCGGCGCTCGCAACGCCGTTCAGCGCACCGACATTCGTCACCGCCGTCGACACGGCCGAATTGGATTCGGTCTCGTCATACACGCGCGCGCCCGCGGCTGCCGCTACGTCCGCTACGCGCTGGTCGGCGAGACGGTTGTAAAGTCCGTTCCCGTAATCGACCGCGAGCCCGCCCACGCCGACAAGCGACGTAAGCATGATTGCGGATAAGACTGCGAAATTGCCGCGTCGGTCGCGGAAAAATCTGACGAGCATGACCGCACCACCCCAGGTTCTCGATGCGGCGTTATGACCGACACCCCTCTAACGGCCCGTTGCGGAGATCACGTCAATTGTCTGCAACCTTGAGAGAAACCTTTAGCTTTGCCGCCCCGTTCGATTCCGCGCTGTCAGCGTTTCTCCGGGCGGATGCGGATCAGGCCCTCCTGCGCCACCGACGCCACGAGCCTGCCGTCGGCCGAATAGATGAGGCCGCGGTTGAGGCCGCGGGCGCCGGACGCGCTGGGGCTGTCCTGGACGTAGAGGAGCCATTCGTCGGCCCGAAATGCGTGGTGGAACCACATCGCGTGATCGAGGCTGGCGATCTGAAGCCGGTCGTCGAACCAGCCTATGCCATGGGGCAGAAGCGACGTTTCGAGGAGCGTCAGGTCCGAGGTATAGGCAAGCACGCATTGGTGCAGGGCCTGGTCGTCCGGCAGACGGCCGGTCGCCCGAACCCAAACGGCCTGGTTCGGCGGGCGCTTGCCAGGCCGGACGATATCGTCGGGATCCACGGGTCTGATTTCGATCGGGCGTTCGCGCAGGAAGTGCTCGCGGTATTTCGCGGGGATGCGGTCGAGGAATCTCTGCCGGAACTCTTCCTCGTCCGGAAGCGCTTCGGGCCGCGGGACGGCCGGAGCGTCGATCTGGTGCTCGAGACCGGGCTCCGCGACCTGGAACGAGGCAGCCATGTGGAAAATCTGCCGGCCATGCTGGATCGCCACCACCCGGCGAGAACTGAAGCTCGTGCCATCGCGGCTGCGATCCACCTCGTACAGAATGGGAATGCGGGGATCTCCCGGCACAAGAAAGTAGGCGTGCAGGGAATGGCAGACGCGGGTCTCGATTGTGCGCGTAGCCGCCACCAGGGCTTGCCCCAGCACCTGTCCTCCGAACACCCGTTGAGAGCGGCCTTCCGGGCTGCCGCCACGAAAAACGTTGACCTCGATCCGCTCGAGATCAAGCAGCGCGACCAGTTGTTCGACAGGCGAGAGGGCGGGCCGGACGGGTTCGGACATTGGGCACCCTTAGCGGCTCGGGCGTGGCAGGGAAACAGGGCAACGGCAGCACCCGACTGGGGGAGGGCTTTGAATCGCCGGCGTTCCCGGCCTAGATAAGGTCAGATCCATGTCCCGGAGAGCCCTTCTCGAACTATATGGCCAATACGCTTCTCGAACGGGCCGCCCACACCAAACCGGCCACCACCAGGCGCGGCGCTCTCGAACGCCTCTTCACCCTGATGTTCAAAGGGTTCGTGTACAACCAGATCTGGGAAGACCCCGAGGTCGACCTCGAAGCGCTCGAGCTCGGGTCCCATCACCGGGTGCTGACGATCGCGTCCGGCGGCTGCAATATCCTCAATTATCTGGCGGCCAATCCGGAACGCATTATCGCGGTCGATCTGAATCCAAACCATGTCGCATTGACGCGCCTTAAGCTCGCAGCGCTCGCCAATCTGCCCGGCTACGAAGAATTCTTTCGCTTCTTCGGGCAGGCGAACGACAAATCGAACCGGAGCGCTTTCGATACTTTTCTCAGTCACCGCCTCGATCCGGAGACCCGCCGCTACTGGGAAAAGCACGTCCCGCTGCACGGGCGCAGAATCAACATGTTCGCGCGCAATCTGTATCGTTACGGGTTGCTCGGGCGATTCATCGGGGTGTTGCACGCGGTGGCGCGCCTTCACGGAAAACGTCTTGAAGACATCGTCCAGGCGCGCACCCAGGACGAGCAGAGACTGCAATTCGAGCGCACGATCGCCCCGCTTTTCGACTACAAGTCGATCCGCTTTCTCTCGCGCACGCCCATATCGCTCTACGCACTGGGCATACCGCCTGCGCAGTACGACGAACTCGTTGCCGCTTCGAACGGCGATCCCGCGGCGGTGCTGCGCCGCCGGGTTGAGAGGCTCGCCTGCGATTTCCCGATCTCCCGGAACTATTTCGCCTGGCAGGCCTTCGCGCGCAGCTACGACGTGGAAAAGCGCGAGGCCGTGCCGGCCTATCTGCGCGAGGATGTGTACGAGGCGATCCGCACGCGCACGGATCGCGTGGAAGTGCATCACGCCTCGCTGATCGACTTCCTGCGAGGACAGCCGGCCGGGTCGCTGCACCGCTACGTTCTGCTCGACGCGCAGGACTGGATGACGGCCGATGTCCTGGCCGAGCTGTGGCGCGAGATCGGACGCACGTCCCACCCGCACGACGCGCGCGTCATTTTCCGCACGGCGGGCGACGATTCGCCTTTGCCGCGGAAGCTTCCCCCCGGTCTTCTCGAGCCTTGGCAATATCTCGAAGGCGCAAGCCGCGCCTTTCATGCCCGCGACCGCTCTTCCATCTACGGCGGTTTCCACGTTTATCGTCGCGGGCCTGCCTGAAACCGTCGGAATGAGTGCAAAGCCGCCCTCCCACATGGCGCTGATGGATCGCGTCTATCGGCGCCAGCGGCATTTCTACAATCTGACGCGGCGTTACTATCTCGTCGGGCGCGACCGGCTCGTTCGCGAACTTGCGTTGTCGCCGGGGCAGAGCGCTGTCGAGGTCGGCTGCGGCACCGCGCGAAACCTGATCGCGATGGCAAGGCTGTATCCCGGTACGCGTCTCTTCGGTGTCGATGCCTCGGCGCTCATGCTGGAAACCGCGGCGAATGCGGTGGCGCGCGCGGGCTTGTCGGAGCGGGTCGCGCTGGCGCAAGGCTACGCCGAATCGCTGTCGCCGCAGATGTTCGACAAGTCCGACGGCTTCGACAGGGTGGTTTTTTCCTACAGCCTCTCGATGATTCCCGACTGGCGGGGAGCTCTCGCTGCGGCAGGCGCCGTGCTCGCTCCCGGCGGGCGGCTGCACATCGTCGATTTCGGGGATTTTGCGGGGCTTGGACGCTTTGGCGCGGCAGCGCTTCGGCTCTGGCTCCGCCATTTCCATGTCGAGCCGCGGGGCGAAATCCTGCGGACGCTCGAACGGGCCCCATACGGCGTGGCCGACGCATTGTGGATCGCCCCCGGCCGCTATGCTTTTGTCTGGAGCGCCGATTGCTATCCAGGCTGTTAACGAATGTTGCAGGACCGCCACAGGCGACCGGGAATCCCTGACGGCGCGGGCGTATGCAGTTGGCGGCGCTGGCCATTGCTGGTAGCCATTCTTCAAAGTTGTCTTCGACATCCCTGACGCGTCGGTGGGGTCTGCCCGCCCGTCGGTGGTTCACACGGGGGTTCACGATGAAAGCTCGAATGTTGGCCTTGGCGGGAGTAGCCCTTGTCGCCCTGGTCGGTCCCGCAGCGGCGAGCGACGCTCAGGGTTGGTATATCGACATCGGTGCGGGTTGGGACAATTTGGGGAACATCGAAGTTCCACAAAGCCCGCTGCTTAATTCGAGCGGCACCAAGCTCGATAAGATCGGCACGGGCAATTCGGCCCTGGTTGACGGCGCGGTGGGCTTCCGGTTTCCCGATCGGATTCGCGCCGAATTCGAATTCGGCTGGGACAACCACAATGTGAATACCACCGGACCGACGACCGGGGGCAGCGCCGAAATCCTTTCGTTCCTCTACAACGCCGCTTACGATCTCCCGATTACCGACCGCTGGAACTTCTCCTTCGGAGCGGGCGCGGGCCTCGGCGACGGCGTCATCAATATCCCGCTCACCGGCGGAGGCCATCTGGCGTCGGGTGTGAACACGGGCTTCATGTGGCAGGGCTTTGCGGGCCTCAGCTATTCGATCACAGACAACATCGATTTGACGTTCGACTGGCGCTACCGCTCGCTGTCGGTCAACCGCTACTACAGATCCGACGTGAGCGTCCCTGCCGGGGCAACGCATTTCGGCGAACAGGTGCGCGACATGGACGAGCAGGCGTTCATGTTCGGTATCCGCTACTATCTGTGGGCCGCTCCGCCGCCACCCCCGCCGCCGCCCCCGCCTCCTCCACCGCCTCCACCGCCGCCACCGCCGCCACCGCCCCCACCGCCAACGAAGACGTTCATTGTCTTCTTCGACTTCAACAAGTCGAACCTGACGGCAGAAGCGCAGGCGGTCGTCCAGGAGGCCGTGAAGGTCGCGAAGGCGAACGGCTTTGTGCGCGTGCTGGTCACCGGACACACCGATACGGTGGGCTCGGACAGCTACAATCAGGCGCTCTCGGTGCGTCGCGCCACATCGGTCAAGGACGAAATGGTGCACGAAGGCATGGATGGCTCGCAGATCTCGATCGAGGGCAAGAGCTTCCACGACCCGCTCGTTCCGACGGGCCCGGGCGTGCGCGAACCGCAAAATCGCCGCGCGGTCATCGACCTCGGCGGCGGCGGCTAAGATCAGGCGCCGCGACTTCGAATGGGGCGGGCTCGCAAGAGCTCGCCCTTTTTCTTTTCCCCATGCGCGTACGGGGCTCCTGGCCCGCGATGGGGAAAGACCAATAGGGAAAAGAAAAACGCGGCCGTCGCGCTCTCGCGTCAGCCGCGCCTGAAACCCGTCGAGCGTTACTGGGCGGTGACGCTCGCCAGCCTGTCCGGATTTGGCCGGGGAACGATTCCGGGGCCGGCAAGGCCGACCCGGACGCGCATCGCGCAGGAATTGACCGGGCTGTCGTCCACAACCTGTACGCCGGCAACGAAGTCGCGCAGCGACGGTTTCGAAGCCGTGAGCGCCGCGTCGAATGCCACACTCGCGTCATGGCAGTAGCCGACATTGTCCCGGATGCTGCGCATCGAGGAATGGTTCGCCAGACGCGTCTTGAACGCATGATATTCCGCCTCGCCGTGCCGGGCTCCGTAAAGTCGCCGGAACATGCGTGCCAGATTCGCGTCGGATTCCCGCAGCTCCGGCCCGAAGCTCGTCTGGAAGGCGTTGAAATGCGCCACTTCGTTGCAAGTGAGCGCGGCCACCATCAATTCCTGCTGGACCATCGCGGCCTGAATGGCTGTTACCTCATTGGGACGCGCGCAGCGCGGCGCTCCCGTTGCACCTGTCGCGACAACCAGCGCTGCCGCGCAAGCCAGTCCCGTCGCCACCTTCCGTCCCATGCTACGCCACCACATTGTCGGGTCTGCGAAGGGAGACTAGCATTCCCCGATGCGCAATGCGATTCCTGCGCTGCGGTACGCTTAAGATTCTATTTCCCCCGATCGGACAAACAAATGCGAACGGAAAGCACCCCATCCACCATCGACCTCTCCGGCGAAGCCGTTCACTGGGATTTTCGCGAGACCATGTCCTATGGGGACTATCTGAAACTTCCCGAACTGCTTGCATGCCAGCGCCCGCTCACCGCCCAACACGACGAAATGCTGTTCGTTGTCATCCATCAGACCTCCGAGCTGTGGATCAAGCTCTGCCTGCACGAGGTCGCAGGCGCGATCCGGCAGATCCGGGCGGGCGAACTCGGGCCGGCCTTCAAGATGATGGCGCGCGTGGCGCGCGTGCAGGCCAATCTGATCCAGTCCTGGGAGATCCTCTCGACGATGACGCCGTTCGATTATTCGAGTTTTCGCGAGGCGCTGGGCAAGTCTTCCGGGTTTCAGTCCTACCAGTACCGCATGCTGGAATTCCGCCTCGGCAACAAAAATCCGCAAGCTGCGCGCGTGTTCGAGTCGCACCCCGCAATCGCCGCCGAAGTCGCAGCGGCCCTCAACGAACCAAGTATTTATGACGAGTCGCTGGCGTTGCTCGCGCGCCGCGGCTTTGCCGTTCCTGAGGACAAGCTCGCGCGGGATTTCTCGCAGCCTTACGTACCTGACCCACGCGTCATCGATGCCTGGCGCCGCGTCTACCGGAACGTGGAAGAACACTGGGACCTTTACGAGCTCGCCGAAAAGCTGGTCGACGTCGAATACCGGTTTCACCTCTGGCGCTTCAGCCATATGAAAACGGTGGAGCGGATCATCGGCGCAAAGCCCGGAACCGGGGGGACCGCAGGCGTCTCCTACCTCCGAAAGGCCATCGACCTGCGCTTTTACCCCGAGCTCTGGGACGTGCGGACAGAGATCTGAACCCGGCAAGCGCCTGAAAGATCATTACTTTCTGTCGGGTGCAATCCGACATTTACCGTTTTCGCAGCCAGCGAGGCGGACTGGCCCTGTCCGCCGGATGGCGCTGGACGCGCGTGTGAAAAGCCCGTAATCTCTGGCAGGTGGCGGAGAGTACAGGGCGGTAGAACGCGTCCAATTGGCAGAGCGGGAGCGGTGCCATGATGCGCTTCAACATAATTCTGTTAGGTCTTCTCTTCGCCGCGACGGGGGCCGCAGGACGAGCCGGCTCAATTCCACGATTACCGATCCCGCAGAACCATAATCCGCCCGGCCACGCCTTGCTCGACCTTGCGCATCTGCACCTTTTCCATCTTTTTCACCAGGCGGACGCAAACAGAGCGCGCCCAGGAGAAGCGACCGGCGACCATCCGAGCGACTGGTCGCAGCAATCTCAGCTACCGGATCTTTCGATGGGTCCGCTGCATCCCGAGTTCGGGCAGGACGACAGTCCGTTTTCCGGACTCTCGGCGTCAGAAATGCCGGATCAGCTCGGTAGCAGCGCCTGGAAAGACCTGGAAAACAAATCGCATTCGGCAAAACTGATGTTCATCTGGCCGACCGGAAAATAGCTCCACCGCTTCACAGTCGCGTGCGCCTGCGCTAGGACCATTCGGCCCGCGAGCGCCGCGCGCGGCCTGTCTTCGCAAAGGTTGGTACCATCATGTCATATAAGGTCGCCGTCGTAGGCGCGACGGGAAATGTCGGCCGCGAAATGCTGGGTATTGTTGCAGAACGGGCCTTTCCGGCCAGCGAAGTCGTGGCGCTCGCCTCGACCCGATCGATCGGAACCGAAATCTCCTTCGGCGATGACACGCTCAAGGTGAAGGCGCTCGACTATTACGATTTTGCAGGCACCGACATCGTGCTGATGTCGGCGGGCGCGGGGGTGTCCCGGGAATGGGCACCGAAAATCGCTGCGGCGGGCGCGCTCGTGATTGACAACTCGTCTTGCTGGCGCATGGACCGCGGTGTTCCGCTGATCGTGCCGGAAGTGAATGCGCACGCGCTCGACGACGGAATCCCGAAAGGCATCATCGCCAATCCCAACTGCTCGACGGTGGGGCTCGTGGTGGCGCTGAAACCACTGCACGACGAGGCCACGATCCGGCGGGTGGTGGTCGCGACGTATCAATCCGTTTCCGGCGCCGGCAAGGCGGCAATGG
This sequence comes from Rhizomicrobium sp., assembly GCA_050728995.1. Lineage (GTDB taxonomy): Bacteria > Pseudomonadota > Alphaproteobacteria > Micropepsales > Micropepsaceae > Rhizomicrobium. Next base: position 36,981 of record JBOHKH010000011.1, on the reverse strand, counting down.
ACGAGCTGTTCCGGCAGACGCGCGCCGTGTTCGTCGCCGATCCGATCGAAAGCGACAAGTTCACCAAGCAGATCGCGTTTAACCTGATTCCTCACATCGATTCTTTTCTGGATTCGGGTTATTCCAAAGAAGAATGGAAGATGATGGTCGAAATCCAGAAGATTCTCGACCCCGATATCCAGCTCACCGCGACCTGCGTGCGCGTGCCCGTGTTCATCGGCCATTCCGCCGCCGCGACCGTCGAATTCGAGAAACCGATCACGGCCCAGCGGGCACGAGCGATCCTTCGCGAGGCGCCCGGCGTGCTCGTTGTCGACAAACGCGAGGATGGCGGCTATGTGACGCCCATTGAAGCCGCGGGGGAAGATGCGACCTATGTGTCGCGCATTCGCAAGGATCCGACCGTCGAGCACGGACTCGCGCTCTGGGTCGTGACCGACAATCTGAGGAAAGGCGCAGCGCTCAACGCGGTGCAGATCGCCGAATGCCTCATCAACCGTCATTTGCTGAAGAAGGCGGCTTGAGTTACGGCAGCGGGCAGTCCGCTGGCATGAGTCCGTTTCCAGAGCGCGCAGAATTTCTGAAATGAACGAGATAAGACCGCGGCGATCGGTGCTGTACATGCCCGGCTCAAACGCACGCGCGATGGAGAAAGCGCGCACGCTGGCCGCCGATGCGCTCATTCTCGATCTCGAGGATGCCGTCGCGCCCGAAGCAAAAAACGATGCGCGGACACAGGTGTGCGCGGCCGTGAAAGCAGGCGGCTTTGGAAAACGCGAACTCGTCATCCGCATCAATTCTCTTTCGACGCCTTGGGGCCAAACCGATATTTCGCAGGCTGTCGCTGCGGAGCCCCAAGCCGTTCTCGTTCCGAAAGTCTCGGGGCCGGCCGATCTCCGGGCTGCGCAAGCCGCGCTTGCCGATACCCGCATCGCCTTGTGGGCGATGATCGAAACGCCGCGCGCCATTCTCGAAATCGCGCCAATTTCGGGCTTCGGAGGAAACCTCACCTGCCTCGTGATGGGCACCAATGATCTCGTCAAGGAGTTGCACGCGGTTCACGCGCGCCCGCGCGATAATCTCGCAGCCGCGCTGGGGCTCTCGGTCGCCGCCGCCCGCGCTTTCGGACTTTCCGCGATCGATGGCGTGTTCAACGACATCGCAGACGGGGATGGCTTTCGCGAGGCTTGTGCGGAAGCGCGCGCCTTTGGCTTCGACGGCAAGACGCTCGTCCATCCTTCCCAGATCGCCGTCTGCAACGAAATATTCGCACCGTCGCCGGAAGACATCGAAGCCGCACGTCAGCTGATCGCCGCGTTTGCGCGTCCGGAAAATGCAGGCAAAGGCGCGATCGCCCTCAATGGCCGTATGGTCGAGCGGCTGCACCTCGACATTGCGCGCGCAACCGTCGCGCGTGCCGGTGCCGTCTCGGAGATGGAGACCGGCTGAGCTTGCCCGAGAGGATCCTTCTCGACGCGGCGCAATTGGCGGCCGTGCAAAAGTTCGACGCGCTTGCGCGCGTGCTTCGGGCTTCGCGCACCGGTCTGCGGCTGTTCGGCCGTCGGCCGATTTCTCCGCCCGGTATTTATCTGTGGGGGGCGGTCGGCCGCGGCAAGACGATGCTGATGGACAGCTTCTTTGAGAGCGTGGAGGTCGCGCCAAAGCGGCGGGTGCATTTCAACGCCTTCATGGTCGATGTCCATGCGCGTATTCACCAGTGGCGCACGCTCGGCGCTGCGGCTCGGGAGCGCCGCCCCGAATATGTGCGCGAAGCCGGCGAGGATCCCATTCCGCCCACGGCGAGAGCCATCGCTTTACAGGCGCGACTCCTTTGTCTCGATGAATTCCAGGTGCGCGATGTCGCCGATGCCATGATTCTCGGACGTCTTTTCGAGCAGCTCCTCACGCGCGATACGGTGATCGTGACCACGTCCAACACGCCTCCGCAGCAGCTTTACGAGGGTGGCCTGAACCGCCCGCTGTTTCTGCCCTTCATCGCGCTTATCGAGCGGCGGCTCGAAGTCATCGAACTTGGTGGCTCGCGTGACTACCGGCTGGGGCGCATGGCGGGGCGAGACCTCTACGTCACGCCTTTGGGCGCCAGCGCGGATGCGGCGCTGGACAGGATGTGGTCGGAACTGACGGACGGTGCAGAGGGCGAGCCGGACGAACTCGTGGTCCTCGGCCGCAGGATACGCGTCCCCTGTGCTGCGCACGGCGCTGCCCGTCTTTCCTTCGACGGTCTTTGTGAAAGTCCGCTCGGCGCCGCCGATTACCTTGCGCTCGCGAGACGCTATCATGTGCTGATGATCGATCGCATTCCTCGGATGGGACCTGATCGGATCGATGCAGCGCGGCGCTTCACGGTTCTGATCGACACGCTCTACGACGAGAACCTGAAACTTGTCTGTTCCGCCGCTGCGGAGCCGGCCGCGCTTTGTTGCGGCGAGGGTGCGGAGTGGTTCCGCCGCACGGCATCGCGCCTGATCGAGATGCAGGGCCGCGACTACCTCGAACGCAACGGCGTGGCTGCCGGATAGCCAATGCACGGACTCTACATGACGGCGGGCGTGGTACTGGCGGCGATACTCGCCTATGGGTTCCGCAAGCCGGTTCTCGCCGCGCTCGCCCGCTTCGATGCGCGCAACGCCGCGCGCAAATTCGAGGAAATGCGCGACCGGCAGGACCGCAACGCGCACTACAAACACACGCTCAGGCTCGCCGAAGAGCAGGTGGATACGGTGACGGAAATTGCCGTGCCCGACGAACGGACGGGCGCGCCCGTGTCGCGGTTCCTCTTTGCAGGCGAGACATTCGCAGTCCGCGAAGAGGCCGAGGAGGCGCGCCAGGCGGCGATTTTCGCCAAGGCGCGCGAATTCTATGTCGAACTTCCCGCAGCACTCATGCGCCGCCGCGGCGGCAAACTGCGCTAGACTAGGCCGCTTCGCCGCGCAGGAGTCGCGGCAGCCGACCGATATCTCCGCCTGCGTGACGCATGAAGAAGCGGCGCAGCGGCCCGATTCCATCAACGATACCGAGCCCGACGTCGCGCGCGACGCGCAGTGGTGTGAGATCGTTGGAGAACAGGCGGTTGAGCGCATCGGTCGCCGCGGCGAGCGCAAAAGAGTCGAAACGCCGCCATCGCTCGTAGCGCGCGAGCACGTTCGCCGCGCCAATGTCGAGGCCGAGGCGCGCCGCGTCGAGCACGACTTCGGCTAGCGCCGCCACGTCCTTGAATCCGAGATTGAGCCCCTGCCCGGCGATGGGATGAATCCCGTGTGCTGCATCGCCCAGGAGCGCGAAGCGCGGGCGCGCGAACGCCCGTGCGAGATGGAACCGCAACGGGTAGGACCATCGCTGCCCGGCGACGCGAACTTCGCCGAGATGCGCGCCGAAACGCCGGTCGACTTCGGTTTCGAACGCCGCCTCCGGCAGAGCGAGCAGCGACTCCGCAAGCCTCTCGCGTTCCGTCCAGACGAGCGAGGAGCGATTGCCGGTCATCGGCAGGATGGCGAAGGGGCCGGACGGCAGAAAATGCTCGTATGCGGTTCCCTTGTGGGGCCGCGCATGGTCGACGGTCGCCACAATTCCGCGCTGCGGGTATGACCAGGACACCAGCCCGATTCCCATCCGCTCACGCGAGGGCGAGTCCCGGCCTTCCGCCGCGACGAAGAGCGGCGCTCTGACGGTTTTGCCGTTGTCGAGCCCGACTTCGATGGCGCTGGCGCACACGCGCAGATCGATAACCGCCGCAGGCCACTCGAAGTCCAAATCGCGGTGTGCTTCCGCGCAGCCAAGGAGGGCCGCGCGGATATCACGATTCTCGGCGATGTAACCCATCGCAGTGCCGATCTCGCGATGGTCGAAATGGAGCGAAAAAGGCGAAGGCGCCTGGCCGAGCTTCGCGTCGGTCACAAGGATGTCGTTGATCGGTTGCGCAACTTCACCGAGGCGATCCCACACGCCGAGCGTCTTGAGCATCCGCACGGACGAATACGAGATCGCACTCACCCGCCCATCGAACGCGCTCTCGATGGTCTTTGCGGGCGGCACCGGATCGGCGAGGAGCACTCTGAGCCCGCCGCGCGCGAACGCGAGCGCGAGCGTAAGCCCGACCATCCCCCCGCCACCGATAACGACATCGGTGTTGCGTGGTTCTGCCATGCGGCCAGCGTAGAGCGGTTTACCGGTTCGACCAACCGCCACGCGAACGAGGCGGTGGTCCGGTCCTGCCCCGTTTGCGCTTCCCGGGATGACCTGTTGCGGATTGCGGTCCCCGGGAAACGGGAATGCAGTCATAACCCACCGCACCGGGCCTGTTTACGAATTGTAAACCATTCGAGCCAAACTGGACCGTTTCGGCTATCGTGAGCCGCGGCAAGCGGAGGGGAGATTCGGGTGAGCTCGGCACGGACCATGCGTGCCTACCAACCGCGCACGCGGCGCGCGGCGATGGCGGATCGCCTGGATGAATTGCAGCGGGCCTTCGCCGATTTTGTGGTGACGGTCGCCTATCGGGGCGCGGGCGCGATCGTGCTGGTGTCCTGCGGCGCGATCCTGGCGGCGCTTGCGAGCTACAGCCCACAGGACGCGAGCCTCAACAACGCCACCGGCGGCGCACCCGCCAATCTTCTGGGAGGTGTCGGTGCGACCGGCGCAGATCTTCTCTTTCAGAGCTTTGGATTGGCCGCGCTCGCGGCGCTCGCCGCACCCGCTGCTTGGGGCGCCTTCTCTCTCTTGGGCCGAAATCTGAGCTCTGCCGGCTGGCGCGGTGTTCTGTGGCCACTCGGCACGATTCTCACAGCCGCCGGGCTCGGGATAATCCCTGCGCCGCTGACGCTGCCGGCCGGAAGCGGCGGACTCGTCGGCATCGCATCCGTTGGACTCGTCCGCCATCTCGCGGTTGAGACGCAACAGAGCTGGATCGCGCTGGCGATCCCCGCCCTGCTGCTGCTCCTTGGCGTTTCTGTGGCGTTCGCCGCGACCGGAATCGGGACACGCCCGATTCGGCGCGGGCTTGCCGGTCTCGTCGCGCTGGCCCTGATGGCTTGGGATGCCGGCGCCCGTCTGGCGGCGTGGTGGCGGACACGCGCAAACAGAGACGACGAATCCGAGTACGACGATTCGCTCGACGTCATCCCCGAGCCCGTGGTTGTTACCTCGCAACGCCAGGAGCGACTGAAGGAGACGCGTGTCAAACGCGAGGACGCTCGCAAGGGCGTCGCCCGTCCCAGGCCGCCGCGCCAGGCTGCGCTCGATCTGGCCGAAGGTGAGTACCAGCTGCCGCCGCTGGGACTGCTCGCCGAGCCTGCGCGTGCGGCGGAACGTTCCGAACTGTGCGACGAGGCGCTGGAAGAAAACGCGCGCATGCTCGAAGCCGTGCTTGGCGATTTCGGCGTGCGCGGGCGTATCGTCGCGGTGCGCCCGGGTCCTGTGGTCACGCTCTACGAGTTCGAGCCCGCGGCGGGCGTCAAGTCCTCGCGCGTGGTCAGCCTTTCCGACGATGTGGCGCGCTCGATGAGCGCCGTCGCCGCGCGCATTGCCGTTATTCCCGGCCGCAACGTGCTCGGCATCGAACTGCCCAACCTGCATCGCGAGACGGTTTACCTGCGCGAACTGATCGCGAGCAGCGAATACGAAAAGATTCGCGCGCCGCTGGTGCTCGCCCTCGGCAAGACCATCGGCGGCGAGCCCGTGATGGCCGATCTGGCGCGTATGCCGCATCTTCTCATCGCGGGCACCACGGGCTCCGGCAAGTCGGTCGCGCTCAACACGATGATCCTGTCGCTGCTCTATCGGCTGCCGCCCGATCAGGCACGCATGATCCTGATCGATCCCAAGATGCTGGAATTATCGGTGTATGAGGGAATCCCGCATCTGCTCGCGCCGGTCGTCACCGATCCCAGGAAAGCGGTGGTGGCGCTCAAGTGGGCCGTGCGCGAGATGGAGGAGCGTTACCGCAAGATGTCGAAGCTCGGCGTGCGCGGCGTGGAAGCGTTCAACGAACGCGTCAGCAAGGCGAACGAAAAGGGCGAAACGCTGAAGCGCACCGTTCAGACCGGCTTCGATCGCGAGACGGGCAAGCCGATCTACGAGGACGAAACGCTCGAGCTCGAACCGATGCCCTACATCGTCGTGGTGGTCGACGAAATGGCCGACCTGATGATGATTTCGGGCAAGGAAATCGAGGGCGCGGTGCAGCGCCTCGCCCAGATGGCGCGCGCGGCCGGCATCCACCTGATCGCGGCGACGCAGCGGCCGTCCGTCGATGTTATCACCGGCACGATCAAGGCGAATTTCCCCACGCGCATCAGTTTCCAGGTCACCTCCAAAGTAGACAGCCGCACCATCCTCGGCGAGCAGGGCGCCGAGCAACTGCTCGGCCAGGGTGACATGCTCTACATGATGGCAGGCGGGCGCATCCGCCGCGTGCACGGTCCCTTCGTGACGGACCGCGAAGTCGAAGAGGTGGTCGGATTCCTGAAGACGCAAGGCACACCCGATTATCTCGATGCGGTGACCGAAGAGCAGGACGAAGACGGCGACGATCCCTACGGACTGCTGAGAGATGGCGGCAGCGAGTCCGGTGACGGTCTTTACGACAAAGCTCTCGCCATCGTCGCGCGCGACCGCAAACCCACCGTGAGCTACGTCCAGCGCCGCCTTGAAATCGGCTATAACCGCGCCGCCCGTCTCATCGAACGCATGGAAGACGAAGGCGTGATCTCCAAGCCCAATCACCAGGGCAAACGGGAAGTTCTTTTGCCCGAAGGGAGGGAATGAGACGCACTTGATGTCTTATGCCATCAAGGGAGTAACCAACATAATCAGTTCGAGTTCTGCGAAATCTTTTCTCCCCGTATCTGAGGCGCGTTCGCAAATCGCTCCCCGAGAGTTCCAAGCAAATTCTTCATGGCACTTTCTGCTGCATGGGAGATTACGACGGAGCTGCCCCCGCAATACATGCCGGCATCGCCAACCTCATTGCCGCTTCCCGAGGCGCGCGTGCCGATGAGGCGGCCCGATTTACCGGTTACAATCATCCCTGCATCCAATTCGACTGTTGCGTCCGCCTTCGCCGACCAGAATCCGGGCACGAAGTCGAGTTTTGTACGCATATCTTCCGCCCTGATCAGGATTACGCCGCGGTAAGGCGAGGCTGACTGATCCATTGGCGGGGCCTGGTCGAAGACGTCGACATCTGCGAGATTCTGAAATGTGGCCACTACGGATGAACGAAATGAAGACGTTAGGTCCAACGGAAAATCATGTGCCGAACACTGAAACCCCTCCGAGTGTACGTCCTTCTTGTAGTCCGAACTATCAACGACCAACGCCCACTTGCCGGGCACCTTGCTTGTGTAATTGGAATATACGTCGAGCTGAGGCGCACTTTGGGTGGCGACCTGATATGTGCACCCCCCCCAAGAGTAACGCGCTCACAAGCACAACATAAGGCTTCACGAGACTTCCCCTCCGTCTGCCCGATTCGAATTCGTGCAGATGATGCACGTTTCTGTCAATCCCGTGCTGCGGGAGAAGTGGCAACTCCGAACAGAAAAGCCGGTTACTTTTGCCGCTTGCCGCACAGAAATTTCGGCTAAGCTGCAAACGAGACACGAGAAGATGGAATGAAACGGACGGGTATAGTGTGGGGCGCCGCGGCGGCGGTGGTTTTGGTGTCCCTCGCGACGCAAGCCAACGCGGCCGGGGATGCAAAAATCGGCGCGGTGCTGTTCAACCGCTGCGTCATCTGCCACAGCACGACGAAAGGCGCGGCCAGCAGGATGGGGCCGAACCTGTTCGGCGTGGTGGGGCGGAAGGCCGGCACCTATCCGGGCTTTGTCTATTCCCAGGCGCTCAAGAAGGCGGGGTTCGTGTGGACGGTGCCGAAGCTCGAGACTTGGCTCGCCGACCCGCAGAAGCTCGTGCCCGGCAACAATATGCCCATCGCCGGCATCGCCGATGCAAAGCAGCGGGCAGACCTCGCGGCCTATCTCGCCACACTCAAATGATTGGCTCATGACGGCCCGCCGATCTGCGGCCGAATGCCGCAAAGCGAGCCATTGTGCAGCGCACACAAGAGGCGGGAGTTAACGTCCTTACCGTTCACGGAAAAACCAAAATGGGCGTGAATTGACAGGACGAGGGTCGGATGCCTAGTTTTTGCGCCGCACAAGAGCGGCGGCCCCATGAGCATGCGCAAGAGCGCTGCGGAGCGGGCGATCGGGACCTTCGAAAGCCATGAAAATTCTTGTGCCCGTCAAGCGGGTGATCGACTTCAACGTCAAGGTGCGGGTGAAGGCGGATCAGACGGGCGTCGACCTGGCGAACGTCAAGATGGCGATGAACCCCTTCGACGAGATCGCGGTCGAGGAAGCGCTCCGGCTGCGCGAGCAGGGGAAGGCTGCCGAAGTCGTCGCCGTGTCGATCGGCCCGCAAGCCGTGCAGGAGACGATCCGCACCGCGCTTGCCATGGGCGCCGACCGCGGCATTCTGGTGAAGACCGAAGGCACCGTCGAGCCGCTCGCCGTCGCGAAAATCCTCAAAGCCATCTGCGACGAAGAAAAGCCCGGACTCGTCATTCTCGGCAAGCAGGCGATCGACGACGACTCCAACCAGACGGGCCAGATGCTCGCGGCGCTGCTCGGCTGGCCACAGGCGACCTTTGCGCACAAGCTCGAACTCGGCGAAAACAGCGCGCGTGTCGAACGCGAGATCGACGGCGGCCTGCAGACGGTTGAAATACGCCTTCCGGCGATCGTCACCACGGATCTCCGCCTCAATGAACCGCGCTACGCCTCGCTGCCGAACATCATGAAGGCGAAGAAAAAGCCGATCGCGGAGAGGACTGCCTCCGAACTCGGCGTCGACACCGCGCCGCGGCTGAAAGTCCTCAAGGTCTCCGAGCCGCCGAAGCGCAAGGCCGGAATCAGGGTGAAAACCGCGGCCGAGTTGATCGACAGGCTTAAGAACGAGGCGGGGGTGATCTGATGACGAGTCTCGTCATCGCGGAACACGACAACAAGACCCTGAACGACGCGACGGCGCGCACCGTGGGCGCCGCGGGCGCGATCGGCAAACCCGTCCATGTGCTTGTTGCCGGCGAAGGCTGCCGAAGCGTTGCCGAGGCCGCGGCGAAACTTTCCGGCGTCGAAAAGGTGCTGCTGGCCGAAAGCCGCGCGCTTTCGGGCCTGCTGGCCGAGCCGATGGAGCTTTTGCTCATACGGCTGGCGGCGGATTACGACGTGTTTCTCGCGCCCGCCACCACGAGCGGAAAGAATTACCTGCCGCGGCTCGCGGCCAGGCTCGATGTGCCGCAGATTTCCGAAATCCTGGCGGTCGAAAGTCCCGATACGTTCCGGCGGCCCATCTACGCGGGCAACGCGATCGAGACGGTGCAGGCGCCTGCCGGCAAGATCGTCGCGACGGTGCGAACCACGGCGTTCAAGCCCGCGGACGCCGCCGGCAATGCGCCTGTTGCAAGCGTCGAAGTGCCGGACGATCCGGCGCTGTCGAAGTTTATCGGCGAAGAGCTGTCGAAATCGGAACGTCCCGATCTTTCTTCCGCCCGCATCGTGATTTCGGGCGGGCGCGGCCTGCAATCGGGAGAGAATTTCCGGCTGCTCGAACAGATTGCCGACAAACTGCATGCTGCAGTCGGTGCGAGCCGTGCGGCCGTCGATGCAGGGTTCGTTCCCAACGATCACCAGGTTGGACAGACCGGCAAGATCGTGGCGCCCGACCTTTATATAGCCGTCGGCATTTCTGGAGCCATCCAGCATCTCGCGGGGATGAAGGACTCGAAAGTCATCGCCGCCATCAACAAGGACGAGGAGGCGCCGATTTTCCAGATCGCCGATTACGGATTGGTGGGCGACCTGTTCAAGGTCATCCCCGAGATGGAGCAGGAACTGACCAGACTCGGCTATTGATACAGGCTGCCTCACGGCCGCGAGGGGCGGGTCGGTTAGCAGCGAAGACGGAGATGCGAAAGCAGAACATGACGATCGAACGCGTGGGAATCATCGGCGCGGGACAGATGGGCGGGGGAATTGCCCATGTCTGCGCGCTGGCCGGCTACGATGTCGTCCTCGAGGATATCAACAAGGAGGCGCTGCCGCGCGCCGTCGAGACAATCGAGCGCAACCTGCATCGTCAGGCCGCGCGCGGACTGATCAACGATGAGTCGATTGCGCCCGCGCTCCGGCGCATCCATACGGCGCAAGGCCTCGGCGATATGAAGGATCGCGACATCGTCATCGAGGCGGCGACCGAAGACGAAGGCGTCAAGCGGAAAATTTTCCAGGAACTGTGTCCGCGCCTGAACAACACCGCGATGATCGCCACCAACACGTCCTCGATCTCCGTGACGAGGCTTGCCGCCTCCACCGACCGTCCGGAGCATTTCATCGGGCTGCACTTCATGAACCCGGTGCCGATGATGCAGCTCGTCGAGGTCATTCGTGGCATCGCCACCGACGACACGACGTTTCACGAAGCGCTCGATATCGTCAAACGCGTCGGCAAGACCGCCGCTTATGCCGAAGATTTTCCGGCCTTCATCGTCAATCGAATCCTGCTCCCGATGATCAACGAGGCGGTCTATACGCTCTACGAAGGTGTCGGCAACGTCGAGGCGATCGACACCGCGATGCGGCTCGGCGCCAACCATCCGATGGGTCCGCTTCAGCTCGCCGATTTTATCGGACTCGATACCTGTCTCTCCGTCATGCAGGTGCTCTACGAAGGCCTCGCCGATTCCAAGTACCGGCCCTGTCCGCTACTCGTGAAATATGTCGAGGCGGGCTGGCTCGGACGAAAAACAGGCCGCGGTTTCTACGACTACCGCGGCGAACACCCCGTCCCCACGCGGTAGGCGTGCCGACAACCGCGAGTTTCCGGGGGCGGGCCGGTTCCGCAATTCTGTTTGCAGTCCTCGCGGGTTGTGCGCCGCTGCCGGCCCCGCCGCCGCCACCGCGGGAAATCTGGCCGACGAGCGGCTGGGCGACATCCACGCCCGAAGCACAGGGCATCGACTCGCGTATGCTCGCCCATGCGGTGGAGACGCTCCGAGCCGAACGTGTTCCCGTCCACAGCCTGTTCGTGGAGCGCAACGGCTACGCCGTGCTCGATGCCTATTTCTTTCCGTTTGCGGATGACGAGACGCACGATCTCGCGTCGGTGACCAAGAGCATTCTCTCTACCGTCGTTGGGGTAGCGCGTCGCGGGGGCCGGATCGGCAATCCCGATACTCCGCTCGGCGTGCTGCTTCCCGAAGAAACAAACGCCGTCGGCGATCCACGCAAGAGCGCGATTACTCTGGGGGAACTGCTTTCGATGACTTCGGGTCTCGATTGCCGTGCGGCGCCAGGAGAGAATCTGCTGCGCGAAATGGAACAGTCTCCGGACTGGGTCGCGTTTATGCTCGCCCGCCCCCTCGTGGCCGAGCCCGGAACGCGTTTTCAGTATTGTGGCGGGGCGATGCACATTGTGTCCGCGGCGCTGACGCGCGCGCTCGGTGAAAACGCCGCCGCGATGGCCGGTCGCGACATCTTCGCGCCGCTCGGGATCACGCAGGTCGCCTGGCCTTCCGATCCCGCGGGCAATTCGCACGGATTCGCCGATCTCGAACTTCTGCCCCGCGACGCAGCGAAGCTCGGCTACCTCTGGCTGCACCAGGGCACGTGGGACGACAAACAGATCGTTCCCTCCGATTATCTCGCGCAGGCGATGGTAACCCATGCGCAGGTCCAGCCCGGGATTGCCTACGGTTATGGCTTCTGGCTCTACCCCGGGCACGTCCCTTTCGATTTCCAGGCCAACGGCCGGGGCGGTCAGCGCATCACGGTTGTCCCTTCGCAGAACCTCGTCGAGGTCGTGACCGCCGGCGGGGCCAATGCAAATCTGGTGGCGCGGCTTCTTGCGCCTGCGCTCCGATCGGATGCGGCCCTGCCGCCCGACCCGGCGGGCGACGCCCGGCTTGCGGCCGTGGTGGGGAACGTCGGGCGCGCACCCGCCCCCACCGGCGCCGCCTGCGTTGCTCCCCCCGCGTGGGCCGAATCGATTGCGGGTGTGCGCTTCCTGGTTTCCGACAACCCGATCGGGTTGCGAACGCTCGAACTCGGTTTCCCCGGTGCGTGCGAAGCCCTTGTAGGGCTGGGCTTTTCCGATGGCACCGTCGCATTCCATCCGGTCGGGTTGGATGGCGTCCCCCGCATTTCGCCCGATCCGGCGAGCGGCCACAGGGTGGCCGTCTCCGGCGTTTGGCGCACCGGCGCGTTCGATCTCGACTACGACGAGGTGGCCCGGATCGACGATTATCGGTTGAGGCTGAGCGCTGCGGGACGGCGCTTGCGCATCCGCCTCACCGAGCGCACGGGGCTCGTCGATACGGTGCTCCTCGCGGTTCCAGGCTGATGTTCCGCCGGGCGACACACGATTTCTCAGATCCCCCGAACACGGTTTTGCACGGGTTTTTCGACTCCGCCCATGCCGAAAGCCCGATAAATCGTGTAGAAACGACGCCTGATTCGTTTTCTTAGGGGTGAATCTCATGGAAAAGTCTTCCGTCGCCAAGGCCGCAGGGTCGCCGAAGGCCAAGGTCGAAAGCGTGACGCTGAAACAGATTGCAGCGGAGTTGGCGAAGAGACACGACCTTACCAACAAGGCGACCGGTCAGCTTCTCGACGATTTTGTTGTAGTCATTACCAAGCAGCTGAAGAAGGGCGCGCGCATTCGAATCACCGGACTGGGAATTCTTTCGGTGCGCAAGCGGGCCGCGCGAATGGGACGCAATCCCGCCACCGGCGAGCAGATCAAGATAAAAGCCAGCAAGAAAGTCGGCTTCCGGGCATCCAAGGAATTGAAGGAAGCCGTCTGACGTTCGGCAAAGGAGCGTAGCGCAAGCTGCGCTCCTTTCCTGGTCAGGCTTCGCGCAGCGGCGCGATGCGGCGGGTCTGTTTCGACGGCTTCTCCGGCCCTGCCAACGCGATCGCGATCCAGTTGAGCGTGCGCACGTGGCGGCAGACGATCGCGAACGCGCCCGTGATCGGGACGGCCAGGAACAAGCCGGAAATTCCCCAGATCAGACCCCAGAAGCTCAGCGAAATGATGATTCCGAGCGGGCTCAGATTGAGCGTGCGGCCAAGCAGAACAGTGCTCACGACGTTGGCAAGCACAAAGTGCAGCGTTCCGAGCACGGCCGCGACGATCAGGAACGGGCCGAGAGAACCGAACTGCAGTAACGCCATCAGCGCGGGCAGCAGAACCGCGGCCGCCCCGACGGTCGGAATGTAGGTCGCAAGAAACAGCACGAGCGCCCAAAACCCTGCAAAACTCACGTGCATCAAGCTGAGGAGCGCATAAGCGGCAGCAGCCATGATCGCGCTCAGAAACGTGCAGACGCCGAGATACGCCTGTACCTGACGGACGACGGCCCGGATCACCTGGCTCGTCTCTTCGCGTCGCGTCGCGTCAGTCTGCAGGCGCGCGAGCTTTTCGGGAAGCCAGGGTTGCTCGGCCAGCAGAAACCCCACATAGACGATGATCATCGCGAGCGTGAACAGGAACGAGCCGGCCGAGGCCGCAACCCGGCCGGCCGCGCCGGCGATGCTTCCGGCACTGAAGAGTTCGTCGATACGTGCCGCGCGACCGAGATGCAGGAAAGCGAGAGCGGATTCGGCCAGGTGCTTGAGTTTGGCGAAGTAGCCGGGTGCCAGCGACGCCACTGCGCCGGCTTCGTTGCCCAGGATGCGCGCGATCAGATAGAGCGCCGCGGCTATGAACAGGAGCGAACTCGCCCAGGCCAGCACGGGCGGCAGTCTGGCGCGTTGGAGTGCATCGGCGAGAGCGTTCAGGATGGCCCAGACGAGCACCGCAAACGCGAAGGGTGCGAGCAGCGGCCGGCCGAAAACCAGGATTGCGAGCACCGCGAGGGCGGCCAGAAGCCAGCCGGCCACATCGCGTCCGTTCGCGTTCAGCATCTCACAGCGCCGCAAAATCGACCGGTGCGCCCAGGTCGATCCGATTGTCGGCGCGGGGCAACGGATATTTCAGCCCGTTCGCGCAGTTAAACAGGACAACTCGGTCGTTCGCGCCGATGCGGCCTTCGCGCAGCGATTTGCGCCACGCGGCATGGGTTGCAGCACCTTCGGGACAGAGGAGCAGTCCTTCGCTGTGCGCGACCTCGTCGAGACTTTCGACGATCTCTTCGTCGTCCACGGCGATCGCGTAACCGCCGCTGTCGCGCACCGCCGCCAGGATCAGAAAATCGCCCATGGCCGCCGGCACGCGAATCCCCGACGCAATGGTGTGGGCGTTTTCGACGCGTTTGGCGTGCGTTTCGCCCCGCTCGAACGCATGCACGATGGGCGCGCAGCCGGAAGCCTGCACGGCGATCATGCGCGGACGCCGTGCGCCGATGAATCCGATCGCCCCCAGTTCGGCAAACGCCTTCCACATCCCGATCAGCCCGGTGCCGCCACCGGTGGGATAAAAGATCGCATCGGGCAGCTCCCAGCCCAGCTGCTCGGCGAGTTCGAGACCCATCGTCTTCTTGCCTTCGATGCGATACGGCTCCTTGAGCGTGGACAGGTCGAACCAGCCCGCCTTTTCGCGGCCCTCGGCCACCAGACGGCCGCACTGGTCGATGAGCCCGTTCACGCGCCACACGCGCGCCCCCTGCGCTGCGATCTCGCGAACATTGGTCTCGGGCGTGTCTTCCGGACAGAAGACGACCGTCTGCATGCCCGCTCGGCTCCCGTATGCGGCGAGCGCCGCGCCCGCATTCCCGTTGGTCGGCATGGCCACGCGCGCGATGCCGAACTCCTTCGCCATCGAAACCGCGAGCGCGATCCCGCGCGCCTTGAACGAGCCAGTCGGAAGGCGGCCTTCATCCTTGACGAGAAGCTCGCCTCCCCCTTCGCCGCGGATGCGAATCAACGGCGTCATGACTTCGCCCAGGCTCACGATATTGCGCGAATGGCGAACCGGCAGGAGCTCGCGATAGCGCCACAGATCGGAGGGACGCCTCGCGAGCGCCTCTTTCGTCAGGACTTCGCGGACGCGGTCGAGCGCGTAACGGACGAGAAGCGGCTTTCCGGCGCGCGAAAGCCCGTGCACGCGATCGCACTCGTAATGTTCTCCGGTCGCGGAGCATTCCAGGTGCGTGACGAATGTCTGACGCTCTTCGTCGATGTTGCGAAATGCCACGGCTTCACTCCGGCGATGGATCGGGAATGCCGAGCGCAGCGCGGGCGCGCACATAGTGCCGCTCCTTGAGGTGCTTGCGGATCATGCGTACGGCAATGGCCGTCACCGCCACTTCGTTCGTGAAGCCGAGCACCACCACGAATTCGGGCATCACCGCGGTGGGGACGACGAACCAGGCAAGCGCGGCCAGCAACACGCCCCGCACCCGAGCCGGTGTCGTGGGATCGGCGACGCAGAACCAGGCGGCGGCCAGATCTTCCGCGAATGGAATGCGGCCGGCGAGTTTGAGGAGTTTCGTCCAGAATCCCTGATCCACGATGTGCGCGTGTCGCGCGACCGCGGCGGGCAGTTGGAGCGAGTCCCAGGGGATGCGCATCGGGGTCACTATCCGACTCGGCAGCGCGCGCGGAAAGGGGGAGATTCGCGCCGTCTACAAATTCGTACCGCGGCGCCCAAGGTCGTCGGAGAACAGGTGCGTTCCGTCGGAAGCCGGCCCGTTCAGGGCGCCAGCGGATGCAGCTTCTGCATCGGAGGCCTGTACGCGGCCGGTTCTCCCACGCAGTTCTTCAGCGACGGACAATAGACGAAGTAGCCGACATCTGACCCGAGGGCGATCCAGCCCTTGTCGTTGATCCCCCACGGCTGCACGAACGTGGCAGCGCCCGGAACGCGAATTCCGTGGAATGTCTTCGTCGATACATCGTACGTGAACCCGTGAATATTGCCGAGCGTGTCGGTGTATTGACCGGTCGCGACGCCTTCGTCGTTCAGGCCTTCGAGCACCGTCGAGACCGCCTTTTTTTCCCCGTAGTCGACGGTTTGGGGGCTGCCGCCATGCGGGAGGTAGAAACCGTGCTGCACCCCGCCCGTGTCGTAGTACCAGCCGACGATGTCGCCTGCGCCGTCGATTCCGCGACCTGCGATACCGGCAGTCTTGAGTCCCTTCAGCTTGATGGCGCCGGTGTATTTCCCGCTCCTGCCAAGATAGCCGACAAACTGGAGATTCGTGTTGACATAACTTCCGGCAAAGACGCCTTTTCTGTTGATGCCCTGGGCGAGTGAATTCAGCGGCGCGCCGGCTTTGGTGACGTTGGTGATGGTACCGTCGGCGGTCCGCTCGAACGGGATGTAACTCTCGTTCGAGCCGCTCTGCGAATTGTCGAAACCGACGATGTCGCCGCCGTTGTCGATGCCTCGCGGCTCGGTGCCCGGATCCGTCTGATCGTCGAATTCCTGATAATTGCTGCCGTTCGGCGGGCCGAAATAACCGTGCTCGATACCGTTCGCCTCGTACCAGCTTCCCGTCGCGACTCCGTGATCGTTGATATCGAAGATCGTCGTCAGCATGCTGTTGGGTACGCTCGTTATCATATAGAGATATGGCTTGGCTGCGGCAGGCGCTGCCGCGAGCAGCGTAACCGCAGCGCAAACGAGCAGCGTCTGACTCTTCATGGGGACCCCTGCAGCTTCTGCCGCGAAATTCAAGCCGTGCACGGGAACGGTGTCAATGGGAGTTCCCAAAAGAACGCAGCCCGACCTTGCGGCCGGGCTGCGAGCGCCGGGGTAAAATAATTCCGGTTCAGTCCACGATCTGGACCACTTTGCGCGAATCCGGGTCTACGAACACCATGCGGCCGTCCCAGTCGAAATATTCGTAGCGCCGTGCCTCGGGAACGCTGGTGTAAATGGCTTCCGGAACCGGTTGCAGCTCGACATCGGGCGGGACGGGAGCCCCGATTGCGAGGTTTTCATGCACCTCGACGGGACGCACCCGTTCCTTCGTGATATAATCGTGGATCACCGTCCTCTGCTCGGGACGGACTGTCCAGGTCGTGGTCGTGGTTGTGGTGGTTTCGCTGTGGCTACCGGGAGGCGGCGGCCCCTGATCCATCGGTTGCTCGTCCTGTGCCAAAGCGCCCGTGGCCAGTAATCCTGCGGTTGCAAGGCCCGCTATCCATACGCGCATAGTCCCTGACTCCTTTCGTCGCGAGCCCCTGCGACGGAAGATGAAATGTTGGGTCGCCCGTCAAGGTTCCACTTCTCTGAAAAGAACAAATAACGAAAATTAACTTCATGCCCCTGTTTCGGCGCCGGAACGAAGCCGTCGGGGGGGACATTGCCGGAATGGCAATGCCGGCGGAGGTGCCTTCCATGCCCGGCTGCGCCGGTGCCTGTCACCCCGAAATGAATCCCTTGGTGCCGCTCTGCTACCACGACAGGAAATCGGAAACGCCGGCCGCAAAGAGTGTTCCGGTCCGGGTAAAGGTTCCAAGGGAATTGAATCCCCCATCCGTGGATCGCGCTTTCGCGCGATGACCTTCAGGTTGGAGCATCCGCGGCCGCGCGCGAATCCGTTCCTCAGCAGTGCGCGTCCCGGCTTGCGCGTGGCTTCCGCACGAGGGCAGAGTTGTGGCCGAAGGAAAGGAAGCTACTGACGTGCCACTCGAACCGGTTCGCCCCATTGGCCTGGATGAAATCAGGGCGGCGGCGAAGCGCATCTCGGGCACGATCCTTCGCACGCCGCTCGTGCGCCTGGATATGGGCCGCGATGCACCGGAGATTTGGCTGAAGCTGGAAAATCTCCAACCGATCAACGCGTACAAGCTGCGGGGCGCTGCCAATGCCGTGGCGCTGCTTCCGGAAGCCGAGCGTCGGCGCGGGGTTTGGACAATCAGCGCGGGCAATGCCGGACAAGGCGTGGCCTATGCCGCACTGAAAGCGGGCGTGCCGTGCACGGTGGTGGCCATAGAGACCGCGCCGCACGCCAAGCTCGCGCGAATGGAAGCGCTTGGCGCGCGCATTCTGCCCGTCTCCTACGAACGCGCGTGGCAGGCGCTGGACGAACGCGCTTTTCCCGGAACCGAAGGAACATTCGTACACCCCTTCGACGATCACGATTTCATCGCGGGCCACGCGACGATGGGTCTCGAAATTCTCGAAGATGCTCCGGATACGAGAGCGGTGATCGGCGCCATCGGCGGCGGCGGTCTCGTCGCCGGGCTTGCGAGCGCACTCAAGGCGCTACGGCCCGGCATCGAAGTGTTCGGCGCGGAACCCGAGACCGCAGCGCCCGCGGCGCGTTCCTTTGCCGCCGGTTCGCCCCAGGTTTTCCAGGAATGGAAAGCCTCGTTCGTGGATGGCGCGGGCGGCAAGAGCATGTTTCCGAGGATGTGGCAGCGCCTGCAGGGATTGGTCGATGGCTCGATCGTGGTCGGTCTGGACGATACGCGGCGCGCCATGCGACTCCTCGCCGAGAAGACGCGGGTCATCGCCGAAGGCGCCGGCGCGCTTTCCGTTGCCGCCGCGCTTACCGGAAAGGCGGGACAGGGTCCCATCGTCGCCGTCGTCTCCGGCGGCAACATCGATCTCGACAAATTCGCGGAACTGGTCGCGACGGAGTGGGATTAGTTTCGGCCGCCTGGGGCGCAGGAATGGCGCTATTGCCAGTGTGTGAGCTGCGAGTGGCGCGGTAAACTGTGCGCCATGAGCGGTTCATGGTCCGCATGGCACACGCCCATCGCGGGGGGAGAGAAGCTTTCAATCCTGCGGGATGGACACGCTGCATCTTTTCCGGAGGTGATCGCGGGGTGGCAGGACGATACCGGCTGCCGCGCAACGTTCGTCGAGGCGCTCGCCCGGACGCCGTTCGCCGGCTTCTTCTGGGAAATGCCGCCCGTGGCGCGCGGGCACGCCGATATCGAATACGAATGCGTCGCGATCGAAAGCCGGGCGCTTGCGGGCCTTGCATCCGATCCCGTCGCGTTTGCAGCGAACTTCGGGCGAACGAACGAAACGGTCGCGACCTTCCCCAATCTCGGTGGCGACGCGCTGCTTGTGGCGCCGCGGCCGATGGGGGCGGCCGCGAACTATGCGCATCTTGCGGCATTCCTCCGTCGGGGACCCCAGGCGCAGAAGCACGAATTCCTGCAGGCGCTCGGCCGCGCGGTCGCAGGCGAGCTGCGCGACCGGTCCGGTCGCATCTGGATCAGCACTTCGGGGCTCGGCATCGCGTGGCTGCATGCTCGCCTCGACAACCGGCCGAAATACTACCAGCACCAACCCTATCGGGACCGCGAGCACGGCGTCGTGCCCATCTGACAGCAGGATTTCGGTGCCGCGCCGTGCGCGCGGGCCACCTGGTGCATCGGCGCCACACTGGTTCTTCGCGGTTTCCTTCCCATCTGCCGGCCAACGTCATTTCTTGGAGGAAAGGACATCGCATGAAACTCTACTACAGCCCCGGTGCCTGCTCGCTTTCGCCCCACATCGTGGCGCTCGAAGCCCAAATCCCGCTCGCGCTGGAGAAGGTCGACCTTAAGACGCATCGCACCGAACGCGGCGAGGATTATTACTCCGTCAATCCCAAGGGCTACGTGCCGGCGCTGAAGCTCGACGATGGCGCCACGCTGACCGAAGGTCCCGCAATCGTGCAGTATCTCGCGGACCAGAAGCCCGCGAGCGGCCTCGCGCCGGCAAATGGCAGCTTCGCCCGCTACAAGCTCCAGGAATGGCTCACTTTCATTAACGGCGAAATTCACAAAGCCTTCGTTCCGTTGTTCGCCGGCGGTTCCGAAGAAACAAAGAACGCTGCGCGGGAAAAGATCGGCAAGCGTTTTGCCCATGTGGAGAAAGAGCTTGGCGACAAGCCGTATCTCACCGGGGAATCCTTTACCGTCGCCGACGCCTATCTCTATGTGATGCTCTTCTGGGCGCATCGCCAGCGGCTGGATCTCGAGCCCTACCCGAAGCTCGCGGCCTGGTATGAGCGCGCAAGCGCTCGCCCCGGGGTCCGCGACGCGCTGAAGGCCGAGGGCCTTTCGCCGTAACGGCTTTGGGATCGAGGTGTCGTGGCTCGCGCATTGGCGGGCCATGACATCCGGTTTTATATTCCACCGTGCCGAAACGGCTTTAATGGTGGAATGCGGGCCGCCGCCGCACGGGAGAGCGCTTGCAAGGCGACACGCTGACTTCACCCGTCGTAACGCCCGCGATCCGCCGCGTGCTGCCGTGGCTCGTCGCGGTCGCGTTCTTCATGGAATCGCTCGACACCACGATTCTGAACACGGCGGTGCCCATCGTGGCCAAGGCGATCGGCACGACGCCGCTCAGCATGAAGGCGGTGCTCGCGAGCTACACGTTAAGTCTCGCCGTTTTCATTCCGGTCAGCGGCTGGGTGGCGGACCGCTTCGGCACGAGGCGCGTGTTTGCAACCGCCATCGGCATCTTCACGCTGGGCTCGTGCCTGTGCGGGTTGGTGAGCAACATCCACCTGCTCGTGGCCTGCCGGGTGCTGCAGGGCTGCGGGGGCGCGATGATGGTGCCGGTGGGCCGCCTTACCCTCGTGCGCACCTTTCCCAAATCGAATCTGATCCAGGCGATGAACTTCGTCGCTCTCCCGTCGCTTCTCGGACCGATGCTTGGCCCGACTGCGGGAGGTTTCATCGTCACCTACCTTCACTGGCGCGCAATCTTCTTTCTCAACTTGCCTATCGGTCTCGTCGGGCTGGTGCTCGTGTGGATGAAATTGCCGGACTACCGCGAGCGCACCAGGCAGCTCGACGTGGAAGGGCTGATCCTGTTCGGCGCCGGGCTCGCGCTTCTCTCCTACGTGCTCGAAGTTTTCGGCGAGCACACGCTGAGCGCGGCGGAAATCGTCGGGCTATTGGCCATCTCGATTGCGCTCCTTTTCGGTTACGGCGTGCATGCCGGGCGCACGCGATGGCCGCTGCTGCGTCTCGGCCTGTTTCGTCTGCGCTCCTTCGCTGCGGCCGTGGGGGGCGGCTTCCTCACCCGTCTCGGCATCGCCGGCGTGCCGTTTCTCCTGCCGCTACTCTATCAGCTAGGGCTCGGATTCTCGCCGGTGCAGTCGGGCCTTCTCATCATGCCGCAGGCTGCCGCCGCGATGAGCACCAAGATTTTCATCCGCCAGCTCCTGGAGCGCTATGGCTACCGCAATGTGCTGATCGGCAACACGCTGATCATGAGCATATTTCTGATGCTCTTCGCGGTCATCGGCATCGGCACGCCGGTGTGGCAGATCGTGCTGCAGGCATTCTTCTACGGCGCGCTGACATCGATGCAATATACGAGCATGAATACGCTCGCCTATGCCGATGTCGCGCCGGCCAAAGCCAGCGCAGCGAGCTCGCTCGCCAGTACGTCCCAGCAGCTTTCGATCAGCTTCGGCGTTGCCATCGCCGGTCTTGCCACCATGTTCTTCGTGCGCCCCGAAGTGCGATCCTCGCACGTCGATATGATCCGCGGGCTGCACCACGCCTTTCTTGCACTCGGCCTGTTCACCGCCGTATCGACGGTCGTATTCGCCCGTCTGCGCCGCGACGACGGCGCGAGCGAAACGCAGCAGAAGGAGATCCATCTGGGGTGACGAGGTGGTTTCTTGGCGGCGACGCTTCGGGCAGACTGCCGGCATGGCCGCTATCGTCCGCCTCAAGATCACGCTCGATGATGTGAAGCCCCAGGTTCTGCGCCGCATCGACGTGCCCGTGGCGATCCGGCCCGATCGTCTGCATCTCGCATTGCAAGCCGCGCTCGGCTGGACGAACTCGCATCTGTGGGAGATCCGCGTCTCCGATACCGGATGGGGACCCAAGTTCGAGGACGATTGGGGCGACGGGCCGCTCGATGCCGCAAGAGCCCGTCTCATCGACGTTCTTGAAGACACGGGCGCCAGGACTCTCCACTATCTCTACGATTTCGGCGACAGCTGGGAACACACGATCAAAATCGAGCGCATCGGCGATGCCTTGCCCGAAATCGACTATCCCGTTCTTGTCGAAGCCAGGGGCCGATGTCCGCCCGAAGACGTCGGCGGATTTCCCGGGTATGAGGAGTTCCTCGACGCCCTCGCGGATCGAAAACATCCCCGCCGTGCCGAATTCGTGGAATGGCACGGCGCAGCATTCGATCCGAATGATCTCGACATCGACGCCATCAGCGCCGAACTCGAAGCGCTCGCCGGAACGTGGTCGCGCAAGCCGCGCGTGAAACGTCCCCGCAAATCTTAACCGGCGTCCCCTCAGGTGGCGGACGTACGCGTAACGGCGAGTGCGATGACGAAGCGGACGGCGGTCAGCGAGGACCGGCGACGGGATAGATATTGCCACTTGCCACAGGCCGAAGGCGCGGCCGCCCGATCAATCGGCCCGCTTCGCGACGCAATCGCCGCACAGTCGGAAACGCGAGGCTTGCTCCCGGCGCTCGCGAGGGGAGAACGA
Organism: Rhizomicrobium sp.; assembly: GCA_050728995.1. Lineage (GTDB taxonomy): Bacteria > Pseudomonadota > Alphaproteobacteria > Micropepsales > Micropepsaceae > Rhizomicrobium. The sequence goes on along the minus strand of JBOHKH010000011.1, from coordinate 14,533 downwards.
TGGGCAGAGCGGCGCGATGAGATTACGCGCGCGGCTGGCGGGCGATGCGCAGATACGGGCGCGGGGCTTTCCAGCCTTCGGGCCACATCTTCTTCGCTTCTTCGTCGGAGACGGCGCCGCTGATGATCACGTCCTCGCCGGGCTTCCAGTTGGCGGGCGTCGCCACCTTATGTTTCGCGGTGAGCTGCAGGGAATCGATGACGCGCAGCACCTCGTCGAAGTTGCGGCCGGTCGCCATCGGATAGACAAGGATCAGCTTGAGTTTCTTGTCGGGGCCGACCACGAAGACATTGCGCACGGTGAGATTGTCGGCCGGCGTGCGCTTGGAGGGATCGCCGCTCGTCGAGGCGGGCAGCATGTCGTAGAGCTTCGACACCTTGTAGTCGGCGTCGCCGATCAGGGGATAGTTGGGCGCCGTGCCCTGCGTCTCGCGGATATCCTCGGCCCATTTCGTGTGATCGCTCACCGGGTCGACAGACAGCCCGATGATCTTGACGTGGCGACGGTCGAACTCCGGCTTCATGCGCGCCATGGTGCCGAGCTCGGTTGTGCAGACCGGCGTGAAATCCTTGGGATGGGAGAACAGAATGCCCCAACCGTCGCCCAGCCATTCGTGAAAGCGGATGCGGCCTTCCGTGGTGTCGGCTTCGAAATCGGGTGCGGTATCGCCGATTTTCAGGGTCATGGTCTGCTCCTCGGGTTGAGAAGGCGCCTTATAGCGAGCGAGCGGGCGGATTTCAAATCTCTAGCGAATGAGTAGGGATTATGGGCACCCGCCGCCGCCGTCGATCGCCAAGTGATGCCGGATGACTTCCTGAACGATGAAAGCGAGGAATTTCTCCGCGAAATCCGGATCGAGCTTCGCGTCGCGCGCGAGTGTCCGGAGCCGCGCGATCTGCTGGGCCTCGCGGGCCGGGTCGGCCGGCGCAAGTCCGCGCCGCGCCTTCAGTTCGCCCACCGCGCGGGTGCATTTGAAGCGCTCCGCAAGGATGTGGACAAGCGCTGCGTCGATATTGTCGATGCTCTCGCGCAGCCGGTCGAGTTCGGGATCGTGCTGCATCGCCACTTCCTGCTCCATCGGCCGCCCGTTCGACATCAGGAGCGATTTTGGTCCCGCCCGCGTGGCGGCACAACCCGCGCTCAGGGCGGGTGAAGCGCGTGCGCGGGGAATTCGAGGTTGCTGTGGCCGGGCGGTACCGGGGCGGGATGCCACCAGTTCGGGCGCGTCGCGTAATCGCTGAAGGTGAGCAGGAACATCGTGAAAAGAAAGACGAGACCCGCAACGCTCAGCAGCCGGATCGTTCCATTGGAGCGCACGAGATGCATGAAAAAGAGCGCGATCAGGATGGCCTTGATCATGCCGATCGCGGTCGAGATGAGCATGTTGCCGATTCCGAGCGGCAGCCAGGCGATTGTTCCGGTCGTCCCGAGAAGCACACAAAGGGCGACCCATACGGGGAACGGACCTTTCCAGATCCAGCGCCGGTCGGGCCGCTCCCGTCTCATGTCGAACGTCCCACGAGATAAAAGATCGGGTAGAGCATCACCCAGAACACGTCGATCAGGTGCCAGTAGAGCGCGCTGACTTCGAGCGTGCGGTGGAAGTTCTCCGGGAGCTCGGAGCGGCGCGCGATGCGCCAGACGCGCCCGACCACGCCGAGACCCACCGTCAGGTGGATCGCGTGGAGCCCCGTCATCACCCAGTAAAGCGCGAAGAACATTTGCGCCGCCGGCATCCGCGAAGGAAATCCGGCGCCGGGTATCAGATGCTCTTCGATGTCCTCGTGATACTCGAGGCCTTTGACGATGAGAAATCCTAGTCCGAATACAAGTGTCGCTGCGAGCGCCCAGCGCACCAGTCGGATGTCCGCACGCTCCTGCGCGCCGACTGCGATGGCGATCGCGAGGCTCGACGTCATCAGGATGAAGGTGTTGAGCGTGCCGTAGAAGAAACTCGCATGCTTGCCTGCCTCGGCGAAGGCCACGTAGTTCTGCGAGCGCAGTTCCGCATAGGCGAGGAAGAGTGCGCCGAAGAAGAGGAGTTCGGTCGCCAGGAACACCCAGATGCCGAAGCTCGCCCGGAACTCCTGCTCGGGCTCGCTCCAGCTTCTTTTCGTGACGAACGAGGCCCCGCTCATCGGCCCGTATCGATCTCGGCGAGATCGCCGGGATCCTGTTCGGCGTGATAGAAATAGGGACCATGCTCCACGCGCGGCGGCACCAGAAAATTCTCCTTCGGCGGCGGTGACGGGGTACGCCATTCGAGGCCGGTGGCCCGCCAGGGATTGGGCGGTGAACGCTCGCCGTGAAACAGCGACCAGCCGAGATAGAAAAGCGGCATCAGATAGGCGACGGCAAGAACCGAGGCGCCGGCCGACGACATCACGTGCCAGATCTGGAAGACCGGCGGATAGACTTCGTAACGCCGCGGCATCCCCGCATATCCCATGATGAACTGCGGGAAAAAGGTGAAGTTGAAGCCGAAGAACATCATGATGGCCGCGAGCCTCGCTGCGCCTTCGTGATAGAGGCGGCCCGTCGCTTTCGGCCACCAGTAGTGCAATCCGCCGAAGAAGGCGGAAACCGAACCGCCCACCATGATGTAATGGAAATGCGCGACCACGAAGTAGGTATCGGTCACGTGCACGTCGATGGGAATCATCGCGAGGAACAGTCCCGTCAGGCCGCCGATGGTGAAGAGGCCGACGAAGCCCAGCGCATAGAGCATCGGCGCTTCGAAGGTGATGCGTCCGCGATAGAGCGACGCCGTCCAGTTGAACACCTTGATCGCCGACGGCACCGCCACGATGAAGGAAAGAAACGAAAAGACCAAACTTGCATAGTTCGACATGCCCGCCACGAACATGTGGTGCCCCCAGACGAAGAAGCCGATGGCCGCGATGCCGATCATCGCATAGACCATGAAGCGGTAGCCGAAGATGTTGCGGCGCGCGAAGCAGGTGATGATCTCGGAGACGACGCCCATCGCCGGCAGAACCATGATGTAGACCGCGGGGTGGCTGTAGAACCAGAAGATGTGCTGGAACAGGAGTGGATCGCCGCCGGTGTCGGGATTGAAGATCGGCAGATGCAGCATGCGCTCGCACATGATCATCAGGAGCGCAGAAGCGAGCACCGGCGTGGCGAGCACCATCACCACGCTAGTCGCATAAATCGCCCACACGAACAGCGGCAGCCGAAACCAGGTCATGCCTTGGGTGCGCCCGGTGTGGATGGTCGTGATGAAGTTCACGCCCGTGGCAATGGTCGAGAAGCCGGTGATGAACACGCCCGCCGCCGCCGCGAAGACGCTACTGTTGGAAAACATGGTCGAGAACGGCGTGTAAAACGTCCAGCCGGTATCGACCCCTCCCGCGATCAGCGAATAGACGGTGAAGCTCGCGCCGAGTGTGAATATCCACCACGACAGGTTGTTGAGGCGGGGAAACGCCACGTCGCGCGCGCCGATCATCATGGGAACGAGGAAATTTCCCATGACGGTGGGGATCGAAGGAATGAGAAAGAACCAGACCATCACCACGCCGTGCAGCGTGAAGAGACGGTTATATTCGTTGGGCGAAAGAAAATTGGCATAGGGCGTCACCAATTCGAGGCGCATCAGGGTCGCAGCCGCGCCGCCGATGAAGAAGAAAAAGGTGATGCTCGTGGCGAAAAGGATGGCGATCCGCTTGTGGTCCGTGGTGAACAGCCACGAGGCGAGCGTGTGCCCCTCTTCGAGATAGCTCGGGACAACGGAAAGCCGTTCCGGCACCGCGTCGATGGGGATATCCGTCATGGCTTTTCTCCCGCGCGCAGCGATTTGATGTAGGCGATGAGCGCCGATACATCGTCCGGCGAAGCAACGCCGCGATAGGTCGGCATGACGGGCAGATAGCCTTTCACGATGTCGGCGCGCGGATCGAGGATGGAGCGCTCGAGATACGCGTCGTCGGCCACTACCGTGCGGTTGCCCTCGAGCGCGACGCGGCTGCCGAACAGGCCGTCGAGGCGCGGCGCAATGTTGCTGCGGGCTTCGTGACATCCCGCGCAGCCGAGTGCGGCGAAACGCTGCGCGCCGGAGGCCGGCAGACCGCGGTCCGAATTTCTTTGCGACCATCTTGCGTAAGCGGCCGGCGTGATCACGTCGACTTCGCCACCCATCAGCGAGTGATTGGTCCCGCAATATTCGGCGCAGCGGATAGGGTAGCGGCCGAGTTCGGTCGGCGTAAACCAGAGCGTCACGACGCGGTCGGGCAGAACATCCTGTTTTTCGCGAAACGCCGGTACATAGAAGGAGTGGATCACGTCCTGCGACGTCATGTTGAGGCGTATGGGCGTCCCCACCGGCAGATGAAGTTCGTCGATCTCGCGCGCGCCGGAGGGATGCTCGAATTTCCACATCCACTGTTTGGCGACAACCCGGATGCTCAGGGCGTTTTCCGGCGGCGCAAAATGCACCTGGCGCTCCGCGGCAGCCCAACCGAAGATTCCGAGAAACGCAAACAGCGTGGCGAGCGTCCAGCCGATTTCCACCTCGTGCGAGTAGAACGCGGGCAGGCGCTTGCGCACGGCCGGCGACCCGGCCCGATAGTGCCAGGCGAAGATCACGATCAGACCGAACACAATCACGATAATGACAAACGACACGCCGAGCATCGCGAAATAGAGCATGTCCACGCCATGCGACTCGAGCGAGGCTTCCGGTGGAAACGGGAAGAGCTGGTTCATGCGCGTCCTCGGACTTCCTTCCGGCGCAGCAGCCAGATGCCGCCGGCGAGCGCGAGCAGCGTGGTCGCGGCTACCGCATCGACCAGTCGTCCGATGGCTGCGCTATAGATCCCGGTCGCCGGATCGTAGCAGTAGCAGAGAAGGCGCAACCGGTCGGCGAATGTCGCAGCTGCGCCGGTGCCCGCGCTGAGAAGCGCAAGGCGCACATCCATCGCGCGCATTCCAGGCGCGCTCAGCACCGCTGCAAGCTTTCCCGATCCGCCCAGCACGAAAGCGGCTGTCGGGTGAGCGAACTGGTCGTGTTCGGGATCGTATAGATAGTGGTAGCCGAGCGCTTGCGTGGCCGCCGCGACCATGGGCGCACTTCCGATCAGCACGCGGGTCGCGCCCGCGATCTTCGCCGCAAGCTGAGGACGGACGAAGGCGCGCGCCTCGGCAACCGTCGCGTTCGCGCGGAGGCTGATGACGAGAAGACGAAAATCCCGTCCGGGCTTGAGGCCGCTCTGCGCGAGCGCCACCGATGTCATGGTCAGGATCGGTCCGCACAAGGTCTTGCAGGCGAAATCCGAGAACAGAAGAACCGCCGGCGCGCCGCCGAACGCCGCGCCGAGGCGCACTGCCTTGCCGTTTGTGTCGTGAAACAGCAACGCCGGCGGAACGGCCGCGTTCGCAGGCGGGAAGACGCCGACGCTGCGCAGTTGCGCCTGCGTCAATCCGGCCTGCGCCGGAAAACAGAAGAGAAGCATCGCCGCGAAGAGCATTGCAGACGGAAAGACGGCTCGCCGGCGGGCGGGACGCTCAGTGTCCATGCACGTCCTCCGTGCCAATCGGCGCATAGGGATCGGGGCGGGCGGCGATTTCGGCCATCGCGCGCGCGATCGGCATGGCACCGGTGGCCAGCGCCTGCTGCTGCGCGGCCAGATAGGGCGGCTCGAGCGCGAACGGATGCAGGACGAGCCGTGGCGCCGGATAGCTCGAATCGGGCGGCGGCTTCGGGAAGGGAGGGGTCGATTCGTACGTGTGCATCAGGAAGGCGAGGCCGATGAAAAGAAATACGAACCAGCCGAACACGATCGCGAACACGAAGCGCGCGTTCACCTCTCCGGATTCGCGGCGGACTTTTGCGGAGAGGGCCGGTGCGATCGGTGCCTGCGGCTTTTGAGGCTGCGTTCTTGTGACGGTTTGGAGAGGCGGCGCGGCCGCTGCGAGCCGCGCAAACCGCTTCAACCGCATCGCGACCGCGAGCACAGCGAGCGCACACCAGCCGGCGACGACGGAAACGATCCCCCGGCGTCCCCATTGCGGTGTGCCGCCCGCCTTCATGCCGCAGCCACCGTCCGTGTACGGACCCGCACGAACGAGACTCCGAGAGCAGCCAGGAGAAGCACGCCGGCTCCCGCGAATCCGAGTGCCGGCCAGCCGAATTCCGGCACCACGAGCCAGGCTTCGTAAGCAAACGAGCCGAGAAGAATTGCGCCTGCAACACTTCGCAGCGGAAGGGCCGCAAAGCGTGTCCGGCTTGCCAGCAACACGAACAGCGGGCCGAAGGCGCCGAAAATCAAGGCGGCCCACAGCAGCACGGGCCAGGGCCAGGTCGCCCGCGTCGCGTACCAGGCGATGCGCGCGGGAACGTCGCCGTACCAGGCAATCATGAAGTCCATGAATTCGAGATAGAGCGAACCCAGAACCATTGCGATCAAGATGCCGCCGAGATCGTTTGCCGTGCCGGGCGCCAGTCCAGGCGTCAGCAGAATCGCAAAGGCGAGCGCGGTCGCCAGACTGGAAACGGCCAGAAAGGCGCCGAAGGCGGTGTACATGGTTCCTGCGTGGATGGCGTAGACCCAGTCGACCGCGAACACGCTGCATGCAAAGGCATAGAGCACGAGTCCGCCCGCCGCGGCGGCCATGGTGAAACCGCGCCCGCGCAAGACCGCCAATCCGGAAAGCAGAACAAGCAGCGCCACGCTGCGCGCGATGTAACCGGGCGCATTCAGCCACAGCGCGCCGACGCCCGGCGGGGTCGCGTTCCAGTGAAACAGCAGACTTTCGCTGCCGAAAACCGGAACGATCGTAACGAGCAGCGCAGGAACGAGCAGCGCCGCCGAAGCGGAAGCCGGTGCGAGCGCCGTGTACCAGGCTCCCCCGGTGATCCGGCCGATCAGCGCAAGTCCGAGGCTGCCCAGAACGATTCCCGCGCAGAAATCGAAAGCAATCAGCCATCCCGCGGCCGTTTCGCGCGGCACGAAAATGTAGCCCGCAATCATGATGCCGAGACCGGTCAGCGCGAGGACGGGCGCAAGCCACGGCGTTCTCATGGCGCCGCGCTGCCCTGCGATCGCGCTTGCTGCGACAGCTGGAGCGCGCGGATATAGGCGACGATGGCCCAGCGGTCGGCGGGCGCGATCTCAGCCGCATACGAGAACATGATGCCTTTGCCGTTTGCGATCGCGCCGTAAATCTGTCCGGCCGATTCGCCCAGCGCTTCGGCGGTTTCGAAGGATGGCGGTTTCGGATAGCCGCGCCGCACCACCATGCCGTCGCCGGCGCCGGTGTAGCCGTGGCATTCCGAACAGAAGATGCCGTAACGCTCGCGCCCGCGTTCGAGCAGGGCAGGCGTGGCGTGCGGGGGATTTTGTTCCGCCGCGCGGTACGCTCGATCGCCCTGCGCCACCACACCTTCCGGCAGCGGACGCGCGACGGCGCCGCTCGCCCAGGCGTCTGTCTGGCCGTTCGCGGTCGCGTGGTGCTGCACGCGCATGCTTTGGCCGCAGCCGAAGAGCGCCAGCGCCAAGAGCGGCGCGGCCCAGCGGTTCATGTCCCGAGCTCCCGAACGGCCTGCGCTCCGCCCGAAGCCAGTGAGGCGAAGAGCGCATCGCGCGCGGCCTTGTCGTCCGGCGCCGCGACTGCCAGGACAAAGGCATCGACATTGGCGCGCCCAATCAGGTCGCTTTCGAAGATTGCATCGTGGTAGCGCGGCAATCCGGTTTTCGCGAACAGCGCGATCACGCCCGCAACCGCAGCGGCCAGAATCCCGATCTCGAAGGGAAACAGCACGAACACCGGCCAGCTGTGATGCGGGCGGTTTCCGGTGTCGAAGGGAAAAGCCACCACGGCCGTCCACCACTCGATGAAATAGGCGACAAACGCCGCGCCGAAGCCGGCGAGCAGCATGATCGCGCGCATCCCGCGATCGGTCTCGGGCAGCAGTTCGTCGAGCGCTTTCACCGGGAATGGCGTGTAGGCATCGAGGATCGCAACACCGCGGGCGTGCAGCTTACGTATCGCGCCGACAAGCGCCTCGGGCGTGGCAAAGCTCGCGAGCAGGATCATGCGTGCCGCTCCTGCCAGCGGTCGTGCAGAAGCTCGCGAACCTCGTACATGCTCGAAGCCGGCACGAACCGCACGTAGCAAAGATACATGAAGGCGAAGAACCCGAGGCTGCCGGCCAGCATCGCCCAGTCGATCAGCGTGGGCAGAAACGCTGCCCACGTGGTCGGGCTGTAGCCATGGCTCAGCGTGTTCCAGACGATGAGGATGCGCTCGAGCCACATGCCGACATTGACGAGCACCGCGATGACGATGACGAGCGGAATATTGCGGCGGATCGCGCTTCGCCAGAAGGCCTGCGGAATGATCACGTTGCAGCAGATCATCGCCCAGTACATGGGCGCGTAGGTTCCGGTCATTTCGTAGATGGTGAAACGCCGTTCCGCGTCGTCGCCCGCATACCAGGCGGCGAACCATTCGGTGAGGTAGGTGAGACCGAGCACCAGAGCGCCCAGAAGCATCATGCGCGCGATCATGTCGAAATGCTTTTCGGTGACGATCGGCGCGAAACCGAAACCCCAGCGGAGCCCGCCGAGCAGCACGGCCACGACGGCGAAGCCGGAAAACATCGCGCCCACCACGAAATAGGGCGGGAAGATGCCTTCTTCCCAGCCGGGCATCAGGCTCGCCGCAAAATCGAGACCCACGATGGAATGGACCGAACAGACAAGCGGCACCGCGAGACCCGCCATGGTGAAGTAGCAGCGCTGGTGTACGCGCCAGTGTCGTGCGGAATTGCGCCAGCCGAAAGCAAGCGCGCCATAGAAGAGCCGGCCGGGCCGCGTGCGCGCGGCATCGCGCGCTGCAGCGAGATCGGGAATGAGCCCCACATACCAGAACAGGATCGAGAACAGCAGATAGCTCAGGATCGCCCAGAAATCCCAGATCAGCGCGCTGCGCCATTGCGGCCACAGCCCCATCGAATTGGGGTAGGGCAGGAGCCAGAGGAAATAAAGCGGGCGGCCGAGATGGATGATCGGAAACAGGCCGGCGATCGAAACCGCCATCAGCGTCATCGCTTCGGCGGAGCGGTTGATCGAGGCACGCCATTTCTGCCGCGTGATGAGCAGCATGGCGGAGATCAGCGTGCCCGCATTGCCGACTCCGATCCACCAGACGTAGTTGGCGAGCGGGAATCCCCACACCACTGTCGAATTGTAGCCCAGCTTGCCGATGCCGATACCGAAGACCAGCGCGATCGTCACCGCGAACATGAGGGTCAGAAGAAACGCGACCGCCGTGGCGATCCGCCAGGCCCGCCAGCTTCTGCGGGCGATCAGCGGATCGAGCACCAGCGCGTTGATGCGCGCATAGCTCTCCGCGCCCGTATCCAGCCAGCGGGCGAGCCCGCTCATGCAGGGGGCTCCCACAGCGGATTGGGATTCGAGACATGGGCGAGATAGGTCGTGCGCGGCCGCGTGCCGAGATCGGCGAGCAGCGTGAAATGCCGCTTGCGCGATTTCTGCGCCACGACGTGCGCGCGGCGGTCGTCGAGATTTCCGAACGTGATCGCCCGCGTGGGGCACGCGGCCTGACAGGCCGTCACCACCTCGCCGTCTCGGATCGTCCGCTTCTCGCGTTCGGCTTCGCGGCGCGCGCGCGTGATGCGCTGGACGCAATAGGTGCACTTTTCCATGACGCCGCGGGTGCGCACGGTGACGTCCGGATTGCGCTGCGCCGACACGATGCCGGCGCCCATGTCGGCATAGGCCTGGGTGCCCGTATATTCGAACCAGTTGAAGCGGCGCACCTTGTAGGGACAGTTCGATTCGCAGAAGCGTGTGCCGATACAGCGATTGTACACCTGCACGTTCAGGCCTTCGGTGTCGTGCACGGACGCTTCGACGGGGCACACCGGCTCGCAGGGGGCATCCTCGCATTGCATGCAGGGCACCGGCTCGAACCCGATGCGCTCTCCGCCGGCGCCAGCCTCGGTGTAACTGTCGATGCGCAGCCAGTGCATGTCGCGATGGCGGTCGATCTCGTCGGGCCCGACCACCGGCACATTGTTCTCCGCCATGCAGGCGACGACGCAGGCGTTGCAACCGATGCAGAGGGCATTGTCGATCGCCATCGCCCAGGCGTAGCCGTCATCGGGCGCGCGCTTCGCCAAGAGCGTCGGCTTGGCCGATTGCGCTTTGGAGATTGGGTGCGAAAGCCGCGCCAGTTCCCCGAGCGTCAGGCGCGGAAACAGCTTGTGGTCCGCTTCATCGATGATCGCGTGGCCGAACGTCGAATGCGTGGAGGTTCCCTCTTGCGCTGACGCCAGCGTGACAGCATCGCCGCGGCGCGCCCAAAGCGCCCAGGCGTCGAAGCCGACGCCCTCGCCGATCGGGCCGGCGTGGGTGCGGCCATAGCCGAAACGCACGGCCACCACCCCTTTCGCCTGGCCTTTACGGACGCGCACCGGCGCTTCGACTGCCGCAGGACCGCAGGCCAGCCGCGCAAATCCGCCTTCGGCAACTCCGAACGCGGCGGCATCTTCCGGCGCGATCTCGATGGCGTTTCCCCACACTTCCTTTGTGAGAGGCTTGGGGCATTCCTGGAGCCACGCATTGTTGGCGTAGCGGCCGTCCCACACCGACGGATCGGGCGCTGCGACAAGGGCGAGCCGCGCGTCTCGTGCAGGGTTGATTCGCGGCAATGCGGGCGTGTCGAGGGCGAGGGGATGCGCCGCGGTTCCGGCGATGACGCCTTGTTCCAGCACGCCGCGCCACCACCCTTCGAAATCGCCGGTGCCGCGATTCCATCTCTCACGCACGAGATCGTAGTCGCGTGGTGTGCGCGCACCGGCAAGCATTGCGAGCAGCGCCTGCGGCGTGCGCGTGTCGTAAAGCGGTGTGATGAGCGGCTGAACGATCGATGCCGTCCCGTCGGGCGCGCGGATGTCGGACCAGGTTTCGAGGAGATGCGACATCGGCAGATGCCACTGGCAGGCCCGCGCCGTTTCGTCGTCGTGCAATCCCAGGTGCGCGGTGAAACGCGCGCGTCCGATACGATGGGCGAAATCCACGCCGCGGTCGTAGGCGGGGTTGGCATCGATGACGACAAGCGCGTCGACGACACCGGCATCGAGATCGTGTTCGAGCGCGGCGAGCGAGCCCGCGTGGGTCTCGGTCACGGGATCGACGGGCGCGATGTAATCGACGGGCGCGGCGAGGCGTGCGTTCATCCATGCGGCAAGCGCGTGCAGTTCGGGCTGTCCGTCGCGCCCGGCGAGCACGATCGCGCGGCCATGATGGGCAAGAAGATCGCTGGCGACGAGCGCGGCTTGCTTTTCGAAGGGCGGCGGCGCCGCCGCTCCGGCGGCACCGAGCCGCGCCGCGACCGCGCGCGCGAAATCGCCGATGCCGGCGGGGGCGAGCGCCAGGCGGTGATCGGCGTTGGCACCGGTGAGCGTCCAGGCGCTCTCGCAAACATAAAGGCGGAGCATCCCGTCCGCTTGTTCGGGGACGCGGCGTCTTGCGAAGCTTCGCGCCAGCGCCGGCTGTTCCGGCCCGTGGCCCAGGGGATCGGCGCCCAGACACAGAACGACATCCGCCTCGGAAAGCCTGGGCCGCGCAAGGAGAGGTTTGCCGAATGCGCCCTTCAGTCCTTCGGTCTCGTTGTCGTCGTCGATCGGCTCGTAGCGGTGCCAGCGCGCGGCCGGAAACCGCTTCGCCAATGCCTGCCATTGCGCGAGGAACGTCGGCGAGACGATTCGCCCGGTGAGAAGCCGGAGGCCAAATTTGCCGTCCGCGCCCGCGCGTGCACGCGCAGCCTCGAAGGCCTGCACGAACAGACCCCAGTCTTCGGCCGGAAACGCGCCGCGCGGCGCCTTGCTGCGTGCCGGATCGTAGAGATCGAGGATATCGGCTTCCATGAACACGTCGGTGCCGCCGAGACTTGCCGGATGCAGCGGATTGCCTTCGAGCTTGGTGGGCCTTCCTTCGTAGGTGATGCCGATGACGCCCCGTCCGTAGCCCGCGAGCGCCATGGCGGTTGCAAATTTCAGCGGCTCGCCCGGAACGAGGCGCTCGGGCATGTTCACGTAGGGAACGATTTCATCGGTGGGGCGCGAGCACGACGCCATGCCGGCGGCGACCGAACTCGCAAGAATCTGTAAGGCGCGCCGGCGGTTCAGCGATGGCATGTCGAACAGTCCGTCAGATGTCTCGTGTCGATCAGGTACTGTGCGAGGCGGTGGCGGATCGTGGCAGGATCGTCATCGGGTGACCAGTCGGTCGCAAAGATGGCGGTCGGCGCGCGCACGAAGCGGCCGGGATCGCGGTGGCAGGCGAGACACCAGCCCATGGTGAGCCGGCGCCCCTGATACATCAGAGGCATGCGGCCGACCGGACCGTGGCAGGTGGTGCAGCCGATCCCTTTCGCGATGTGAATCGCGTGATCGAAATACACATAGCCCGGCAGGCGGTTCACCCGGTTCCAGCGAAGCGGCACGCCGCGCGCGAAGCTCGCGCGCACCGGCGCGAGCATCGCCGCGGTGGTCCACAGGTGGGCGTGGCACGACATGCATACCTGCGTCGGTGGAACCCCGGCGACGGCCGATTTCTCCACGTCGAAATGGCAGTAGCGGCAGTCGATTCCGTCTTCCGTCACGTGGTGCTTGTGGCTGAACGGGACCGGCTGCGCGGGCGTGTTGTGCAGGTCCGTCATGTACGGGGAGTTCATCAGCAACACGTGCAGCCCGAGTGCCGCGACGGGCGCTGCGAGGATGCCCACGAGGACGAGACGTCCGATCGTGTTGGCACGAGGGCCGAACAGCTGGGACACGCAGGCTTTGCCTCCCCCTTGGGAGGGGATGCGTCAGCCGGTAGCCTGGATGGATGGCATGAGCGACGGATCCCCCTCCGACGCTTGGCAAACGTACCTCATTTGCGAATGTTCCCGCGGCGCTGCGTCACGCGCCGTACCTTGCCGCTGCGGTTATCTCGCTGATCCCGGGCAGGCCTGCGGCCGCGCGCCGAAATGCACCGCCGCCGTTGCCGCACGGGTTGAGAAAGCGCGCGTACTGCAGAGCCGGCGCTACGAGGGCCTCGGCCTGCGCACCAATGCGCAAGCGGAAGGCGAGCTACTCGACCGGGTGGCCGCGCCCGAACCGGCAGGCGCGAAACTCCTCCCCGACGCGGCCGGCGCCATGCGGCTCACCGCGCGCGGCTACCATCGCGTGCCGAAACTCGCGCGCACCATCGCCGATCTGGCGGGCAGCGAGACCGTCATGCGCATCCACATCGCCGAGGCGCTGTCCTACAGGCGAATGGTGCACACGCGATGGCTTCGCAAAAAGCCGGACGGCGTGGCATTCTTAAGTCGCCATCGCAGGGCCATCACATGGATTGCGAACTTCTGCACGATACGCTTCGGCGTGGCAGCCGGTTCGCAGCGCTGATCGTTGCTGCACTGATTGCCCCGGCGGCGCAGGCTGCCGTCATCATCTCGTCGGACGCGACGCAGAACATGACGTGTGCTAACGGCGTCTGCGCTCCCACCGCGTCAAAGGCGGTTCTCAACGCAGGCGATCTCGAAACCTTGCTCGCGTCCGGCAGTGTCGAGGTCACGACCACGGGCGAAGACATCCAAGCCAGGGATATCACCATCAAAGCTCCGGTCACCTGGTCGAGCGGCAGCGTTCTGACGCTGGACGCTCAGAAATCGATCGCCGTCGATCGGCCCATATCGATTAGCGGTCTTGCCGGGCTGACGGTGGTCACGAACGACGGCAGCCGCAAGGGGACATTTGAGTTCGGCCCGAAGGGCAATGTGACCTTTGCCAATCTGGCGAGCACTCTGTCGATTGACGGCGTGGCCTATACGCTCGCCGGCGATATCAAGACTCTTGCCAGCGACATCCTCTCTGATCCGGGCGGAGATTTCGCCCTTGCGAACAGCTATGACGCCAGCGGCGACGGGACGTATCATTCCTCCCCGATCGGAACTTTCGGGGGCACCTTCGAGGGGCTTGGAAACACCGTCTCCAATCTGAGCATCGATGGCCCTGGCCAAGACCAGTACGGCGGCCTTACTGAAGGTCTTTTTGCGGAAATCGAAAGGACCGGAACGGTGAGGAATATTGCTGTTGCGAGTGCCAATGTCGCGGTTCCGGCACACACCGACCTCGGCGATGTCGAAGGCGGAGCGGTATTGGCGGGCGAGAATTTTGGGACCCTCCAGTCGTGCGTCGCGACAGGATCAGTTGCAAGCGGGCGTCACACGAGGCGATCGGGCCCCGCAACGGGGGGCCTTGTCGGCATCAATGAAGGAAGGATTTCCCAGTCCGGGGCTGCCGTAAGAGTGACTGCGAGGGTGTTCAACGCCGGAGGGCTTGTTGGTTTTAACGCATATAGCGGCAATATTAGGACCTGTTGACAAACTTAAGCCAGATTTTGATTGAAGCAAGTTGGATGAAACCGAGGAAACTGTCCACGGTCTTGTCGTAACGGGTAGCCACGCGCCGTGCGTTCTTGAGTTTGTTGAAGAA
>JBOHKH010000010.1:0-101306 GCA_050728995.1 Rhizomicrobium sp. | reverse complement strand
GCCGGCGCAAAAGGGGGACTCAAAAAGAAGCTCTTGGCCGTTCGCGCGGCGGCTTTACGAGCAAAATTCACGCCCGTACCAACGAAGAAGGGCTTCCGCTCTGCTTCGTTGTCACGTCAGGCGAAACGCACGACTCGACCCAGTACGACGCGTTGATGGAAGCAGACGACACACGTCCCAAGGCCCTGCTGGGCGACAAAGGTTACGACAGCGACGCCATCCGCGAGGATTCCTGGTCCCACGGAACCGATCCAATCATTCCGACAAAGTCCAATCGCAAAGTTCAGCGCCCGGTGGATCCGCTGCTGTACGCTTTGCGCAACCGGATCGAACGCTTCTTCAACAAACTCAAGAATGCTCGGCGCGTGGCCACCCGTTACGACAAGACCGTCGACAGTTTCCTCGGTTTCATCCAACTTGCTTCAATCAAAATCTGGCTTAAGTTTGTCAACAGGACCTAGAATTGCTTTCGCCGAGCACCCCGATGACGAAGCCGTGGTCAACTTTTTTCGTCACGTCGAAAACAGGGCGCAATTCCAGAGATAAAGAATCCGGTATCTGTTCGAACAACTATCCACAGGAATCCGACAAAGTTCACTTGCATTTTTTCTGCGGGGGGGGGGGCAGGGTATCCGGCGAATCAGTGGGGAAACGTCATGAGCGACAGGCCTTCTTTCGCCACACGGGCTGCGTTTTGCAGCGCAAGCCTTGCGCAATACACCGGTGATGTCCTGATCGAGCGCTTCGATACGGCGAGCGCACGGTCGGCGGCCGTGTATGTTTGCTGCGGCAACAACGAACCGGCGCATCCGCTCAAGGCGCGAAACGGCGACAGGTGGTGGACGATCCGTCCCGATCATCTGTCGCTCGAAGCCGCCGGCGCCTCCGAGGACGTGGCTGCCGATTGCACGCAAGCGATGAACAATGTGCTCGACTATCTCGCGGCAACGCGGCACACGCGGCTTCGGCTTGGCGCGCGCGATTACGTTCTCGCAAGCCCGGTGCGACTGGTGCAACGCGCCGGCGATCCCATTCTGAGCTTCGCGATTGAGGGCTGCGGCCGGAAGGTTTCGCGGCTCGTTGTTCCGTCCGCCGAAAGCGGGGCGTTTTCTGTCTCTTTCGCGAGCGACTGCTCCGAATTTCTTGCCAGCGATTTTTCGCTGATTGCGACGGGAAGGCGGGATGCAGACTCCGGCCGCGGAACGGCCATTCTCGCCCGTTTCGCGCGGACAGGCGAAGCGGCGCCGGGGCACCGCAGCGCCGTTCTTTCCAGCCTGGGCGTGCGCGACGAAGGCGCCGCGTTCGAGACCGCCATCGATCTCGCCGGTGCCACCGGTCCGCTCGTCCGCGACTGCGTCTTCATCGCCGGCGCGCCGTCCCGCACGGCGCGCGGCGGCGTAAAGTCTGGCCGCGGCGACGCTGCTGCCAGGCTTCCCGAAGGGGTCGGGGCGTAACGCTCCCGGGCTGCGTCATGCGTAAACACGCCAAACGTCAACCGGTCAGGAGAATACGATGAGCGACTGCATCTGTTTCGCCACCCTTGCTGCCGCGGGTTCTTCCGGCGCCGTCATACCGCCAGGAACGCCGGCGGTGGTTATCGACCAGTTCGACGATTCCAGCGATGTTTCTGCGGCGGTTTACATTCCCTATCTTGGCACGGGCGCCCCCCCGGGGCATGAGCTTTCCTTCGAGAACGACGGCAACTGGTGGGTGATCCACCCCGACTATCTGACGCTTGAAGCCGCGGGCGCGCCATCGGCCGGCGGAAACTGTGCGCCGGCGATGTGCCGGGTGCTGGCGTATCTGGCATTCGTAACGCGCGCGACGTTGAAACTGGGGACACGCGATTACATTCTGAGTTACGCTGCGACGCTGACGCAGACCGATCCCGAAAACGATCCGGTGCTGTATTTCTCGGTCGCAGGCCAGGGCCCCCGCGTCTCGCGGCTGCTGATCCCGTTCGTCACCGATCCGATCAAGCCGCTCGGTGCTTTCGCGATCACCTTCAGCAACAATCTGTCGGGCTTCGAGGCGCGCGAATTCTCGGTGATCGCGACGGGAGCGACCACAGCGGGAAGAGGCTGCGGCACCGCGATTCTGGCCAATTTCCCGGGCCTTCTGGGTGGGGGTTTGGGTGAAGACCCTTCGCCGGGACACCACAGGGGAGCGCTCGTCAGCCATGTCGAAATCGGCAACGACGACAACCAGATTGGTGGCGTCGCGTATTCGTATTTCGTCACGGGCCTCGACCTGACGGGCGCCGGCAACCTGCTCGTCTCCGATGTCGCCATCACGGGTCCGAACGGTCCGGACGCGTTAACGACGAACATGTGCCTTCAGGTTCAAGGTGAGTGCTCGGACGAATCGCCTGCCTATCTGCCCGCTTGCCACTTGAGGATCGACGATTGCTACGGCCCGACTCTCATCGCACTGCGGCTTGCCTCCGCGCAAACGGGAATTTCGTAAACAGGTGCATTCATGCGCAATACATTGCATGCTTTGGGAATGTGCGTACTTGCAGCGGTCGTCGCTATGCATCTCACTGCCGCGCATGCAGCGACCTTCAGATTGCTTCATTCCTTCGCTGGCTGGCCGGCCGGCTCCGAACCAGTCGGAGGTTTGGTACTCGACCGTGCAGGTAATCTGTACGGTACGACTGCTCTAGGTGGCATCCCCGACTGCGGAATCGTTTTCGAGGTGTCTCGCCGTCGCGTGGAAACTCCGATCTACACCTTCACTTGCGGCCGAGGTGGCGCAATGCCCGGCACGCTGACCATAGACCAGAATGGCAACCTCTTTGGAGCGACGGTGGGGGGAGGCAGTATCGGCTGCGGCATCATTTTTGAAGTCAAGGCAGATGGGCGCGAACGGATGGTGCATGACTTCGCGGGACCTCCAAAAGATGGCTGCACCGCGTACGGTCCCATGATCGAGGTTGCTAACGACACATTCTATGGCACGGCGGGAGGAGGAAAGGACAGCGACGGGACAATTTTCGAACTCGCGCGTGATGGTACCGTAACATTGCTGCGTTCCTTCAAACGTGGTCGCGAGGGCTACGGACCGGGGGACATAGTCATGGACCCGAGTGGCAACCTTTATGGCACGACCGGCGGTGGCGACGATGGTTATGGCGGCGTGTTTGAATTCACCCCGCAGCGCATTTACCATGTGCTGTACTCGTTCAAAGGCGCGCCAAATGATGGAAGCGGGCCTATCGGCGTGATCAGGAATGCATCGGGAGACCTGTTCGGTACCACTTTTGTTGGCGGTAAGCCAGGCTGCAACGGAAATCTCGGCTGCGGAGTGGCATTCGAGGTCGCTCCCGACGGCAGTGAAACCGTGCTTCATTTCTTCTCCGAAAAACATGCAGACGGTTTCAACCCACCTGCCGGAGTGATCGAGGACGGCGCAGGCAATCTCTTTGGCACAACCTTAAACGGCGGCGGCTACTGCCCATATGACCCGGCATATGGTTGCGGCACGGTTTTCGAGTTAGCGCCGGACGGCACGGAAACGATTCTTTATTCCTTCTCCAAGAACGACGCCAAGAATGGCGCGCTACCGCAAGCCGGCCTCGTCGGTGATGGCACGGGCCACTACTATGGGACGGCGAGCGAGGGCGGCGCATACGGCTACGGCACGGTGTTCGAGATCACGCCGAGAGCGCGGCACGCCAGGCCCGCAGGGATTTATGGTGTCGAACGTCAACATAGACAGCGTTAAAACCTGCTTTATACATCAGCAGCTCGACGAACACTATAATTCGGTCGAATGTCCGGTCGGCATGATCCAGGACAGCTATTTCGAGTTCCGCGACGTCGGGCTCGATCTCTCCGACATCTTCAAATGGCAGATCCACGGCTGCGAATTCTACAATGCGGGGAACGGCGTCAATGTCTGCGGCGATTGCAATTACGGGACCGCCTACGACATCCATTTGCGCAACGCGAATGTCGTCAATATCATGGGCTGCCGCTTCAGCAGAGCGGCGGCGGCCAATCGATACAATATCTACGTCGACGCCGACCACCCGTCCGCGACCGGCAAGGCGAAGAACGTGCTGATCGGGCAGAACCAGTTCGGCGACGATATCCCAGGGGACCACGGCCTCAGCGCCATCGTGCTCTCGCCGAGCGCGCAGAGCGTCGTCATCGGCGTCAACGCCTATATCGGCCAATACACGGGCTCCGTCGTCGACGACCAGACTTCGACCGGGCAGGCGGTCTCGCCGCTCGGCTTCCCGAGCACGGGTGCCTTGACTCCACCTGCCACGGTTCCCAGTTCATACACCGCGAATTTGAGTCCTACGCTTGGCAACGCCGATGGACCATGGCCGCAGAGTTTCAGCCAGGCCCATTTTCTAAAATATAGCAGTGCCCCCACGATCCCGAGCACTTACGGTTGGGTGGTTTATGCGAGTGGCAACGCGCTCTACGCATACGACGGCACCACAAAGAAACAATTGGCCCCATAGGCAGCGGCTGTGCAGGGACGGAGCATGGCAATAGTCCAAGTCAGTGGCGTTGACGCGCGCAATTCTGCGGCTGTGTTCGCACTGACGATTCTTGCTTCGATTTCGATGGCGCATGCCAGCAGTTTCAAGGTGCTTCATGCGTTTTCCGGTCCAGGGGATGGATGTTACCCGGCCAGCGGGAGCCTGATCATTGATGCACGCAACGACCTTTACGGCACGACAGTGGGCGACACATGCGGCGACGGATACGGAACGGTGTTCGAAGTTGCTCCAAACGGAGCGGAAAGCGTGCTTTATACATTTCCTGGACGGAGCGCAGGTGCCTCACCCGAGGCCCTGGTCATGGACGAGAAGGGCAATTTGTGGGGGACTACTTTCGACGGCGGAGATAATTATGGCCAAGGGTTGATCTTCGAAATAAATACGCATGGACATGAATCGGTAATCCATACGTTCTCAGGATCACCAAATGACGGCTGCGACGCGCAAGCCGCCATGGTGGCCGACAGCAACGGCAATTTCTACGGCACGGCATGGGGGTGCGGCAAGTACGGTTATGGCGCCGTTTACAAGCTGGCGGCGAGCGGCAAGGAATCCTTATTGTACTCCTTCCGGGGAGGCCATGACGGTTTTGATCCGTTTGCGGGCCTCGTCGTCGATCCGTTTGGCAATTTCTACGGCACGACGGGCTATGGGGGTAGAGCTCACATCAACTGCGATGACTTCAGCGGATGCGGAACGGTCTTCGAGCTCACTCCGAACGGCACAAAAACGCCGTTGTATAAATTCAAGGGACCTCCCAAGGACGGTGAGCGTCTTTTCGGTAACGTGATAATCGGCACCAATGGAAACATGTACGGCACCACAAACGGTGGAGGTCGCGCCGGGTGCACTGCAGACGAGGGCTGTGGCATCGTATTCGAACTTGCTCGTGGCGGCACCGAAGCGGTGCTTCATTACTTTGCAGGCGAACGGAGCGACGGGGGAAATCCCGCTGCGGGCCTGATTTCGGATATCGCGGGCAACATGTATGGCACCACTCAATATGGTGCTGGAGCCTACCCATGCAATGGCGCCGATGGGTGCGGCACCGTGTTCGAGATCGCGCCGGACGGGACAGAGGCAATCCTCCACAAGTTCAAGGAATCGACGGACGGCGCGAATCCACCCGCCGGGCTCGTCGCCGATGGCAAAGGTCATTTCTTCGGCACCGCCTATGAGGGCGGCAAGTACGGCTACGGCACCGTCTTCGAGATCACGCCGTAAAAACTCGGGGTCCATAACCGGTCTGCGGGACTCGACGTGCTGCGGGTCTCGTGTCAAACGAGCCCGATGCCGCCCAGACAGAATCCGCTGAAGCTCAATCCGCTGCAATTGCGGACGTTGACCGTGCTCCAGGCACTGGCCCGCGATCCGCAGTCTGCCGGCAGGGGGCCAGGTCCCGGCGAAATGACGGTTGAAAGGTTTCCCGGGGCGCACGGGAACCACTTTCACGTGGGAGATGCGGTGATCGCAACAAAGGACACGAGTGGACTTTACAACGAGAAGGTCTGGCACGCGCTGGAGCGCAAAGGGCTCGCGCGCGCCGACTGGCCCCACCGAGTTACGCTGACGGCGGCGGGAATAGCTTACGATACGGGGCTTTCCGGTAATTTTCTGCGCGCGTCGCCGCATTGACAGAACCGGGGGCCGCGCGCTTATGACAGCTTGAACCGGGACGGGACGTGAATGAATCGCCGAAAGCAGCGCCGGCTGTGGTTCGCGGCTGCGCTTGTGGCCGCAAGCATTGGCGGAGCCGGGCTCGTGATCGCCGCTCTCCAGGATAACGTGCTGTATTTCTACAGCCCCAGCGATCTCGCCACGAAATCGGTGAGACCCGGCATAACGTTCCACATCGGCGGACTGGTGAAGCGGGGCAGTCTCAAGCGCGGTCCGGGCGCCGAAGTCCGCTTCGTGGTGACCGACGGACGCGCCCAGGTACCTGTGATCTTTACGGGCGTGCTTCCAGATCTTTTTCGCGAGGGACAGGGCGTGGTCGCTGCGGGCGAACTCGAATCGAGCGGTACCTTCGATGCGAGCGAGGTGCTTGCCAAACATGACGAGCGCTACATGCCACCCGATGTGGTCGATGCGTTGAAGCGCGCCGGCCGCTGGAAGGAGCATCGTTCGTGACTGGCGAAATCGGCCAACTCGCACTTTGTCTCGCGCTCGCACTCGCCTTGGTGCAGTCCGTCGCCGGAATAGCCGCCGGGCTTACCCGCTCGATCCTTTCGGAACGCATTGCGTCCAGTGCGGCACTTGGATTTGCGGTTTTTGCTTGCGTCGCTTTTGCCGCGCTCGAAATCGGCTTTGTTACATCCGATTTCAGCATTCTCGATGTCGCGCAGAATTCGCACACGCTAAAGCCCCTTTTCTACAAAATAACGGGTGTGTGGGGAAACCATGAAGGCTCGATGCTGCTGTGGTTGCTGGTGCTCGCCGCCTATACGGTTCTCACCGTTTTCCTGCACCGCGGCGGCAGGCGTCTTTCCGCCGCGGCGATCGGGATCGAAGGACTGCTCGCCACGGCGTTCCTTCTCTATATCCTGTTCGCCTCGAATCCGTTCCTGCGGCTCGATCCTCCTCCGATCGAAGGTGCGGGACTGAATCCGCTGCTGCAGGATCCGGGACTCTCGTTCCACCCGCCCATGCTTTACCTCGGCTATGTCGGCCTGTCGGCGACGTTTGCCTATGCCGCTGCCGCCCTTCTCATTGGCGATACGGATGGCGGCTGGGCGCGCGCTGCGCGTCCGTTCTTGCTCGTAGCCTGGTGCGCGCTGACGCTGGGAATCACGCTTGGCAGCTGGTGGGCCTATTATGTTCTGGGCTGGGGCGGATTCTGGTTCTGGGATCCGGTGGAGAATGCCTCGCTGATGCCGTGGCTCATCGCCACAGCCCTCCTTCATTCGTCGCTCGCAACAGAGCGCACCGGCGCGTTCCGCAGCTGGACCATTCTGCTCGCGATCGGCGCGTTTTCGCTAAGTCTCGTCGGCACATTTCTGGTCCGCTCAGGCGTACTGACGTCGGTCCACAGTTTTGCGAACGATCCCGAGCGCGGCAAATTCATTCTGTGCATTCTGTTTGCGGCGATCGGCGGAGCCCTCGCGCTTTTTGCCTGGCGCGCACCGCGAATTGAAAGCGGCAATTCGTTTGCGGCAATAAGCCGGGAGTCTGCGCTGCTCCTCAACAACGTGTTGTTGACGGCCGCCGCGGCGACCGTTTTCCTCGGAACGCTCTATCCGCTTTTCCTTGAAGCCGTGACTGGCACACGGATTTCGGTCGGCCCTCCCTATTACGCGATTACATTTGTCCCACTTTCTGTCGTTCTCCTGATTCTCGCGCCCTTCGGCCCCCGGCTCGCCTGGCGCCGCGCCGAGTGGCTGTCCGCTCTGCGTGTCCTGGCGCCCGGTCTTGGTGCAGCGGCTCTTGCCGGCACAGCCACTCTTGCACTCGTGACGCCGGACTCACTGGCTGTTGGAGCGGCTGCGGCGGTTGCCGCCTGGATCCTGATCGCGAGCGTACTCGACCTGCGCGAGAAATTCCGGACGCGCGCGCTTTCCGTGAGCGCCTTCGCTTCTGCTTTCGCCCATGCCGGCTTGGCCGTGACCCTGCTCGGAATCGTCGGCACGACATGCCTCAAGAGTGAAGCCATCGATGTCCTTGGACCGGGGCAAACGTTGAAGGTCGGCGGTTATGCGCTCCACTTCGATGGTGTCGCAAGCGTGAAGGGCCCGAATTACACGGCAAACCGGGCAGAGATTCGCGTAACCCGTAATGGCCGGTTCCTCGCGACACTTGCACCTGAATTGCGCCTTTATCCTGTCGAAGCTCAGGCTGTGAGCAAGACGGCAATTCGAACGACCGGCCTTTCCGATCTCTACGTTGCGCTCGGCGACAGCCGTGGACAGGGGCGCTGGGTGATTCGCGCGTTTCTCAATCCGCTTGCGCCGTTCATCTGGCTGGGCGGCGGTCTGATGGCGGCCGGAGGGTTGGCGAGCCTCATAGGTCGCTTAAGATTGAGAATTGTTCGCTCCGTTCTGGCGGCCGCCGAATGAAACATTGGTCCGCGGCACTTTGTCTGTTCGTATTGCTGAACTTCGCCACCTGCGCGGCGGCCCAGATTGCTCCCGAGCGGTTGTCGGATCCTCGTCAAGAGGCTCGCGCGGTTGCCTTACAGCGCGAACTCCGCTGCGTCGTCTGTCAAGGCGAGTCGCTTGACGAGTCCAATGCGCCTTTGGCTGCGGACCTGCGGCGTCTGATACGCGCAATGATCGCAAAGGGAGACAGCGACAGCCAGATCGAAAACTATCTAGTTGCAAGGTATGGCGATTTCGTATTAATGAAGCCGCCGCTGGCGCCGGAGACATATCTTCTCTGGTTCGGCCCTCTGGTCGTCTTGATGATCGGAGGCGCGGTTGCCGCTGCAGCGATTTATCGCGCGCAGAGGAATTCCCGGACCGAAATGTCCGGGTGATCACCGATCAGGGCATATGGCTACGCGCTAGAAGCGTTGTGGTTCAGCAGGTGTCGGACGTTTAACATTGCAGAAAGAAACTGGTAATAGGACAGGCGTAGCCCTGTCGGAGGCCATCGGGTGGCGGCGCGGCCATCGTTCAGGAAGGAAAAAAGGATGAAAGCTCTTCAACGGCTGCGGTATGGAACTATGCGACAAACACTGCTTGCGGCAGGTTCTGCCTGCGCGCTTGCGCTTCTGGGACTTGCGGTCACCACGCCGGCTTCCGGGGGCGTCCACTTGGCAACGGCTGCCGCGCCGGCTCATCCGTCTCCCGTCAATCGCGCCGCTCCGCGGGTTTCCCCGCCACACTTTTCCCCGCCCCGCATGCTTGAAAACGGAGCCCCGTTCAGCTTCGCCGATCTGGTCGAGCGGGTCAGCCCCGCGGTGGTGACCGTTACGGTCGAACAGCAGATGAGGCCGGTGCAGAACTTCAACCCGGAGGACTTGCCGGAGCCATTTCGCGATTTCTTCAATCAATTTGGCGAAGGCGGCCGTCAGTTTTCGGTGCCGCACAGGGCCGTGGCGATGGGATCGGGCTTCATCATCGACAAGTCCGGCTACATCGTGACCAACAATCACGTCGTGGCGAACGGACGCAAAATCACGGTGAAGCTGCCGGACGGCCGGGAGTTCACGGCCAAACTGCTCGGAGCGGATGAAGCGACGGACATCGCACTCCTGAAGATCAAGAGCAACAAGCCGCTGCCGAGTGTCGAATTCGGCGACGACCGCACAGTGCGTGTCGGAGATTGGGTGATCGCGGTCGGAAATCCCTTCGGTCTCAGCAACACCGTCACTGCAGGGATCATTTCCTCGATCGGTCGCGATGTGGGTAACGGTCCGTACACGGACTATCTGCAGATCGATGCGCCGATCAACCGCGGAAATTCCGGTGGCCCTACATTCGATCTCCAGGGCAAGGTCATCGGCATGAACTCGATGATCTATTCGCCATCCGGCGGCAGTGTCGGCATCGGCTTCGCAATCCCCTCATCCACCATCCATGACGTGGTGGCGCAGCTGGAAGCGCACGGCCGTGTGGCCCGCGGTTATCTCGGCGTTCAGATCCAGAACGTGACGCCGGAAATTGCCCAATCGCTGGGGTCGCGCGACGTCAAGGGCGCGATTGTTGCTTCAGTGGTGGGCGGCGGCCCGGCATCCAAGGCCGGGTTTCGTCCGGGTGACGTCGTACTCGCCATCAACGGAAAATCGGTGGAGGACTCGCGCGATCTGACGCGACGCGTCGCGGCTCTTCCCGCCGGAATGAAGGCGGCTTTTTCGATCATGCGCGGCGGCTCGCATAAGACCCTGACCGCCACGATCGGCGCACGGAAGGAGGAGCATCTCGCTTCGAATTCCGGTCCCGAGCAGAACAGCAGCATGGTGGCGAGCACGGGCGAAGCAATGGGGCTTGGGCTGACGGCCGTGACACCCGAAGTGCGGCACAACTACAACCTCGACGACCATGTCAATGGCGTTCTGATCACCCGGGTCGATCCCGACAGCGATGCCGCCGACAAGGGAATTCAGCCCGGCGATGTGGTCGTATCGGTCGGGAACAAGACCGTTCACACGCCGCGGGACATTAAGGCGCAGATTGCGGGCGCGCACGCAACCGGTCGCAAGAGTGTGCTCATGCTCATTGATGGAAACAACGGACAGCGCTTCGTGGCGCTCAAGATTGCATAGCCCGATTGTCGAGTACCGGACGGCGCTGGCTTCGGCCGGCGGCGTCCGGCCCCCGCGCCGGCGGTGGCGGCCCCATCCCCCCCGTTGCCGCTGCCGGCGCGGACCCTGATCTCCGCATCGGGCGATAGGAGTCTAGCAATGCGTATTCTTGTGGTGGAAGATGACCTCGAGGCCCAGCGCTACCTTGTGAACGGCCTGCGGGAAGCCGGGCACGTGGTAGACGATGCGGCGGACGGCGAAGTGGGCCTCACGCTCGCATTATCGCGGCAATACGACATCGCAATCGTCGACAGGATGCTGCCTGGACTTGACGGATTGAAGTTGGTCGCCGAAATCCGCGAACACGGCAATACGATGCCCGTGCTCATCCTGAGCGCGCTGTCGGAAATTGACGAACGCGTAAAGGGGCTGAAGGCCGGCGGCGACGACTATCTGACCAAACCCTATGCGTTCGCGGAGCTTCTGGCGCGGATCGACGCTTTGATGCGCCGGCGCCATCCCGCTTCGGTGAAGACGCAGTTGCAGGTCGGCGACCTTGAACTGGATCTTCTGACCCGGACGGCAAAGCGCAACGGCTCGGCCATCGACCTTCAGCCACGCGAGTTCCGCCTGCTCGAATACCTGATGCGGCATGCCGGCCAGGTGGTCACCCGTACCATGCTTCTCGAAAGTGTTTGGGAGTATCATTTCGACCCACAGACGAACGTGATCGATGTGCACATCTCGCGCCTCCGGGCAAAGATCGATAAAGGATTCGAAGCTCCGCTGCTGCACACCGTCCGCGGCGCGGGTTACATGATCCGTGCGCGCGCCTAGGATCCTTCGCACTCTCGCGTTTCGGATTGTCGCTCTTTATCTTGCCATCTTTGCCATCTCGGCCGTCGCCATTGTCGGCTTCACATACTGGAACACCGCGCGTGCGCTAAACGCGCAGACCGACCAGGTTGTCGACTCCGACATTTCCGGCCTCGCCGAGCGATATCAGCGGTTCGGGCTCGCGGGGCTGACGGACGCGATAGTCAGCCGATCCGCGCACGGCGAAGGCACCCTTTACCTGCTCGCCGATTCCGACAAGCGCCCCATCGTGGGCAATCTGGATTCCTGGCCCCATCTCACCAGGCTCGGCGGGAATACGGTCGAATTCGACTACGACCGCCGCATCGGGGGCCGTAGCGAGGAGCGGCGGGCGCGGGGGCGCGAGTTCACGCTCACCGGCGGGTTCCTTCTTCTCGTCGCGCGCGACATCGCGGAACGCTACCAGACCGAACGACTGTTCACCACCATGCTGCCCTGGAGCCTGCTCCTGATGATCCTGCTCGGGCTTCTCGGCGGGATTCTCATCAGTCGCAATTTCCTGACGCGTCTCGATCTCATCAACCGGACCAGCCGCGAAATCATGGCGGGCGACCTTTCCCGGCGTTTGCCGCTCGGCCGCAGCGGCGATGAGTTTGATACGCTTGCCGTCAATCTCAACCGCATGCTCGAACGTACAGAACGTCTCATGCGCGGCATGCGCGAAGTCACCGATTCCATCGCCCACGATCTGCGCACACCACTCAACCGCCTGCGCAACCGTCTTGAGGGCACTCTCCACACCATGGACCCGAGCAGTGCAGCAAGCGCCGAAATCGAAGCCGCGGTAGGAGAGACGGATCGCCTGATCGGCACGTTCAACGCGCTCCTTTTGATCGCGGAAGCGGAGGCCGGAGTTGCGCGGGAGGCGATGGAGCCCGTCGACTTGCGCCGCATCGTGGAAGGCGTGGGCGAGCTCTACGCACCGCTCGCCGATGAAAAGGGAGTGTCGCTGGCAATCCTGCCGAGCGGATCGGCCATTGTCGCGTGCAACCAGAGTCTGGTCAGTCAGGCTCTCGCCAATCTGCTCGACAACGCCATTAAGTACACACCACCGGGCGGCCTGGTGACCGTCTCGCTGGACCACACGCCCTCGGGCGTCGCACTTCAGGTCGCCGATTCGGGCCCCGGAATTCCGCCTGAGGATCAAGCGCGCGTGCTCGAACGCTTTGTGCGGCTCGAAGCGAGCCGCCATTCACCCGGGACCGGTCTGGGTCTGAGCCTTGTGGCTGCAGTCGCGCGACTGCACGATGCGAAGCTCGCGCTTTCGGACAATCGCCCCGGCCTGAAAGCAACGCTTCTGTTCCATACATCGGGCCGGCGTGCGACCGTGCCCGCCCAGATTACCCATCAGAGCGTGGCGGCGGGGAAATAACTTGGGAATCGCAGACGAGTGGAATTGCACGCGTCGCGGATTCGAACAGAAGGGTCCGCTGCCGCGGGTG
Source organism: Rhizomicrobium sp. (assembly GCA_050728995.1). Lineage (GTDB taxonomy): Bacteria > Pseudomonadota > Alphaproteobacteria > Micropepsales > Micropepsaceae > Rhizomicrobium. The sequence continues at coordinate 88,288 of JBOHKH010000010.1, read as the reverse complement.
TTCGATGCGGCCCGCGCCGAGCGGACGTTCGAGGCACTCGGCCAAACGATCGCCGTTAGTCCGGCCAAGGCGCGGGAGGTACTCGCCGCCGCATTTGGGAACAGCCCCTACCTTTGCCGTCTTGCTTTGCGAGAGCGCGAAGGATTGCGCGCAATCTGGGAAGACGGACCTGACGCAATCCTCGATTCTGCAGTGCGCGAGGCCACGCGCCTGCACGAGGTCGGCACATTGTCCTCAAGGATGGCGGTCCTTCGCAGCGCCAAGCGACGCGCGCACCTGGCTGTTGCCTTTGCCGATCTTGCGGGACTGTGGGACGTTATCGCCGTCACAGTTGCGCTGACGCGGTTTGCGGATGCAAGCATAGGAGGCGCACTGCGCTCGATTTTGGGCGACGCGGCGAACGTCGCCGGCACGTCCGATTGCCCGCCGGAAGTGCTCGAGTCCGAGTCCGGTCTCATCGTGCTTGCGATGGGAAAGGCGGGCGCTTTCGAATTGAACTACTCGAGCGATGTCGATCTGGTCGCATTCTTCGACACAGATCGGTTCTCCTATCGGAAGAAAGGCGAACCGCGCGGCGCAGCCGTCGACCAGGTCAGGCAAATGGTCAAACTTCTCGGCGAGACGACGGCGGACGGTTACGTCTTCCGCGTGGACCTGCGGCTGAGACCCGATGCAGGCGCAACGCAGATTGCGATCTCCACAGACGCGGCGGAGCGCTATTACGAGGAAATGGGGCAGAACTGGGAACGCGCCGCCTTCATCAAGGCTCGCCCCTGCGCGGGAGACCGTGCGGCTGCCGCATCCTTCCTGAAACGACTCGAACCATTCGTCTGGCGGCGCAACCTGGATTTCGCGGCAATCGACGACATTCATTCGATCAAGCGCCAAATCCATGCCCACGGGGGCCATGGCGCGATTGCAGCGGCCGGTCACAACGTCAAGCTCGGCCGCGGCGGCATCCGTGAAATCGAATTCTTCGTCCAAACCCAACAGCTGATCCTCGGCGGCCGCGATCCGACACTGCGTCAGCCAGGGACGCTGGATGCTCTTCAAGCACTGCGCTCGCGCGGGCTCGTTTCCGATTCTGCGTGTACCGAACTTTCGGATGCCTACTGTTATCTGCGGCAGCTGGAGCACCGATTGCAAATGGTCGAAGACGAACAGACACACACCCTGCCGCGCAGCGAAGCCGGGCTTGCACATATCGCGTGCTTTTCCGGTTATCCCGATACACAGCGCTTCGTTGATGGCCTTCTGCATCGGCTGCGCATTGTACAGCGCCACTACGATGGTCTGTTCGAGCGCGCCCCCTCCCTCGGAAGCGCCGGAAGAAGTCTCGCATTCACAGGGGTCGATGACGATCCGGAAACGCTCGATACGCTGGGATCGATGGGGTTTCGCGATGCAGCGCATATTTCGGCGGCCGTTCGCGGCTGGCACCACGGCCGAATACGGGCAACACGAAGCGCGCGCGCGCGCGAACTTCTGACGCGGCTCATGCCCGCGCTCCTCGATGCGCTTGCGGCCACGGCTGATCCCGATTCCGCATTCGCCCAGTTCGACCGTTTTGTTTCGAATGTTCCTGCCGGCGTCCAGCTATTCTCGCTGTTGCTCGCCAATCCGGAGCTGTTAAGTCTTCTCGCCTCGATTGCCGGTTCGGCGCCCCACCTTGCCGACGACCTTGCCCGCGCGCCCACCATGCTGGAAGCGGTACTCGACCGCAGCTTCCTCGCGGAGCTTCCATCCGGCGGCGAATTCGCGCGCATCCTAAGTGCACAACTCGCTGTTGCCACGGACTATGAAACGGTTCTCGATTCCACGCGCCGGTTCGCGAAGGAACAGTCGTTCCGCGTGGGCGCCCAACTTATCGCCGGCAGAGCGACACCGGAGCATGCGGGCCTCGCATTCACGAACATTGCGGAATGTATCATCGCGGCTCTGCTCGCCGAAACGGAACGCGAGTTAGCAAGTTCGGCCGGGCTCGTGAAGGGCGGCGTCTTCTGCGTTGTAGCGCTCGGACGCCTTGGCGGAGGGGAGATGACCGCGGCCTCCGATATCGACCTGATTTTCGTATACGATGCTCCGCAGGAAACAGAACTCTCGAACGGCACCAAGCCGCCGCCACCCATGGTCTATTATGGACGGCTGGCGCAGCGGCTGATTGGAGCGCTGACGACCGCCACGGCCGAGGGTCGCCTTTACGAGGTGGACATGCGGCTGCGGCCGACCGGCAACAAGGGCCCGGTGGCGGTGAGCATCCAATCTTTGCAGCGCTACCATGCGCAGGATGCATGGACCTGGGAACGGCTGGCGCTGACACGGGCGCGAGTGGTTGCGGGTCAGGAGGAGTTGCGGCGGAAAACAGAAGCTGTCATCCGCGGCGCGCTTACGCGCGAGACCGATCCCGAAAGGCTTGTCCGCGAGACGCGCGAAATGCGCGACCGGCTTGCGGCTCAAAATCCGGCCCAGGGAAACTGGGATCTCAAATATGCGAACGGAGGTCTCGTCGATATCGAATTCGTCTGTCAGTACTTGCAACTGCGGTTCGCGCCGCAGAGCGCGGCCGTGCTCGATCCGAACACCGTGTCGGCGCTGGAGCGTCTCGCGTTGGCCGGCTGTCTGGAGAAAGGAGACGCCGACGTGCTCGCGCGGGCGGCGACATTGCAACTCGCCCTGCTGAACATCCTTCGGATATCCTCCGCCGGGAGGTTTGATCCCGACGGGGCGACGCGCGGTATGAAGGCATTGCTCGTACGGGCGGGCGGAACGGATGATTTTTCCCGTTTGGAAGACGGCCTTGCGGAAGCCCAGGCGCGCGCGCGCGCCGTGTTCGAGAGGCTGCTTCCGGGGCCTTAGGAAAGGAGCCGTCTCATGCAAGTGCCGAGTTGTGTGACAGCGGGAACAGGCGAGGAGATGCTTGTGCTTCTGCATGGCATTGGCGGCTGCGCGAAAGTCTGGCAGCCCCAGCTCGACGCGTTTGCCGATCGCTACACCGTAGTTGCCTGGAACATGCCCGGTTACGGCGGCTCGTCGCCATTGCCCAAGCTGACCTTTCCCGCGCTAGCCGAGGCGCTCGAGGCGCTCCTCGACACTTTGCCGTCGGGCCGGGTTCATCTGGTCGGTCACTCCATGGGGGGAATGGTGGCGCAGGAATTCGTCCGGCATCGCGCCGGCAGGATTGCGAGCCTTTGCCTTTACGCAACGAGTCCGGGGCTTTCCCGACCCGAAACACCCGAAGCTGCCGAAGCCGCCGAGGCGCGCGCGCGCGAATTCATGGAGCGCCGAATCGGCCCAATCGATCGCGGAAGAACCATGCGAGACATGGCAGAAAGCCTGCTCGATCAGCTGCTCGCGCCGAGAGCTCCGGAATGGGTGCGGACCGCAGCGATCGAGTCGATCAGTTCCGTCCCGCCGGCGGTTTATCGCGACGCGATGCGCTGCATTCTGTCTTTCGACGGCACGGCCATCGTGCCGAAGATCAGCCTGCCGACGCTTGTGATCGCGGGCGGCGAAGATCGAACGATGACGCCGGCTGTCGTGCGGACCATGGCACGACAGATCGCGGGTGCGCGTTTCGAAATCGTTCCCGGCGTCGGTCACCTCGCCAATCTCGAAAATCCGGCCGCGTTCGATCGGATTTTAGGGGAATTCGTGATGGCGGTCTGATTTGGAGGCCATTTGCCTCAGATGGCCCGCAGAGGCGGCGCTGCCACAGGCAAATCACCGTCTTGCACGATTTCACTCTCGCGGCGATTCCTTGCGCCGAGCCGCCAGTTCGCGAAAATCCGTCTCGTCCATTCCCTCGTTGTCCGGATTGGGCACGCAGAACATTCGGAAAGCCACCAGCGAAAACGTATCGCGGATTCCGGGTACTGCATGGAGCTTGAAGTTGACGAATTCGCCGAAGCTCTGTTCGTTTCCGAGGTGGAATTTGGCGAGAAGGTCGAAGGCGCCGGTCACCGAATATATTTCCGCAGTCTCTTCCACCGTGTCGATCAGCAGTTCGGCGACGCGGTAGGTGTGTCCTAGTTCGCACTTGATCTGGACGAAAAGCGGTTTCATGGGCGATCTCCGAGAGGCCGGCAGGCCACGAAACCAACGGCGGAGCGCAGCGTCAAGCGGCGCGCTTTACCCGGGCACGCTTTGAACCTTAGATAGGGCGGGAATGGCAGGAGCCAGATTCGTGTGAGAGCGGTTTGCCTCGGCGGCGGCCCGGCGGGCCTTTATTTCGCAATTGCGCTCAAGCGGCTCGACCGGCGTCACGAGATACTGGTCGTCGAGCGAAACAGACCCGACGATACCTTCGGATGGGGTGTCGTGTTCTCGGACCAGACCATGGACGTTCTGGGCGAAGCCGATCCGGAGAGCGCCGCGACGATCGGTGAAGCGCTGGCGCACTGGGACGACGTGGAAATCCATTTCCGGGGCCAGAGAATCCGTTCCGGCGGCCACGGGTTTTCCGGAATCGGCCGCATGCACCTGCTCAACATTCTGCAGGAGCGTTGCCGCTCGCTCGATGTCCAGCTGCGCTTCGAATGCGAGGCCGGCGCCGCTGATTTTGCCGACGCCGACCTGATCGTCGCGAGCGATGGCATCAACAGCGCGGCGCGAACGGCTCATGCCGGCGTGTTCCGGCCGAGCATCCAGCGGCGGGCGAACAAGTTCATCTGGCTCGGCACCGAACAGACCTTCGACGCCTTCACGTTCATTTTTCTTGAAACCGAGCATGGATGGATTTGGGCCCACGCCTACCGGTTCGAGCCCCAAACATCGACGTTCATCGTGGAATGCAGAGAATCCACCTGGCGCGGTCTCGGCTTCGAACATGCGAGCACGGATGAGGCAATCGCAATTTGCGAAAAGCTGTTTGCGCCCTATCTGAACGGCTGCAGACTGATGTGCAACGCACGCCATCTGCGGGGTTCGGCCTGGTTGAATTTCCCGGTCCTGAACTGCGAGCGGTGGCACTGCGGCAACATCGTGCTGATCGGCGATGCGGCGCATTCTGCGCATTTCTCGGTCGGCTCCGGCACCAAGCTCGCGCTCGAAGATGCAATTGGCCTCGCGTCGGCAATCCACGATCACGGCCTGTCCGAGAAGGCGCTCGACGCTTTCCAGGCCACGCGCGGGCTGGAAGTGATCCGGTTGCAGAATGCCGCCCGGAATTCTACCGAATGGTTCGAGCATGTGCCGCGCTACACCGGCCTCGAGCCGATCCAGTTCGCGTATTCTCTTCTGACGCGCAGCCAGCGCATCAGCCACGAAAATCTGCGCCTGCGCGATCGCAAATGGCTTGAGGGTCTCGAAACCTGGTTCGTGCGGCGTGCAGGCGTCGAAGCGACGCGCCCAAGGCCGCCCATGTTCGCGCCGCTGCGCCTGCGTGGCATGTCCTTGTCCAACCGCATCGTTGTTTCGCCGATGTCGATGTATTCCGCGAAAGACGGCGTGCCCGGTGATTTTCATCTCGTGCATTACGGCGCCCGCGCGCAGGGGGGCGCGGCCCTCGTCGTGACCGAAATGACCGATGTTTCGGCGGATGCCCGAATCACGCCTGGTTGCGCGGGCATCTATACCGACGAGCACGAACGTGCCTGGAAGCGCATCGTCGATTTCGTACACACAAACAGCGATGCACGGATTGCGCTCCAGCTTGGGCATGCCGGCCCGAAAGGATCGACCAAGGTTCCCTGGGAAGGGGAGGACGAGCCGCTGGATGCCGGCAACTGGCCGCTAATCGCACCCTCACCCGTTCCATGGACGCCCCTGAACCAGACGCCGCGCGAGATGGGCAAAGCAGACATGGAGCGCGTGATCGGAGATTTCGTTCTTGCCACGGAGCGAGCTCTTGCCTGCGGCTTCGACATGATCGAGCTTCATGCCGCGCACGGCTATCTGCTTTCGGCTTTCCTGACACCGGCGATGAACAAGCGGACGGATTGTTATGGCGGCACGATCGAGAATCGGCTCCGTTTTCCGCTCGCGGTGTTTCGGGCGATCCGGACAGCATGGCCCGATGAACGGCCGATTTCGGTGCGGATTTCCGCAACCGACTGGCTCGGCGAAGCCGGCAACAGCGAGGCCGAAGCACTGGTAATCGCGCGCGCCTTCGGCGATGTGGGCGCCGACGTCGTCGATGTCTCGGCGGGCCAGACATCTACCGAAGCACGCCCGCTTTACGGACGCATGTTCCAGACGCCGTTTTCTGACCTCATCCGCAACGAGGCCGGCGTGGCGACGATGGCGGTTGGCAACATCTACGAAATCGATCATGTGAACAGCATTCTCGCGGCTGGACGGGCCGATCTCTGCTGCCTCGCGCGGCCGCACCTGACGGATCCGTATTGGACACTCCGCGCCGCTGCGCAGCAGGGCTACGAGGAGCTGGCATGGCCGAAGCCGTACTGGGCTGGCCGCGATCAACTTCTCAGGAATCTGAGCCGTGCCCGCTGAACGCTCTCTCGTCGGACGGCATGCGGTCATAACCGGCGCCTCGCGCGGCATCGGCGCGGCCATCGCGTTGCGGCTTGCGCAAATGGGAGCACAGACGACGCTGATCGGGCGCGACCGCGAAACGCTCGAACGGGAAGCGAGCCGCAGCGCGGAGGGGCGCGCGATGGTCTGCGATGTCACCGATCCGGCCCAGGTGGACCGCGCCTTTGCGGAAGCACGGGCCCGCGCGCCCATTGCCGTTCTGATCAACAATGCCGGAGCGGCAGAGAGCGTGCCATTCCTGAAGACCTCCGATGCGCTGCTCGAGCGCATGTTGGCCGTCAATGTCGCTTCCGCTTTCCGTTGCGCGCGCGCGGCACTGCCGTCGATGCTGGAGTTGGGGTGGGGACGCGTCATCAACATCGCGAGCATCGCCGGATTGCGCGGTTACGCGTACGTTACGGCTTACTGCACCGCCAAACATGCACTGGTCGGGTTCACGCGTGCGCTAGCGGCGGAGACGGCCGGTCGCAACATCACCGTGAACGCCATTTGTCCGGGCTATACCGACACCGAAATGGTACGGAAGGCCGTTTCCAACATCGCGACAAAAACCGGCCGTAGCCAGGAGCAGGCGATGCAGGAACTCGTTCGCAGTAACCCCCAGCAGCGACTGATCCGCCCGACGGAAGTCGCCCAAACCGTTGCGTGGCTTTGCGGCGCGGATGCCGAGGCGATCAGCGGCCAGGCGATTGCCATGGCCGGCGGCGATGGCGCATGAAGGCCGGAACAATGCCTGACGATACATTTTCGCCGAAGCATTTCCTCTGGTCGCTAAAGGACAAGGTGGCGACGATCACGTTGTCGCGTCCCGAGCGAAAGAATCCACTCACGTTCGAATCCTACGCCGAATTGCGCGATACCTTTCGTGCACTGAATCGCGCTCCGCACGTCAGGGCCGTGTTGATTCGGGGCGATGGAGGGAATTTTTGCTCCGGCGGCGATGTGCACGACATCATCGGACCGCTCACCCGGATGGACGTGACGGGACTTCTCGGTTTCACCCGGATGACAGGCGATCTGGTGAAGGCGATGCGGGCCTGCCCGCAGCCCATCGTGGCGGCGGTGGACGGAACGTGCGCCGGCGCCGGCGCAATTCTCGCAATGGCATCCGACGTCCGGTTCGCCACGGCGCGGGCAAAGACGGCGTTTCTCTTCGTGCGCGTGGGCCTTTCTGGTTGCGATATGGGCGCCTGCGCAATACTGCCGCGCCTGATCGGTCACGGCCGCGCGGCAGAGCTGCTTTACACCGGTCGTGTGATGACTGCGGACGAGGGCGAGCGCTGGGGTTTTTACAACCGCATTGTGCCGGAAACGGAGTTGCTGGCGCAGGCGTTGGGCGTGGCCGGCCAGTTCGCGGACGGCCCAACGTTCGCGCTGGCCATGACCAAACACATGCTGCATCGCGAATGGGCCATGGGCATCGACGAGGCTCTCGATGCCGAGGCGGGTGCCCAGGCGCTTTGCATGCAGACTGAGGATTTTCGGCGTGCCTATCGCGCGTTCGTCGAAAAGAAGCCGCCGAACTTCGAAGGCAATTGAGGAAATCGGATTGCCGAGCGCACATACTGATCGGTTCGTCCTCGACAGACTGCCGCCGCCCGCTCTGCTGCCCGAATTTCGGTTGGACCGGCCGGAGTTTCACTATCCCGAACGGATCAACGCGGGCGCGGAACTGATCGACCGCGCTATCGCCGCAGGCTGGGGCGCAAGACCGGCCATATTGTTTCCGGGCGGCCTTTGGAGTTACGCGGATCTGGCGCATGCGTCCAATCGGATTGCCGCCGTTCTGGTCGAAGATTACGCGATCGAGCCCGGCGCGCGTGTGCTTCTGCGCGGCGTCAACAGCCCCATGCTCGCTGCGCTCTGGCTGGGGGTTCTGAAAGCAGGCGGCATCGTGGTTGTAACGATGCCGCTGCTGCGCGCGCGAGAGCTTGCTTTCGTTCTCGACAAGGCGCGCGTCGCCCTCTCATTGTGCGAAGATAGTCTGCTCGAAGAAATGACAGCTGCCGCTCGCGAGGCGGGCGGCCACGTCGCCAGCTTTTCACGCGACGGACGTTGCAATGCGGCGGAGATCGACCGCCTCATGCGCGACAAGCCGGAACGATTCACCCCTGCGCAAACCTGGGCGTCCGATCCGGCACTTCTGGCATTCACCTCCGGCACGACCGGCCATCCCAAGGCGACGGTGCATTTCCATCGCGACGTACTCGCTATCGCCGATGCGTTTCCACGGTCGATACTGCAGACAACCGCCGATGACGTCTTTCTCTGTAGCGCGCCGATGGCCTTCACGTTCGGTCTTGGCGGTCATCTGGTTTTTCCGTTGCGCTACGGCGCAAGCTCGGTCCTTCTGCCCGGCTGTACGCCCGACGAGTTGCTCGACGCGGCTCTGGAATACCGGGCGACCATGTTGATGACGGCTCCCACGGCCTATCGCGCCATGACCGAGCGTGCCCGGCGCCACGATCTTTCCTTTTTGCGGCATTACGTTTCTGCGGGCGAACATCTGCCCGCAACGACGCTCCGCGATTGGCAAGCGGCGACAGGGCACGGGATCGTCAACGGCCTCGGCTCGACCGAACTCCTGCATATCTTTCTTTCGAGTCCGCTTTCCGAAGCAAAGCCGGGCGCCACGGGAAAGGCGGTTCCGGGCTACATCGCTGCCGTGGTGGACGATGTCTGCAATCCGCTTGCGCCCGGCGAGGTTGGCCGTCTCGCGGTGAAGGGTCCGACGGGCTGTCGCTATCTCGACGATCCAAGACAGGAAACTTACGTGCGCGGCGGCTGGAATATCACCGGCGATGCGGGCCACCTGGACGAGGACGGTTGCTTCTGGTTCCAGAGCCGCACCGACGACATGATCGTTTCCGCGGGCTACAACATTTCCGGGTTCGAGGTAGAGGAAGCACTGTTGAGGCATCCGGCCGTCCAGGAGTGCGCGGTAGTGGGAACCGCAGATGTGGCACGCGGGCAGATCGTGAAGGCGTTCGTCGTGCTCAAGCCCGGCCGTCCGGCATCGCCGGAATTCGCGCGCGAACTGCAAAATTACGTCAAGGGAGATATCGCGCCCTACAAGTACCCGCGCGTGATCGAATACCTGGATACTCTCCCGCGGAATGCGTCGGGCAAGGTGCAGCGTTTTGTCCTGCGCGAACGGGGAGTGGCAGTCCGATGAAGTTCGTCAATCCTGCGGCGTGGGGCCGTCCGAGCGGTTATTCCAACGGCGTAATGGCAAACGGTCTGCTGTTCGTTTCCGGTCAGGTCGGCTGGAACGAAGCGGGCGCCTTCCCGCCCGATCTGGTCGACCAGATCCGCCAGGCCCTGCGCAACATCAGCGACGTAATCGAAGCCGCAGGCGCCAAGCCAGAACAGATCGTGCGGCTGACCTGGTACGTGACCGACCGCCAGGCTTACAAGGCGCGCCGCGCCGAGATCGGCGCCGTCTATCGCGAGGTGATCGGCCGGCACTTCCCGGCAATGGCGGTGGTCGAAGTCAGCGGCCTCGTCGAGGACGAAGCCGAGGTCGAAATCGAAGCGACGGTGGCGCTGTAGCGCTTCGCCAAAGCGCGAACCACTATCAGTTCCGACTTTAATTCGCTTTCGCCAACCGCCTGATCCACTCCGGCAGCGCGAAGGCCGCGGCGTGGATCCCGGGATTGTAGTAGTCGGTCTTGAGTTTCGACCGCTCGAAGGCGGCGCGGGCGCGCTTGAGGCCCGCCGGCGTCCCAAGGCGCTTGCCGTTGCCGGCCCACGAAAGGGCCATGAACCCGCCGACATAAGTGGGCACGACGCTCAGATAGAGGCCGCAATGGGGGAATGATGCCCGCAACTCGGCGAGGGCCTCGGAAATTTCCTGCGGCTGGTAGAACGGCACGCCGGTCTGGAACGTCGCAAAGCCGTCCGGCGCCAGCGCGGCCCGGACACGCGCGTAAAAGGTTTCGCCGAACAGGGCTTTACCAGGGCCGACCGGATCGGGGCGGTCGGCCACAATGAGATCGAAGCGGCCTTTCGACTCTTTGCGCCCCAGGTATTCAAACGCGTCGGCGATCTCGATTCTGAGCCTGCGGTCGGCGAATGCCTTTGCGTTGATCGCGGCAAAATGCTCGCGGCACAGTTCGACGACCCGATCGTCAATGTCGACGAGCACGACCTCCTTCACGCTACGGTGTTTCAGTGCTTCGTCGGCGATAGAGAGATCGCCGCCCCCCACGATCATCACGCGTTTCGCGTGGCCATGCTCGAGCAGCGGCAGATGTGTCAGCATTTCCGCATAGGCCGATTCGTCGCGTGTGGTGAGCTGCACGATGTCGTCGAGCACCAGCACCCGGCCATTTGCCACCGTGTCGAAGATGCGGATGCGCTGCCACGCGCTCTTCTCTTCGGCGAGCGGTGCGCCGGCCCGCTCCATCGTTTGCGCGTAGCCGCGGTGCAGTCGCTCCTTGAAGAATCCGGCCATATCAGCTCCCGCTCGAGAAAGAGCGCCGATATAGAGCGGCGATTTCGCACCTGTCCACCGCGCGCGAATGCCGCTCGTGCTCCTTGCCGGGCTTCAGAGAAAATTCGGGTTTGGGGCTCAAAATTTCTTGCATGGCGCGAACGTGGTCCTATATTTCGCGCGTTCCGGCGACGGAACGAAGCGGCGCGGCGGAGGTTCTCCCTTCCGCCCGCTGCTTTCGTTTTGGCGGTGCCCCGATCCTTGAGGTGAGAGGCGCCACAGGTGTCAACACTCTGAGAGGGTAGGTGCCAGGATGGCTCGACTCGGACTCGGTGTGGCGGCGATCAACGGAGCCCGGCCCCGCAGGGTGCGCGCTCCGGCGAGGACCGTCCCGGTTCCCGTTCCCCATGGGTATGAGGACCACAAGGATCATTTCATTACGAAGAACGGGCTGACCTATGCGGGCAGTCACCTGATCATCGATCTGTGGGAGGCGGAGAATCTCGCCAATCGCGAGCGGATCGAGCGGGCGCTGGTCGATGCGGTGAACGCAGCAGGCGCGACGCTCCTGCACATCCACCTGCACCGCTTCACAGAGGGCGGCGGGATTTCCGGCGTCGCCGTGCTCGCCGAAAGCCATATCAGCGTGCACACTTGGCCAGAACGGGGATACGCGGCGTTCGACGTGTTCATGTGCGGTGGCGCGGAACCGAGAAAGGCGCTTCCCGTGTTCAAGGAAGCGTTCCGGCCGGGCCGCATCGTCATCGGCGAGCACAAGCGCGGCGTTCTCTGAATCAATCGTCCGGCGGCGGGACGGGACGCCCTGAGGCATTCCCGCCCCGCTCCGGCTGCGCTTGCCCTTCCCGTGCATAGCTGCTCCCATCGCGCCCGAAGCCAAGTGCCGGTCGCACGATGAACAAGCCCGAGCCCCCGGCCTCTTTTCCGCGACCAGGCTTTGCTGCGGACGCCGAGGCGGAGTTGGCCGCGTTTCTCGCTGCCGAACCGGACATCGAATGTCTGGACGCGGTGATTCCCGACATTTGCGGAGCTCTCCGCGGCAAGCGGTTTCCGATCGCCGAGGCGCAGCGCCTGTTCCGGCACGGCATGCCCATTCCCCATTCCGTCTATCTGATGGATGCCCATGGGGAGATGACGAACGCGCTGGGCCGCGGCTTCAGCGATGGCGATCCGGACGGCGCGGCCTGGCCGTTGCCGGGCACGCTGTCGCGCGTCTGGGCGAGTGGGCCGCCGCGCGCGCAGATTCTGATGACCGTACGCGACGACCAGGGCATCGCGGACCCGGGCGAGCCACGGGCCGCTCTCGAGCGCGTGCTCGACCGGTTTGCGGAACTCGGCCTCGTCCCGGTGGCCGCATTGGAGCTCGAATTCTATCTCCTCGATCCGGTGCGCGTTGAGTTTCGAGCGCCGCAACCGCCGCTCGATCCGCGCAGCGGTACGCGCGAGAGCGCTGTCTCTGTTTTCGGGCTGGACGATCTCGACCGTTACGAAGGATTTGTGTCGGCGCTGTCGCAAGCCGCGCGCTGCCAGAAGATTCCGTTGAGCGCGGCCAGCAAGGAGTACGCGGCCGGCCAGTTCGAGGCGAATCTGAAACACCAGGCCGACGCGCTCCGGGCGGCCGACCATGCACTGTTCCTCAAGCAGATCGTGAAGGAAGCCGCACGCCGCGCGGGCTTCGAAGCGGCGTTCATGGCGAAGCCGTATGTCGAGCGCGTCGGCAGCGGCTTGCACATCCATGTGAGCGTTCTCGACCGGCAGAACCGCAACGTGTTCGCCGGGAGCGGACCGCAAGGCTCCGAAATGTTGCGTCACGCCATTGGCGGTCTGAAGGCGCTCCTGCCGGAATCCATGGCACTGTTCGCACCCAACCAGAATTCCTATCGGCGGTTTCAGCCCGACATGTTCGCGCCGGTGAACCGCAGCTGGGGGTTCAACAACCGCTCGGCCGGCATGCGCATTCCGGCCGGCCCGGACGAGTCGCGGCGCATCGAGCATCGCGCCTCGGGGGCCGACGCCAATCCGTACTTGGCGCTCGCCGCCGTGCTCGCCGGCATCCATTACGGTCTTCTCAAGAAGCTCGATCCGGGTGCTCCGGCGGAAGGCAATGTCTCGCGCGAGCCCGATCCGGAGTTGCCTCTGACGATCGATGCGGCGCTGGCGCGGCTCGCAGACTCCGAAGCGTTGCCGGCCTATCTGGGCGAAGAGACGCTCGCGCTGTACCGCGAGACCAAACGGATCGAGACCGAAAGACTCCGGCGCATCATTCCGCCGGCGGAATATGACTGGTACTTGTGAGGCGCGATCAGGGAAGGATTTCCCCGATCGCCATGAGCCGCTACGCGATCTCCATCGGAACTTTCATGGAGACATGGTCCGCGCCGAACGTCACCGTCACCGACAGTTCGACGGGCCCCGGCGAATCGGGAATGAGGATGGGCCCCGAGGAAAACAGGTCCGTTCCAGGCGAGCAATTCCCGCCAAACCGGGTCACTCCAAAGAGCAGAACTCGTTTTCCGTTCTGCTCCTGCGTCACTTTGAGCCTCTCTTCACAGGAGCCGGTATAGGAAAGGTCATCAAAGCTGGCCGAAAAATTGTATCTCTGGCCGTTCTGGAGAATGGCGGTCGGATCGGCGATGTCCCAATTGTCGACACCGGCGCCACGCACGCCATTCTCGGTAGGAATGATTTCGTTCGGATCGGCTGCACCCGCGGTGACGCTCGTAATGATGATTGCTGTATTCACAGCAGCCGCAGGGGCGCTCGCCGCGGCGACACATGCGGGCATGGCCAGCATCACGACCAATGTGAAAGATCGGATTTTCATTCGTTGATCCCCCTTGTCGTCCTGCGCGATACTATCAGCGACCGCGGGCGATTGGAACGAGCCTTAGGCGAATACTGAACCAAAGGAGGCCGGCATGGCACCGCGAGGCAAAATGGAATCGATGCGGATGAGCGATGGGGCCGAGATCGGCGTCTATCGCGTGCCGCCGGTCGGCCCGCGCCGCGGCGGCCTGGTGCTGATCCAGGAAATTTTCGGCGTCACCGATCACATCAGGGAGCAATGCGACCTTTACGCGGCGCAGGGCTACGAAGTGCTCGCGCCATCGCTTTTCGACCGCGAGGAGCCCGGCTTTGAGGTCGGTTACGGTCCGGAGGACAGAGCGAAGGCCATACGCATCGCGCGCGGCGAGCACCCCTTCGAGCTTTCCGTCAGGGATTCGCAGATCTGCATCGACGCGTTGCGCGGCCAGGGACCTGTCTTCATCGTCGGCTATTGCTACGGCGGATCGGTTGTCTGGGCGGCGGCTTGCCGCTTGAACGGGCTCGCCGCGGCATCAGGATATTACGGCGGGAATATCGGACAAATGGCCGAAGAGACGCCGCGCTGTCCGACGATCCTGCATTTCGGCCGCCAGGATTCGCACATTCCGCCCGCGGAGGCGGAGAAGGTGAAGCGGCTCCATCCCGACGTGATGGTCTATCTCTACGACGCGGGCCACGGCTTCAATTCCGACCGCCGCGCCGACTACAACGAAGCCGCCGCCAAACTCGCCCGCGAACGCACGCTGGAACTGTTCCGCGCGAATGGGAGGTGACGCGCAGGACGTTTCAAGCTCCGGGCGACGAAAGCAGATAAACCCGTCATGGCCTGGCGCGGCGTTCCCGCGTCGGGGCCACCTGTTTCCCCGCGCGCACCGGCGCGCGACAGAAAATCTTCCCGACGCATCAAATGGGTCGCCCGGACGCTTCGCCCGGGTGATGACACGTTGCTTTTGTCCTCACCCTGAGCTTCCCTGGCTTCGCCGAAGCGAAGTGACCTGCGACTGAGATTTCATCGGGTGGCGATCAAAGCCTCGGCGGTTGATACGCCTTGCGGCGCGGGTTGAGCAACCGGTGAAATCCGGTCCCGTCACCAAGTCGCTAACTTGCTCTAATTCCGGCGAATCTCCGTCCAGAAAAAGAGCAGGTAGAATATTCCGATTATGAGAATCCAGAAGGCGCCGTTGAGCAGAATAGCCGTCAAAATTCCCAACCAGCTTCCATCGATGTCGAGATACGCCTGCGTCATCGGCGACAAATGCGGCATCGCTCTGAGCCATCTGAAAGCCTGCAATTTTACATTGGACTCGAGAAGTATCTGTCCCCAGTAGAGCAGCATCCCGAGCAGGTAAGCGGCAAACGCGAACAGTTTCAGAGCGAGTTGGGCGCGATTCAGAAAATAATAGATACCGACAACCATGGCGAAATTGATGGTAATGATCTGTCCAAACCACCCCACCTCGTTGGAGGTAACCGATCGAGCAAGGTTGAGAAGATCGAGTTCGGTCATGTTGGCGCGATCGCTAGGGAGCGGCAGGGCCGCCGGGCAGATCGGTCAAGACGGCGCGTGATGGGTTCTGGCAACACGGGCATCGCCATCACCTCAAGCTCGCTTCGATGTTTCCGCCGTCGACCGTCAGAATGGCGGCCGTCGTCTTGGTGGCGCCGGCGAGCCAGACGAAAGCCTCCGCCACGTCCTCGGCGGTCACTTCGCGGCCGAGCAGGTTCGCGCGCATGTAATCCTTTTCGGACAGGCCGCGCGCATGGCTGCGCGAGGCGATCATGGAATCGGTGAGAAGCCCCGAGCGGATGCGGTCGGCGTTGACTGCATTGGCGCGAATGCCGTCGCGGCCGTGATCGAGCGCGTATTGCTTCATCAGAAACAGCGTCGAAGCTTTCGGCAATCCGTACGGCCCGAAATCGCGACCGGGATTGACCGCCTGCTTGGAGACGTTGAACAGCAAACAGCCGCCGGTCGCCTGCGCCTTCATGATGCGGACCGCATTCTGCGCGACGGATTGATGGGCGAAGAAATTGAGCTCGAAGGAGCGCCGCAGGGTTGCGTCGTCGACCGCGCCGATGGTGCCCTGCCAGGCGGCGCCGGCGTTCGATACCGCGATGTCGACTCCGCCGAAGTGCTCCGCCACGCGATCGAAAGCGGCGCGGACTTCGTCGGGATTCGTCACATCGCACGCAACGCCAAGCGCGAATTTACCGCAGTCGCGCGCGACGGCCATCGCGGCGGCCTCGTCGCGGTCGATCACCGCAACTTCCGCCCCCGAGCGCGCCATCGCCTTTGCCGTCGCCGCGCCGATGCCTGAGCCGCCGCCTGTCACGGCGACCACCTGCCGCGCTAGCGGTTTTTCCGCCGCCTTGCCGAGCTTCGCCTGTTCAAGCGACCAGTATTCCACGTCGAACATGTCGGCTTCGGGGATCGGGCAATAGCTCCCGATCGCTTCCGCATCCGTGATCACCTCGATGGTGTTCTCGGCGATATCGGCCGCGATGGTGGCATCTTTCGCGCTTGCACCGAAGCCGCAGAGCCCGATGCCCGGCACCAGCACGACGCGCGGCAGGGAATCGAGTTCGGATTTCTTCGGCAGGGCGCGCGCGTCGTTGCGGCCAAAGTACGCGTGATAACGGGCGACGAACTCAGAAACGGCTGCCTGCACATCCTGCTTCCAGGCGTCCAGCCGGGCCGCTTCGGGCGCGGGCACGAGAAGCGGCCAGTTCTTGGTGCGGATGGTGTGATCGGGCGTCACCACGCCCTGTTGCGAATAGCGCACGAGCTCGGCCCCGTTCACGTAGTCGAGAATGGCGGGCGAAGCGCGGAAGCACGAGATCTGGCGCTTCACCGTGCCGCCGCGCTCGTCGCGCGCAATCGCGCAGGCGCCGCGCAGGATGGGCGCGATGTCGGCCACGCGCGCAAGCCCGTCAGGCAGTCGGCTCACCGCAAAGCTCTTCCGCCCGCGCGCCAGGCGGTCTTCCGCCAGGGTGACGAACGCAATCATGCGTTCGTAGGCCTGTCGCGCCGTTTCGCCCAACGTGAACAATCCGTGTTGCATCAGCACGAGACCTTCGACAGTGCTGTGGCGGTCGAAAATTTCCGCGACGCGTTTCGCCAGCGCAAATCCCGGTATCGTGTAGGGGACATAGGCGACGCGGCTGCCGAACACGTCGCGCGCAAGGCTTTCGCCGTCGGGCTGGTCGGTCAGCGCGAGCACCGCGGTCGAATGGGTGTGATCGACGAATTTGTGCGGCAAAAAGGCGTGGAGCAGCGTCTCGACCGACGGATTGGGCGCATTCGCATCGAGCAGATTCACCCGCTGGAAATTCACCATCGCTTCGTCGGAGAGCCGATCGAGCGCACGCAGGCGGCGCAGCGGCGCCAGCCGGACCGCCGGCAGACCCGCGGGCTCGATGTTGCCCATGTCCCAGCCCGAACCTTTCACGCAGATCACCTCGACCGGATCGCCGAGAAGGTCCGCCATCGTGGTCTTGACCGAGGTGTTTCCTCCGCCGTGCAGCACGAGGCGGGCATCGCCGCCCAGAAGGCGCGTCGTATAAGCCCTGAGCGCCAGATCTTCGCCAATGCCCTGGGGCGCATAGCGGGCGACGAATTCCTGCGCGTCGGAATCCGACCAGCGGCTTTTCATTTCGTTTCCGTCTCGCTGCGGTGCTCGGGATAAAGCGAAAGAAGCCCATCGCACGAAGCCGTGCAAGTTCCCCGTTCGGTGATGAGGCCGGTGACGAGCCGCGCCGGGGTCACGTCGAACGCGGGATTGGCCGCACCGCTTCCAGGCGCGCCGATTTCGATTTTGGCGAGCGCGCCCGTCTCGAGCCGCCCGACGATTTTCAACAGTTCGTCGGCGGAGCGTTCCTCGATGGGAATGTCGCCGCCGCCGGCGATGCTCCAGTCGACCGTCGAGCCGGGCACGGCGACGTAGAACGGCACATCATTATCGTGCGCGGCCAGCGCCTTAAGGTAGGTCCCGATCTTGTTTGCGACATCGCCGTTGCGCGCGACGCGGTCGGTTCCGACGATGCAGAGATCGACGGCGCCCAACTGCATGTAATGGCCGCCGGCATTGTCGGCGATGATGGTGTGGGGAACGCCGTGGCCGCCGAGTTCGAAGGCCGTGAGCGAAGCGCCCTGGTTGCGCGGCCGCGTCTCGTCCACCCAGACATGGACGGGAATTCCGGCGTCATGCGCCAGGTAGATCGGCGCGAGCGCCGTTCCCCAGTCCACGCAGGCAAGCCAACCCGCATTGCAATGCGTCAGCACGTTCAGGCGGCCGCCGCCTTTGCGGCTTGCGGTTTCGCGCAGGATAGCGAACCCATGCTCGCCGATGCGGCGACAGGTTTCGACGTCCTCTTCGCAGATGGCTGCCGCTTCGCGCCACGCGAGCACGGTGCGCTCGCCGCGCGGCCGGTTGCGCAAGGCGGCGCGCATGCGGTCGAGTGCCCAGCGCAGATTAACCGCCGTCGGCCGCGCCGCGAAGAGGAGAGCGTAAGCGCGATCCAGATTTTCGTCGGAGGGATCGGCTCGCATCGCGAGCGCGATGCCGTAGGCAGCAGTCGCACCGATCAGCGGGGCTCCGCGGACGACCATGTCGCGGATGGCGGCTGCTGCGTCTTCGGCGTTCGCGAGGCGCGCGGTCGCAAGTTCGAAAGGCAGTTTCGTCTGGTCGATGACCTCGACAGCCGCATCTGCCACCGGCCGGATCGTCCGGTACGGCTGCCCTGCGATCTTCATGCTTCGCCGACTCTCCTGCGCTTTTTCGGGCGCAAATCACCACAAAGCCACCAGGGACACAAAGGGCACTCGGAGCCGCGGATTTAGCGCGGGGCAAATACCAGTCCGATCAGCCCCCTCCGGCGCTCTGCGCCACCTCCCCCCTGCTGCGTACGGGGGAGGAAAGTCATAGGGATACGCCTGTCTTTCCTCCCTCGCCGCGGGTGGTGAAGGGGGCCACGGAACGCGGTGGGCGGGGCCGCCCACGATGTAATTTCATTCTGCGCTTGTGATCGATCTGTGCGACTCCGCGTGAATCGTCAATGCCCCGCGAAGGACACGAGGGTTTTGACCTCCTTGCCCAGCGCGCGAAGCCTGTCGGCGCCGCCGAGATCCGGAAGATCGATCACGAACGAGCAGCCGATCACTTTTGCGCCGGCGCGTTCGAGGAGCCGGATCGCGGCGAAGCAGGTCCCGCCGGTGGCGATGAGGTCGTCCACCACGAGAATATGGTCGCCGGCCTTCACCGCATCGGTGTGGATTTCGACCCGATCGCTGCCGTACTCGAGCTCATAATCTTCCCCCAGCACCTGCCACGGGAGCTTCCCCTTCTTGCGCACGGGTACGAAGCCCGTGGACAGCTGGCGCGCGACGGCACCCCCCAGGATGAATCCCCGCGCTTCGATCCCCGCGACGCGATCGATGCGCACGCCCCGGTATGGCCGCACCAACTCGTCCACGGCACGCCGGAACGAGGCGGCGTGCCCAAGAAGCGTGGTGATGTCGCGAAAAACGATGCCGGGCTTCGGATAGTCCGGAATGGAACGGATGACGGATCTGAATTCCGCGTCCATCATCGTCTCCCGAGAATGCGGCCCGCGACCGCATCGAGTTTTGCAAACAAGGCCGGATCCCGCTTTTCGGGCGCCGTAATGCAGGCCGTGTCGAGCACTGTCTCGATGCCCAGAGGAGACGGCATGCGTTCCGGGCCGAGCATGGGGGCTGCGCGCGCAATCAGCCGGCGCGCCATTTCCGCGTTCCGGTTCAGGACCGTCACCACCTGCTCGACCGTCACGTGGTCGTGCCCCGGATGCCAACAATCGTAGTCCGTCACCATCGCGGCGATGGCGTAGGGAAGTTCGGCTTCGCGGGCGAGCCGCGCCTCGGGCATCGCGGTCATGCCGATCACGTCGCAGCCCCAGGAACGATAAAGGTTCGATTCGGCCAGTGTCGAAAATTGCGGTCCTTCCATGGCGAGATAGACGCCACCTTTGGCGTACGAAATGCCCTCTTCGCTGCAGGCTTGCGCGAGCGCGCCGGCGAGGCGGGGACAGACCGGATGCGCGAGCGACACATGCGCGACGAAGCCGCGGCCGAAGAAACTTTTCTCGCGCGCATGGGTGCGATCGATGAACTGGTCGGCCATCACGAACGTTCCGGGCGGCAGGTGTTCGCGAAGAGAACCGCAGGCGGAAACCGAAATGATATCGGTCACGCCGGAGCGCTTCAGCGCATCGATATTGGCGCGATAGTTGATCGAGGTCGGCGAATGAACATGGCCGCGGCCGTGACGCGGCAGGAACACCATGTCGACGCCGTGAATGCGTCCTTTCAGAAGTTCGTCGGAAGGTTCGCCCCAGGGGCTGGCGACGTGCTGCCATCGCGCGCCCTCGAGTCCCGCGATATCGTAAATCCCGCTACCGCCGATGATCCCGAGAACTGTGTCGCTCATCGCCCGCCCGCGCCGAAGCAGGCAGTTCTAGCACGCGAATTCGCGCGTTCAATGTGCGTCGCGCCAGATCCGGCGATAGGACAGGAACAGGAGGCCCGAGAGCACGACGAGAAATGCCATCACGTCGAGGCCGATCCGCTTGCGGTCCTCCATTTTCGGTTCCGAGGCCCAGGACAGGAATGTCACGATGTCGTGCGCTTCCTGATCGAGCGTGGATGGCGTGCCGTCCGAGAACGTCACCGAGCCCTTGGTGAGCGGCGGCGGCATGGAAATGTTCCAGCCCGCGAAATAGGGGTTGTAGTATTTGTTCGGGAGCACCTTGAACCAGGCCGGTGCCGGCGGCCTTTCGTGGAAGCCCGTGAGAATCGAGTACACGTAATTGGGTCCGCCGGCGCGCGCCTTGATGATCAGCGACAGATCGGGGGGCAGGGCGCCATTGTTCGCCGTGCGGGCGGCCTCCTCGTTCGGAAAAGGAGGCGGGAAGTGATCTGCCGGCGTCGCCGGTCGCATCAGGCGATCGCCGCTGGAATCCGTGGTCTCGCCCTTGTCGTTGGGAGGTGCCGGAACCTTGTAGGACGCCGCGATCGCCTTCACCTGAGCTTCGGTGAATTCCGGACCGCCGGGATCGGAGAGATTGTGGAACGCGATGCGGTTGAGACTGTGGCAGGCCGAGCAGACCTCCTTGTAAATCTGAAATCCCCGCTGCAGGGCAGCCCGGTCGTACGTGCCGAACGGCCCTTCGAACGAGAACGACACGGCTTTTGGCGGCAGTGCGGCCGCTGACGTCTGGGCCTGTGCTGTTCCGATGGAGAGCAAGGCAAGTGCTGCGGCGGCCGCGAGAGTAAAGCGCATACGTACGGTCCTCATTCGGCTGGCGCCGCAGCGGTCGCCGCGGCCGCGCGGGAGCCCAGAACGGATTTCGCAATGCTGTCGGGCAGCGGCAGGGGGCGCTCGACAAGTCCGACGATCGGCAGTACCAGCCAGAAAAACGCATAGTAATAGATGGTTCCAAATCGGGCGACCCAGATCAGCGGTATCGAGAAAACGCCGAGGTTCCACGCCGCACTGACCGACTGCGAGCCGCAATAGCCGAGCAGCACGCAGTCCGCCGCGAACACCCAGAAGAACGGCTTGAGTACCGGGCGGAAACGCGTCGAGCGCACGCGCGACGTGTCCAGCCACGGTATGAAGAGTAGCGTCGCGATGGCGCCGAAGAGCACGAGCACGCCGACCAGCTTCTGCGGGATGGACCGAAGCATCGCGTAGAAGGGCATCAGGTACCAGTCCGGAACGATGTCCGGCGGCGTCACGAGCGGATTGGCCGGCGTGTAATTGTCCGGATTGCCCAGCGCGTTCGGCAGATAGAACACGATGATCGCGAAGAAGATCACGAACAGCGAAAGATAGAACAGGTCTTTCACGGTGTAGTAGGGGTGGAAGGGAACCGTGTCCTGCGGGCTCTTCACGTCGATGCCGAGCGGGTTATTGTTGCCGGGAACGTGCAACGCCCAGATGTGCAGCGCCACTACGCCCGCGATGATGAAGGGCAGCAGGTAATGCAGGCTGTAGAAGCGGTTCAGCGTGGCGTCGCTGACGCCATAGCCGCCCCAGATCCAGGTCGTGACCGCGGTGCCCGCACTGGGAACGATCTGGTTGATCGAACTGAAGAGATTGGTGATGACGGTCGCGGCCCAGAACGACATCTGGCCCCAGGGCAGCACGTAACCGAGAAATGCCGTTGCGATCATCAGCACGAAAATGATCACGCCCAGGATCCACAGAACTTCGCGCGGCGCCTTGTAGGATCCGTAATAGACGCCACGGAACATGTGGAAATAGACCGCGATGAAGAACATCGAGGCGCCGTTGGCGTGCAGGTAGCGCAGGAGCCATCCGTAATTCACGTCGCGCATGATGTTTTCGACGCTGTCGAAGGCGAGACCGGAATTGGGCACGTAGTGCATCGCCAGCACGATGCCCGTCACGATCTGGACGATCAGGCAGAAGGTGAGAATGCCGCCGAAGGAGTACCAGACGTTCAGGTTCCGCGGCGTGGGAAACGTCGAAATCGTGTCGTTTGCCAACCGCAGGAGCGGCAGACGCGTGTCGAGCCAGCGGGTGAACCGGTTGGCCGGCGAGTACGTCGAGGGATGCGACATGGCGCTGCTCCTTATCCCACCCTGACGCGCGTATCGGAGAGGAAGGCGTACTTTGGCACATCCAGATTGCGCGGTGCCGGGCCTCTGCGCACCCGGCCCGCCGCATCATATTGCGAGCCGTGGCAATGGCACAGCCACCCGCCGAAATTGCCTTCGAAGGCGGTGGGGGTGCAGCCGAGATGCGTGCAGACGCCCACCAGGATCAGCCATTGGGAGCGGACTTCGCGATTCTGGTCCGTGGCCGGCGCATCGTCGGGAAGGTTCGCATTGCGCGCGAGCGGGTCGATCAGTTCCGAGACGGGCACCGCGCGCGCCTCCGCGATCTCCTTCGGCGTGCGGCGGCGCACGAACAGCGGGTGGCTGCGCCAGGTAAATACGACCTGTTGACCCGGTTTGATTGGCGAAAGGTCGATTTCGACGGTGGACAGCGCGAGGACCGAACCGGTCGGATTCATCTGGTCGATCAAGGGCCACGCCGCGAAGGCGAGCCCGATCGCACCTGCCGCTCCCGTCGCGATATGAATGAAGTCGCGGCGCGTGGGAACGGCCACTGTCGCATCTGTCACGAACACACCTCTGCCGGGAAAAGCGCGACTTCCGGGACGAGACGCCCGATGCGCCACCCCCGGAACCGCCGGCGCATCTTCAGATCGCGGCGTAAAATAGTGACTCGGGTCGGAAGGGTCTTGCGGCACGATGCCGCGTCGGCGCGTCCCCTCACCTCGCCATGACCGGGCTTACCCCGGCTGCCCGGCCATGGCGGGAAAGGAAATGACCAGCGGCTTGGTCTATATGGATCCCGTGAGCACCACCCCTGCCAGCGAGCACCAGAAGGAAAAGGCGCGGGCCTGGTTCGAGGAGTTGCGCGACCGCATCTGCCGAGCCTGCGAATCGATCGAAGACGAGTTTGCCGGCTCCGCCGAGGGGGCACCTATGCGCTTTGAGCGCAAATCCTGGAGTCGCGAAGCGGACGACGACGCCCGCGAAGCCGGCGGGGGCGCGACGGCGGTTCTGCGCGGCCAGGTGTTCGAGAAGCTCGGGGTCAATGTGTCCACCGTGCATGGCCGGTTCGCACCGGAGTTCGCGCGCGAGATCGAGGGCGCAGCCGACGATCCGCGGTTCTGGGCCTCGGGAATCTCGCTCGTTTCGCACCCCCGCAATCCGCATGTGCCGGCTGTTCACATGAACACCCGGTTTATCGTGACGACGCGGTGCTGGTTCGGCGGCGGAACGGATCTCACTCCGATGCTCCCTGGGGACGAAGACGTGCGTCTGTTCCATCGAGCCCTCGAGCGCGCCTGCAATCGCCACGATCCTGATTATTATTCCCGCTTCCGCAAATGGTGCGACGAGTATTTCTATCTGCCGCACCGGGGTGAAGCGCGTGGCGCGGGCGGCATCTTCTACGACGGGTTGGCGAGCGGCGATTGGGACGCGGACTTCGCATTTGCCCGGGAGGTGGGGCTCGCTTTTCTGGAGATCTATCCACATATCGTGCGAAGGCGGATGCACGAGAAATGGACGCCGGAAGAGCGCGAGCGCCAGCTTGTGCGACGTGGCCGCTATGTGGAATTCAATCTCCTTTACGACCGCGGCACGCGATTCGGTCTGAAGACAGGGGGTAATGTGGACGCCATTCTGATGTCGCTCCCCCCGGAGGTGCGCTGGCCCTGACGGGCGCGGCGCAACTTCCGGCCCATGCTTCATATACTTCCGCCCTGGCTTGCCGCGCTCCTGCAGGTCGTCCTCATCGATATCGTGCTCGCGGGAGACAACGCGGTCGTGATCGGCGTCTCGGCCGCGCGGGTGCCGGTATCCGAGCGGCGCCGCGTGATGTTCTGGGGCCTGGCGGCCGCGGTCATTCTCCGGCTCGTCGTGGCCTACGCGGTCCTGCTGGTGCTCCGGTCCACGTTCTTTCTCATTTTCGCAGGCGGTCTCCTTCTATTGTGGGTCGCGTGGCGGCTCTATCGCGAGATTTGCCCGGCCCTGGGCGAGCACCGGCCCGGGCATGATACGATTTCGGATGCAGGTCACAGCGATCGCTTGCGGTTTCCGGGCGCATCGCGCGACATGCGCCGGGCCGTCCTGCGGATCGCAATCGCCGATCTGTCCATGTCGCTGGACAATGTGCTGGCCGTCGCGGGCGCAGCGATGGATCACATGTGGGTGCTCGCGGTCGGCCTGCTTCTTTCCATCGCCCTGATGGGACTGGCGGCCTCCGTCATTGCCAATCTTCTGCACAGGATGCCGTGGATCAGCTACGCCGGGGTCTTCATCGTGCTGTACGTCGCGCTTCGCATGATCTGGATCGGCGGGATGCAGATTTATTACGCGGCGACGTAGCGGCACCGAAATCATTCGAGAGAAAGCGTCTCGCCCTTCGACCTGCCTGCGCGAAGCTGAAGCTTCGCTTCGACGAAGGCAGGCAGGCAGGCAGGCTCAGGGTGAGGACTCCGATTTTCCATCATGGTGAGTCTGTCGAACCATGACAATTTGTTTGTCGCTGCAGGTGACCATGCAATCAGTCGATGTGGCCCGGAGCAATCGCATTCAGACGTTCCAGTAGAGCCGCCCTGTCGGGCGCGAAGTCGTTTGCGATCCACCAGTTCTCCAGTTCGCCGAGAACTTTGCCGACGCGCGGACCCTCGGGAATCTTCGCGGTTATGACATCGCCGCCCGATAGCGGGAAACGGGGCGGCATCCACACGTTGACGACGGCCAAAAGAGCGCGCCACTCGACGGCATGCGCGTCGGTCGGCTCCCCGGCCCAGCGCAGGAGAATCCGGTCGCGCACCCTCTGCGCACCGAGCCGATAGAGCAGAGCGCGCAAGGCGCGAACGTCCATCGGGAAAGCGGGTTCGTTTTCCGACGACGCAACATCCACGATCCGGTTCCGGTTGTCGTTCGAAAGGCGGAGCCGCTGTGCGACGGCCGTCGCGATGGCCGCATCGCCCGCAATCAGCGCGGACAGACGCAGGACAGGGTCGCCGATGAAACGATTTCCGGTGTCGATAAGTACCAGATGCCCAAGTCTTGCGAGCCGCGCCTCTCCCGGAAGGAATTCCCGAACGATGTCCGCCTCCGCCATCGCGCGAACCGCCGGACACGGATCGTCCGCCGCCAGGAGGCGCAGAAATTCGTTCCGGACTCTCTCCCCCGAGAGCCGCCGCAAACCGGCGCGTTCGTTGCGCACGGCCGCGAGCGCGTCGGTGTCGATGTCGCCGCGGCCGTACCACGCATGAAACCGGAACAGGCGAAGGATTCGCAGATAGTCTTCGCGGATTCGTGCGACGGGATCTCCAATAAAGCGGATGCGCCGCGCCTTCAGGTCTTCCACACCGCTCGTGTAGTCGAAGACTTCCCCGTCGGGAGACGCAGAAAGGGCGTTGATGGTGAAATCGCGCCGCTGCGCGTCCAGCTTCCAGTCGTCCGAGAATGCAACGGCGGCGTGCCGGCCATCGGTTGTTACATCGCGCCGCAGCGTTGTCACTTCGAATGTCTTGCCGGTAAAAACCGCCGTCACCGTGCCATGCGCCATTCCCGTGGGCAGCGCCTTTATGCCGGCAGCTTCGAGGCGCCGGACAACGTCATCCGGTCGCAGGGTCGTTGCAATGTCGATGTCTTCCACTTGCCGGCCGAGAAGCGCATTGCGCACGGCTCCGCCCACGAAACGTGCCGCGCCATGCCCGGCGTCGAGCGCTCCCATGACGGCGCGGGTTTCAGGCGCGCACATCCAGGTTTCGCGGATCGGGTCGAGCTTCGTCATCGCCGAAAATCCTCGCCACAGAGCCTTTCGCGCAAATTCACGACGATGGCAGCCGTGGCGCCCCAGATGTAATGCCGGTCCCAGGTAAACGCATGAAACTCGCGCGAGCGGCCGCGCAGAATCCGGCTTTCCCGGCGACAGTTTCGCGGGTCCAGCAGAAACGCTAGCGGCACTTCGAATGCCTCCGCCACTTCGCCGGGATTGGGATCGAGAACGATCTCGGCAGGAACGACGCCGACAACCGGCAAAATTGCAAAGTCGGTCGCCGTCTCGTAGGCGTCCAGAAATCCCGCAATCGAAACGACGCGCGCGTCCAGCCCCGTTTCTTCCTCGGTCTCGCGCAATGCGGTCGCCACCAGCGAACGGTCGTCGCTGTGCAACCTGCCGCCCGGAAAGCTGACCTGTCCGGCGTGGCGCGCGAGATGCTCGGTGCGCCGCGTGAAGAGCACCGTCGGATCGGAGCGCCGGACAATCGGGACAAGTACCGCCGCCGGCGTGAGCTCCCGTGGCAGATCCGGTCTGGCAAGCGGATTGAGATCGTAGTCGCTGCGCATCGGCCGAAGCGGCAGCAATGGCGGTTCGGAATGCAGCCGGCTGCGTAGTGCCTCTGCGCCGGTTTCGGCAATTGTTGGTGTAATCTTCATTGCCGAACCGTTGGGTGTGGTTCACGGTGTTGTGCGGGCGTTCGGCGCTGCGGTATTCCGTGCGCTGTTGCGCGAGCGATGCCGGAATGCCACATAACCGGGGCCCCGTGGGCAACCAGGAACAGGATGCGCCCGTGGCGTCGCAACGGGAGCGAGCCCCGAGAGAAAAGCCGAAGAATGAACGACACGCAATCTGCGGATGCCATCGGTCTGGACGAGGACACGCCCGTTGCCCAGGCCGAACATTATGCCGATGTGTTCGGCAAGGTCCGTGCTGAAACCTTTCGCGTCATTTTCGGTCAGGACCACGTCGTCGATCAGGTCCTCGTCACGCTGCTGGCGGGCGGCCACGGACTGCTGATCGGCGTGCCCGGCCTCGCAAAAACCCGGCTTGTCGAAACTCTGGGAACGGTCCTCGGTCTGGACTGGAAGCGGGTCCAGTTCACGCCGGATCTCATGCCGGCGGACATCATCGGTTCGGAAGTTCTCGAAGAGAGCGATGACGGCCGGCGCACCTTCCGTTTTGTTCGCGGACCGGTGTTCACGCAATTTCTGATGGCGGACGAAATCAATCGCGCAAGTCCCCGCACGCAGTCGGCGCTTCTTCAGTCCATGCAGGAGCGGCATGTCACGGTGGCGGGGCACCGTCACGATCTGCCGGCGCCTTTTCATGTCCTGGCCACCCAGAATCCGCTGGAGCAGGAAGGCACGTATCCATTGCCGGAGGCGCAACTCGACCGCTTTCTTCTCCAGATCGACGTGGATTACCCGGACGCGGAAGCCGAACGCCGGATGGTGATCGCCACGACTTTCGGCGACGAGGTTTCACCCGATGCAGTCTGCAACTCCGGCGCGTTGATCGGCGCCCAGCGCGTGGTGCGACACCTGCCGGTCGGCGAGAAGGTGATCGAGGCAATCCTTCGCCTTGTGCGGGCTTCGCGACCTGGCGCGGACGCAAGTCCTGCTCTGCAGACCCAGATTGCATGGGGCCCGGGCCCGCGCGCGAGTCAGGCGTTCATGCTGGCGGTGCGTGCGAAGGCTCTGATCGAAGGGCGTCTCGCACCGTCGGTGGATGATGTAGCGGCGCTTGCGCACCCGGTCCTGCGCCATCGCATGGCGCTCAGCTTTGCCGCACGCGCGGAAGGTTCGACAATATCGCAGGTCATCGACCGGCTGTGCCGGAGTCATCTTTGACGGATACCGCTCGTCAGTCGCAAGCGACGCGAGGCGCCATCGCTCTGGAACTGGAAGCCGAGTCTCTCGCCGCGCCGCTTCCACCCCTTCTTGTCGAGGCCGAGCGTCTGTCCGCCATTGTCGGCCTCGGCGTCCACGGTCGCCGCAAAGCAGGGATGGGAGAGACGTTCTGGCAGTTTCGCCGCTACGCGCCGGGCGACGCGAGCAACACCGTCGACTGGCGCCAGTCGGCGAAGTCGCAACACCTTTTCGTGCGAGAGCGCGAATGGGAAGCGGTCGAAGCGGTGTGGTTCTGGCGCGACGGCACGGCAAGCATGCGCTTTTCCTCCGACGGGAACACTCCCACGAAATTCGATCGCGCAAATCTTCTCGCGCTCGCGCTCGCGTGCCTGCTTGTGCGGGGCGGAGAATACGTGGCCGCGCTGGGCGGAGCGCCCCCGGCGGGCGGTCGTGGCGCCCTGCATCGGCTCGCCCACCGCTTTGCCGCCGATGAAACCGGCAATGGCGCGCTCCCGCCCAGTGCCCTGTTTGTGAAGACCGCACAGCTCGTCTGGTTCAGTGATTTTCTTTCGCCGCTGTCCGATATCGATGGCGCCGTCCGCAAGCTGGCGAGCGCGGGATTTGCCGGTCATCTGGTTCATCTGATCGACCCCGCCGAGCAGGATTTTCCCTACACGGGTCGCACACGCTTCGAATGGGGTCGCGCAGGACAAGGAGAGCTGCTCGGACGCGCCGAAAGCGCGAGCGCCGAATATCGCCGACGTTTCGAGGCGCAGCGGCAGGGCGTGCGCGAACTCGCAGGAACGGCTGGCTGGACGTATTTCGCGCATCGGACCGATGGGCGACCTGAGATGGCGCTCGTTGCACTCTTCGCCGATCTGGGCGGGATGACCGCGCATCGTGCGATGGGCGTGAGGTAATCTTGTTCTCCGCTCTTTCGTTCGGTGCGCCCTGGATTCTTGCGGGTCTGGCGGCTCTTCCCGCGATCTGGTGGCTGCTACGGGTGACACCGCCCGCACCGCGCCGGATCGCGTTCCCGCCTTTGTGGCTTCTCGCAGGGCTTGCGGCAAAGGACGAGACGCCGGCGCGCACGCCGCCATGGCTGCTGGCGCTCCGGCTGTTGGCTGCAGGGCTGATCATCGTTGCACTCGCACAGCCGAGACTTGGACGGTTTCCAGACTCCGCGGGCAGCGGTCCGCTCATCCTCTTTGTCGACAATGGCTGGACGGCGGCACACGACTGGACGAGACGGCTGGCTGCCATTGACGACGCCATTTCCTCGGCCGCACAGGCCGGACGACCCGTTGCGATCGTGCCGACAGCCTCGGCGTCGGCACCATCGGTGACTTTGCTGTCCGCCGGTGCGGCCGAGCGCCGCGCGCACGAAATCACCCCGATGCCCTGGCTGCCGGATCGTGCGCGCGCAGTTGCCGCGCTCGCCAAAGCGAAGCTGACGGGAACTGCGCAAATCCAATGGCTGAGCGACGGCGTCGGTGGCGGAGATTCGTCCGACGTGGCGCGAAGCCTTACCCGCATCGGCACGCTGCGCGTCTATGCCGATGTTGCGGGCCGTGGGCCGCTCGCGATCCGTTCGCTGCTCAATCGTGCGGACGGTTTTGTCGCCGATCTCGTGCGCTTGCCGAGTGCCGCTGCGCAGGAGGGTGACGTCGCGGCTCTCGGCGCGCAGGACGAGGCTCTGGCTACGGCACATTTCCGTTTCGCGCCCAACAGAACCGACACTCTTGTAAGGATCGCTTTGCCGCTGGAGGTCCGCAACGAGACCACGCGCATCGTCATCGACAATGAAAATTCGGCCGGAGCGGTGCGCCTTCTCGGAAGCGACTCCCAACGCAAAGCAGTGGAAATCGTTTCCGCGCGCAATTCCGAGGACGAGCAGCCGCTTCTGTCCGATGCCTATTACCTTCAGCGCGCTCTCGCACCTTACGCGGAGGTGCAAAAAGGAACGATCGACGACGCACTCGCGCGGAACGTCTCGGCGATTGTGCTCGCCGACATCGGCAGAATCCCGGGCGCGGACTACGGAAGGGTGGCGCGGTTCGTCGAAAGAGGCGGCGTCCTCGTGCGCTTCGCCGGACCGCGAATGACGCAGAACGTCGACGATCTCGTTCCCGTGAAGCTGCGTGTCGGCGGGCGCTATCTGGGAGGTGCGCTAGCGTGGGCACAACCGCAGCATCTGGCGGCCTTCGGGGAAGGAAGTCCGTTCCGCGGTCTCGCCGTTCCGCCCGACGTAACCGTTTCGCGGCAGATCCTCGCCGAGCCCTCGATCGAGCTTTCCGAGCGCAGCTGGGCGCGCCTTGCGGACGGAACCCCGCTCGTGACAGGCGCGCCGCGCGGCAGAGGCTGGATCGTGCTGTTCCATGTTACGGCCAATCCGTCGTGGTCCACGCTTCCGCTTTCCGGGTTGTATGTGGGGATGTTGCGCCGAGCGATCGGCCTCGCAGGTGTCGCGCGGCCCGACCAGCTTGCCAGCGACGCCAATGCCATTCTTCCGCCGATCATGACTCTCGACGGATTCGGACGGCCTGAAAAACCCTCGCCCGACGCGCTCCCGCTCCGTGGATCGGAAATCGCGCGCACGCGCCCGTCTCCCGTGCATCCGCCCGGGCTCTATGGTCGCGCCGGATCCGAGATCGCACTCAATGCGGCGGGCAGGGCAACGCATTTCGATCCCTTGCAGCTGGAGGGGGTGCCACTTCATCCGTACAGGACTGCGCCGGTTGTTGCGCTCGGCCCTCTGCTCTTTGCGCTCGCACTCATTCTGTTGCTCGCCGATTTTGGAGTCGGGCTGTGGCTGCGCGGATACGCGTCTCCGCTGCGCGCGGGCCGGCGCGTCGCCGTTTTTTTCGGCGTCCTTCTGATCCTGCAGCCCTACCGGGCCCACGCGGATGCGGCGTTCGATATGAAAGCCGCGCTCAACACACGTCTCGCCTATGTGAAAACGGGCCTGCCGGATGTCGATGCCATGAGCGCGGCCGGTCTGAACGGGCTCGGACTCGTGCTGAAGGCGCGCACCTCCTACGAGCCGGAAGCACCGATGGGAGTCGATCTCGACAGAGACGATCTGAGTTTCTTTCCGCTCCTTTATTGGCCGATGGATCCGCGCGAACGCGATCTTTCGCCGCGGGCCTTGAGCAAGGTTGCCGATTACATGCGCAACGGGGGCACGATTCTCTTCGACACGCGCGATCTGACGCTCGGCAGCGTTCGGGGGCCGCAATCGCCCGGCGAGCAGACATTGCGGCGATTGCTTACCAAACTCGATCTGCCGCCGCTCGAGCCGGTGCCGCCCGACCACGTTCTGACAAAGACGTTCTATCTGATCCAGGATTTTCCCGGACGCTGGGCAGGCGGAAAGGTCTGGGTCCAGGCGCTGCCGCCGCCAGGTCCGGATTCCGGTCCGGCACGGGGCGGCGATGGAGTTTCGCCCGTCATCATCGGCGGCAACGACTGGGCCGCCGCATGGGCCGTCGATTCCCAGGGACGCCCGCTCGCCGACGTCACGCCCGGCGGCGACGAGCAGCGCGAAATGGCCTATCGCTTCGGAGTCAATGTCGTGATGTATGCGCTCACCGGCAATTACAAGACCGACTCGGTGCACGCACAGGCGCTTCTCGAGCGCCTTGGCCATTGAGCAACTGACGGCCGATGCACCTCGCCGTAGAATTCGCGCCGCAACTTTCAGCCGAATGGATCTGGCTGATCGCGATCTTCGCGGCCGTGCTGGTGCTCTACGCGCTGTGGCGACGCGCGCACGGCGCCTGGGCACGCGGGCTCGCATTTGCGCTCGCCTGCATCGCTCTCGCCAATCCGATCGTCGTCAGGGAAATGCGTGCGCCGCTCCCCGCTGTCGTCGCGCTCGTGGTCGACCATTCCGCGAGCATGAATATCGGGCAGCGCCGCATCCAGGCCGACCGGGCCGCCCGCGAGATCGCCAGACGCCTTTCTGCGGACAAGGGAATCGAGTTGCGCCGGGCCGAAGTGGTGTCGCCGCCCAGCGAGGATTCCGGCACGCAACTTGTTACGGCTGCGGAATCGGCGCTTGCAGATGTACCAACCGATCGGGTCGGAGGCGTCATCGCGATTACGGACGGCGAGGTTCACGATGTGCGGGCTGCAAGCGCGACCGCGCTGCACGGACCCTTCAACGCTCTGATCGTGGGCCGCCATGGCGAACGCGACCGCAAGCTGACGGTGGTCAGCGCCTCGCGCTACGCCATAGTGGGCCAATCGGCCGACATCGTCGTGCGCGTCGACGATTTTGGAAGCGATGCCGGCGCTTATGCGCAGGTCGATCTGCGCATCGGCGGCGTCGATGCGGGGACCAGATACGTCCCGACGGGCAAGGATACGGCTATTCGCATTCCGGTTGTTCACGCCGGAGAAAATGTCGTCGAAATCGGCGCGCGGCCGGGGCCCGCGGAACTCACGCTTGCCAACAACCATGCCGTGGTCGGCATCAACGGTGTGCGCGACCGCCTGCACGTGCTCCTGATTTCCGGGCAACCCCATGCGGGAGAGCGCGTTTGGCGTTCGCTGCTCAAGGCCGATCCGTCTGTCGATCTCGTGCATTTCACGATCCTGCGTCCGCCGGACAAGCAGGATCAGACTCCCATCGACCAGCTCTCGCTCATCGCTTTTCCAACGCGCGAACTTTTCGTGGACAAACTCGACCATTTCGATCTCGTGATATTCGACCGCTACCGCGAACTCGGAATCCTTCCGCTCGCCTACTTCGAAAACATCGCGCGTTATGTCGAGGACGGAGGCGCCCTGCTCATTTCTTCCGGGCCGGAATTCGCTTCGCCGCAAAGCATTTTCCGCACGCCGCTTGCGGCAGTGTTGCCAGCGCAGCCAACGGGAGACATCATCGAGAAGCCGTTCAGGCCGATGCTGACAAAGCTCGGCGAAGCGCACCCCGTGACGCGCGGCCTCGACGGGGCAAATGAAGGCGGCAAACCGGCAAGCTGGGGCAGCTGGTTTCGCATCATCGGCGCCAATACGGTGGCGGGTCAGACATTGATGGCCGGTCCGGAAAACCGGCCGCTGCTTGTGCTCGATCGGGTGGGCAAGGGGCGGGTTGCGGAAATTCTCTCCGATCAGGGCTGGCTGTGGGCACGTGGATTTGAGGGCGGCGGCCCACAGGCCGAGCTTTTGCGACGGCTTGCGCATTGGCTGATGAAGGAGCCCGAACTCGAAGAGGAGCGGCTGTCCGCGCGCATCGAGAACGGAACGATCGAGATCGAGCGGCAAACTCTCGCGACCGCAGCGAAACCTGTAACGATCACCTATCCGTCGGGACGGAGGCTCACGCTACCTCTCAGCGAGTCTGAGCCGGGTCTCTGGCACGCAAGCGCGAAAGCCGATGAACTCGGTCTCTACCGTGCGACCGATGGAGTCTTGAACGCGGTGACTGCGAGTGGCCCGCTCAATCCGAAGGAATTTGCCGACGTCCGTGCAACGGACGCCATTCTGGGCCCGCTCGCGCGCGCAACGGGCGGATCCGTTCATTGGCTGGTAGATGGCGGCATTCCGCAGATCCGTCGTATTCGCGGCGGCGGCCCGGGTTCCGGCGACACCCGCATCGATCTGCGCGCAAACGGCGCCTATCGCGTGACTCGAGTGGAGCAGGAGCCCCTTCTGCCCGACTGGGTCTGGCTTCTGCTGGTGGTCGGTTCTCTTCTTGTCGCCTGGCGTATCGAGGCCCAGTAGGTCAGATGGCGCAGGGCTCTGCCCTGTCGCCTCCGGTCCGCGGCAGAACTGCCGTGGCTTGCGGTCCAAGTG
Organism: Rhizomicrobium sp.; assembly: GCA_050728995.1. Lineage (GTDB taxonomy): Bacteria > Pseudomonadota > Alphaproteobacteria > Micropepsales > Micropepsaceae > Rhizomicrobium. The sequence continues at coordinate 54,488 of JBOHKH010000010.1, read as the reverse complement.
GTGCGCTGTCGGCACAGACGGAACCGTCGATGCGTGCCCTGCGCACCTCGCCCGCAAGCCCGTCCAGTCCACCTTCGCCAAGGGCAAGACCCAGAATGCGCGCGCCATCGACGGGGCCCGGAAACTGGACTTGCCTGTCCTTGAGAGGTGCAAATCCCGCTCGTCCGTAATACGGCGCGTCGCCCACGAGAAGGATGGCGCGATAGGCACGCGTGCGCGCCTCTTCGATACCGCGGTTCATCAACGCCAAACCGATGCCGCGCCCGCGCTGGGCGCTTTCGACCGCCAGCGGGCCCAGCAACAGCACCCCATCACCGCCGACGTATATCGGCCAAAAGCGCACCGACCCTTTCAACAGGCCGTCTTCGATTGCGACGAAGCCCAGCCCGTCGACCGCGCGCACGCCCTCGCGCAGACGGTACGCGGATTTCGCATGACGACCCGGCCCGAAGCTCTTCGCCACCAGCGCTTCGACGAGCAATGCGTCCTCTTCTTCCTCAGCCCTGATCGTCCACATTGCAGTCTCCCGCGTCACGGCTCTCCTCTTTCACACCCGAAGCGCCGCCGCTAGGGTTTTGCCGACAAACAACGGGGATACGCGCATGGGCATACTGGAAGGCAAAGTCGTTCTCGTCACCGGCGGTGCCAATGGCGTCGGCAAGGAGAGCGCGCTGCTTGCCGCGAAGGAGGGTGCAAAGGTCGTCGTGAACGACCTCGGCGGCGGCGTTGCGGGTGGGGACGAAGGTTCGGCCGGGCCCGCGGAACAGGTGGTGCAGGAAATCCGGCGGGCGGGCGGCGAAGCAGTCTCGAACTCCGAGAGCGTAACGAGTCGCGGCGGCGTCAAGCGGATGGTCGAGCAGGCGATGGACAGCTTCAAGGCGCTCCATGCGGTCGTCAGCCCGGCTGGAATCCTCCGCGACACCATGTTCCACAAGATGACGGATCAGGACTGGGATTCCGTGATCGAAGTCCACCTGCAGGGCAGCTACAACGTGTGCCGTGCGGCGATCGGCCATTTTCGGGAGCAGTCGGAAGGCGCATTCGTTCTTTTCACCTCCACGTCCGGCCTCATCGGCAACATCGGCCAGGCGAATTATGCCGCCGCGAAAATGGGAATCGTCGGGCTGTCGCGCATCATCGCCATGGAGGGCGCGCCGAAGAACGTTCGCTCCAACGTCATCGCACCGTTCGCCTGGACGCGCATGATCGCCACGATACCGGTCAAGGACGAAGCCTCTGCCAGGCGTGTGGAGCGGATGCGGAACACGATGCGCGCCGACCAGGTGGCGCAGCTTGCTATCGCGTTGGCCTCGCCCGCGACGAAGGACATCTCGGGCCAGATTTTCACCGCGCGGGGCAACGAGATTTTCCTCATGTCGCAGCCGCGCCCGGTGCGAGGGATCGGCAAAATGGAGGGCTGGACGCCGCAAACTATCGTCGAGCATGCCATGCCAGCGCTCAAGCCGGATTTCTTCGATCTCGGCCCTTCGGCATCGGTGTTCAGCTGGGATCCGATTTGACACCGCGCTCGCGGCAACACGCAAAGTACCCGTTTGGGTCTCTTACCAGTACGGGCTCACCGGCGCGGTACCCACGAACTCGGCGAGTCGGCGCACCGTGGCGGGCGAGGTGTCTTCGGGCGGAGCGTGCGGATCGATGCATACCATCTCCGAGATTTCGAGGCTGGGTCTGAACTCGATTTCTCCACCGCGCACGCAGTAGAGTGCGATGACGTTGGTAGTCCAGCCGACTTTGCGCGTGTAGAGTCCGAAGAATTCGATCTCTGCGGCCCGGACCAATCCGATCTCCTCTTTCAGTTCGCGCGCGATCCCGACCTCTGGCGGCTCCCCGGCGGCGACGCCGCCGCCCGGAAAGCTCAGGCCTGGCATGTAGCGATGGCGTACGAGGACGATGGTCCCGCCGGGCCGTTCTACGATCGCATTTGTCCCGAGACAGACCGGAGTGCGCCATGCATGCGCGGCCAGCTTTAGGGCCAGGCTCGCACGATGGAGGAATGGCATGCGCGACAAGGAGAACCAGCCGGTATCTGTTTCACCGCCGGCGAATTCGGCGGAGCGCCGGCCACTCGGGAACCGCCGCCAACAGGCCTGCGAGAAGACCCGCTGCGAGGCCGAGCGGTACGGCCGTCAGAATATCGGTATCCCGGCCGAGTACGGCAATGATTGTCACCGCAAACCCGGTCCACTGCGCAATATTTCGCGGCATTGGCGGTCCACCGCTGGCACCCGATGAGAGTGTAACGCGGGGACTGCCGAACGGAAGCATAGCCTTAAGAAACGGTTAATTTCAGAGATCGAATTGGATTCCCTGGGCGAGGGGAAGCGCGTCCGAATAATTGATGGTTGCCGTCTGCCGCCGCATATAGGCCTTCCAGGCGTCGGAGCCGGACTCGCGACCGCCTCCGGTTTCCTTTTCCCCGCCGAACGCCCCCCCGATTTCCGCGCCTGAGGGGCCGATATTGACATTGGCGATTCCGCAATCGGAACCGGTGGCAGCGAGAAACCGCTCCGCTTCCCTGAGGTCCTGCGTGAAGATGCAGGACGACAGGCCCTGGGGTACGGCGTTGTGCTCGGCCAGGACGGTTTCGAAGTCGCGGTAGCGCATGACGTAGAGAATCGGCGCGAAGGTTTCGTGACGGACGATGGAGGTCTGTGCAGGCATTTCCACAATGGCCGGCGTCGCGTAGTGGGCGTGCGGGAAACGGTCTTCGAGCGCGCGTCCGCCGCCCGTGATCCGGCCGCCCTGGTCGCGCGCTGCAGCTAGTGCGGTCTGCATATGTTCGAAGGCGCGGGCATCAATTAGCGGACCAACCAGCGTGCCATCCGCGAGCGGGTCGCCGATCGACAGGTTGGCGTAAGCCGATTTCAGGCCCTCAACCAGCCTGTCCCAAGCCGATTCGTGCACGAACAGGCGCCGCAGGGTCGTGCAGCGCTGTCCGGCAGTCCCGACAGCCGCAAACAAGATCGCGCGCAACGCCAAGTCGAGTTTTGCCGACGGGCAGACGATCATCGCGTTGTTGCCGCCGAGCTCGAGAATCGCGCGGCCGAAACGCGCCGCCACAACGGGCGCAAGCGACCGACCCATGGCGGTCGATCCCGTTGCGCTGACGACGGGAATGCGAGCGTCGCGCGCCAGTGTCTCTCCGGCTTCGCGCGCGCCGAGTACGATTTGCAACAGCGCGTCGGGTACATGACCGAAGCGTTTCGCCGCGCGTGCAAACAGTGCCTGCGCGGCGAGGGCGGTCAGCGGAGTTTTTTCCGAGGGCTTCCACAGCACGGGATCGCCGCAGACGAACGCGAGCGCCGCATTCCACGCCCACACCGCGACGGGAAAATTGAACGCGGAGATTACTGCGACGGGACCCGCCGGGTGCCATTGCTCCATCATGCGATGGCCGGGTCTTTCCGAGGCGATCGTCAGACCATAGAGCTGGCGCGACAACCCGACGGCGAAGTCGCAGATGTCGATCATCTCCTGGACTTCGCCCAGTCCTTCCTGAAAAATCTTGCCGTTCTCGATGGTCACGAGCCGGCCCAAAGCCTGCTTGTTGGACCGCAATTCCTCGCCGAACAGCCGAACCAGTTCGCCGCGTCGGGGCGGTGGCACGTTTCTCCACACGCGGAACGCCTCGGCACTCGCCGAGATCTTGTTCTCGATCCTTTCCTCGGTATCGAACGACACCTGTCCGATCTCCTCGCCATTGATGGGCGAGCGGACAGGATAATCGCCCGATCCGGCGGCAACGCCGAGTTGCGACAGAAGATCACGGAATTTCATATTTTCCCTTTCTTTCGCGCACACGGGAGGAGACGGCCAAATATTGTCCTACATTCCCTTGGCGTAATAACGGCCAAAGCGGTTGCCCAGAAAATCGGACAGCTTCGCCTCCTCCTGGCGCACGAAGCCCTTCTGCGGCAGCTTGCCTTCGATCAGGAGATCGCACATGGCACATATCCCGGAAGCAGTCGTCACCTGGATTGCGCTCATCAGCCGGCTGCCGACCGTCTGGCTGTAGATTTTCTTGGCGTAGCTTTCCTGCGTAAGGCGGCCCTCCATCCAGCCCGAGACGGTGACGAAGATCAGCACCACGTCCTGATAGGTGATCGGAATCGCTGTTTCGAGCACATCCTTCAGCAACTCCCGCCGCATCCCGAGCCGCAGATCGCGCACGAGCATCTTGACGATGTCGCGATGCCCCGGATACCGCACCGTCTTGTAATTGAGGTTCTCCAGCTTGCCTTCCAGCGTGTCGCACAACGTGCCGAGGCCGCCCGATGTGTTGAATGCCTCGTAGGCGATGCCGTCGAGCGAGAAGGCTTCGAGTTCCTCGAGCGCGGGCACTTCGCCTCTGTGTCCGTCGCGGATCGATTCGCATGGATTGCAGTATTCGTTGATCAATCCGTCGGTCGACCAGGTCAGATTGTATTTCAGCGCGTTGGTCGGAAAGACAGGCAGGGCCCCCACGCGCATCTGCACGTCCCGCAGGCGGTCGAATTTCCTGGCGAGGTCGAACGCGGCGATGGAGATAAAACCGGGCGCCAGACCGCATTGCGGGATGAACGCCGTTTCCGCGCCTTCCGCCAGTCGCTTGATCGTGCGGGTGCTTTCGACGTCTTCGGTCAGATCGAGATAATGCGCGTGCGCGCGTTTGGCCGCCTCGGCAACGGTCGTGGTCAGAGAATAGGGCGTGGCGGAGAGCACGATGTCCTGTCCATTCAGAGCGCGGGCGAACTCGCGCACGTCTTCGACCACCATGCGCCGGGTTTCGACGTGACGGCTGGGCATGCGGTCAAGACTTTCGGGATCGCGGTCGAAGACCGTCACCCGATAATCCCCCGTTTCTGCCAGAAGCTCCGTGATGGCAATTCCGATCTTGCCGCTACCGACCAAAGCTACGTTTTTCATGACCGTCTCCTGCCGCCGTTGTCGCCCACCGAGATAACGTCGCACGCCGCCGGATTGCAGACGGCAAAACGCCGGGAATTGGGCTACGATCCCGCGAATCGTCGGGAATTACGGCAACCCGCCATGCGCGACACGGACACGCGTCTGATCGCCCTCCTGAAAGCCAACGCGCGCGAACCGGTAGCCTCGCTGGCGCGCAAACTCGGATTTGCCCGCTCCACCATTCAGGAGCGCATAGCCCGGCTCGAGCGGGAGGGAATAATCAGGGGCTACTCGGTTCTGCTTTCCGAGGAAGCGCAAGCCCACTGCCTGCGCGCGATCGTCATGATGGCAGCCGAACCAAGGCAATCCGACCGAATCGGGGCGGAACTGAAGCGCATTTCCGAAGTGCGGGCGCTTTCGGCTGTCGCTGGCGCCTACGACATGATGGCAATCGTGGAAGCGGCGAGCGCCGCGCGCATGGATGCCGTCCTCGACCGGATCGGCAAGACGGCGGGCGTTACACGCACCGTTTCCTCCATCGTTCTGTCGGAAAAGTTTTTGCGCTGAGCGCGTTGTCTTTCGGGAGCCGCCGTAGTGCCGAAGATCCTCGACATTCGCACCGTTTACAAAGGCTGGGCGACGGTTTCGATCGCCACGATCCGCGGCGCAAACGGACAGGTTTTCGAGCGTCTCATGGAGGACCATGGCCGCGGCGTGTGCGTCCTGCCTTACGACCCCGACCGAAAGCTCGCGACGTTGGTGCGACAGTTCCGGGCGCCCGTCTGTGCCACCGTTGCACAAGTCAACCTGATCGAGGCAGTGGCAGGGCTTATCGACAATGAAGGGGGGGCGTGCGCCGTCCTACGCGAAGCTTTCGAGGAAACGGGATTGCGTCTCCGGAATCTCGATCACGTCGCGACGGTGTGGACCATGCCCGGCATTTCCACCGAGCGGATGGACATGTTTCTTGCGACCTACAGCGAATCGGACCGGGTTGGCAGCGGTGGCGGTGAAGCGGGCGAGCACGAAGACATAACGGTCGAGGAGATGCCTCTTGCCGCCTTGGCGAAGGCCGCAGACGAGGGCCGCCTCGAAGATATGAAAGCACTGGCGCTGGTACAGACGCTCCGCTTGCGCGAGCCCAGGCTTTTCCGGTGAGGCGCGGCGATCGACACCTCGAGACCCGCGATGTCTGCAGTCGATCGCGCGGGCAAAACGCGACCTCAATTCCGATATTGCTGGACGCGGGTCGCGCGGAGGCCAGCGAGGCCGAAGCGGTCGATGGCGCGCTGCCAGGTCAGAAATTCCTCTACCGTGAGCGTGTAGCGCCGGCACGCTTCGTCGAGACTGAGGAGCCCGCCGCGCACCGCGGCGACCACTTCCGCCTTCCTGCGGATGACCCAGCGCTTGGTGCCGGGCGAAGGAAGGTCGGCGATGGTGAGCGGGCTTCCGTCAGGCCCGATCACATAGCTCGCGCGGCCCCTGCGTTCTTCGATCATTCCCTGCTCCAGACGCCTTGCCTGTGCGACAGGTTAGCCCCGCCCCTTTAAGAAAAAGCCAAAGCTGACGGTAAACGAAGGCATAAGCGCTTTCAGTCAGCTTGGAGTGCGGGAGGAACGGGGCCTTAACACCCGCTTTTGCGGCCGCTCTTGCCGCTGCCGGCCCTCGGCCCTATAGGCCTCGCATGTCCGACCGGAACAGTCTTGGAATCGCAAAGCCGCCGGCACAGACGCGCGTGGTCGTCGCGATGTCGGGCGGCGTCGATTCGTCTGTCGTCGCAGGCCTTCTTGCGCGCGAGGGCTACATCGTCGTCGGTGTGACGCTGCAGCTTTACGATCACGGAAAGGCGGCCCGGAAAAAAGGAGCGTGCTGCGCCGGGCGCGACATCCGCGATGCGACGCGGGTGGCCGAACGGCTTGGCATCGCCCATTACGTCCTCGATTACGAAGAGCGATTCCGGAGCCGCGTCGTGGCTGAGTTTGTCTCTTCCTACGCACGTGGTCTCACGCCCATTCCGTGTGTGCGTTGCAACGAACGCGTCAAATTCGCCGATCTGCTCGAACTCGCGCGAGACCTCGGCGCCGATGCTTTGGCAACCGGGCACTATGTGCGGCGTCTGGAGGGTGCTTGCGGCGCAGAATTGCACATGGCCGCCGATCGCACGCGCGATCAGAGTTACTTCCTGTTCCGGACCACGCGCGCGCAGCTCGATCTTCTCCGATTCCCGCTGGGTGATACGGACAAGATGAGCGTTCGCGAAATGGCCGTCGACCTGGGGCTGCCGGTGGCCGATAAACCCGATAGCCAGGACATCTGTTTCGTACCGGACGGCGATTACGCGCGCCTCGTCGAAGCGGCGCTGCCCGGATCGGTGCGCGCCGGCGATATCGTGGACGAGCGCGGGCGCGTAATCGGACGCCATCCCGGGATTTCGCATTTCACTGTGGGCCAACGGAAGGGATTGGGACTCTCCGGTACTCCTGGACCGCTTTACGTGCTGGCGCTGGACGCGCCGCGAGCCCGGGTCGTGGTGGGTCCCCGGGCAGCACTGCAGGTGCGCCGCATCGAACTGGCAGAGGTCAACTGGCTCGCTGACATGCGCGACACTGTCGAATGCAGGGTTAAGGTGCGATCAACGCGCGCGCCCATTGCGGCGCGCATCACAGCAAAAGAAGACGGTCGCGCCACGGTGGAATTGCCGGCAGGCGAGAGCGCGGTCGCTCCCGGGCAGGGATGCGTGTTCTATCACCGCACGCGCGTGCTCGGCGGGGGCTGGATCACAAAGACCGGGATGCTTTCCGCCGCCGCGTAAGAGCGTTTGCCCGTGCGGCGGTGGAGCGCCTCGGAAGGCCAGACTTTCCCATTCCTTCAGGGCGAGCGTTGGCACGGCGTATCGCGAAACAGATGGGCGCGTAACTTGGCGGCGCGGTTCTCGACCCTGGTCCTGGAACCGGCACTGGCACACGCGTCATTCTCGAAACCGGCATTGCCGACTTCGAGCTCATTGGCATCGAGAGCGCCCATCGATTCGTCGCGCCGCTCCGCCGTCAGCTTCCGCGCGCGGCGTGCAGCGATTGTCGGGCAAAACCTGCTGCGATGCACGTCTGGGCCCACCGGAGGGATCGACGCACCGCCAGCCAATAGCCGGCGCGCAAAAAGTTCGGCCCGCCAGGGAGAGCGCGGGTCGGTGAGAACGCGCGCTTGCGTTTGGCTTCGCGCGCAGTTCTATGGCAGTCACCATTTCACCCTTTTTGCACGCGATCCCTGGATAGCGGGGCATTCTGTCCGGGACCGTCCTGTTGGAGATGTCATGATTGCGATCGGCCGGCGCGGCGCGCGCCTTTTTTGCGGGGTGTTCCTGCTTGGCGTTCTGCTGGCACTGTCGGGTTCCGCCGCGCCGGTCAAATCCGACGGCGACCTCGTGTTGCGCGCCACCCTTCCCAACGGGCTGCGCGTGGTCATCGTTCGCAATACGCTCGCACCGGTCGCGGCAACGGCGGTGAACTATCTCGTCGGCTCCGACGAGGCGCCGCCCGGCTTTCCGGGCACCGCCCATGCGCAGGAGCACATGATGTTCCGCGGCAGTCCCGGGCTCAGCGCCGAACAGCTTGCCGATATCGGAAGCGCCATGGGCGGCAATTTCAATGCGAACACGCGTGAGGCACTCACTCAGTACCTGTATACCGTTCCCGCCGAAGATCTCGATGTTGCGCTCCACATTGAGGCGGCGCGCATGGCTGGCGTGAACGACAGCCAGAAAGAATGGAAACTCGAACGCGGTGCCATCGAACAGGAAGTGGCCCAGGATCTCTCCAATCCGGTCTATGTCCTCTACACGAAATTGCGCGCTGCGCTGTTCCGCGGAACGCCTTATGCCCACGACGCGCTCGGCACGCGGCCAAGCTTCGAGAAAACGACAGCTGCAATGCTCAAGTCGTTTCACGATACGTGGTACGCACCGAACAACGCCATTCTCATCGTCGTCGGTGATGTCGATCCTGCCGCTACGCTGGCGGAGGTGAAGAAGCTTTTCGGCCCGATCGCGCCAAAAGTGCTGCCGCCTCGGCCGCCGATCGTGTTGCAACCCGTCGCGCCAGTTACGTTGAGGGCACCCACCGATCAGCCGGAAGGCACGCTTCTCGTTGCCTTCCGGACTTCCGGACTCGACAGCAAGGATTTTCCGGCGCTTGAAGTCCTCTCGGACGTGCTCAGCAACCATCGCTCCGAACTTTACGGACTGGTTGCGAAAGGGCAGGCAGCCAATGCGAGCTTTTCGCTCGCGCCCTTGCCAAAAGCGGGACTGGCGTATGCGTATGTCGAGTTTCCGGGCGGCCCCGATCCCGCGATGCTCGCAAGGGATGTGAAATCCGCTCTCGCGAATGTGGCGCGCCACGGCGTGCCCCCGGACCTCGTGGCGGCTGCGAAACTCGATGAGCGGCGCGACGATGCTTTCGAGCGAAACTCCATTGCGGGCCTGGCCAGTGTATGGTCCGACGCTGTGGCGCTCTATCACCTGAACGCGCCGGGCGATGACCTCGCGCGGATCGAGAAGGTGAGCGTGGCTGACGTGAATCGCGTCGCGCGCAAATATCTGAACATGGCCGATGCAGCGACGGCCGTCCTGACGCCGGCGGGCTCCGGAGCTCCCGTCGCCATGGCTGGCGGCTACGGCGGTGGAGAGAACATTTCGCTTGGCCAGGCCACGCCAACGCCGTTGCCGGATTGGGCGAAGCGTGCGCTCAACCGGCTTCGGGTACCGCCTTCCACTCTGAATCCCGTGGTCAGCACGCTCGCTAACGGCATTACGCTGATCGTGCAGCCCGAAAACGTCAGCGACACCGTCACCGTGTACGGCCACATCCGCAGCCGTGCCGAAACCGAAACGCCCAAAGGCCAGGAAGGCGTCTCCGAAGTACTCGTTGATCTTTTTCCGTACGGGACACAGACGCTCGACCGCGTCGCCTTCGAACAGGCTCTCGACGACATCGGCGCGCAGGAGACGGCCGGCACCGACTTTTCGGTTCAGGTTCTGACGAAAGATTTCGAGCGCGGCGCGCAATTGCTGGCCGACGACGAATTGCATCCGCGCCTCCCCGAGACGGACTTCCGCATCGTGCGCGCCCGCACGGCGCTGATCGCCGCGGCGGCCGACAGAAGCCCGGCGCATCTGGCGATTCGGGGACTGCGCCAGGCGCTGTTCGGCAAAAGCGATCCGAGCGCACGCGAAGCGACGGAACGGTCGGTGCGCGCCCTGACCCTGGAAGACGTGATGGCGTATTACCACACTGTCTATCGACCTGACTTGACCACGATTGTCGTGATCGGACGTGTGGATCCGGATACGGCGAAATCCGTCATCGAGAAATATTTCGGCGGCTGGGCTGCGAAGGGGCCCCAGCCGGACACCGACTTGCCGGTAGTGCCGCCCAACGTCGCCGCAACGCTCGATGTCCCCGACGCCAGCCGGGTGCAGGACCTCGTGTATCTGGCCCAGAACATTCCGCTCACCCGCACCGATCCCGATTACTACGCCCTCGAACTCGGCAATACCGTGCTCGCCGGCGGCTTCTATGCGTCGCGGCTGAGCATCGATCTCAGGAAAACCGCAGGCCTCGTCTATTCGGTGAACTCCGAACTCGAGTCGGGCCGGACGCGCAGTGCCTGGATCATTGACTACGCCTGCGATCCCGACAAGGTGAAACGCGTCGCGGCGATCGCCGTACTCAACGTTCGGCGCATGCAGACGACACCGGTGGGCAAAGGCGAACTCGAGCGCGCGAAGGCCATTCTGTTGCGAGACATGCCGCTGGCAGAATCGAGCGTGAACGATATCGCCCGCAACTTCGCATCGCGACGGGATCTCAACCTCCCGCTCGACGAACCCACGATCGCCGCAGAGCACTACATCGCCCTGACGCCCTCCGACGTCGAGACGGCTTTCAGGAAATGGATTCGCCCCAATGATCTGGTGCGCACCAGCGTCGGCCCCGCTCCGCAGTAGCTATCGGCTGGCGCATCATGGAATCGGAAGGTCAAACCGCGATTATTTGGTCAGGATACTCTCACTTGGCCGCAATTTGCCCAGCCCCTCCGATGTGGGCCGCAAGGAAGGTTTCGAGTTTTTTCAGGAGCTCGATCCTCGTGTCGGCGAATTCGAGGTAATGATCGTCACCCGCGAGCCTGACGAATTCGACCTGCTTTCCGGCGCGCCGGAGCGCCTTCTCCTCGATTTCGCTTTGTTCGATCGGCACCGTGACATCCCTCTCGCTATGGACCAGGAGGATCGGTATTTTCACCTTGTCGGCAAAGTTCGCTGGTGACTGCGAATCCAGTTTGCGACTGTCGATATCGGCACCGATGCGCCTTTTCCAGATCGACACCGCTTCGGACTCGAATGTCGTGCCGTTGTAGAGCAGGCGGTTGAGATCCGACGGTCCCGCATAACTCACTGCGCAAGCATAGAGATCGGGAGAGAACGTTGCCCCAGCGAGCGCCATGTAACCGCCGTAACTGGCACCGAAAATACAGATGCGCTTGGGATCGGCGATGCCGTCGACAATAAGCTTTCTGACGCCGTCCTGGACGTCCGACTGAACCTTGCCGGCCCATTCTCCGTCGCCGGCCCTGACAAAATTCCGGCCGTAACCGGACGAGCCCCGGAAGTTCGGCTGCAGCACCGCGTACCCGCGCGAGGCCATGAACTGGGCCAACCAGTCGAATTCCATAAGATCGCGAGTCTCCGGACCGCCGTGCGGAAAAATTACGGTTGGCAGGTTCCTCGGCTCGCGCCCGGGGGGCAGCGTCAGATAGGCGTGGATCGCAAGCCCATCGCGCGCCAGGTAGGTATAGGACCTGACATCGCCCAGATCGGAAGGTTTGAGCAGCGGATACGCGGTTTCAATGATATTCGACTGATGGTTTGCGGGTGTGAAGAGCGACAACACCGGCGGATTTTTCGGTCCCTCCGTCAAGGCTACATACGCGGAGCCCGAATCGTCTTTCGAGAGAATGGAAACCGATTGGCCCGGATAGGCCGCTTCCAATGATTTCTGAACCCGCTGCATCGCGGGGTCGAAATATGTCGACTGCCTTTTGTCGTCGACATAGGTGAACCCGATGATCTGCGCGGTTCGCGAATCCAGAATGACATCGTCGAGATCGTATGTCGGATTTTCGAATAGCGCCTTTCCCGATGCGTACGGCGACCAGGTATAAAGACCCGTCGTATTATGGTCGGTCGCCCGCTCGGCAATGAACTCCGGATCGCTTCCGGCAGTGAGGCCGGCGATCGCAAACGGCGAACCTCCCTTTACCGAATACTTGTAGATTTCGTTTGAACCCGCAAATACATGCTCCGTGAGGTCGGCGGTCTGGTCGATGCGTGCCACTATATGGCCATGGCCGTCCATAATGTATCGGTCGGTGTCCCGGTTGCCACGCATTACGAGTTGCGCCGCTCCGGTCGTGAGATCGACTTGATAGAGGTCGAGAGTGAATTCGCGATCCCAACGATCCACTTCCGTCATGTAGACGTGGTTCGGATCGTCGGCCGAAAAATCGACGATGCCGCCGGCATCGAAGTTGCGCCGGAAATATGGTGCGTTGTTCATGAGCAGCACCGCGGTCTGACTCGCGAGGCGCACGCTGATGGCGCGGCTCCACGCGCTGAATCCCCTTTGAAACTTGTAGCCAAGCGTGGCGTGGAAGACGCAGATCGCGCGATCGTTGCTCTTCCAGTAGACCTGGTCCGCCAAGCCGCCCTCCATGCCGACGATGTAGGGAGCCGCGTTCCGTTTGCTCAGATCGATGAAGACCACCTTCTCGCGACCATCGAGCGGCCTGATGATGGCGAGATGCTTTCCGTCCGGCGAAAGCTGCGCCGATTCGGCGGCCGGAAGGTTGCCGAAGGCCTCGGCCGGTGGCGCGCCACGGGCCGGCTCCGCGACGGTTCCGCCCGAAACGAGCGCCCCTCCCAGAGCAAACAACATTATCCAACGCAGCATGACCGCCCCCTTTGCCCGCACCAAAGGTAGTCCAATGGAAACCGCTGAGGAAGCGGGGCGGCCCAAAGCCATCTTTCTGTGCGAACGAGATTCTGCATCTCGCCGCCGAATTCCCGGCACGGCAGCCGGGCTTCTCGGCGCTCTCTGTTTAATGGCGGCGCCTTCGGCGCTCGAATCGCGAGTGGAATCGGTGCTCGAACCAACCGCGCCGCGAACGGGCGTCACGAAAGCCGGCGGCGCCGCGATGGCCGCCGCCACGCTCAAATGCGCCGAAAAGGGCCTGCAGGCCGCCGAAGTGCACGAGAGGGCCACCCGAAGCGCTGACGCCCGCCGAGGTCGAGACCGCGTTCAAGAAGTGGTTTCGTCGCGATGATCTGGTGCGCACCAGTGTCGGCCCCGCTCCGCAGTGGCTATCGGGTAGCGCACCATTGAAATCGGACGCTCAAACCGCGGTTATTCTGTCAGGATCCTGTCACTGCGCCGCAATTTGGCCAGCCCCTCCGATGTGGGCCGTCCGGCGAGTAGCCCGGGAGGAATCCCGATTCACATCCACCGGAATCCGCTCTAAGCGGCGGCAATGCAGCGACCGTCGCGCTTTGTCTCAGCGATTTTCGCGAATTTCGCGATGAGGCGGCGCAGGCCGGTGTCACCGACCAGTTCGAGCGCCTCCTCGACGCTGCACCAGCGCACTTCGCGCGCTGCTTTTTCCGGCCAGTCGGCGCGCTGGCGGACGACTTCCATCGAAAACACTAGCACCGAGCAGACGACACTATCGCCGGACTTGCGCTGCTTTTCGTAAAGAAAATTGCCGAGCGGCTTCAATTGGGCTTTGCCTTCCACGCCCGCTTCCTCGAAGGCTTCGCGCGCAGCGCATTCGTGCGGCAGGAGTCCCGCCTCGGGCCAGCCCTTCGGCACGATCCAGCGCCGAGTACGACGGGTCGTCACGAGAAGAATCTCGAGCGCGTTCTTCGTCCTGCGCCACGGCAGGGCGGCGTACTGAAGGTTTTCAACTTCGGACGCAACGCCACTCACGATACTCATGCGCCTTCCACATACACCCTGCTGCCTCCGCCTAGCGAACCAACGTCGCCAGCCCGTAAAAAGCTGCGCCGACGAGCCCCGCCGCCGGCATGGTAATCACCCAGGCGATAACGATCCGTTGTGCCACCGCCCAGCGGACGGCGGAATCGCGGCGCGCCGCCCCGACTCCTATGATCGCGCCCGTGATCGTATGGGTGGTCGAAACGGGGATGCCCAAAGCCGTTGCCGCGAAAAGGGTCATCGAACCTGCCGTTTCCGCGCATACGCCCTGCACCGGCGCAAGTCGGGTGATTCGCGACCCCATAGTACGCACAATTCGCCAGCCGCCGACAAGCGTTCCGAGGGCCATGGCGCCGTTGCAGCAGATAACCACCCAGAAAGGCACGTGAAAAGCACCCGACAGCTGTCCGTGGGCGGCGAGGAGCGCCGCGATGATCCCCATCGTCTTTTGAGCGTCGTTGCCGCCGTGGCCGAGCGAGTAGAGCGACGCCGAAACGAATTGAACGCGGCGAAAGATTCCGTCGACCCGCGCGGGCGGTACGCGCACGAAGCTCCACGAAACAACGAGTACCAGAACGAGCGCGAGCACAAGGCCGGTGACTGGCGAGAGCACGATCGCCACCACCGTCTTGATCACGCCGCTCCAGACGATCGCGCCGAGTCCGGCATGAGCGACGCCGGCGCCGACAAGGCCTCCGATCAGCGCGTGGGAGCTGCTGGAGGGAATGCCGAGTTGGGCCGTAATCATGTTCCAGAAAATTGCGCCCATCAGGGCGCCGAAGATGACCGAGTCCGAAATGGCACCCGCGGCGACGATGCCGCGACCGATCGTGCCCGCCACGTGGAGCCCGAACACGAGAAAGGCGACGAAATTAAAGAACGCCGCCCAGGCTACCGCGTAACGTGGCGCGAGAACGCGCGTCGAGACGATGGTGGCAATGGAATTCGCCGCGTCGTTGCGCCCGTTCAGGAAATCGAAAACGAACGCGATCGCGATGAGCCCCCCGAGAAGCAACATCCCCAGGCTCACATCTGCTCGATGACGATGCCGCTGATGCGGTTCGCGACGTCCTCGAACCGATCCATCACCTTTTCGAGGTGAACGTAGATTTCGACCCCAACGATGTAACACATTGCGTTACCGTCGCGATGCTTGAGAAAGAGTCCCTTTATGCCGCGGTCGTTGAGGTTATCGGCGTCATCTTCGAGACGAATGATTTCTTCGGTAATATTGTTGAGCTTTGCCGCGTTCTCGCGCAACGTTCCCAGCAGGCCAACGGCCTCCACTGTCAGCCTGGCCGACTGGAGTATGCGCTCCCCCATCTCCGCCATCTCGGGTTCCAGCGTATCGACCTCGAACAGCAGAACGGCCTTGGCCGTCTTTTGCATCTGGTCGATGGTGTCGTCGAGCGCATTGATGAGCGCCTTGATGTCGCTGCGGTCGAATGGGGTGATGAAGGTGCGCCGTACCAGCAGCAGAACATCGCGCGCGATCGTGTCGGCCTGTGTCTCGAGTGCCATCACCCGGCGCGCGGCCTCAACCATCCCAGGTCCGCCGCTCAGAAGTTCGCAAAGTGTCTGCGCGCCCTGCACCAGGATCGCCGCATGCCGGTTGTAAAGTTCGAAATACCGGTCCTCGCGAGGCATCAGGGCCTGAAACCAGCGGAACATGGGATTCTCTCGGGCGGGCAAATCGGGTGCCGCGACTAAGGATGAAGCCTACGCTCTTTGCAAGGGGCCGAGCAGATCGCGGGAAAACGGATGCGTTTCAACCCTCCGACACGGTTCGGTGCCGGATTGTCAAAGCTCGCTCCGTTCGGCCACGCCTGACCATGTACCTGAAGTCTGGACAATCCCGTACGGATGGCGCCACCCTGCGGATAGCGCGCGGAGCGGGCGTGCATGGGGCTGAATGTGGCAGTTGCGGTGGAAACGGTTGCTGCGCCGCGTACCGGGATGGGCACGGGCGTGGTTGCGCTGCTCGGGATTGCGATCTTCATCAACTACGTGGATCGCGGCAATATCGCGACCGCCGCGCCGCTGATGAAAGACGAGTTGCACCTGTCCGCGTCGCAGCTCGGAGTTCTGTTTTCGGCATTCTTCTGGAGTTACATTCCGAGCCAGATCCTTGCGGGCTGGCTTGCCGAACGCATCAATGCGTATCGCACGCTCGCGCTGGGACTCGCGCTCTGGTCGCTCGCCACCACGGTGTCGGGCCTTGCTACGAGCTTTGGGCTTCTCGTGGCATTGCGGCTTCTTCTCGGCATCGGCGAAAGCGCCGCTTTTCCCTGCAGCTCCAAACTGCTGGCGCAATATGTGCCCCAGGACCGGCTCGGCACCGCCAATGCGGCGATCGCAACGGGGCTTGCGCTCGGGCCGGCATTCGGCACGTTCGCGGGCGGGCTCCTGATGGCAAGGGTCGGCTGGCGCGCGATCTTTATCGTTTTCGGACTTGTTTCGGCGCTTTGGCTGCTTCCCTGGCTCTCAGCGACCCGGGCCGCGCACTTGCGTGGGGACGAAGCGGCCAAGGATCGTGAACCGGGCTTTCGCGACCTGTTGGGCCGGCGCGAGCTCTGGGGCACATGTATTGGCCATTTCTGCAGCAACTACGCATTCTACTTCGTAATTACGTGGATGCCGCTCTATCTTGTGAAATGGAGAGGCTTCAGCGTCGGAGAGATGGCCGCCTTTGCGGGGGCGACGTATCTCGCCTATGCCGCGAGTGCACAATTTGCCGGATGGGCGGCGGACCGCTGGATGCGGCTAGGGGCGACCGCCAATCGTGTACGCAAGACATCCATCATCACGAGCCTGGTTGGCGTGGCAATCGCAATGCTCGCCTGTGCGTTCGGTAGCGGAAAGGTCTGTATCGCCAGTCTGTTCGCAGCGGGCGTGTTCTTCGGCCCCGGCTCCGTAAATGTTTTCGCGATTGCGCAGACTCTGGCCGGCCCACGCGCCGCCGGAAAATGGGTCGGCATCCAGAATTGCCTCGGAAACATCTCCGGAATTGTCGGGCCGCTGGTCACCGGACTCGTCATCGACCGCACTGGCGAATTCTTCTGGGCCTTCGCCATAGCCTGCGGCATCACGCTGTTTGGGCTATTCGGTTGGGGCGTCATGATTCCCGACGTCGCGCCGATTTCCTGGAAGGAACTGAAGCCGGCTCGCGCTCATGCTGCATCGGGCGGCGGCGCTGATGTGCTGCAGAGGATCGATGGTTGACAATAGAACCGATACGGTTATATCATGTCCGCCGCTCGACAGTCGCGAAAAACGGATCGCTGGGGGATGGGCTCGATTCGGGAGCGTTCTCCCTGGTGCAGGGAGAAAAGCAGGGAGGTTCGCTGCAGCAGGATGGAATGCCGGTCCAATTCACCAGAGATTCGTGCGGTGACCTGCCTGGCACCGCTTCGGGTCGATCGTCACTCCCGAATTCTCCGCCACGACAGTATCTCCCGCAATCCGCCGAGGTCCCAGTCGGGTCCGCGCGCGTGCACCACGAAATGGCTGAAGCCGGCGGTAAGGTAGGGTTCGGGATCCACGCGTGCGCCGCGCATCATGCCAACGGAGGTTGAGCGGACAATCTCATTCGGATCGCGGCCCACCTTGGCGCACCATTCGTCGAGGATGTCCGATTTGCGCTTCATCGTTTCGACATCGCCGAAGGAATGCCAGATATCGGCGTGCTTCGCGGCAATCCGCAATGTCACCTTTTCGCCGCCGCCGCCGATCAGGATCGGAATGCGCCGCAGCGGCGGCGGGTTGAGCTTCGTCCAGCGGTCCTTGATGATTTCGAGATCGCGTTCGAGATCCTTGAGCCGACTCGCCGCGGTGCCAAACTCGTAGCCATATTCGTCGAAATCGGTCTTGAACCAGCCCGAGCCGATGCCGAGCACGAAACGGCCTCCGGACAGGTGGTCGATGGTGCGCGCGATGTCGGCGAGCAGATTCGGATTGCGATAGGCGCTGCAATGAACGAGGCAGGAGATTTCGGCGCGCTGGGTCGTCACGGCCATTGCCGCCTGGATCGTCGTCGCCTCGAAACTCTTGCCGTGCGTCTCCTCGAAGGACGGATTTGGGTTGTTGAGAACGAGCGTGAAGAAATGATCGAAGGTATAGATGCGGTCTGCCCCGAGCCGGTCGGCCTCCTCCCAGGCTTTGCGGAGCCGGGGCATGTCGCCGTGCTGCGGCGGCATGGAAACGCCAATGGTGATGCTCATCCCATGAATCCCTGTGACCCTCGGATGGATGCTCTGCGGAATCGCCTCTCGGATCAACCGCCAGTCAAGTCATGGAACTTCCTTCTATGACCGGCATTCGGGTGATCGCGCTCTCCGGCGGCGTGGGTGGCGCGAAGCTGTTGTACGGGCTCGCCCGCGTGCTGCCGCCCGATACATTGGCTGCAATCGTCAACACGGGCGACGATTTCGAACACCTTGGCCTCCATATCTCACCCGATGTCGATACGGCTCTTTACACGCTGGCGGGGCTCGCTCATCCCGAACCGGGTTGGGGCCGTCGCGGTGAGAGCTGGAATTTCATGGGTGCGCTGGCCGAACTCGGCGGTGAGACCTGGTTCCGGCTCGGCGATGCCGATCTCGCACTCCATGTCGAACGCACTCGGCGGCTGAACGCCGGCGAGCCCCTCGGCGTGGTCATCGCCGATTTCGCCGCGCGCCTCGGTATCAGGGCCAGGATCATTCCGATGAGCGACGATGCCGTCGCTACCCGCGTCATCACGGAAGCCGGCGAACTCGCCTTTCAGGATTATTTCGTGCGCCGCCGCTGTGAGCCGGCGCTCCGGGCCGTGAAGTTCGACGGCGCAGAGAATGCGCGGATGTCCCAGGCGGCGCGCGACGCCCTTGCTTCGCCCGACCTCGAAGCGATCCTCATCGCGCCCTCCAATCCCTGGCTCAGCATCGATCCTTTGCTGGCAATCGCCGAGCTTCGCCACGCGCTCGAAGATGCGCGCTGTCCCGTGGTCGCCGTGTCACCCATCATCGCGGGCAAGGCGGTGAAAGGGCCCGCGGCGAAGATCATGGGAGAACTTGGGATTTCCGTCTCGCCGCTGTCGGTCGCGGAGCACTATCTGGGACTGATCAACGGCTTTGTCCTCGACTCGCGCGACACCGCCGTTGCCCGCAATTTCGAGCTTGCGGTCGAAATCGCCGACACACTGATGACAACGCCACAGGACTGCGATCGCGTGGCCCGCGCCGCGCTCACGCTGGCAGGCCGGCTCGCGGAGGCACCGAGGCAGGTGTGACACGCACGTGGCTGGACTTGCTGTCGACCGCGCGATTGAATGGCGCGGGATGACTTCCAGGAGGGCACCACATGGCCGTTGATCCGGAAAACTATCGCGATCTCTTCGAGCGGAAAAAGGCCTTCGCCAATCTTGCGACCCTGATGCCGGACGGCTCGCCGCAGGTGACGCCGGTGTGGTTCGACCGCAAAGATGGCCGGTTTCGCGTCAACACGGCGAAAGGCCGCGTCAAGGCGCGCAACATGAAGGAAGGCGCCGCCGTCGCGCTTGCGATCATGGATCCCGACAATGCTTACCGGTACGTCCAGGTGCGCGGCACAGTCTCATGCGTGACCGAGGACGGAGCCGACGCGCACATCGATGCGCTCGCGAAGAAATATATCGGGCAGGACAAATATCCGTTCCGCCAGCCCGGCGAGGTGCGCGTAATCTACGAAATCACGCCCAAGTCGATTTCGGGAATGGGGTAAGTTGCAACAGGACGGGTCGTTTCCGGTTGCGCGGGAATGACGTTCGGGTGTCGAGGGAAACATGCTTGGACGATTTGCCGCGGCCACGATTGCGGCGCTGATGACGACGTCGCCAGGTGCTCATGCTGCGAACGGCGGACCAACCGCGGCCGGCGCAAACATGGATGTGCGGTTCAAGGCCATCTACACGACGGAATGGGCGTGGCGGAAGGCACAGTATGGTATCCGTGACGAGGAGAACACGCGCGAACCTTTCGTCGATCACCTGCCGAAGGCCGATCCTGCGTCCGAACGAGCGCGGCTCGTCTATTGGACAAACGTGCTGAAGGAGGTCGATGCGATCCCCCGCGACCGGCTCTCGCCCAAGGTCCAGGTCGATTACGACGTGTACCGCCCGCAGATCGCCGCGCTGATCGCGGACGAGAAGTTTCGCGATTACGAGATGCCGGTCAATTCCGATTCGGCCTTTTACACCGATCTCGCCGGGGAGGCGCGTGGCAAGTTCCGTTCGGTCGTCGACTACCGGAATTACATCAAGTGGCTGGGCGACTTCCCGCGCTATTTCCGCGAAGAGATCGGTGAAATGCGCGCCGGTCTGAAGCGCGGCTTCACGCCTCCGAAAGTGACGCTTACCGGCCGCGATGCGCCAATCGCCACGATGGCGAATGCGAAGCCCGAAGACAGCGTTTACTTCGAGCCGTTCAGGAAGAACATTCTCGCACTTCCCGAGGGGGAATGGAACGCGCTGCGCGCCGGTGCGCTGAACGCGATCGCGAATTCAGTCCTTCCCGCTTATCGCGAGCTTTTGCCCTTCATGCGCGACGAGTACATCCCGCATGCGCGCACCACGCTGGCGGCGGAAGCGCTGCCGGACGGCAAGGCGTACTATCGTTCGAAAATTCTCGAATTCACCACGCTCGATATGGATCCGGCGGAGATCCATCGCATCGGTCTTCAGGAAGTCGCTACCATCCATCAGAAGATGCTGGATGAAATGCACAAGTCCGGCTTCAAGGGCGATTTCGCCGCCTTCCTGAAGTATCTCCGAACCGACCCCAAGTTTTACGTCAAGACGCCCGATCAACTCCTGCGGCGTGCCGCGTGGATTGCAAAAACCTTTGATGGCAAGGCTTCCACCTATTTCGGCCTCCTGCCGCGTTCGCGATTCGCGATCAAGCCGGTGCCAGCGGACATCGCGCCGTTCTATACTGCCGGCCGCGGCGGCCCTGGCGTCTATCTCCTCAACACCTACGACCTCAAATCGCGTCCGCTTTACAACCTGACGGCGCTGACGCTGCACGAATCCGCGCCCGGGCACGCGTTCCAGATTCCGCTCGCCGACGAGCGCAAGGATCTGCCCGACTTCCGCCGCCAGACCTATATCTCCGCCTACGGTGAAGGTTGGGCGGTCTATTGCGAGCGGCTCGGACTGGAAATGGGCATGTACGATACGCCCTACGACGTCTTCGGCATGTGGGGTTATCAGATCTGGCGCGCGGCGCGGCTGGTCGTCGACACCGGAATCCATTCGCAGGGCTGGACGCGACAGCAGGCGATCGATTATTTGCGCCAGAACACGGCATTGCCGGAACGCGAGATCGGCACGGAAGTGGATCGTTACATTTCGTGGCCCGGCCAGGCGCTCTCCTATTATCTCGGCGAGATGGCGATCCTGAAGGCACGCGCGAAGGCGAAGAAGGCTCTCGGTCCGAAATTCAACCTGCGTGCTTTCCACGACACCGTGCTGGAAATGGGGTCGGTGCCGTTGCCGGTGCTCACCGCGCGCATCGACCGGTTCATCGCCGAAGGCGGCAAGGGGCCGTATCCTGATTTGGAGTAATTGTGAACGGTGTGAGGAAAGAGCTTTTCCGTCGCTCCTGTGGGTCTTAGCGCTGGCCTGAGGCGATCGATCCGGGTTGGATTTGCGCTGCAATTTGCAGCGCGAGATCCGGCACGATGTTCCCCGAGCCCTCATCCAGGTTGCTCAGCACTATCACACTCAAATTGGCGTCGGGAAACTGCAGCAGGACCGTGCCGACAAATCCGTCATGGCCGACGACCTTGTGTTTGCCCATCGGCAGAATGACCCAACCGAGGCCATAATGGAATTTTCCACGGATAATCACGTCTTTGCCGTCGGCGAGTTCCGCCGGCGCCCACATGTCGCGAACATATGAAGGGGCGACAAGCTTTCCCTCAGTCAACGCGATGTCAAATTTCGCCACGTCGGCGAGGGTGGACCAGATGCCGAAGAAGGAGGGCAACTGGTGCTGCCAATCGCGTCGCGCCCGTTTGAGAACGCCGTTGTCGATCGTGTACGGCGACACGCGGCCCGGGAGTATGCGCGATTGGTCCAGAATGCTGGTGTGGGCCATCCCCGCAGGATCGAAAATGTTGCGCTGCATGAAATTGGCGTAAGTACTCCCGGAAACGTGCTCAATGATCATTCCCAGCAGGAAATAGCCAGGATCGCTGTAGAGCGCGCGCTTTCCGGGCGGGAAGAGGAGAGGGTGTCGGGCAATCAAATCGAATTGCGCCTTGGTGCTTACATCCATCAAGGGCACGCCGTGACAGGACACGATTGCCTGTTCGGGAAATCCCGCCGTGTGATCGAGCAGATTGCGGATCGTAATGGCCCGCCACGCGGGTGGCGCACCGTTGATGTAATTTGTGATCGGATCGGACAGTGAAATTTGTCCCCGCTGAACGAGCAGCATGATGGCTGTCGCGGTAAACGGCTTCGTGAGCGAGGCCAGTTCGAAAACGCTGTCGCGCCCGACCGGCGTGCCGGTCTCGAGGTTTGATTTGCCGTAGTAGCGCTCGGTGGTGAGCCTGCCACTTTCAATCACCGCGAGGGCGAGGCCCGGCACCCGGTGCGCGGCCATGTAGGGTCTCACCAAAGAGTCCAGCGGATCGGCACGCGCGACGCAGGCACCAATCAGCCAGGCAGTCGCCGCAACCGCCGCAATGGACCAAAGTGCGATGATTGACTTGAAACATCGTGAAGGCATGACCTCACCGTCTGTACAATAACAACGTGCGAGATGCTGCCCGCTCAAACCGAACGGAGGCGTATTGGCGCGATCAGCCCGCCTTCATCCATTCCTTCGGAATTGGCGTGGCGCGCTGGTTACTGAGCAGTTTGTGCCGACGCGTTTTTTCCTCTTCGGAGAGAGTAGCCGGATCTTCCTGGAGCTCCGCGCCCACCGCCATGCCTTTGCGAACGGCGGGCCGCTCACCCACTTCCGACAGCCAGCGCCGCACATTCGGAAATTCTTCGAGGTCGATGCCGCGGAGCTTCCATCCTGCGGCCCAAGGGTAGCAGATCATATCGCCAATGGTGTATTCGCCCGCCGCGAGATAGCGCTTTCCGAACAGCCCCAAATTCATGACGCCATAAAGCCGGTGTACCTCGTCGCCGAAGCGGCGAATAGCATAGCCGTGCCCACCGCTTCCATCCGCCTTTGCGGTGCGCATGAAATGACCCTGCTCGCCGAACTTCGGCCCCTGGTTGGCCATTTGCCACATCACCCATTGCACCACGTCGTATTTCCGGTGCAGGTCCTGCGGCCAGAAGCGTCCGGCGCGTTCAGCGAGATACATCATGATCGCCCCGGATTCGAAAATTGTGACGGGCCCGTTGCCGCCTGGGGGCTCGCTGTCGACGAGCGCCGGCATGCGGTTGTTCGGAGAAATCTTCAGGAAGTCGGGCCGGAACTGGTCGCCGCGGCCAATATGTGTGGGCCTGAGCGTGTAAGGGAGTTCCAGTTCTTCCAGAAGAATCGTGACTTTCTTGCCGTTGGGGGTGGGCCAGAAATAAAGTTCAAGCATCGCGCGACATCTCCAGACGCGCCCCTGCATTCCCCTTCGACGCGTGACTTTCCTCGTCTGCTTCGCACAAGACAAGAAAAAAATGCGCGAATGCGTTTGAGGTCCGGATGCGGATGCCGGCTAATGCCGTGCAAAGCGCGCAAGCGCGAAAGGCCGCATATCGATCCGGCTGGTTCCGTCCAGCGCCATTTCCGCGATCGCCTCGCCGAGCGCCGGCGCATGTTTGAATCCATGGCCGGAGCAGCACGATGCGATGATAATGCGGTCGCTGTCAGGATGCCGGTCGATTATGAAACCGAAATCCGGCGTTACCGTGTAAAGGCAGGCCGAAGCGCGCAGGCAATGCGGCGAGATCGCTGGCAGAAACGGTGCCACATATTGCTCGTGCATCGCGCGGCATTCGGCCTCGTCGACACGCCGGTCGGCAGAAGCTGCGGTGGTGGTGGCGCGATATTGCTCCGTGGCGATCTTGACGCCGTATTCGTCGATCTGCGGGAACCCGTAGAGGGACTGCGTCCGGTTGCGCAGTTCCCAGATGAAGATCGGAAACCGATCGGGCCCGAAGACATCTGCGCGCGGCGCAAACCAGAACTGCACCTGACGGAAAATTCGAAAATACGGTACGAGCGATTCCGCGAGCAGTTCGGGAAGCCATGGCCCGGCCGCCAGCACGAGAGTGTTCGCGCACCAGGTCTGCGTTGGTGTCTCGATCAGGACGTCGTGCGCGCGCGGGACAAACCGCAGAACGGGCTCGTCGGTGCAGACGTGCGCACCGGCGCGGCGGGCGAGCGCGATTTGCGCGGCAACGCAGGCTTCCGGGCGCAGAACCCCACCGCCCGGTTCGAAATAGGCTTCTTCGCCGTCACCGATCCGGAATTGCGGAAAACGGCGCCGAAGAGCCGCGGTATCCAGCAATTCGTGTGCGATACCATTCGTGCCGGCCGCTTCGACCGTCGTGGCAAAGAAACCTTCCACATGCGTGAAGCCGGTCCGTTGGGCGCTGGAGATGACGAGAAGCCCCGTGACCGTAAAGAGCTCCGCCCCGGCCTCTCGCTCGATGTCGCGCCAAAGAGTCTGGGATCGCATCGCGAGCGGCGTCAGATGGGCGCCCTCACCGATGGCCTGGCGGGTGATTCGGCTTCCGCCGTGACTGGAACCGAATTGGTGCGGCGGGGAGAGGCGGTCGATGCCAAGCACCCGGATGCCGCGCGCGGCGAGCGCCAGGAGGGTCGCGCTCCCGAGAGCGCCCAGCCCCAAAATCGCGGCATCGTAGCTCTTCACCTTCAGGATTTTCGTGCCGCACGCCAGCGATTCTGGCAAAATTGGAGTGGTGATTCGCGGAGCGGGCGCGATTCCGGCCGAAAGCTGGCCTGAGGGTTGCATGGGGGCAATCGGCGCATCAAGGGGTGTGGCATTTTGGTCCCGCTCTTCGGACTTACTGACGCAGAGGTGTGGGGAATGACACCCTGTCACAGTCCGCGCGTTTCATCGTGGGTTCAGATTAGGTCTGGCAGAACTGCCGGCCAAGCGGCGAATGGAGCGGGGTCATGAAACTGACATTTCTCCCCACCTTGACGGATCTCCGGGAGATGCTGGGCGACCGCCTGTATCTGGAGTTTGTCTGGATGTGGCGCGAGCAGGAACAGTCCCAGCGAACGCAAGAACGGCGCGCAAAATGGGCCGAGCAACTGCCCGCGCGCAACGCCGAAGCCTGGCCGCAGCCCCTCTTTACCCGAGTCGAAACCGAGACGGCAGCCGAACGGGAAGTGAAGCCGGCTCAGGTCGCGCTCCTGCATCCCAATATCCAGCGGCTCCTCGAACAGAAGACGGTCAACGGAGCAGACTGGCTGCAGCTCGGAGCGGATCCGGAAGCCGAGGTGATCGCGAATCGGGTGCGCGCGGCAGGTTACCGCGCAGCAGCGGAGTAGGGCGCGCCGACTATTCCCTCCGTCCCGCCTCGAACAAAAACCAGGTCCGCCGTTCGGCTTCGTCGATCCAGACCTCAATCAGACTTGCCGTCGCGACATCGCCGTGTTCGTCGCAAAGCGCATGGGTCTCGCGCAGAGCCTCGGCGAATTGTTTGTTGTCCTCGCGCAATTCGGCCAGCATGTCCGCGGGCGTGACATACTCTGCATCGTTGTCGCTGAGCCGCTGCAGACGCGCGATGTGGCCGATCGATCGAAGCGTCGTGCCGCCGAGCTTGCGCACGCGCTCGGCGATCGGGTCGGTAATGGCAAAAATCTGATTGCCTTGTTCATCGAGGAGAAGGTGGTAGTCGCGAAAGTGCGGGCCCGACATGTGCCAGTGAAAGTTCTTGGTTTTCAGATATAGCGCGTAGCAGTCGGCGAGCAGGGCATTGAGCGCTGCCGAGAGATCCTTCATCGCGTTGGCACCGAGTTCATTAGGCGTGCGCAGCGGCGCCGCGCGGCGGAGCCTTACATTCTTCTCGTTCATGTGGGTCGCTCCTTCGTGCCTCGTCGTGCCGGCGCTGCACTGGCAGACAGCGCAAACCCTCCCGTCAGCGGCAAGGTCGTGGTAACCTCAATATGGCGCTGAACTGGAAATTCGCAATGGACGGCGCAGGTTTGGTCGCCACGGCGAGGGCTCCGATGAAGCGTCCGCAGACTTTTTTGGTCATGGCGTCGGTGGCCGTTTGTGCCGTGAGCAACGCATGGGCGTCCGATGTGCCGATCCGCCACTGGCATTATGCGTCAATGGCCCATGCCGCGCTTGGAATCGGCGCCAATCTCCGCGGCTCGGTCCCGTTTCCCGCCGACAATGCCTGGAACACGGACATTTCGCGGGAGGAGGTCGATCCCAATTCGGACAACCTGATCGCCTCGATCGGGCTGGAGAGCGGACTTCACCCCGATTTTGGCAGCGGCACCTACGCCCACGAGATTATCGGGATCCCGTATGTGGTGGTGTCCAATACGCAGGCACCGGTGCCAATCAAGATTACGCTTTATCGCAAACAGAGCGATCCCGGTCCTTATCCGGTTCCGGCCGACGCGCCGATCGAGGGGGAGAAACCGGGCGGCGGGCATTTTGGTGGTGATCGGCACGTGATCGTCATCGACCGGGACACCGACCGCCTCTACGAGATGTATCGGGCATTTTCGGAGGATGGAGGCGCGAG
This sequence comes from Rhizomicrobium sp., assembly GCA_050728995.1. Lineage (GTDB taxonomy): Bacteria > Pseudomonadota > Alphaproteobacteria > Micropepsales > Micropepsaceae > Rhizomicrobium. The sequence goes on along the minus strand of JBOHKH010000010.1, from coordinate 27,830 downwards.
TTGGAAATGCGATGCGGGAGCAATTTTCCATCTCGATTCGAACGATGTGCGCCCGACGGCGAAGAAGGGATGGACCAGCGCGGATGCGGCAGGCCTGCCGATCTTTCCGGGGCTGGTTCGTTACGACGGAGCGTCCACAGGCACGATTCCGCACGCGCTGCGCTTCACCGTGGCAAAGACGCGCGAAGCTTATGTGAGGCCCGCCAATCACTGGGCGTCGGACGATACCGACCCCAATCTGCCGCCCATGGGCATGCGCGTGCGTCTGAAGGCAAACTACGTCATCCCGAACGCTTTCAGCCGAGAAACAAAGGCAATTCTGAAAGCGCTCAAGATCTACGGCATGATGGTCGCGGATAATGGCAGTGACTGGTACATCTCTGGTGCGCCCGATCCGCACTGGCGCAATTCGCGCCTCGTCGGCGAGCTTTCACAGGTTCACGGTTCGGATTTCGAAGTCGTCCGGATGAAGCGCATCGTGACGCCGTAATGACAGGCGGTGCCGCCGGCGCTATTGCGGGTCGTTGGCCGAAACGTTCATCGGGCCGGGCTTGAACTGCGCGGCCGCTGTTTCGGCCGCTGCGCGATCCTGCGGAGAAAGCTGCGAAGCAAGCGCATCCACGCGGTCTTTCGATTCCCGATCGCCCGCCTTGGCGGCGACAAGGTACCAGCGGTACGCATCGATCAGGCTCTGCGGCACACCGAGCCCGCGTTCGTAAAGCACGGCTAGATCGAACTGCGCGTCGACAAGACCCAATTCCGCCGCCTTGGAAAACCAGCGGGCGGCTTCCTGCGGGTTTTTGGTAGTACCGCTGCCCTGCGCGAAATCGACGGCGAGGTTCGACATGGCCTTGCGATTGCCACCTTTCGCAGCAGCGCCATACCAGTAGAAGGCCTTGGCGGCATCGGTCGGTACGCCGCGTCCCTGCGCATAGAGCGTGGCAATACGATACTGCGCGACGGGCATACCCTGTTGCGCTGCCGCTCCCAGCCATTTCGCTGCGTCGGACGTGTTGGTACCGATCTCCTGGAGCCCCAACAGCAACTGCGCCTGCGGATCGCCGGCGTTGGCAAGCTCTTCCAGTCGCGGGGCAGCGGTGGTCTTGGTAACGGCAGGCATCTTTGCAGCAGTGCGTACGGCACTTGCGGCCGGACGACGAACCGAATGCCGCGCAATCGCGAGTGTCGCCGACGTTGGGCGCACAACATGCACAGGCTGCGATCGCTTGACGAGCTCGCCCGTCGTAACGGCGATGGCCACAATGGCGACCAATGCCACACCCGCGAGCAGCGCATAGCTCGTGGTGTCGTTCTTCCCTTTGTTCGGGTGTCCGAACTGGCGGAAGAACGGAAAACCGAAAAGCGATTTCGGACGAGACTCGGTTTCGTGCTTTTGCGCGGCTTCCTGCAGAGACTGGCGCGCCGCCGACAGAAACGACGCCGGGCTCGCCAAGGTAGCGGAGGCCGGTTCGTTTGCGAAAACCATTGCCGGATCGAGCGGTTCGCTTGCGGCGCTTCCGAACGCGCCCATTGCGGCGGCGGGAGCGAGGGCAGGTTCTGCAAATGGCGGTGGCGGCACACGAAGATCTTCGGCCGTATCGTTGACCGGCTCCGGCTCGGAAATGTCTGGGGCCGGAGTGTCGAGTTCCAGGATCGTGTCCCGAGCGGGCTGATGCGGTTCGGACGCGGGGCTGTCCGCGACGACCGGCGCCTCGGATTCGCTCACGGGGAACGAACCGTGCGAAGACGCGAGAACAAAGCTTGCCGCAGGCTCGGTCATTGCGGCCCGCTGTGTCCGCGCGTCGGCTTCGATCTTCTCTTCCAGCACCTTCAGCGTGTTCGCGGCGAAGTTCGCATGCAGCTCCTCGATGGCCTGCTCCTGCTTGCGCGCTTCGGCATCGACCTGGGCGAGGAGCGAACGCGAAATTTCGTCGAGCAATTCCGATTTCAGATCGGCGAGCCCGTCCTGCTGTTTCTGTGCCTCGCCGGCGACACGTGCGTCCAGACCGCTCAACAGATTCCCAACGACTTTGGTGTGTTCCTGAACGAGTTCGAGGCCGGTTTCCAACGCCTGCGTTCGTCCGCAAAGGTCGTCGAATCTGCTGGCGAGACCGCTCACGTGCGAGTCCGCAGCGATGCCGGCAAACTCGGCCCGCAGCCCCTCGACACGGCTCTCGAGCGACTGAAGCGCCGATGCGGTGGGCTCGTGACTGCGCTGAGTTTCCGCGAGTTCGCGCATCGTCTCGTCTTGCCGCATGGCAAGGTTTTCCAATCGCGCCGAAATGTCGTCCACGGCGGCGATTTTTTCGCTCCGTGTCTCTAGAATTTCGTGCGTTTCCTGCGCGCGAGCGACGAATTCCTGCAGCCGCTGCTCCAGATTTGCGGTGCGCGGGTCGGTCTCCATTGCCGAAAGCCGGCTCTCCAGCGCGACAATACCACCTTGCAGCGCGTGTGCCGCGGACGCAGCGGCTTCCTGGCCGCGATGCGTTTCCACCATCGCCTCGCCGTGATGCACGTCGAGTTTGTCCAGCTTGTCGAGGATTTGATCGACCTGCCCGAGCTTGTCGCGCTGCACGCTGAGCGCCGCCTCGGTTGCGTCCGCACGCCCGGCGAGATCCAGCAAGCGTTTGTTGTGATCCGAGGCGCGCGCGGCCACCTGGATCTCGGCCACCTGCGCGCGAAGCGTGGTGACACTGCCGCCCAGCACCTGCACGGCAGATGCCGCGCCTTCCTGATTGCGGCGGACCTCGTCAAGCGCCTGCGTCGCTTCGCCGTGGCGCCGGTCGAGATCATGGAGGGTCTGATGGGTTGCGGCGATGCGGGCATCAAGCGACGCACAGGCGGCCAACGATTCCGAGCGTCCTTCGGAAATCTGCTCTGCGACCCAGCCTCGCCCTTTTGCGAGAGCGTGGGCGGTTTCCGCGTGGCGCTGGTCGAGTGCCTGAAGATTTTGCTGGACGAGCAAGAGTCGGTGATCGAGCGCGCTGCACATGCCTGCTGCGTCGGTTGCCGTCTCGGAAATTTTTCCGTGCAGCGATTCGAAACCCTCGGCGACAGTTGAGGACTGCTCGTTCTGGGCGACGTCGAGGCGCCCCAGTTTCTCCTGAAAATCCCGAACGCGCGAGTGCAGGGCGGACGCGGATTCCGCCGTCGCCGCGCACACGCGGTCGAGGCGGGTTCCGAAGTTCTCGATCGTGTCGGCGATGCGGCTGGCCTGTTCATGGCCTTTTCGGTCACTCTCTTCGACAAGGTGGTTTGCCTCGTCGAGGCGGCTGTCGAGCACCTCCAGGCCCTGCGCGACGCGCACGACTTCAGACTGGAGCGCTCCGGAGCTGCGGGAAATTCCGACGAGAGCATCGTCGAAGGTCTGTCCCTGCCGGTCGACCCTTTGCGCGAGCGCGTCGTATTTGTGCTCGCTTTTCTGGGCGGCAGCATCCAGACGCTGCTGCACCGCTTCGATGCGCTGCTTGAATCCGCTGTCGGCCTGAGAGACGGTTTCACCGATCTCCGCGATTTTCCCGAGCACGTTCTCGAGCTCGCGCGAGAGCGCCGAAATCCGGATGGTCGATTCGCCGGTCGTCTGCACGAGATCCGTGCTCAAGCGGCCAAGACCCTGATGCAGCTTTTTGACCGCTTCGCGCAACGGCTCCGAGCGGAACGATCCCTCGACGTGACCTAGACGGTCCGAAACCTCCGTGATGCGGTGTCCGAGCTTGTTGAACTCGTCCTCTCGCTCCTGCAGGCTGAGTTCGGAATACCGCTTCAAAATCCTGCGGGTCAGCCACTCGCCAAGCGAAAGTCCTTCCCTGCGGGCCGCTGCTTGCGCGGCATCCCGTGCGTCCAATGGGATATCCATAAGACTCCAGGAACGTTCCAGGCCCATTTCGACCTCGCGTGGCTTTTGCCGCCTGCGTGAAGGGCGAGCGGCCCAATTCGCGGACAGTCTTGAACCGGCAGCGTAAAAATCATGTTAACCCCAAGTTGCGGAGGTTGGTGCGGTCGCAAAAAGAGGCGCGGGACTGGCGAACGCGAGCGTTCTGGTCTGGCCGAAACACGAATCCCGACGCAACATCGTTTTTCCGGTCGACGCCCAAGGCCCGGATTCTTATGGCATTTCCGGGTCCGGTCCGTCGCGGCGTCCGGGACCTGCTCTGGCGCATTCCGGAGCTGCGAGCTCGCGGCCGATGCCGGGACATGGTTCAGCAGCCGCGGCAATTCCTTCCAGATGGCGACGACGGCGAATGGTCGCGTCTGTGTTCCGCCTTCGGCCATGTTGACGGTCCTCGGTCTGCAATGATGCGTCTGCCATGGTGCGAGCTCGGATTTGCGTGCGCGCATTTTGCTGTATTCTGGCGTTGTCGCCGCGGGGGAACTCGCGGTTCGTCGAAGGGAACATTCGGGATGTCTTTGAATCCTGCACGCCTCGCGCTGGCGCTCGCCCTGTCCGTGAGCGCGGCTTCCGCCGCAACCTTGCATCGGCCCTTGCCGGCCGGCAGTCTCGAGCGCAACGGCACGCCGCAACCGATGCAGCGCCATGCACATCCCCATGTGCTGCCCCCAGCTTTACCCCCGACCGCCCCGTTCAAATACGCGGCTCAGGGATTGAAGCGGCATTACGGCGGCACCCCGGTCGACGTGCTCACCTATCACTACGATCTCAACCGCACCGGCTGGAACGCGGCCGAGACCGATCTTACGCCCGCCACCGTCGGATCCGGCAATTTCGGACAGCTGACGCAACTCAGCGTGGACGGAAATGTCCTTGCCCAGCCGCTCCTCGTCTCCAACTTCACCATGCCCAACGGTTCGGTGCATGATGTCCTGATCATCGCGACCGGCCACGATTCCGTTTACGCCTTCGACGCCGATACCTATGCAAGGCTCTGGCACGCCCGTCTCGGACAGTCGCAATCGTCGAACGATGTAGGTTGCGGGGACGTGGTTCCGGAATACGGGATCTCGAGCACACCGGTCATACTGCGCAGTGGCCCCGATGCGGCTTCGATTTATGTGGTCGCCGCCACCGAGCCGGCCCAGTATTCTTTCCACACCAAGCTGCATGAACTCGACCTCGCGACGGGCAAGGACATGATCTCTCCGGTGGAGATCGCGCCACAGGCGAAGCTCAAGAATGGCGGCACAATCAATTTCGATCCGCAGAACCAGTGGAACCGGGCAGCTCTCGCCTACAACAACGGCAATCTCTACGTCGGCATCGGTTCGCATTGCGACAACAATGCGGGCGGCATTTCAGGCTGGCTGCTCGATTACGATACCACCACGCTCAAGCTGCTCCATCACTTCCACACGATCGAGACGGCGGAAAACTATGAGCTTGCCAGCATCTGGATGACCGGCTTCGCGCCCGCGATCGATGACAGCGGCAACGTCTTCGTGGTCACCGGCAATGGCGCGTTCGGGAAGGGTGGGCGCGACTGGGGCGAGAGCGTGCTCCATCTCCCGCCGGACCTGAAGAGAGCCGATGACTACTTCACGCCGGCATCCTATCAGCAGCTCAACAACGGCGACGTGGATTTCGGCTCGGGCGGCGTCATGCTGCTGCCGACCGTCCAGGGGCAGACCGCGCCGCCCATGGCCGTGGCGATCGGAAAGGATGCGGTGCTGTATCTGCTGAACCAGAACAAGCTCGGGAAAGAGAAGGCGGGCGACGCTGGTGCCCTGCAATCGCAGACGCTCGGATCACCCGGCGGCGGTACATGGGGCGGGCCTGCCTATTATGACGGCCCGAATGGCGGGATGGTCTATGTGCAGATCAATAATGATGTGCTGCGCGGCTACAGCGTGGCGACCGGATCGAAGCCGGCGCTGAAGCAGGTTGCGGCGGGAACATCGCAGGCCGGCTATGGCGGTTCCCTGCCCATCGTGTCCTCGAACGGGGGGGTGTCGGGTACCGGTGTCGTGTGGCTGATCAGGCGCGGGGCAACGATACAGCTCGAAGCCTATGACGCGCTGGCGCTCGGCAAGCCCCTCTTTGCAGCGAACGCAGGCCAGTGGTCCAACGGGGCCGGCAATTCGTTTCTCACGCCGATGGAAGCAAACGGCCGGGTCTATGTGCCCGCATACAAGACGGTGACGGTCTTCGGTTTGGGCCAATAGATCCGCTCAAGTGTCGAGGTACTCCCGGCTATTTGCGCCATCGAGGCGGCGTACGCGCGCCGCTGCGAGAATTTCGGGAGCCATCAGCCGCGCATTGACGCCCATGCGATCGAGATTCCGGTCGACGGCAGCCCAATGCGTGAGGCAGCCGCAGTTGCGGCAGCGGTGGAATTCGAGCGATCGGTCGTCCCACATGTAGATGTGCGTCGCCTCCTTGCCCGCCAGAATGCGCACATCCTTCGGCGAATAATACGCCCACAAAACACCATAGCGCCGGCAGATCGAGCAATTGCAATCGGTCACCGTCTCGGGCGTCTTCGCGATCTCGAGTTTCAGGGCGCCGCAATGGCAGGAGGATTCGATCATGGTCCGATCCGCGATATCTTGCAGGAGAGGAGATGCCATTCGCCCGCCCGCTTCTCAAGCGAACACCGTTCCCGTTCGAGAAAGGGCGGGAGAAGCGAACCGTCCGGGAGGCGAAGGGCGGCGACTGTGTACTGGAAGTAAGCCGTCGCGCGCGGGCCCGCATAGGTCGGCCGGGTGATGAAAAAGGCCATCGGCGAGCGCGAATCGCCGATCGTCGGCGGAGCCACACCCAGCTCGTTCCACGAACAGCCCTGGCGGTAGGTGCCGCCTCCAGGCATCGAAAATTCGGGGAGAAAGGCTGCGGCCGGCGGCTTTGCCCCCCATTTCAGCTCGGATTTTCCGATGGCGACGAGGATCGCGCAGTCGTCGGCACTGGCCCGCTCGACCCGCATGGTTGCGGGCTGCGGAGACATCGCCCGATTGCCGGCGCATGCTGCAAGCGTCGTGGATGCGGCGAGGAGCAGAAACCAAACACGGCGCGCGAACCTGGCCGGCATCGCAACGATCGTCGAATTGAAGCCCCTGCGCATCGTTCCTCTTTCGCAAAGCCGCGGTCAAATTCTGTCATGCCTCCCCGCAACATGGGCCGGCCGGCCGGTTGTGCGGGTGGTCCGATTTCAGGTTAGATCGCGCTGGGGGGATAGGGGGAAAATATGCCGCTTCATCCGGGATGGGACGATATTGCGGTTCGTCTGATACTCACGCTGGCCGCGGGCGCTCTCATCGGTTTTAACCGCGAGGAGGGAGGCCACACAGCAGGTCTTCGGACCAACATTCTCGTCTGTCTCGCCGCATCCATCGCCATGATTCAGGCGAACCTGCTCATGAATTCGACCGGCAAAGCGCACGACTCTTTTGTGGTGTTCGATCTCATGCGCTTTCCCCTTGGCATCCTTTCCGGAATGGGATTCATCGGAGCGGGCGCGATCCTGCGCCGGGGCGATCTGGTGCTCGGGGTTACCACGGCGGCCACCCTGTGGTTCGTGACCGTCGTCGGCCTCTGCTTCGGAGGTGGACAGATTTACATCGGCATCGCCGCAACGCTGATCGGCTCGGCCGTCCTCTGGTTTGTCAAGAACATCGACCAGAGAATCCCGCGCGAACAGCACGCAAGGCTTACCGTCGTGTACAGCAGCGGTATTTCACTCGACTCGATTTTCGGGCAGGAGGCGCTGCGTGCGCCGCTGAGATTGAAGCTTCTTTCGGAGCGCCGGATGCGGGACGCTCCCTCGGAAGCTTCTTTCGAGCTTCGCTGGCAGTCCCCGAATCGCAGCCCGCCGCGCTTCGAATTTGTGGACGATCTGCTGCGGCGCGACGGTATTCTGTCAGTCGACTGGCGGACGGGTGACGCGCCGGGGGAAGAGAGCAAAGGGACCGGTGCGACCGCGCTCCGCCCGAACTGGCTGAGAACGTAAGGCCGCACCGGGTCAGTGGCGCAAATCCCGCCTCACCAATAGGGCGTCACCCCGTAATAGGAGTAGAGCGACGATTCGCGGTCGCGGCTGCCATAGGCCCAAGGCTCGTCCTTGCGGAACTTGGGGGCGCCCCGCAGCTGTTCTTCCGTAAGGTTCGTCTCGTAGCCGCCGAGCCGCTCATTATACGTGAGCAGCGACCATGGCACGGGATAATAATCGCTACCCAATCCCAGAAATCCACCGAAGCTCATCACCGTGTACGCCACCCGTCCGCTGATCTTGTCGATCATCACCCGCTCGATTGTGCCGACACGATCGCCGTGCGAATTGTACACGTCCGTGCCTTCGACCTTGTCGCTGCCGATCAGCACGCCGGTTTCGCGTCGGGAAATGTCGGTTGAGTTCGATTGTTGCATCGTCATGGGGCATTCTCCGCTTGAGGGGTGGACCGGGAACGTGGTTCACGGGCGACCTGTTCCGGCGATTGCGGCAAAATTCTGCAACGCCCACTGGACGTAACATTTGATCGTCGTGTAGGAACTTTTGTGACGGCGGGCGATTTCTTTCCCGAATCCCGTTCTTCTCGAAGGGCGCTGCATGAGCTTGCCTCTCGCCGAAACCGGCCCCAAGTGCGTGCGCGCGGCGGGATTCGGCGGATTGGCCGCGCGTTACCCCATCGTCCGCGCCGAAACCGAAAACCTGAGTGCCGGGCTCACGCCCGAAGACCAGAACCTTCAGTCCATGGTGGATGCCAGTCCTCCCAAATGGCATCGCGCCCACACCACCTGGTTCTTCGAGACCTTCGTTCTCAAGCCGCACCTGCCAGGCTACGTTGCTTTTCATCCGGCATATAATTACCTTTTCAATTCCTATTACGAAGCGGTCGGCGAACGGCATGCCCGGGAGCAGCGGGGACTGCTCTCGCGGCCGAGCGTGGAGGAGGTGGCGCGGTATCGGGCCCATGTCGATCGCGCCATGGCGGATCTTTTCGACCGTATGCGCTGGCAGCCGGAACTGGCGGCGCTCGTGGAACTTGGTCTTCAGCACGAACAACAACACCAGGAATTGCTGCTCACCGATATTCTGCATGCATTCGCGCAGAATCCGCTCTTGCCGTGTTACGCGCCATACCGGCCCGGCGAGGCCCTGTCCGGCGCGGGCGCCGCATTCGTGAATTTCGAAGGCGGCTGCGTCCCGATCGGGCACAAAGGCGAAGGTTTCGCATTCGACAACGAACTGCCGCGCCACGACATGATCGTATCGCCGTACGCCCTCGCCGACCGGCTCGTTACCAACGCAGAATGGATCGCCTTCATCGAGGACGGGGGCTACCGCAAGCCCGCTCACTGGCTGGCCGACGGCTGGCAGCGGGTCTGTTCCGAAGGCTGGGAGGCGCCGCTCTACTGGCAACATCGCGACGGCGCCTGGTTGTGCTTTACGCTCAGCGGACTTCAGCCGGTCGAGGGGCAGGCGCCTGTCTGCCATGTCAGCTACTACGAAGCGGATGCGTTTGCGCGCTGGTCCGGGAACAGGCTCCCGAGCGAAGCCGAATGGGAGAACGCAGCATCACAAGAAAGCGCGTCGGTCGGCAATTTCCGCGACAGCGGATATCTGCGACCGCTCGCGCGCGGACGGCGCAACGGGCTTCAGCTGTTCGGCGACGTCTGGGAGTGGACGAGGTCGGCATACGCGCCGTATCCCGGCTATCGCGCCCCTGCCGGCGCCGTCGGCGAATACAATGGCAAGTTCATGATCAACCAGATGGTGCTGCGCGGCGGTTCTTGCGCGACGGCGCGCGACCATATCCGCGCGAGCTACCGCAATTTCTTCTATCCCCATCAGCGCTGGCAATTCTCGGGCGTGCGCCTCGCCCGGGACGTAACGTTGGCGCCCCGCCGCGTGCGCGACGGCTTCCTCGAAGACGTCTGGCAGGGCCTGGCAAGAAGCCCGAAAATCCTTCCCAGCAAATACTTCTACGATGCGACCGGCTCGGCACTCTATGAACGGATTTGCGAACTGCCGGAATATTATCCGACACGCACCGAAAGCCGACTCCTGCGCAACATGGCGCCGGAGCTGCAGGCATGCGTGGGCGGCGAAACCGCACTTGTCGAATTTGGCTGCGGCGCGTCGCTCAAGACCCGTATTCTTCTCGATCACCTGGCCGCCGTTCGTTCCTATGTCCCGGTGGATATCTGCGAGGAATCGCTCAGGGAAAGCGCACGCCAGATCGCGTGCGAATATCCAAACATCGACGTTCGCCCGCTCGCCTGCGATTTCCTCGGATACCTGCCGCCGCTGCCTGCGCCGCAAAATGGACCGAACCTCGGATTCTTCCCGGGTTCCACGATCGGCAATCTGTCGGATCGCGAAGCGGAAAATTTCCTCCGTGACACACGCGCCTGGCTCGGTGAGGGCGCGCAATTCCTGGTCGGGATCGATCTCGTGAAGGACGTGGACGTGCTGCTGCGCGCCTATGACGATTCGTCTGGAGTAACCGCCGCGTTCAACCGCAACCTTCTTGTGCGCATGAACCGGGAGCTCGGTGCCGACATCGATCCGGACACGTTCGCCCATCGCGCGCTCTGGAACGCGGCCAAGTCCCGGATCGAGATGCATCTCGTCTCCAGACCGGCGCAAACCATCGCCATTCGCGGCCGCAGTTTCGAGTTCGCTGCCGGCGAGACGATCCAGACGGAAAATTCGCGCAAATATACCATCAGGCATTTTGCGGCGCTCGCCGCCCGCGCTGGCTGGTCTCTCGCGCGGAGTTGGTCCTGTTCCGATCCCGCCTTCGGTCTTGTGCTCCTGCGCTGAATCGGCTGGAACCGGGTGCGGTCGCGGCGTGTTGCCATCGCTGGTAGCATCGCCTTGCGGCGGCAGCGAGGGATGGGAACATGGTCGACCCAATCCGGGTATTCGCCTTTTGCGGAAGCCTTCGAAAGGGCTCTTTCAACCGCATGGCGCTGCGGGCGGCGGAAGAACTCGCGCCGCCCGCGATGGCGTTCGAAGGCTGCGATATCGGCGAAATGCCTCTTTACAACGAAGATGTCCGGGCGAAGGGCTTTCCGCCTCCTGTCGAGGCGATGCGGGAGCGAATCCGGGCAGCAGATGCCGTCCTGTTCGTCACGCCCGAATACAATTATTCGATCCCGGGCGTGCTCAAGAACGCGATCGACTGGGCGTCGCGCCCACCCGACCAGCCGTTCGCGGGTAAACCTGCCGCCATCATGGGCGCGAGCCCAAGCATGTTGGGTAGCGCGCGGGCGCAGTACCATCTGCGCCAGAGCTGCGTTTATCTGAATATGTTCCTGGTGAATCAGCCTGAAGTGATGATCGCGGCGGCCGACAAGAAGTTCGATGCTGACGGACGCCTGACCGACGAGCCGACGCGCAAATTCATCGCGAAACTGCTTGTGGCGCTGGCGGACTGGACGCGGCGTCTGGAGGCAAGCTGATGGCAAGACCCAAACGCAAAACCGAGGAAGCGCATTCCGCGCCCGCGAAGCGCCACGCAACCCACCCCGCCCTCGGGCGCGGACGTCCGGCCTGGCAGGGACATCTGAGACTGTCCCTCGTCAGCACGCCCGTTGCGCTCTACAGCGCTACCACGCGCACCCAGGACATTTCGTTTCATCTGCTCAATCCCAAGACCCACAATCGCATCCGGCTGGTCCCGACCGATCCTGATACGGGCCCGGTCGAGCGCTCGAAACTGGTGAAGGGATACGAGATCGCCAAAAACGAATACGTTCTGGTGACCACCGAGGAACTCGATGCGGTCAAGCTCGAGACGACGCGCACCATAGAAATCGAGCGATTCGTCGACGCCGGAACCATCGATCGGCTGTTTTGGGATCAGCCCTATTTCCTCGTGCCCGACGGCCAGGCCGGCGCGGAAGCCTACGAGGTGATCCGCGATGCGATGCAACGCGCCGACCGTATCGCGCTCGGCCGCGTTGTGATGCACACCCGCGAGAGACTGCTTGCCATCGAAACGCGGGACAACGGCCTGCTCGCCACCACCTTGCGCATGCGCAACGAGGTGCTTGATCCGCACAAGGCGTTTACCGGGCTGCCGCACGCGAAGCCGGATTCGCGCATGATCGAGATTGCCGAAAAGATCATCGCGCAGCTCGAAGGATCGTTCGAGCCGGAGGAATTCAAGGACCGTTACGAACAGGCGTTGCGCGATCTCATCCGGCGCAAGGAAAAGGGTGAGCGCCCGGTGAGTGCGCCGCCGCCGGAGGAGAGCAACGTCATCGATCTGATGGAAGCGTTGCGCCGCAGCCTGCGGGAGGCGCCGAAATCCGCGCCTCCCCGCCGTCGCAGCCGCTAGCGGGCGCTATATGCGTCCGACCAGGATGAGAATAATCACTATGACCAGAACAAGGCCGAGCGTCCCGCTCGGGTAATAACCCCAGCCGGTGCTGTACGGCCAGGACGGCAACGCGCCAAGCAACAACAGAATGAGAATGATAATCAGGACTGTGCCGAGCATGGTGTCCCCTGCTGGTTACGTGCCGTGTGGAAACTCTGCTGTGAAGTGGAAAGTTCCTGCGCGGGAGCCCGCGCTTAGCGACGGGGAGCCGCGCTCAGGCCGGTAACCGCAGCGACGACGGGCGCATCTCCGAATCCCGCTGACCCGCGGGTCGCAAAATGGGTGGTGTTTTTTTCCCGCCCGCCGCCTGGCGCAAAGACCGGCTGGACCGCCGTTCGCGGATGCTGTGCTTTGCCATTTTCCACCAGGGTGGCGAGAAAGCGGTCGCCCCAGGCGGCGACGTCGTTGCGCTTGAGTGCCTCGAACAGTTTGGCGTGCCGCGCAACGCGCTCGTCGTGCGGCATGGCAATGGCGCGGGCGATGGCGCTTCCGACTGCTTCCGGGTCGTAGGGGTTTACGAGGAGCGCGGATGAACCGAATTCTGCCGCCGCGCCGGCGAAACGCGACAGGATGAGCACGCCGGGATCATCGGCGTCCTGCGCTGCGACATATTCCTTCGAAACCAGATTCATGCCGTCGCGCAGCGGCGTGACGAGCGCGACGCGCGCGGTGCGATAAAGCCCGGCGAGCGCGGTACGGCTGTAAGGGCGGTTGGTATAACGCATCGGCGTCCACGACACGTCGCCATAGGTCCCGTTGATGCGGCCGGCGAGCGTGTCGATCGCCCGCTCCATCTCTGCATATTCGGGGACTTCGGAGCGACTCTTCGGCGTGATCTGCATGTAAGTGACTTTGCCGCGCCATTGCGGATTGGTCACCAGAAAGCGCTCGAACGCTTCGAGTCGAAGGGTAAGGCCCTTGGAATAGTCGAGCCGGTCCACGCCGATGATGATGAGCCCCGGCACGCTGTCGCGTACGCGGTTGACGAACGCGGAGCGCACTGCTCGGCGCGCGCAGCGATGGAACGTTTCCGCTGCGATTCCGACGGGAAACGTCCCGATGCGCATCACCCGGCCGCTGGCCCCGAAATCGCGCGAAATATGCGCCGGCATTCCCATTTCGGTGGCCAGATAGCGCGCGAAATTCGCGGCGTCGCCATCGGTCTGGAATCCGACGAGATCGTATGCGGTCAGAGACGGGATCAGCCTCTCGTGATTGGGCATGGCGGTGAGAATTTCCGGCGGCGGAAGCGGAATGTGGAGAAAGAATCCGATTCGGTTGGCTCGCCCGCGCTGGCGCAGCGCCCTGGCAAGCGGAATAAGATGATAATCGTGAACCCAGATCACGTCGTCGGGTTCGAGGATTTTGTCCAGCCTGTCGGCGAAATGCTCGTTCACCCGGAGATAGCCGGTGAGATCGCGGCGCGAAAATTCGGCCATGTCGAGCCGGTAGTGGAGTATGGGCCACAGGACGCGGTTGGCGAAACCGTTATAATACTCCTGGTAATCCTCTTCGCTCAGATCCGTGACGACGTAACTGTTGCCGCCATGGACGATCGTGCGCGTCTCGGTTTCGCCGGCGGGCTTTACCGCCCCGCTCCACCCCAGCCATACGCAGGAATGGCGGTGCAATGTGGCGCGGAGAGCGACTTCGAGCCCGCCCGGATGCACGCCGCCGGCACGATTGGGAACACCGACACGATTGGAGATGATGAAGATGCGCGGCACGGGCAAACCTCCCAGCCTGGCGAGAACGCTCGACGCCGTTTAGCCAACGCGCGACTCGCAAGAGAGTTCCGTGCTGGAACCTGCAGTTTCCGCAGCCGGAAGCGTTCTCGGAAGAGTCACCTTACCCGCCTACAATGCCCATGTCGATTATTCCTTCGTAGCCACCATCAATCCGAATTCCCGACGACTTCCGCCAGCCACTGCCGCGCGGCCTGTGGCGAGGCAAGCATCAGTACCGCTTCGGGTATGACGCGCCCCACGGATATGCCCAGTCCTCGCAGCCCATGAACTTCCGCGAAAGCATCTTCGTCGGTGATGTCGTCGCCGAGAAACACGGGACGGCGTCCGGCAAATGGCTCGAACTCCATGAGCGCGCCGACGGATTCACCCTTGTCGAAGCGGCCGGATTTCACTTCGAGAACCATTTTGCCGTGCAGGAACCGCAGTTCCGGAAACGCTTGCGCTGCGCCGCGCAGGCGCCTCTCCAGTTCGGGTCCGATCCCGGGCGTTTGCCGATAGTGAAACGCGAGCGTGTACAATTTTTCCTCGACGCGAAATCCATTCAGCTCCGCGACCGCCGCCCGCAACGCGTTGCCGATCCGGGCCGACAGAGGAGGCGCGCGCAGGGCGATCCCGACCTCAGGCGTGCGCCGCCATTCCGCGCCGTGACAGCCGATCGCGGCGAGTCGGAGGGGCGCAAACAGGTCGTCGAGGTCGGCAATTCTGCGGCCGCTGACGAGTGCCGTGGCGCCGGCTGTTTGTTCCTGCAGGCGCGAGAGACTGCGTTTCAGGGCATCGGGAACGACCACGCCTTCCGGCGTGTCGGCAATGTCGAGGAGCGTGCCGTCGACATCGAGCAGGAACGCATCGTGCCCCGTCGAAACGCTCTCCGGGAGCGGTGCGTCCGGAAGATCTCCCCTGCCTGTGTATGCTCTCGTCATCGCCCAGGCGCACCATCCCAGGTCCGGAGCTTCCAAAGGTAGGCTCCGCCCGCGATTCCCGCGTCATTTGCGACAATGGTGATCGACGACGGCGCTTCGAGCCTGACCTTGCGTGCGTTGCCGCCGCCGATGAAGAGATGGTCGAAATGCAAGAGGCTGGCGAGAATTTCGATGGTTCTCGCGACGCGTTTGTTCCAGTGCTTGCGCCCCACCTTCGACAACGCCGCGTTGCCGATGTAATCGTTGTACGTCGTATTCTTTCCATAGATCGGATGATGTGCAAGCTCGAGGTGCGGCATGAGCTCGCCGTCGCGAAACAAGCCCGTGCCCGCGCCGGTACCGAGCGTGAGAACGAGTTCCAGCCGCTTCCCCGAGATTACCGCGAGTCCCTGCATCTCCGCATCGTTGACCATGCGCGCCGGTCCGCCGAAGCGCCCGGACGCGGCCTCGGCCAGCGGAAATCCCGCCCATTCCGGGGTGTCGAAATGCGGCGCAGTGACCACCTTGTTTCTCTGCACGACGCCGGGAAAACCGATCGCAATGCAATCGTGGGGCGGCAGCGGCGCAACGAGCGACGCGAGCGCGTCCATCATTACCTGCGGCGGGCAGGGGTGTGGCGTCTCGATGCGGCGGCGCGGCACAAGCAGGCGGCCGCTCGGGTCCACCACCGACGCCTTCAGTCCCGTGCCGCCGATGTCGATGGCAAGGATATGCGGTTCCGGCTTTTTCCTGGCACGCGTCATGGTGCTCAGTTCCTGTGGCGCACCACGCGCCGGCGCGTCTTTCGCCGCCCGTGCCGGCGCGCCGCCGCATGGAAGTGCAGGAGATTGAGGCCGGAGTTGACGAGCGCCACATGCGAGAAGGCTTGCGGAAAATTGCCGAGCATCCGCTTTGCGCGCGGATCGTATTCTTCTGCGAGCAGACCGACATCGTTGGCAAGTTTCACGAGACGCTCGTAAAGCCGTTCGGCCTCGCGCCGGCGCCCCTGCAGGAGATAATTGTCCACGAGCCAGAAGCTGCAGGCCAGGAACGCGCCTTCGCCGGGCGGCAATCCGTCGATGCCGCTTTGGGATTCGTAGCGCAGCACGAGGCCGTGATAGAGGAGGCGGCGCTCGATCTCGCGAATGGTGTTCTTCATCAGCGGATGGGTGGCCGCGATGAATCCGACGATCGGAAGAAGCAGCAGACTGGCATCCATGCTCTTCGAGCCGTAGGCCTGCACAAAACATTTGCGCTGCGGATCGATCCCTTTGCGGAGGATCTCGCGCCGGATCGTTTGCGCGATTTTTTTCCAGCGGCTCAGATGGAGTTTGTGGTCGCCGCCGTTCTTGGAGGCGCGGTCGAAGGCGACCCACGTCATGACTTTCGAGTACACGAAATGCTGTGCCTCGCCGCGAATTTCCCAGATGCCTTCGTCGGGCTTGCGCCACATGCGTTCGAGATGGCCAAGGGTGACGCGGCGCATTTCCTTCCGCCGCGGCGCGATGGGAAGCCCGCCCTTGCGGGCCTGTGTCACCACATCGGTGAGCTCGCCGTAAATGTCGAGTTGGAGCTGCAAGGCCGCAGCATTGCCGATGCGCACCGGCCTGGAGTTTTCGTAGCCGGGTAGCCACGGAACGGTCCATTCGTCCAGGCGGCGTTCGCCCGCCACGGCGTAGAGTGTCTGGATCTGTTCCGGACTCCCGGCAATCGCGCGCACGAGCCAGTTCTGCCAGGCAATGGCCTCTTCGGTGTAGCCCGCATTGAGAAAGGCGAGCAGTGTGAAGGTCGCGTCGCGCAGCCAGCAGAAACGGTAATCCCAGTTGCGGCCGCCGCCGATCTGTTCGGGCAGCGATGTGGTGACCGCGGCGACGATACCTCCGGTCGGACGGTAACTGAGCGCCTTCAGCGTGATGAGCGAGCGGCGGATCACGGAGGCCCAGCGGCCTTCGAGCACGCCGCGCCGGCTCCATTCCGTCCAGAACTTTTCCGTTTCGGCGAGCGTCGTTTCGAGCCCCGGCAGAAACGGTTGCGGAAGATGGGATGGCGAATGCATGAGCACGAACGGAATCGTCTCGCCCTCGCGCACGCGAAACGCGCCCTTGGTGCGCATGCCTTCGCCGCGGAGCGGCGTGGGCGTGCGCAGCGTAAGCTGGCTCGGACCGGCGACCGCCGAAAGCGTGCGTTCGTCCACACGCGTCACCCAGGGCACCGTGAGACCATAATCGAAGCGGATAACCAGTTCGGTTTCGAACTCCACGGCTCCCGAAAGCCCCGTGACGAGCCTCACGATGCAGCTGTTCTCCGTGCCGAGCGGCATGAAGTCGGTCAGTGTCGCTTCGCCCCTGGCGGTCTTGAAGCGGGTTTCGAGAATGAGCGTGCCCGGACGATAGCGGCGCCGTACGCGCACATCGCCTTTGGCGGCGATCAGCCAGCGGCCATGTTCGGGCTCGCCGAGGAGCGCGGCGAAGCAGGCGCTGGAATCGAAGCGCGGCAGGCAGAGCCAGTCGATCGAACCGTCGCGGCCAACAAGCGCGGCGCTGCGCATGTCGCCGATGATTGCATAATCTTCGATACGGCCGGCCATTCAGGGCTGGCCGGCCGCGGCACGATCGAGAAACCAGATCACTTCGCCGCGTGGTCGGAGGCGTCCCGCGGGAAATTGCCGGTCGCCGTTTCGCGCCCCTTTCACGGCCGCCGCTTTTGCCGCGCCGGTCGCGAGAAAAGCGATGGTCCCGCTCGATTCGATGGCGGGATAGGTCAGTGTGATTCGCGGTTCGGCGCGCCCGGCGGGAACTGCAGCGACCCAGCGCTGAAGCTCCTCGAGGGCCGACTCGCCGGGAATGAGCGAGGCGGTATGACCGTCGTCGCCAATGCCGAGCAGCATGATGTGAAAAAAGGGACGGGCCGGATCGAGTGTGTCCGATCCATAGACGCGTTTGAGGAGCGTCTCGTAGCGCACCGCGGCGTCTTGCGGGGTGCCGTCGACCGGCATCGGGTGAATCCGCTGCGGCGGAACTGGCACCGAAGACAGGAATGCCGTCATCGCCATATGGTAGTTGCTGGCCGGATCGTCGTGCGGAACGAAGCGCTCGTCTCCCCAGAAGAACTCGAGCCGGTCCCACGGGATTCGCGCCCGCAACGGCTCGCGCGCCAAAAGCGAATACAATTCTTTCGGCGTCGAGCCCCCCGAGAGCGAGATGCGCACCGTGCCGGGTGCGGCGCTTGCGGTATCGGCAAACCATTCCGCCGCCCGGCGCGACAGCGCGTGCGGATCATCCGACAGCTCTTCGCGGCCGCCGATCGACGTCGCCGTTCCGGTCACCGGATCGGACGCCATTTACGCCCTTCGCGTTCGAGCAGCGCATCGGCCGCGGCCGGTCCCGAACTGCCGGCGGTGTAGTCCGGAAAAGCCTCGGCGGGCGGTGCGCTCCACGCCTTGATCAGCGGATCGACCACCTGCCAGGACGCTTCGACCTGATCGGCGCGCTGAAACAGCGTCGCATCGCCTTCGATGCAGTCATAGAGCAGAGTCTCGTAACCTACGGCGGGTGCCTGCTTGAACCAGTCGGAATAGCGGAAATCCATCGCAACCTTTTCGAGCGTCAGCTCCGGACCGGGCTGTTTTGCATTGAAGGACAGGCGAATGCCTTCGTCGGGCTGGATTTTGAGAACGAGCCAGTTGTCGTGCAGCACGTTTGCCGCTGCACTCTCGAACAGTTTCAGCGGCGCGTCGCGGAAGCGGATGGCGATTTCGGTTGCGCGGTTGCACAGCCGTTTGCCCGTCCGCAGATAAAACGGCACGCCGGCCCATCGCCAGTTGTCGATGTGGAGTCTGAGCGCGACATAGGTTTCGACGAAGGAGTCCGGCGCGACGAAGGCTTCCTCGCGGTAGCCGGGCACATTCTCTTTCCCGATCGTTCCCCCCCCATATTGGCCGCGTACGGCATCCTGCGGCGAAAGAGGATGTGCGGCGCGGAACACCTCGGCTTTGCGTGCGCGCACGGATTCGGCATCGAAGGAGACCGGCGGCTCCATGGCCGTCATGGCGACGAGCTGGAACAGGTGATTGGGGACCATGTCACGCAGGGCGCCCGTTGCTTCGTAGAAGCGGCCGCGCTGTTCGATGCCGATCGTCTCGGCAACCGTGATCTGCACATGGTCGATGCGGTCGCGATTCCAGATCGGTTCGAACAGGCCGTTGGCGAAGCGGAGCGCCATGATGTTCTGTACCGTCTCCTTGCCGAGGAAATGGTCGATGCGGAACACCTGGTCTTCGCGCAGGCATTTGAGCACGCGCACGTTAAGCGCCTTCGCCGACTCGTAGTCGTGTCCGAACGGTTTCTCGATCACCACGCGCCGCCAGCCATGCGACTCGTCGGCAAGCCCCGCCGCTGAAATCGATTCGACGAGAGGGCCGAAAAACCGGTCGGGCACCGCCAGATAGAATAATGCTGCGCCGTGCAGGGTCTCGCTGCGGTCGCGTTCTTCGAGATGCGCCTTCAGGCGCACGAAGGTGTCCGGATCGCCGAAGTCTCCCGAGACGTACGACATCGCGCCGGCGAGCTGGTTCCAGGCATTTTCGTCGATGGCGCCGGCTTCGAATTCGCCGCCGCCCTGCTTCGTCACCTCCTCCAGAAAGTCGTGCAGTCCGTTTCGCCACGCGTCGTCATCCATGGCGTTGTGGTCGACTCCGATCAGCGCGAACGGTTGTGGCAGCAGATTCGATTTCGTCAGATTGTAAAGTGCCGGAACGACCAGCCGCTTGGTGAGATCTCCGCCCGCGCCGAAGATCACCATCGCGCAGGGCGGTGCGCGTTCCGGCTTCACGGCTTCTTGCCCGGATGTGGCACAGCGCCCTTTTCCAGTTGCCCCTCGACATGCCCCCCGAACTGCGCGCGCAGCGCCGAAAGGAGCCTGTCGCCGAAATCGTCCTCGACGCGCGAGCGGAAGCGCGCGTACAGAGCGGCCGAGAGGACCTGCGCGGGCACTGTTTCCTCGATCGCGGCATTGATCGTCCAGCGGCCCTCGCCGGAATCGTCGACGAAGCCGCCGAATTCGCTCAGCTCCGGATTGCCGGCGAGCGCGATCGCGGCGAGATCGAGCAGCCACGACGAAATCACGCTGCCTCGCCGCCACACTTCCGCGATGTCGGTCATATCGAGCTTGTAACGCTCGGCTTCGGCAACGGTATCGGCCGAGCGGCCGCGCAGGATGGCGAAGCCTTCGGCATAGGCCTGCATCAGTCCGTATTCGATGCCGTTGTGGACCATCTTCACAAAATGACCCGCGCCGACCGGACCGGCATACAGATAGCCTTTTTCGGGACGCGGATCGCGGCCTTCGCGCCCGGGCGTTCGGGGGATATCGCCGAGACCGGGCGCAAGGGCCTCGAATACGGGATCGAGGCGGTCGACGACTGCCTTGTCGCCGCCGATCATCATGCAGTAACCGCGCTCCGCACCCCAGATGCCGCCCGAAGTGCCCACATCGACGTAATGGATGCCCTTCGGCGCAATCGCCTGCGCGCGGCGAATGTCGTCGCGATAAAACGTGTTTCCTCCGTCGATAACGGTGTCGTTATTCCCGAACAGATCGGCGAGTTCGCGCACCGTGTCGTCGGTCGGCTTGCCCGAGGGCAGCATCACCCAGGCGGCGCGAGGCGGCGAGAGAAGTTTTGCGACGTCGGCGAGATCGCGAGCGCCGCGCGCCCCGTCGCCTTCGAGTTTCCGCACCGCCTCCGGGTCGCGGTCGAAGGCTACCACCTGGTGGCCGTGCTCCATCAGCCGGCGGGCGATGTTGCCGCCCATCCGACCCAGTCCGATGATCGCAATCTGCATGGGAATCCTCTATGCCAGCGCCTGCTCGACGGCATCCTTGAGAACGCTGAGACCGCGGCCGAGATCGTGGACATGCACGCGCACGGCGCGGCGACGGCGATCGTTGAGCACTTCGAAATCGCCGACGGCCTGCGCGAGTTCCACCGCAGCGAAGCTCAGCTTGCGATTGGCAACAGGCACGTCTTCCGCGTGATCGCAGGTCAGCGTGAGAAACACGCCGCTATTGGGACCGCCCTTGTAGGCCTGGCCCGTCGAATGGAGATAGCGCGGCCCGAATTCGAGACAGGTCGCCACACGCTTGCCGTCGCGGACGCCGAGCCGGATTGTTTCGAGAAACGCGGCGTGCTCCTCCGTCGGCTGCATGTAAGCAAGCAGCGCGAAATAGTCTTCGTCCTTGAGCCTGGCCAGATGTGCGCGCACGCAATCCGCGAGCGAGCGGGCTTCCGCGCAGTCCTTCTTGATACCGTCATCCGCGAACACCGCCACGCCGTCATGTACGAAATCCGGCCGCTGTCGCGGCGGGGACGCAGCGCGCTCGATCTGATCGGTGAGTTCGCGCGTGCGCCGTTTGCTGGCTTCCACATCCGGCTGGTCGAACGGATTGATGCCGATCACCGCCCCCGCCACCGCGATCGCCATTTCCCACACGAAGAACATCTGAGCGATCTGGTAGCGGTCGGAAATCGTCAGTCGAAGAACGGGATGGCCCGCCTGCTCGAGCACACGAAGTGCGGTCTCGTCGCGGGTTTCGCCCGAAAGACCGAGGCGGACGAAAACGCGATCGCGGCCGTAGTCGCCCGGATCTCCGAGCGGCTCCTTGTCGATCGGGATCAGTCCCTTGCCCTGTTTGCCCGTCGATTCCGCGATAAGCTGTTCGAGCCAGGTGCCAAGGCTCGCTATGGCAGGCGAAGCGATGATCGTGATCTTGTTGCGGCCGAAATCGCGCGCCAGAACGCCCAGCGCCGTTCCGAGCACAACACCCGGATTGGCCACGGGCGGCACCATGTCGGCGCAGCTCTGCCGCGCCCGCTCCGCTTCCTCGAGCAGCCGCTTGACATCGAGGCCCATGAGGGCCGCCGGAACAAGTCCGAATTTCGACAGCACCGAATAACGTCCGCCGATCGCCGGATCGCCATGAAAAATGGCGCGAAATCCGTCGCGCTGCGCTTCCTGCTCGAGGGCCGTGCCCGGATCGGTAATCGCGATGAATCGCGATGCCGGTGCATCGGGCACCGCTTCGCGGGCGATCTGCATGAAATGGTCGCGCAAAATGTTGGGTTCGAGCGTGGTGCCGGATTTCGAACTCACCAGAAACAGCGTCCTTGCCGGCACGATCGCGCGCTCGACGGCGAGGATCTGTTCGGGGTCGGTGGAATCGAGCACATGCAGCACGGGCCAGCCCTCGCGCCGTCCGAACGTGTCGGCCAGCACCTGGGAGCCCAGACTCGATCCGCCCATGCCGAGCAACACCACGTGTTCGATGCCCTCGTTCTTCGCGTCGCGGGCGAGCGCCTCGAGGCGCGTGGGATCGGCGGCCTCGCGCGCGACGATATCGAGCCAGCCGAGCCAGCGGTCCTCGTCGGCACCGGTCCATACGCTCTTGTCGTGCGCCCACAGGCGGCGGATTTTTCCGCCGGCCGTCCACTGCGCCGTCTCGGCCTGCAGGGCCCTGTCGGCGTCCCTGGCTGACACCTCGACGCGCAACAGTTTCTTGCCGAGGATTTTCGCGCGCTTGTTTGCGAGCGCTCCGTAGAGTTGGTCCGCGGCATCCGCGAACTTCTCCACGCCCTCGCTCACCAGTTCGTCGGTGATGCGGTCGAGCGAGATGCCAAGCGAATCCAGCTGGGCGAGCGCCCCGCGCGCCTCTTCCACCTTGCTGTCGAGCGTGGCGGCGGGATGACCGTGATCGCGGAACGCCTCGAGGGTTTCCGGCGGCATGGTGTTGACGGTGTCGGCACCGATCAGCGTGTCCACATAGAGCGTGTCCGGATAGGACTTGTTCTTGGTGCTGGTCGAGGCCCACAGAAGACGCTGTGGCCGCGCGCCCAGCGCAGCCAGCTTTTGCCAGCGCGGACTGCCGAATATCCCTTTGTAATACTGATAGGCGAGCTTGGCGTTGGCGATGGCGATCTTGCCCTTGAGCGCTTCGGCGCGCGCCCGTGTGTCGCCCTCACTTGCAGCGATTTTCGTGTCGAGCTCAGCATCGACCTTCGAGTCGATGCGGCTGACGAAGAAACTCGCGACACTGGCGATCGAATCGAGCCGGCCCTTTTGGGCAAGCGTTTCGAGCCCCGCGAGAAAGGCTTCGACCACCTGTTCGTAGGCGGTGCACGCGAAGAGCAGCGTGATGTTGATGTTGATGCCTTCGCTCAACAACGCGCGGATCGCCGGAACGCCTTCACGCGTGCCGGGAATCTTGACCATCAGGTTCGGCCGGTCGATCTCTTTCCAGAGCGCGCGCGCTTCGGCAATGGAGGCGTTCGCGTCGTAGCCGATGTACGGCGAGACTTCGATGCTGACAAAGCCATCCGCGCCTTTCGTCCGGTCGTAAACAGGACGCAATGCGTCGGTGGCCGTCTGGATATCGCGCACGCTGAGGCGGCGGAACATTGTTGCGACGCTGTATCCCTCCGCTGCGAAGCGACCGATGTCGGCATCGTAGGCAGTGCCCTGGCTGAGCGCCTTTTCGAAGATGGACGGATTGGACGTCATGCCCTTGAGCCCGTCCTCGGATATCAGTCGGCGAAACTCGTCGCCCGCCAGAAATTCGCGGCTTAGAAAATCGAGCCACACCGACTGTCCGAAATCCTCGAGCTGCTTCACGCGGTTCATTTGCTGCTCCTGCCTTTCCCGATTTGTGCGTGCACCGCCTCGACGACGGCCTCCGCGGTAATCCCGAAATGGCGATACACGTCGGCCGCAGGAGCCGAGGCGCCGAACGTCGTCATGCCGATGCGCGCGCCCTCGCGCCCGACATAGCGCTCCCAGCCGAATGTGCTCGCTGCCTCCACGGAGACTCGCGCCGCAATGTCCGGCGGCAGCACCTGATCGCGGTACGATTGCGGCTGGGCATCGAAGAGTTCCCAGCTCGGCATCGAAACCACGCGCACCCGGATGTCCGAACGCGCGAGCGAGTCGCGTGCGGCGAGCGCGAGTTCGATCTCGCTGCCGGTTGCGATGACGATCGCCTGCGGCGATTGCGCATCGGCGAGGACATACGCTCCTTTCGAAGCACCTTCGGCGGAGGCGAATTTGCTGCGGTCGAGCGTGGGAAGCTTCTGGCGCGACAGGACGAGACAGCACGGCCTGTCGTTCGTCTGCATCACGATACGCCAGCATTCGGCCACTTCGTTGGCATCGCAGGGCCGCAACACCACGAGGTTCGGCATCGCGCGCAGGCCCGCGAGCTGCTCGATGGGCTGGTGCGTCGGTCCGTCCTCGCCGAGGCCGATGGAGTCGTGCGTGAAAATGAAGAGACTCGGGATCTCCATGATCGCGGAGATGCGGATCGCCGGCCGCATGTAGTCGCTGAAGATCAGGAACGTCGCGCCGTATCCGCGGATGCCCGATACCGTCATGCCGTTGACAATCGCCCCCATGACATGTTCGCGCACGCCGAAATGGAAATTGCGGCCGGAGAATGCCTCGGTCTCGAAATCGCCGGCGTCCTTCAGGAGCGTCTTGGTCGAGGGCGCGAGATCGGCCGCTCCGCCCATCAGCCAGGGGACGGCGCTCCCGATCGCATTCATCACTTTCCCGCCGCTGTCGCGCGTGGCGATGCCCTTCTCGTCCGGCGGAAACGACGGAATGTCGGCGTCCCAGCCGTCCGGCAGCCGGCGCGAGCGCATGTCATCGAGCTCGTGCGCGAGATCGGGAAATTCGTCGCGATAGCGGGATTCCACGTCCTGCCATTCGGCAAAGAGCTTCGCGCCGCGCGCGCCGATCCCTTCCGCAAAGCGCTCTTTCACGCCGTCGGGGACGTAGAAGGTCTTGTCCTCGGGCCAGCCATAGGTGCGCTTCGCCGCACGAACCTGGTCTTCGCCGAGCGCCTCGCCGTGGGCTTCCCGGGTGTCCTGCTTCTTGGGCGCGCCATAGCCGATATGGCTGCGCACGATAATAAGCGTCGGTGTGTGCTTGGAAGCCGCGGCGACCCGCAACGCTTCGTCGACCGCTTGCGTATCGTTGGCATCCGCCACGTGCAGCACGCTCCAGCCGTAGCCCTGGAATCGCGTGGCCACGTCCTCGTCGAAGGCGAGCGCGGTCGAACCCTCGATGGAGATGTGATTCTGGTCGTAGATCCAGGTGAGGTTCGAGAGATGCAGATGGCCTGCGAGCGAGGCGGCTTCGTTCGAAATGCCTTCCATCAGGTCGCCGTCGCTGCAGATCACCCAGACCCGGTAGTCGAACAGTGGGAGTTCGGGCCGGTTGAAATGCGCGGCCCGCCATTTCGCGGCGATGGCGTGGCCGACGCTCATGCCGACGCCCTGGCCGAGCGGACCGGTGGTCACTTCCACGCCGGTCGTGAGTGTGTATTCGGGATGCCCCGGGCATTTGCTGCCGAGCTGGCGGAATTGTTCGATGTCATCGAGCGAGACGGCGGGCCTGCCGGTCGGCTTGCCGTTTGCGTCGAGCTCGCGCACATCCGCGAGATGCAGCGTCGAATAGAGCAGCATCGATGCGTGTCCCGCCGACAGAATGAAGCGGTCGCGTCCGGGCCACAGAGGATTCTTGGGATCGTAGCGGAGTTGATTCTGCCACAGCGTGTACATCACGGGCGCGAGGGCCATCGGCGTGCCGGGATGTCCCGAATTCGCTTTCTCCACGGCGTCCATGGAAAGCGTGCGAATGGTATCGATACACAGTTTGTCGAGATGATCGGACATGGTGCCCTGGGCAAACGGCGCGCGTCGCAGCGGAGCGGCCGAAAAAAATCCAACGCCCGGAAATTGCGATAGTTCCGGGTGCCACGGCAAGGCTGCAATTGCAGATCGCGGCCTTGCGCACCACATTCCCGACGTCGGGCTCGCCAGGGAAAATGCGCTCACGTTTCCAGCTATCGTGGAGGGCTTGTAACGCGGACTTTCAGCCGCCTTCTGTGGCCCCAGAGTCACAGAAATGGCGAGGAATTCATTGGCTGTGAGGCTGCTTTCTGATAGATTTTCGCTCTGGGAGCGCGAGTGTAAAGGCTCTCCGTCTCCCGTCATCACGGGGGATCCGTGCGCAGAAACGTGTTAATCGCAGCGCTTTCAGCTGCCGCTCTTGTTGCGAGCGGTACGCTGGCGTGCGCCCTCACCGATGCGCCTGCGGCACCCTTTATCGATGCGCCGCTGGGCTCCGCACCATCCGATAATACCGCGCCAATTGTCGCCCCCGACTTGACGATTCTGGTCGGCGTGCCCGGCGCTCCGTCGGTTTCGCATTCCACCTTCGCGGCCACGGGACCGCTCGGCCTTGTTTCCGCCTCTGCCGATACCCAATCGCTCGCCTTGCCGCCGGCGCTGGCGAACGGGCGCGCGCCACCCGACATGCTGCGCGATCTCGCGATCGCCGACACCGTCTCCGACGGCCTGGCTGTCCATTTCGGCTACGATGTCGATCTCGGTCGGGAATTCGAGGCGACGGACGTGCGCGGAGAGCCCGAATTTGCCGGGCTTTTCCTGGCGCCAGCCGATTTCAACACATCGGGCTTCGGCGAGAGCGGTATCAGCGCCGGCGCGTCGTTCGGCCTCGGTCATGGTGTGAGCCTCGATCTGGGCGGAACCCTTTCGGGAGCCGATCGGCCGTCGCTCTTGCCGCCGATGCCCTATCCCGCCGGCGCCGACACGGCTTTCGACCGGAACGCACGACAGAGCGTGCTCGCCGGGGTGGATTGGAAATTCGCGCCGTGGGCCGGCGTCGCGCTCGCCGCGTCGCACCAGGCGGCGCGCAGCGGATTCATCGGCAGTGCCGCTTCGCTCGATGCACTGTCGCTCGTCCGCTCGACGAACGCCGTGGGCGCTACCGGCCGCGTCGCCTTCGGCAGCGGCTGGGTGACGAGCTTCTCCTACAATCAGGGCGTGACCCAGCTCGATCTGCGTCCCGGCGGCAATCTGGTCGCGGCGAACAATTTGCGCAGCCGCTCCTACGGCATCGCGGTGGCCAAACACGGTCTGTTCGGCGACGACGCGCTCGGCCTTGCCGTTTCGCGGCCGCTCGATCCGCAGTCGGGGATCGATCTGGGCGGCGTCGCCAGTGCCGATCCCTTCGACGGTTTCATCGCCGCCAACACCCATCCCATTCTGGCGGGACAGACGGCCGAAACCGATCTTCAGCTGGGCTACGTCACGACCTTCATGGATGGCGCGCTCGCGCTCCAGGCCAACGCCGGCTACCAGATGAATGCCGCCGGCCAGAACGGCAACAACGGCCTCACCGTCCTTTCCCGCGCCAAGATCAATTTCTGACACGGCGTTCGCGCCAGAAGGCGAACTGAAGGACATTCAGGTCGTTGATGGCGCGTTGAATTGTACTTTCCGCATCTTCCAGACGGCCGACGAGGAGTTCGCGCTCCTGTTCCCTGAACCTCAGCAGGATATTCAATGCGCTGAGAACTTGATCAACTTACCACGGCAGGAGGAGGTTGAAGCCGCCCTTCGCCGAATATGGGAGCGGCCCGCTTTGCGATCCGGCGACCGAGGATGCTTTCGGGAGGAATACCGGGATGTGAAATGCATTTCCCGATCCGAAGCGGTCGAGCTTACAGCGACACGCCTTGCCTGCCGTCGTCGCTTGCGCGCGGTTTGCGGCCAGGGCTCGCTTTGCGATCCGGCGACCGAGGATGCTTTCGCGACCGGCGATGAAATCAGCGTTGCCAAGCGGCCCGCCGTCATAGCCGGTCGTGTCCTTTTTCTCGCCAAGGCTTGGGAAATGCATTTCGCGTCCCTGTATTCATTTTAACAGTAAGCGTCCGGTGATCTACGCGGCCACGGCGAGCGGAGCGGCGGCCCAGTTCCAGGGGAGCAGATCGGCGATGTGGTTTATCGGGTGATCTGCAATGCGGGCGATCACGTCGCTCAGATATGCCT
>JBOHKH010000009.1:0-124954 GCA_050728995.1 Rhizomicrobium sp. | reverse complement strand
ATCGAACGGTGTGCATAAGCCTCATCAACGCCGTCCGAGCCGCCGCCCTTGCCGAACATCGCCTGGAACGTGCGCGTGCCGAAGAACCACCGGTGCAGTTCCCGCCCGCGCCTGCCAAGCGGATTTTCAAGACTTTGGTCCGGCCCGGCCCCGAAACCATCAAGCGAGATCGAAAAGCCTGCAACGCGCACTTTCGTCACAACACACTCCTGTTCGTATCGACATCAAATGGAGGAGCAGCAGCAGCGGCGCGATGACACCAGAGCTATCGACCGCTATCAGTAGGACAAAGGTGCCTTTGATACGCTGCTCTATCCTCCTCTACGCTATAGTACTCCCCTCACTCCCATGCGTCTGTCCGTTGATCATGCCCTCGCCGACGATGTCGCCGGAATCGTTCACGCCATAAGCGTCGTTGAGAATCCATCCCGAACCTTTCGGGATGAGATCGTTGAGATCTTCGATCATGCCGGACCGGTACACAAAGGCGTGGTAGCCGGCGCCATTGTGCAGTTCGGCATAGCCGACAACCTCCGCAGCCGAATTGATGCCCAATCCCGCCGTGTAGATGCTGTCGGAGATGAGGCCCAGGTCGGTCATCTGGCCCGCGCTCCACAGGAAGGCGTGCTCCTCGCCGTTTCCCGTATAGGAGTACCCCGTTACTTGTCCGCTCCTGTTGAGGGCGTAGCCGTCGCTCGCGAAGCCGCCAAGAGTTCCCAGGCTTTGCATCTGTCCGTTGTTCCACAGGAAAGCGAAGAACGCGCTCCCGTCCCAGGACACACCGGTGATCTGACCCGAAGCGTTGATGCCCTGTGCCGCGTTCCAGGCTCCCGCGGGGACAATCCCGAGATTGCCGAGGTCGATCATCGTCTTCGTCTTCTTGCGATAGAGGAACGGATCGTTCTGGCCGCTCGCCGTGACCGACGAGCCGGCTACATCGCCGGCGCGGTCGATGGCGTATCCGGAGGCCACTCCGCCGCCAAGATCGCCGATGTCTTTCAGCTTCCTTCCATTGTAGAGGAATGCGCGGTTGCCGGAGTAGCCGGTCGCCCGGCCCGACGCGTCAATGCCGTTGCCGATGGTGTCCGACCCGCCGAGCGTGCCGAGGCTTTTCATTTTGCCCGCCGCGTAAAGAAAGACGACGAACTTGTGCGTATCCGCATCGCCCGCAATTCCGGTGATCTCTCCGGAGGCGTTGATGGCCCGCGCGCTGCTATAATTGTCGCCGGCCAGCGTGCCGAGGTCGGTGACGCTATAGGTCTGGGCGCTGCCCGCGGACGCGCTGAGCACCAAGCCGAGAGCGATGCCCGTCGCTACCAGATTTGTCTTCGTTCCCATGTTCTTTCCCCGTCTTGAAGTCATACACCGCCGAGCCGCTCAAAAGCCCTCCAACAGTATGAAGGGTTCATTCCGTACTTTCTCCGAACATTCCGTTCGGCCGCATCAACGTTTCCCTCTCGAACGGCGGCAGATAATCGCCCACCGGGGAGCGGCGGTGCAGTGCCGTTGCGCCGCCGTTCCTGGTTGGGGTTGTTAGTCGGCGGCAAGGCCGGCGGCACCGTCCGGCAATCCGCCGATCGAGGCAACCGGCTTCAGGCTACCGTCGGGGCGCACGCGAAAGCCGAAGATGGAGCCGTCGCCGGCGTTGCGCGCGTAGAGATAACGGCTGCTATGAGTCAGTCCCATGTCGACGGGCGTGCTGCCGCTCCCCGCCGTCACGTCGAGAAGCGCAAGTTTGCCGCGGCCGGAGACGCCGTAACTCGAAATCGTGTTGCTGGCGGTATTCGACGTGTAGGCAAATCGGCCGTTCCTGGTCACCACGACCCAGCAAGCCGCAGTCTGGGTATCACCGACGCCCGCGGTTATGACATCGAGGTTCCCGCTCTTCCCGACCTTGTAGGAGGAAAGAGCCGAGGCGCCCGCAGCGCCGCCTTCCGCGTCGGAGACGACGGCCACGCGGCTGCCGCGGCGGAATGTAAATCCGAACGGCGTGGGTTCGCTCGAGGCGAATGCAACTCCGGCCTGGGGCGTACCGTTGGGATTGAGAACGAACGTGTCGATCTCGTTGGTTGCCGTTTCCGTCACCATCAGAACGCCTCCGTTGGGGTCAAAGGCGACTTCGGCAGGGCCTGACGACGCTCCGCCCGGCACTGGCTGGGTGGCGTTCGCGAGCGCGAACAGTTTGCCGGTCTTTCGATTGATGGTGAAGCCGGAAATGTTCGGCGTTCCGCCCGCATTGAGCGCATAGACCAGATCGTGCCGGACCGTCAGGCTGACGGGCATCGTGCCGCCCGACGAAACGGTGTCCGCGGCGGTGAGCGTGTCTCCGGAAATCCTGAAGGCCGTGATCGAATCGCTTCCCGCATTGACCGCGAGAAGCAGCCGGCCCTTGTCCGCCAGCACCACCGGATTCTGCGAACCCAGAGGATCGGCACCCGAGCCCGCGCCGTTGGCGCCGGTTGCGAAGCTCCCGGAGAAACTCAGCGCTCCTCCGGCGTCGCGATGGTAGACCATCACGCTGTTGCCGGTCGTCTGATTGCTCAGGACGTAGACGTCTCCCGCGCGGGCGCCGGCGAGCGCCGGCTGCGCTGAAAGCAACAGGAGCAAAACGGCTCCAGGCAGGAGGCTGGAGAAGGTAAGATGGCGATCGGTCATTTGCAGGGATCTCCTCGAATTGCCGACGGTGGGTCCCCAGCCCGGCGGCGCACGAATGACAACCGCCACCTGCCCGATTATGCGGCGGATCGCACCGCGTTTCTCATTGAATTCTGCCTCCCGCGTCCGCTCGTACAGCGCAAAGCGAGGTGATTGACCGCATCGACCGCGCAATCCTCCGCGCGCTTCGGACTCCGCATCGATGCCTCGTTCTCAAGGCGGGAAGCACGCGAAATCCCTTCGAGCGGGTACCGATTGAAATCGACACCGCGAGGTATCAAGGCGCAGATCGAAGTGCCAATTCCGAAACGACCGACGATCCGTGAGGTCAGCCGCTCCCCTGGTGGAAATCGCGATGCATTGCTCCGCGACTCGAAAGACCGTCTAAATCAGTTCGCGCAGCGTCACGGCGACGGTCCTGATGGCTTTGTCCTCCCTGACGCGAAAGTGCACGACGGTGCCGACGGGATCGTCGCGCAGCCGGCGGCGCAGATCGTAAAGCCTGATCTTGCCGACCGGCGTCCCGTCCACCGCGAGAATGACGTCGCCCGTCTTGAGGCCGGCCTCTTCGGCCGGCGCGCCTTTGGTCACGTCCACGATGACGAAACCGTGCGGCGCTTCGTTGAACCACATGCCGGCGCGGTCGAACGTGCCGATATCGGCGACCGGTCCCGGAAGTGGTTTCAGATACATCGTTTGCGTGTCGTAATCGAAGGTGACCACGAACCGCTTCAGGATGCCGCCGCCGATATTGCCCTGGTAGTCGCTGCCGGAAAAGCCGCCCTTGTTCTGGGTCGCCATGGAGACGACGACATTGTCGACCGTCAGCGGGCCGATGGTCATGGCGTCCGCGTGCGTGACATAGCCGCGCGAGGGTCCGCCGACACCCCAGCCGTCCACGGCATCGATGCCCTTGGGGAATTTTGCGCGCAGATCGTTCTTCTCGGCGAAAGGCCTGGTCAGCGTCAGCTCGGATCGCGAGCCCGTATCGATGTCGTATTTCGCCGGCAGCCCGTCGAACGTGCCCATCACTTCGGGGGTCGAACCGTTGAAGGTGAATTTGATCGGCGTTCCCGCATCCTTCGGATCGAAATGCTTCGGATCGATCAGGGTGATGGTCTTCGCGCCGTAATCGATGCGCGTGACGAAGCGGCGGAAAACTTCATAGCCGATCATGCCCGGCATAGGCGTGCCTTCGATGGCCTTGAAGGTATCGAGCGGCAGCACGATGAAGAGCTGGTTCCTCACCTGGGCATCGCCGACCCGCACGGCGGCGACATGCGTGAAGCCGCCCTGCATCACGCCTTCGCCCGCCCCCGTTCCCGGCAATTTGCCTTCGCTCTTGAGGCCCAGCGTTTTGGCCAGTGGCGGCGCGACGATATTGCGCCCGCCCGTATCGAACACGAACGTGTACGGACCTTTGCCGTCCACCCTGGCGGCCGCGTAGATATGGTTGTTGATGAGCGTGAACGGAATGGTCGTCTCGGGCGCGCCGCCGAGAATGGAGAAATCCGTGACCGTCACCTTCGGCGGGGCGTACGTCGAATCCGGTTGCGGGCCGGCGAACGCCACCCTGGTCAGCGTCAGCATCAGCAGGTACTTCGCCCCGACGCCGTTATCGACGACGGTCCTGTACGGCACCTTCACGCCGTCGACGGCGCGATAGTCCGTCACGGTCGTCGTCACGGTCTGCGAGCCCTGCTTCTCGACCGTTTTGAACAGCAGATGCGTCGCGGCGTCGAACCAGGCCTCGAAGGGCTTGCCGCCTTTCGGCGTCAGGGTGAGAACGTCGCACGTGCCACCGCCGCAAGGCTTCTCGCCATCGTTTGCGATCTGGGCGCCGCCGCGACCGGGCCGCCACCACTCGTTGGCCGTACGCCAGGCGTTGTTCACCGCCAGCACATGTGCGTCGCCGCCCTGCTGGAGGGTCACGGTGCCCGAAGTGTCCTTGTGCCAGGCGGTCTTTCCGTCATAGCCGTCCCCGCCGGCCGCCGGTCCGAGCACGTAATCGCTGACCGAGCGGCCGTTTTCGAGGTCGCCGACGCTGTGGCCGGTTCCCGTCATCCCGTAGCCCGCCAGATCGAAGTCGGTGCGCATGGTGGCCTTGCCGTTCCACGCATCGCCGCCGCTCGCGGCCCTGTAGGCGTCGAGGATGTCTTCGGGCGCCGGCGCCGACGCGGCATAGAGCGATCCGATAGCGCCGGCTGCGATCGCTGCAACGAAAAACCCCACGACAAGTTTGCGCACGCACATCTCCTCAAACGAGCCCCGCGACCGCGCGGGGTCTTGCTGCGTGATGCGCCCGATCGCCCGGCCGTTCAAGGCCGAACCGGACCGACCTTGAAGTCCGCAACCGACGGCGAGGTCTTTGCCCAGAAACAGGCACCAAATCCAAGTTTGCCCAAAAATTCCTTTTCGTGCCTAAAAATCAGGGAATTGGTGTATTTCGCGGTTCGACAAATAACTGCTGTTCGGCTCGAAGATGTCCTGCATCTCGATCACAGACGCCTTCGTCATCGCCACGAAATCGGCATCATGGGCAGCGAACAGGACAGTGCCTGTCCGGCTCCATGTAGCGAGCAGCCGGGCGAGACTGATGCGTGCAGCCTGATCCAGCCCGTTGCCCGGCTCATCCATCAGGAGCACACGGGGCGAACCGATCCACGCTGCACACAGCATGACCTTCTTCTGAGTGCCCAGCTACATTTCGTCAAAACGGGTGTCTAGATTTGCGGACAGCTTGAATTCGTCAATCAGCGCGTGCACGGTCTCATCAATATTGATCCGTTTGATCGAAGCGACAAACTGCAACAGCTCGGCGCCGTCAGAGGCGGTCGTGCCATACAGATTGCCGGGCTTGTCCGCGATCAGATCGCCGGACGGAACGCCGCCATCGTTTCCGCCGGCGAAGGCATGGAGCACGCGAAACCCCTTCGCGTGCGCGCCGAGCGGAACGCAGAGCGCCAGTGCCAACCCGCAGATCAGGCGGCCAATTCCGGAACTGTCGGCGATCCGTGACATCAAACGCTCCCCCGGCGAATCGTGCGCCGGCGCGAATCCCGGTTTGGCGTGCCGTAACGGGTAACCCGTTCCCTAATTCCTGATTTCCGAACTCGCACGGGCGAGAGGCTTTCTATGGCGCCAATTCGTATACTGTGCCGAAGCCGGTATTGTCCCAGCCGTTCTGTTCGTCGTTGCCGCCGAACATGGTCGTGCCGAATAGCGCGCCGGACGGGTCGCGGATCACACCAGAATAGGGCATGCAGCCGTCGGGGCACGCGGCCCGCCTGCAGAATTTGTGCAGTACGCCGATCTTCGATCCGCTCATCGCAAACACGGTGCCGCCGCGTTCCATATTGCTGCCCTGCGTCGCAGTTCCAAAAATGTCTGACTGCCCGTCCAAAGCCGGCACAGAATACGGATTCCCGCCGGACGCGCCGCCGAAGTTCTGGAGCACCGTATACCGGGATTTCGTACCGTTGGGCACGATCTGGTAGGCAACACCACTGCCGGATGCGCCGCCGAAGGGCGCCGTTCCATAGAGATCGCCGGAAGCATCCATTACAAGGCCGCCGCTGGGCCAGTCACCGTCGGCGCAGTTGGCGAGGGTGCAGAACTTATAAAGCACGGTTTCCGTCCAGCTGTTTCCCGACGGGCTCAGTTCGAAAGCGGTTCCGTCGCCGTAATACGCATCGCCGCCGCTTAGTGTCGTTCCGTATAGGTTTCCGGAGGCGTCTACGAGCAGTGGCACCTGCGGAGTCTGGCCATCGGCGCAATTGTTCTGCGTGCAGAAGTCGTACATGTCCTGTTCGGTCCAGCCCTTCTCGCCCGGTTGAAGCATGAAGGCCACGCCGTAACCAAAGCCGTAACCACCGGTTCCTCCCGAAGCTGTCGTCCCGAAGAGCGGCGACACGCCATCGTAAAGCGCGCCCGACGCCGCACCGGCGTAAGTGAGACCCGCGGTTGGATAGTAAGGTCCGCCGCACGCATCGCAGAAGCCGTAGAGCACCTTGAGTTTCCACTGGCCGGCCTTGTGTTTGAGCTCGTAGACCTCGCCCCCGGCTTCGGGGCCGCCGAAGGTGGTGGTTCCGTACAGATTGCCGGCCTTGTCCACGATGAGACCGCCATTGGACGCGGTCCAATTGCCGTCCGCGCAACCTGCTTGGGAACAGAAACTGTAAAGCACACTGTAGGCGTACCGGCCGCCTTTCCGGCGTGTCAGCGCGAAGACCATGCCGGAATCATTGCCGTTCGCGCTGTCTTCCGCGGTGCCGTAGAGATTGCCTGCCCGGTCCTCGACCAGGCCGTTCGGTTCTCCGCCGTCGGCGCAGCCATCCTGCGCACAGAAGGTGTGAAGGATCTTGAAGCCGTGTGCAGCAGCGGGCGCGCACGCCAGAAGTGCTATCAGCAACACGGTGGCAAGCATGAAACCAAGGCAGTCCGGGCGGGCCTTGCAAACGGTCGCGCGATGCATGTGTTCCTCCAATTTCCCCCAATACCGATGGATCAAGTTTACTTCTTGATCTCGAACATCGTCCCGTCGCCGTACTGGCCGCCGAAAGCTGCGGTGCCGTAGAGCGTTCCCTTCAGCAACAGGAGCCCTCCGATCGGGCCGCAGCCGTCGCTCGCGTTTTGGAAATCATGAAGCACCTGATGGCCGCCATCGGATGCAATCCTGAAGACAACGCCGCAGCTGCCGCTCCCTCCACTGAAGGCCGTGCCGTACAGGTTGCCCTTCCGGTCAGAAATAACATCGGACTCCGGGACTTCACCGTCGTTTCCGCCGAAGCTGTGGAGAACGCTCAACGTGCCGTCCGGCGCCAGTTTGAACACGGTACCAAGGTTGCACTGGGTATCGTACGTTCCTCCGCTGGCGGTGCCGTACAGATTTCCGGATCGGTCCCGCAACAGGCGCGAAGCCGGATTGCATCCGTCGGCGCCACCCCTGAATGCGTAGAGAAGGGTGGCAACGTGCCGGGGCGAAAGCTCGAAAACGGTGCCGTAATCGCCATGCGTGCCGCCCAGGGACGCCGTGCCGTAGAGATTTCCGCTCCGGTCGGAGATCAGGCCATCGAAGGGATTGGAACCGCCGTTTCCTCCATCGAACTTGTGTATCGTCCTGAATTTTCCGTCCGGCGTCAGCTTGAACACAGTTCCGAAGTAGGCGACCGTCGTGCCAATGAGATTTCCCTTTTTATCGAGTAGCAGGGCGCCATGCGGATTCGCGACGAACATGCCGGGGAAGGAAGAAAGGATCGTCTCCCTGCCATCCGGCGCGATCTTGAAAACGGTGCCGAACCCGGCGGCTCCTCCGCCAACGGTCGTGCCGTAAAGATTCCCGGCGGTATCCATGATCACCGGGTCTTCCGGGGCCTCTCCGTCTCCATTGTATGCGCCGAAGTCATGGAGAACGGCCTCGGTGCCGTCGGGAGCGATCTTGAACACGGTGCCGCAATATTCGCAGCCGCCGGCCGACGCGGTCGTTCCGTAAAGATTGCCTGCCGCATCCGCGATCAGGTCGGCGGATGGTTGCGAACCGTCGGTGCCGCCCTGGAACGCGTGGATCACTTCGAAGCCCTTCGCCTGCGCGCCGGGCGGAACGAAAAGGATCAGCGCCAGTGCGCCGCCCAAAACGGATTTGCCGGAAATAATTCGAAGCATCGGGTTTCCTCTGCTGTTGCACGCCCCGCGACTCTATTTCTTGACCCTGAAGACCGTGCCGTAGCCATACGCGCCGCCGGCGTACGTCGTGCCGTAGAGGTTGCCGTTCGCGTCCTTGATCAGGCCAGCGTAGGGGCCCGCCCCACCGCTCCCGCCTGTGAAGGCATGAAGCACGGTTTCGGTGCCGTCCGGGGCGAGCTTGAAGACGGTGCCGTTGCCATCCCCGCCGCCGGCGCTCGCCGTGCCGTAGAGATTGCCGTTCTTGTCCTCGATCAGGCCGGCAAAAGGGTACAGCCCATCGGCTCCGCCCGTGAAGGCATGAAGCACGGTTTCCGTGCCGTCGGGCGCCAGCTTGAAGATGATGCCGCAGCCACCGTCGTTGCAGCCCGTTCCGCCGCCCTGGACCGTCGTGCCGTAGAGATTGCCGTTCTTGTCCTCGATCAGGCCGGCGTAGGGACCATTGCCATCGCTCCCGCCAGTGAAGGCGTAGAGCACTGTTTCGGTGCCGTCCGGAGCGAGCTTGAAGACGGTGCCGCAGCCAGTGCCAAAGCAGCCCGTACCGCCGCCGTAAGAGGTCGTGCCGTAGAGATTGCCGCTCTTGTCCCTGACCAGGCGGGCGTAGGGCTCCCATCCATCGCTTCCGTTCCCGAAGGCGTGGAGCACCTTCTCTTTGCCGCCCGGCGCGAGCCTGAAGACCGTGCCCCCGCTAAACGCGCCGTCGAAGCCCGTCGTGCCGTAGAAATTGCCATCCCTGTCCTCGATCAGGCCGGCGTAAGGGTACCCGCCATCGAAATTGAATTCGCCGCCCGTGAAGGCATGGAGCACGGTTTCGGTGCCGTCCGGGGCGAGCTTGAAAACGGTGCCCACGTTGTCCCTGCCGCCCGAGTTCGTCGTGCTGTAGAGATTGCCGTTCTTGTCCATGATCAGGCTGGCGAAAGGGTCGGATCCGTCTCTTCCGCCGGTGAACGCATGGAGCACGGTTTCGGTGCCATCCGGCGCGAGCTTGAAGACGGTGCCGCACTCGTTGGAGTTGTTGCAGCCCTGTCCGCCGCCGTAGTCCGTCGTGCCGTACAGATTGCCGTTCTCGTCCCTGATCAGGTCCGCCTCGGGCCATATGCCATCGCTTCCGCCGGCGAAGGAATAGAGCACGGCAAAGCCCTTCGCCTGCGCGCCGGGCGAGACGAACAATGCGAGTGCCGATCCGCAGATCAGACAGCAAATTCCGAAACGATCGACGATCCGTGACATCAGATGCTCTCCCTGGTGAGAATCGCGCAGCCGGCGCGATCGGGTTTGACATACCCGTAATGGTGAAACTGTCCCCTTATTCGAATTCCCTCCGTAAATCACGGCACGAGGTCGTACGCGACGCCGTCGCCGGCATAGGTCTCGGAGACTCCGTTGCCGCCATACGTCGTGACACCGAACGTCCGGCCCTGCGGGTCGCGGACGATCGGACCTTCAGGGGAAAATCCGTCAGCGCAATTCGCCTTCTTGCAGAATTTGTTCAGGACCTGGAAATCCGACCCGCTCAGTTCGAAGAGGTCGCCGCCGGCCTTCGGCTCGAAGAGGTTATATCCCGCAGTGGTACCGAAGAGATTTCCCTGTGCATCCAGCACGAGCGGACCAGCGGGATTTGGGCGGTCGCCGCAATGCTTCGTCGAGCAGAAGGCGTGAAGCACGGTCTTCT
Source organism: Rhizomicrobium sp. (assembly GCA_050728995.1). Taxonomy (GTDB): domain Bacteria; phylum Pseudomonadota; class Alphaproteobacteria; order Micropepsales; family Micropepsaceae; genus Rhizomicrobium. The sequence continues at coordinate 114,948 of JBOHKH010000009.1, read as the reverse complement.
GCGAATTCACGCCATCAGGCACCACCTCAAATGCCACGCCGCAACCGACATCGCCGTCTGGCGTGCAATCCGCGCCACCGTAACGGGTCGTCCCATAGAGATTGCCCGAGGGATCGATCACCAGGCCCGATTCCGGTGTGCTTCCATCCGTGCAGGGAAAGGTCTCGCAAAATGTGTGGAGCAGGGTTTCGGTCCAGCCGCCGGACGGACTGAGCTCATAGACAACGCCGCCCTCGAACTCGGTTTCGCTCTGGATGGTGGATCCATAAAGATTCCCGGACGCGTCCAGGACCACCGGCCCGTCCGCACCGGCGCCGTCGCCTTCGGTCTCACCGAAGGTATGAAGAACCTGAAAGCTCTTGCCGGGAACGAGTTCGTATGCCGTGCTCGGCGCAGTTATTCCCTCGCCCCCGAATCCGAAGGTGACACCGAAGAGCGGCGATGTTCCGTCGTAAAGTGCACCCGACGCGGCGCCGGCATAGGTCAGACCGCTGGAAGGATAGCCGCCGTCGGCGCAGTTGTCCTCGGAGCAGAAACTGTAGAGGATCCGGATCGTCCAGGGGGATTTGCCTTTCGGCCGCAGCAATTCGAACACGGTACCCAGGTTACCGCTTCCTCCGAATTCTGTGACTCCGTAGAGATTGCCGGCCATATCGAAGATGAGCGATCCACCTGGATCGGCGGCATCGTCGCCCTTGGCGTCGAAATCGTAGAGCACGCGGTATTTGTACCCGCTGTTGGTGCGCTTGAGCTCGAATGCCACGCCATATCCGCAGGCTATCTGATTGCAGTTGGAGCTGGTTCCTCCGGAAACCGTCGTGCCGTAGAGATTGCCCGCGGCGTCCTCGACCAGGCCTCCCGAGGGATTTGCGCCATCCACGCAATCGACGTCCCGGCAAAACGTGTAGAGCACCTTGTAACCATGGGCGTAAGCGGGCGCCGACGGGGCGAAGCAGGTCGCGCCCAGCGCAGCGGCAATGGCCCCCGTGCCGAGCGCACGGCGTGTCGTCTGCCACATTTCGGAATGCATGCCGAACCTTCCTCTCGTTAGTTCTTCAGCCTGAAAATCGTGCCGAAGCCGTCGGCGCCGCCTTCCCAGGTGGTGCCGTAGAGATCGCCGTGCCCGTCGATCGTCAGGCCCTCCTGCGGATGGAATCCGCTGTCGCCGGTATCGAAGCTGTACAAGACCGTTTCAGTCCCGTCCGCCGTCAGCTTGAACACGACGCCGCAGCCCGGGCCCTGACAGTCCTGAATGCCGCCGTCCACGGTCACGCCATACAAATTTCCGGCCCCGTCGGCGATCAGGCCGCCCTCGGGATACCCGCCGTCGCTACCCGCGGTGAAGACATGAAGCACCGTCAGCGTGCCGTCGGGCGCCAGCTTGAACGCGACGCCGCAGCCATCGCCGTCGCCACAGGTTGAACCGCCTCCCACGGTCGTACCGTACAGATTCCCGTCCGCATCCCGCACCAGCGGGCCGTTCGGGACGGAGCCGTCGCTGAGGCCCTGGAAGGCATGCAGAACGGTCAGTGTTCCATCCGGCGCAAGTTTGTATATGACGCCGCTCTGGCTTTCGCCGCCGGAAACTGTGGCGCCGTACAGATCGCCGCTTTGGTCCGCGATCAGCGCACCCGCGGGACCGGCGCCATCGCTTCCGCTGAACGAATGGAGCACGTCCAGCTTGCCCTTCGGCGACAGCCCGAACACGACGCCGGATCCGTAGGCGCCGCCATAAAAAGTGGTGCCGTAGAGATTGCCATGCGCATCCGGGATCGGCGTGTTGTCCGGATCAGCACCATCGCTGCCCTCGAACCTGTGCAGCACCGTCTCGCTTCCGTCAGGCGCCACTTCGTAGATGATTCCGCAGCCCGTCATGCGGCAGACATCGTAAGCCCCGCCGCCATACTCCGTGGTGCCATAGAGATTCCCGGCCTTGTCGCGCGCGACATTCGCAATCGGATATTTGCCATCCTTCAGATTCGATTTGAACGCGTACAGCACGTTGTAACTTCCATCCGGAGAAAGATCGAAAACAGCACCGAGGCCATAGATCCCCTTGCGACCTCCCACATCGGTGGCCCCGTACAGATTGCCGGCGCGGTCGCGAACGAGACCTTCCGGAAGAAAACCGTCGTCTCCGCCGGTGTAGCTGTGGAGCACCTTGAAGCCCGCAGCGTGTGCACCGCCGGGCGGCGCGAGCACGGCGATGGCCAGGGCTGCACCCGCAGCCACGTACAATTTGCACATGCCGGACATGCGATCCCTCCCTGTGCTGTTACTGCGGCAGACCGAATACATACAAAATGCCTTCCGGACCGAGATCCGAACTGCCGATGTAAATCTTGCCGTTCACCACGGTCGGCGACGAGTTGACGATCTGGCCTTCCGCCGCAACGCCAGTCCAAATCTGGTCACAGAATTGTTGGTTGCAGGGATCCGGCCACGCCAGCACCTCGCCGGTATTGCGCCCGGCATAGACGAGACCGTTGGCAATGGTGGGCGAGGACGAGATCCCCGACTGGTTTCCGGCGCCTTCCAGTATCCAGAGCGGATCGCATACCGCCTGGCCGCAGCCGGCGGCCGCATAGACGGCGATGTTGCCGTCCTGCGGAAGGTATACCCGTCCGTGCGCGACCGCCGGCGAACCGTCGAAGTAATTGCTCTGATCGATCGCCTGCCACAGCGGCGCACAAGTATTGGCGCCACAGCCGTTGGCAGCGAACGCCGAGAGCGAATGGTCCGCGCCGATGAAGACGACGCCGTTGGAAACGGCCGGCGAGGAATCGCCCGCCGCACCGCCGAGGTCGCCCGTCCAGATCGGATGGCAAGCGCTTTTCCCGCAGCCCTTCGCTTTGAAGGCGTAGAGCTTGCCATCATCGTCGCCGATGAAGACGACTCCTTTGTAGATGACGGGACTGGATTCCGTATCCATCCCGAGCTTGCCGGTCCATACCGGCTTGCAATGTCGCTGGCCGCATCCCTGGGCATTGAACGCGTAAAGATCCTGCGCGCCCACGAACACCAGATCGTTCCAGACCGTCGGCGAGGACGCGTCGATCGATATCGGCCCTACATCGCCCTGCCACAGCGGCGCACAGGTGGATTGGCCGCAGCCGTCCGCCGCGAAGGCGTTGAGCTTGCCTGCCGCGCTGAAGTAATTCGTCTGCGATCCGATATAGACGATGCCGTTCGCCACCGCGGGCGAATCGATCATCTGCGGGACATAGGTCGATTGCCAGAGCGGCGTCGTACAATACACTCCGCCGCAACCATCCGCCGAGTAGGCGAAGAGATAGCCGTCATCGGTGCCGATATAGACGATCCCGTTCACCACGGCAGGCGAGGAGAAATAGACGAAGCCGTTCGGGCTCAGTATGTCCTGCCATAGCTGCTGGGCCTGACCGATATTGTCCTGCGACAGCGTGGACTCGAACGGCTGGTGCCCGGTGTGGTTCTTGTCGAAGCGGAAGTGCGGCCAGTCGATCGATTTGGCCGGCAGCCGAACAGCCGGCGGCGCGGCGCCGGCGAATGACGGAAAAGCGAACAAACACACAAGGACGACGCCGGCGATCGCACGCGCCCGCATGGCAACCCTCCCGTCTTCTGTCCGACGTATCGGCGCTGCTGACTATTCCCTCCGCTGCGGCCGGGCGAGGCAAATTCCCACCGCCACGTGCCCCACCATACACTGGATTGTGCCGCGATTCTGGCGTAATTTCTCTCCTTGCGGCGTCACCGACAGAGCAAAACGAAGCCATGGACCGGATTGACCGCGCAATCGTCCGAGAGCTTCGACGCGACGCCCGGGTCAGCTTTCGCGAGTTGGGAGAGCGCGTGAACCTCAGCCCGAACGCCGTCGCCGAGCGGGTGCGCACCCTCGTCTCGAACGGAGTCATCCGCGGGTTCCATGCCGATGTCGATCCGGCGTCTTTCGGCTTTCACATGTCCGCCTACGTCGACGTCAAGACGGGCGCCGACAGCGGTCCGGAGGACCTTCGCAAGCTGCTCTCGAAAATCCCCGAGGTTCGCCGCGCCGTGTGGACGACCGGCCAGTTCGACTTCACCCTCGAAGTTTCGTGCAAGGATCAGGCCGATCTCGTTCAGATCATCGAGTTCCTGCGGACGCATGCGGGAATTCGGGAAACCTGCACGCGCCTCATCTGCATGGATCTGGGTCTTACCGGCGAAGCACCCTACGACATCGAGCCGCAGGCGCGGGACAGACCCGCAAAAAGTTCCCGATAGGCCACGCGCCGACCACTTGCCGGAATTTGGCAATCGCCGACAGTGATCGCTATGTTCGCCCGCCGGCGCGCGCACCGGCGAAGCATAGCGGACAATGAGCGAACCAACCTCACCGGTCACCGAAGACGAGCTTCTCGCATTCGTGCGCGCCTCGATCTCGTCGGTGTGGGAGCTCGAACTTCTGCTTCTCGTGTACCGCTCGCCCGAACGGCGCTGGACCCCCAAGGAGATCGATCGCGAGCTGCGGGCCAGTGCGACGGTCGTCAATTCCGCACTGCGGCGCCTGCGCGCCGCCGAACTCGTGGCCGAGTCGGCCCGGGAGCAATTTCAGTACCAGCGCGGCTCCCAACGGACTCATGAAATGGTGCACGCGCTCGACATCGCCTACCGCACCAATCCCATTTCCGTGGTAAAGGTGATCCTGGGGGCACCCGATACCAGTTTGAAAGTCTTCTCCGAAGCGTTCCGGTTCAAGGAATAGACGAATGGCCTACGCGCCGGCGGCGGTGTACATCCTGTGCCTCATCACCAGCGCTGTCTTCGCGGCACTGCTGGCACGTTCCTATTTTCGCAGCCGTGCACCGTTGCTGCTGTGGAGCGCGCTGTGTTTTGCGATGCTCGCGCTCAACAACCTTCTCGTCGTCATCGACATCATGGTGCTTCCGGCGGTGGACCTCTCGGCGCTGCGGGATTTCACCGCACTGCTCGGGCTCGGATTTCTGCTCTACGGCTTCATCTGGGAGATCGACCGGTGATCAGGAACGTCGGCATATTTTTCGCGGGCGCGGACACCCTGGGCTTCCTTGTTGCCGGGCTTCTGTTCCTGCGCGCCTGGCGGCGCACACGCGACCTGCTCTTCATCTCTTTTGCCGCGGCGTTTGCGCTGCTGGCGATCAATCAGGCGCTCACCGTGTTCATCACCCTCCCCGAACCGGAGAAGAGCTGGATCTATCTTCTGCGCCTTGCCGCTTTCGTGCTGCTTATCTTCGCGATCGCCGCAAAGAACATGCAGGCGCGAACACGCGGGCCCTGAAGCCTACGCTGGCATTCCCGCAGACGCGGCCAAGGTTGCGCGAACCTGCGGCCGCGGCTCTGCGCTTGTGTTGGACACTGTCTTTGTGGCACGAAACGAGCCCCGCCGCACCGATCCGCACGCCATGACCATCGACACAGCGCCGGCCGAACGGTCGCTCAATCTTTTCGCGTTTTCGCTCTTCGCGGTCTGCGTGGGTGCGATCACGGGTTTTGGTGCAGTCCTGTTCCGCGGCCTGATTGCCATCGTTCATAACCTTCTGTTCTACGGCCATTTCTCGGCCATCTTCGACGCCAACCGCTACGACGCCATCTCGCCCTGGGGCGCAGTCGTAATCCTGATACCGGTCGTGGGCAGCGTGGGCGTGACGTTCCTGGTCAAGACCTTTGCGCCCGAAGCGCGGGGCCACGGCGTACCGGAGGTCATGGACGCCATATTCTATAACGAGGGGCGCATCCGGCCGGTGGTCGCGGCGATCAAATCTCTCGCTTCGGCGCTCGCCATCGGGAGCGGCTCCTCGGTCGGGCGCGAAGGGCCCATCATCCAGATCGGCGCCTCGCTCGGCTCGAGTTTCGGCCAGATCATGCGGCTGGAAGCCTGGCAGCGGATCACGCTGGTTGCCGCGGGCGCGGGCGCCGGTATCGCCGCCACTTTCAATACGCCGATCGGCGGCGTGCTTTTCGCGATCGAACTGATGATGCCGGAAGTCAGCACCCGCACGTTTCTGCCGGTGGCGCTTTCGACAGGCACCGCAACCTTCGTCGGGCGCATTTTCCTTGGACCGCGCCCGGCCTTCAACGTGCCGCCGGTCGGAACCCTCGGGACGCATCCTTCCGCCATCTACCCGCTGCTCCTCTATGCGGTCCTGGGCGCGCTGACGGGCTTTGCCGCAACGGCCTTCATCAAGGGTCTGCATGCCGCGGAGGATGCATTCGAGAAAATACAGCACCCCTATCTGCGCCACGCACTCGGCATGCTGGGCGTCGGCGTGATGATCTACGCATTGCTGCGCTTCTCGGGACATTACCACGTCGAGGGCGTGGGCTACTCGACGATCCAGGACGTTCTGCTCGGCGGTCTTTCGGCGGCGCCGTTTCTGGCCGTTCTCTTTGGTGCGAAACTGGCCGCCACTTCGCTCAGCCTGGGCTCGGGCTCCTCGGGCGGAATCTTCTCGCCATCGCTGTTCATGGGCGCGACGCTCGGCGGCGCCTTCGGCGCGCTGGCCCATTTCGTCTTTCCTTCCGCCGCAATCAGCGTGCCCGCCTTCGCCATGGTCGGCATGGCAGCGATGGTCGGCGGAGGAACGGGCGCCGCGATGACGGCGGTGACGATGATCTTCGAGATGACGCTCGACTATGGAATCGTCACGCCGATGATCATCGCCGTCGCGGTCAGTATCGGCTGCCGGCGCCTGCTGTCGCGCGAGAACATCTACACCATCAAGCTTGTCGCGCGCCGTCACTTCATTCCCAAGGCGATGCACGCGAACATGTTTCTCGTCCGCCGCGCCGACGACGTGATGGAGAAGGACGTCATCGTGCTCCCCGAGGACACCCGGTTCGACGAATTTCTCAACCGGTCCGGCCATAATGGCCGCCTGCGCCATGTCGTGTTGACGCGCGGCAGAAGCATCGTCGGCGTCCTGCGGGTCAACACCGCGCTGCGTCGCGGCCTGGAAAGCGCGTTCACGGGCGTCACGCTGGGCGAGATTGCCAACCGGAACTTTACGGTGTCGCGTCCCGACGATATCATGTTCAGAATCATCGGCCGCATGTGGCGCCGCAAGGCGACCATGTCGATCATCGTCGAAGCCGGGGGACTGATGCCGCGGGGCAGCAGCGTGCGAGGCGTGATCACGAAGGAGCATGTGGCCGATTCGGTTGCGGCGAGTATCAAGCCTTATGCTGGCGCCGACAGTATTCTATGAATACCGCCAGTACGAACCTGTCGTGGGCTGTCGATGGTGGAATGACGTGCATCGACGTTTCCACGGCGTGACCTTGGGAAGAGAGCCGGAATGAGCACAAACGACGCGACGACGCAGACCGTTGAAGGGCCCGAGATCAGGCGCCGGGACTTTATCCTTGTGGCGACGACCGCGGCCGGCGTGATCGGCGGCCTGTTTGCGCTGTGGCCGCTCATCGACCAGATGGAACCCTCTTCCGAGGTGATCGCCGCGGGCGGTCCGGTGACCGTCGATGTTTCGAAAATTCCGCCCGGCCAGCAGATCCTCGTGCTGTGGCGCTCGCGGCCGATCTTCGTCGTCCATCGCACGCCGGCCATTCTCGAAAAGCTCAAATCGCCCTCCGATCTCGCGCTCCTGAGCGATCCCAATTCGCAGCAGCTGCAGCAGCCTCCCTACGCCACCAACTGGTCGCGTTCGATCAAGCCCGAATATCTCGTCCTGGTCGGGATCTGCACGCATCTCGGCTGCATTCCGGGGCTCCAGGCCAAACCCGGTTCGCTCGGTCCAAACTGGCCCGGCGGTTATCTCTGTCCGTGCCACGGCTCGAAATACGACCTCGCGGGCCGCGTCTTCAGAGGCGTTCCCGCGCCGCTCAACCTTCCGGTGCCGCCGTACAATTTCTCCGGTCCCACCACACTCGTGATCGGCGAAAATCCCAAGGGGTCCGAGTTTTCGCTCGCGTCCGTGCAGCAGCTGTAAGCGCCGCGGCCTCGCCCATCCCTGACTGAAGCGCGAGAAAACGCCGCAGGAGCAACGGGCCGGAACGTTTCCGCAATGACGGACGCGCCTGGCTCACTCCAACGCGAAGGCGACGGTGCTGAGGAGGGCAACGCTCGGGCGGCGCGCATCGAGGCGGGAATGCTGCACGACGATGGGGACGTTCGATTCGATAAGCGACGAGTAAGGCGTGTCGCGCGGAATCCGCTCGGGGTCCGAGAGATCGTTGAAGCGCAAATGCCTGGTCCGCCGCGCCGGAAGGCTGATCCGGTATGGTCCGGCAGGATCGCGGTTTTCGAAAAAAACCGTGATGGTGATTTCGGCGTCGCGGTCGGTCGCGTTCAGAAGACAGGCGGCTTCGTGGGATTTGAGCGCGCGATCGTCCGGTTCGACACTCTCGCCGGGGATATACCCTTCGGCAATCGCCCACCGTCTCTTGCCGAGGAATCCGGAGCCGTTCACGGGATCGGCAACGCTCCGCTGCGGCATCTGTTCCTGAGCGCTTCCCGCCAAGGAACCGGGGCCGACAGGCCGGGGTTTCCAAAAACGGTGCCGTCGCGGTTCCCGCGCGCGGTGTCGCCACAGGCGATTTTCCATGAACGACATTTCCCGTCCCGTCCATCGCGTGATCGACCGCACGAAGGGCGGCCGCATCCGTTCCGAATACATTTCGGTGCCGACCGATATTGTCCGCGCGCTCCGTGCGGAACTCGAGAAGGCGATCGAAGGCGAAGTCCGCTTCGCGGCGGGCGACCGTGCCCTGTGGTCGACCGATGCATCCAATTACCGCCAGGCGCCCTATGGCGTGGTGCTGCCGAAGTCGCGCAAGGACATCGTCGAAACGATCGCCATTTGCGCAAAGTACGACGTTCCGGTGGCGCCGCGCGGCGGCGGGACGAGTCTCGCGGGACAGGGCTGCAACGCCGCGGTGCTGATCGATTGCTCCAAATATCTCGACCGCGTCATCTCGCTCGATCCCGACAAGCGGCGCGCCGTCGTGGAACCCGGCTGCGTGCTCGATACGCTGCGTGACGCGGCGGAAAAATTCGAGCTGACCTTCGGTCCCGATCCGTCGACCCACGATCACAACACGCTGGGCGGCATGATCGGCAACAATTCCTGCGGCACCCATTCGGTGATGGCCGGACGCACGGCCGACAACGTCCACGCGCTCGAAATCGCGACCTACGACGGCCTGCGGATGACGGTCGGGCCCACTTCGCGCAACGAATACGAGCGCATTCTCAGGGCGGGCGGGCGGCGTGCGGAAATTTATCGCGGCATGAGAAATCTCTGGGACCGTTACGGAAAGCGGTTCCAGGAAGTTTATCCGCAGATTCCGCGCCGCATTTCGGGTTATGAGAATCTCGACCAGCTCGACTGGGAGAAAGGTTTCCAGGTCGCGCGCGCGCTGGTCGGCACCGAAGCAACCTGCGTGACGGTGCTGCGGGCGAGCCTCGATCTGGTTCCGAGTCCGCCGGCGCGTGCATTGCTCATCATCGGCTATCCCGACATTTTCGCGGCCGCCGATGCGGCGAAGGACGCCGTCGAGCACGGACCGATCGCCGTGGAATCGATCGACCAACTCCTTGTCGACTTCATGCACGAGAAGCATTTCCGGGTGAAGGACATCGGCGTTCTGCCCGAGGGTCATGGCTGGCTCATCTGCGAATTCGGCGGCGAAACGTGCGAGCAGGCGGAGGCGAACGCCCGGGCACTGAAGCGGAAGTCGGAAGCCGCCGGCCACGCGACCAATCTCGTCTCCGACAAGGGCAAGCAGGAAAAAGTGTGGAAAGTGCGCGAGGCCGCGCTCGCGGTTACCGCGCACGTTCCAGGCGTGGGCGCAACCTGGCCGGGGTGGGAAGATTCCGCGGTCCACCGCGACAACCTCGGCAATTACCTGCGCGATCTGTGGGCGCTGTTCCAGAAGCACGGCTACAAGGCTTCCGTGTACGGACATTTCGGCGATGGGCTCGTGCATTGCCGCGTCAACTGGCAGCTGCACACCGAAGACGGACTGAAGAACTGGAAGGCGTTTCTGGACCAGGCGGCCGATCTCGTGGTGCGCTACAACGGCACGCTGTCGGGCGAGCACGGCGACGGGCAGGCCCGCGGGGAACTGCTCGAAAAGATGTACGGCCCCGAACTGATGGAGGCGCAGCGCGAATTCCGGCGCCTGTGGGATCCGCGGGAGCGGATGAACCCCGGCAAGGTCATCGATCCCTATCCGATCACCTCCAATCTGCGCGTCGGCCCCGGCTACGATCCGCCGGAAATCCGCGGCCGCTTTGCCTATCCCGAAGAGAAGGGTAGCTTCACCAAGGCAACGCTGCGCTGTGTCGGCGTGGGCGCCTGCCGGCGCCATCATTCCGGCGAAGGCGTGATGTGCCCGAGCTACATGGCGACGCGCGACGAGAAACACTGCACGCGCGGACGCGCGCGCCTGCTCTTCGAGATGGTGCGCGGCGACATCATCAAGGACGGCTGGCGGAATCGCGAAGTCGAGGAATCGCTCGACCTGTGTCTCGCCTGCAAGGGCTGCAAGAAGGATTGTCCGGTGCAGGTCGACATGGCGACCTACAAGGCCGAATTCCGCTCGCGCCATTACGAGGGCCGGTTGCGGCCGCGCGCCGCCTATTCCATGGGTCAGATCCAGCGGTGGGCGAAGTTCGCCTCCGCGGCGCCGGGCTTTGCCAATGTCCTCATCCGGACGCCGGGTCTCTCCGCGCTTGCCAAGCTTGCCGGCGGCATTGCCCAGGCGCGCGACCTGCCGGCCTTCGCGTCGCCCACCTATCGCGAATGGCATCGAGGCCACCGCGGCCACCGCGGGGGCGAGCGAGTTCTCCTGTGGCCCGACACCTTCAATAATTACTTCCGCACCGGCACGGCGATTGCGGCGACCCGTTTGCTCGAGAGTCTGGGTTTCGACGTCGATATTCCCGGAACGACGCTTTGCTGCGGCCGGCCGCTTTACGATTGGGGCTGGCTCGATCAGGCGCGCTCCTTATGGCGCCGGACGATGCACGCGTTGCGCTGCGATATCGAAGCGGGCGTGACGATTGTCGGTCTCGAGCCGGCCTGCGTCTCCGCATTCCGCGACGAGCTGCCGGCGCTGTTCCCGAAGGACCCGCTGGCGGCGAAGCTCGCCAGCCAGACGCGGCTCCTGAGCGAATTCCTCTGCGATCGCGATCTGGCGGGGCGCCTAAGACCGCATTCGCAAAAGCCGATGGTCCAGTTCCACTGCCACCATCACGCGGTAATGAAGACGGATCCCGAGCAGAAGCTCCTGAAGGACATCGGGGCGGATGCGAACATCCTCTCGGCGGGGTGCTGCGGCATGGCTGGCTCGTTCGGTTTCGAAAGCGCGAAATACAAACTGTCGCTCGATATCGGACAACAGGCGCTCTTTCCCGCCATCCGCAAGGCCGCCTCGCGCACCACCATTCTCGCCAATGGTTTCAGCTGCCGCGAGCAAATCGAGCAGGTCACCGCTCGCCGAACCGAGCATCTTGCGCAGTTTCTGATCGCGAATTGAAGGGAAGAACTCGCCGCCCACTATCGTGTCCGCATCGATCAGGATGTTCACGCGGTCCGTGTTGTGCACCGTGACGAACGAATTGCCGGTCAGCATGACCAGAAAGGAGGCGCGAAAGCGCATGTCGTAGGAGGCGCCCGCCGGCGCTCCAGCCGGCGCGACGTCATAGTTCGGCGTTGGCCTCGCAAACCGGCGCGCGCCGCGCACGATCATCACCAAGGCTCCCATCGCAGCCAGATGCGACCAGACCGAGTCCACCAGCTTAAAACCAGCAGGCTCGTTAGCCGCCGGCAGGAAACGCATGGGAAATCCGGGGCTGCCTTGGTACAGTCGTGATCCCGGGCTGCACATACGTTAAAGGAATGAGGAAGCGCGGTGCGGACGGGTCGGCCAGCCAGATCGAAAGCGAATCCAATGATCCGAATATTCGACATTATGAGCAAGTGCACTCTGGGCGTCACGTTTGCGCTGTTGATGCTTGCGGCACACGACAGCGCTCAAGCGAAATTCAAGGTGCTTCATGCGTTCAGCGGCGGAACCGATGGCTGCTACCCGGTCGGCGGGTTGATCCGCGATGGCGCAGGCAATCTCTATGGCACGACAGCGGGCGGCACATGCAACAGTTGCGGAACCGTATTCGAGATTCCTCGCGGTAGTTCCGAAACTGTCCTTTACACCTTCACATGCGGAGCCGATGGCGAAGGACCCAACGACACCCTCCTCATGGACAAGAAAGGCAACCTGTATGGCGGTACAGTTCTTGGCGGCAGCATTGGCTGTGGCGTGATATTCAAAGTCACTCCGGGCGGGAATGAAACAACATTCCACGATTTCGCGGGTTCGCCAAGCGATGGGTGCGTGGCGCAAGGGACGCTGATCATGGACGGTAACGGCAATATTTTCGGCACGACGAGCGCCGGTGGGAAATACGACGGAGGCACCGTGTTCGAACTCTCGGCCAAGGGAATCGAAACAGTTCTCTACTCATTCTGTCGACGAGATCATTGCCCCGACGGCGAGTTGCCGGTTGGCGGACTGTATATGGATGCCGCGACCAATCTCTATGGCACGACGCAAAGCGGAGGTACGCCAGGTTGCGGCAATGAATGCGGGACGGTGTTCAAGCTTGAGGCGGGCGGCAAAGAAACAGTGCTGTACGCGTTCAAGGGACCCCCTGGCGATGGGAACGGTCCTGATGATACCCCTATCGAAGACGGATCCGGCAATTTCTATGGAACGCTATTCAACGGCGGTCATAAGGGTTGCTACACAGATGAAGGTTGTGGAGCGGTATTCGCCCTCGCGCCCGACGGCCGAGAGAGCGTGCTGCACTTTTTCACGGGCAAACGAGGAGACGGCGCAAATCCGGTCGCCGGAGGTATCCGGGACGCAGCAGGCAACCTTTACGGCGCGACTCAATACGGGGGCGGCCGTGATTGTGAACTGATCAGGGAGCTCGGCTGCGGGACAGTGTTCGAGCTTGCACCCGACGGAAGCGAAACGGTGCTCTACGCTTTTGGCAAAGGCACCAAAGGCGCCTATCCTGTCGGAGGCCTCGTTGCAGATAAAGCCGGCCATCTGTACGGCACCGCGAGCGAAGGCGGCGCTCATGGTTTCGGTTCGGTATTTAAAATCACACCATGACTCGGAACGCTTCGGGTTGCGGGCATAATTCCAGACTATCTCTCGGGCGAATGTAGTCCCGTTTGGATGCTTTGAACCCTACGGTGGTGGCATGTCATTAGTCGCACTCTCGCATTCTCGCGCAGCGTCCGCCTTATGCTAATCCTGCATTGGGCCACGAGCGTGGATCGCGACGCACCCGGCCCATTGCGACACGCGAACGGAAAAATGCGTCTCCAGACTTAACTCGATGACCCTATGAGACGCATCCAGTGATTCTCCCCTTTTGTTCCGTTGTGTTTCTGAACTGCCGCCCCCGAACGCAAAGGCCTCGTTTTCAAGTTTCACGGTGTGCCGCAACGGCGTTAGGGATGATATAAGATGACTATTGGATCGTTGCTCTCATACTGAGCGGCAAGGTTGCCAGCGGAATTTGTGAAAAGCACCCATCCTGTGCCAGGATTAGAAAGCGCAGGGGTAGGCGGCAGGTAATGGCCGTAGCTATAGCTCCCCGGCCACGGTGTCCCTCCGCTTCCAACGGTGGGGTTGCCGTTGGGAAGGGCGGTCGGCGGAGTCGAAGTGCTGGTGTTCGGAAATCCCACCATCGTGACGGCGACGCGGCGCGCGTCGTCGACGACCGAGTCGCTGTAGGCGCCCACGAACTGGTTGCTGGCGCCGATCTGGATGTCGCTGGCTGTGGCGGTTACATTCATGATCCGAATGGCGGACGTGCCGCAAATCGGGTGGCCCACGTCTATCTCGCCGAACTGATGGGAATCGACGAGAAACTGGTGGGCAAATGCGCCGTTGCCCACTTTCGTGTCCGCATCGATCAGGATGTTCACGCGGTCCGTGTTGCGCACCGTGACGAACGAATTGCCGGTCAGCATGAGGCGCTTGTTTCTTCCTCATCCCGAGCTTGTCGAGGGACGACAGGCTCAGGCTTCGACAGGCTCAGCATGAGGAGGACGCGTATTCGCACACGCTTCGGGCTGCTATGTCGGGGGCGATACAGATCTCGCTCGTGCCGGGCACGGCGAAGCACGCGAGGCCGTTTGTCCGGATCGGGACTACGGAAGCAGTCGCCCGAGCACGAAAAACAGCGCAGCGCCTGCCATCACCACCGCGGCGCGCAGTCCCTGGCCGTTGGCGAAGAAGGCGCGCGACTTTGCTTCCTTTCCGAAACTGCCGTGGGTTGCGTGCAGCCGCGTCACCGGATCGAACAGATTGTCCTCGCGCGTGGACGACACCGGCATGCGCGTTTCCTGGCCTTCGACTGCCGTGCGCGCGAGGAAGCTGTCCAGAAAATCGGGCGCCACCATGTTGCCCACGATCGTGAGAAATGTGGAAAGCCCGACCCAGTATTCCTTCGGCCGCGTGCGCGCGGCCCGGAACACCGCTGCCGCCGCCGCCTCCGGCTGATAGATCGTGCCCATGGGTTTCGGCTCGTCGCTCATATGGGTGCGCGCCCAGGAGAATTGCGGGGTATTCATCGCCGGCAGCTGGATCATGGACACCGCGACGGCGGATTTTTCGTGCGCGAGTTCGGTGCGCAGTGCCGAGGTGAAGCCGCGGATGGCATGCTTGGCGCCGCAATAGGCCGATTGCAGCGGAATGCCGCGATAGGCGAGCGCCGAACCGATGTTGATGATGTGGCCGCGATTGCGCGGGCGCATGTGCTTCAGGGCCGCCATGCAGCCGTGTACGAAACCGAGATAGGTGACTTCGGTCACCCGGCGGAATTCCTCCGGCGAAATCTCGCGCACCGGCGAGAAGACCGTGACCATCGCATCGTTGATCCAAATGTCGATCGGACCGAGATCCTTCTCGAATTCCTCGGCGGCCGCGAACACCTCCCCGGCACGCGATACGTCGGTCGCGCGATAGGCGAAACTGGCAGCACCCGCGAGGTCGCGCCGCATCTCCTGCAGCGCCGCCTCGTCGCGGCCGATCAGGCCGAGTTTTGCGCCGGCGCGTGCGAAGCGGAGCGCCACCGCCCGCCCAACCCCGGCCGAAGCTCCCGTTATGACCACAACGGGATGCCTGTTTTCGGGAGTTTTCATTGGTGCGTCAAACCGGGAATGGATGGGCCCCTTCGGAAGGCAACGCGGCAGAAACAACGGCGTTTCGTGAACGCCGCCTCAATTCGTGAGAAGCCGAACGCAGGTTCGCCCGTGTGCAGCCCGCGGGCCCGGCCGATCGCCCTCCATCGAGCGGGCGCCGGCGGGGCAAATCCGGACAGCCGCGCCGTGGAATTACACGCAGCCCTGCCGAGAGCCGGCGGCAAGCCGCCCGGTCAGGCGCGCCGCCTGTTCCGGGGCCGCCGCCGCGATTTCAACCTTTGCGCGTTTCCCTCCCATGAGGGAAAGCCTCCGGACGCTTCGCGCCGCAGCGATCTGGATCGGACTCGCCGCAGGCATCTGCCTCCTGTGGTACATACGGGTCGGGGTGATCCTCGCCTTCGGCGCCGTGATCACCGCGCTTTTTCTGCACCTCCTCGCCCGGCTCCTCTGCACGAAAGTTCCCTTCCGCTTCGGCTGGGCGCTCACGCTCGTCACCGCGTTTCTGTTCCTGATTTTCGCGGGCAGTCTCTGGCTGTTTGGTACGAGTCTGATCTCGCAATTCGGCGGCGTCATGAAGGAGATCGAGGCGGGCCAGCGCAATCTCGGCATATTGCGCCGGTTCGTACACGGGCCGTCGTCGGTCGTCGGTGGAATGGTGCCAAACGCGCTGACGTCGGGTCTCGCCGTCGCGGAATATGCCATCGTCATCGCGATCGCCGGCATTTATCTCGCTGCCCAGCCGTCGCTGTATGCGCGTGGCGTCGTGCTCCTCTTTCCGCCCAGGTTTCGCCCGGACGCGGAGGAAGCACTCGAGAAGATCGGCGCCACCCTCACCTACTGGCTGATCGGACAGATGATCGTGATGCTGCTTGTGGGCGTGCTCGCCTATGTCCTGATGCTGGTTCTGCGGCTTCCCAATCCCGGATTGCTCGCGCTCATCGCCGGATTATCCGAGGTGGTGCCGTATCTCGGGCCGTTCATCGGCGCCGTTCCGGCCGTGCTCGTCGCCCTCACCGTCGGCCTCAACACGGCAATCTGGACCGTCGCAGGCTATATCGGAATCCACATCGTCGAAGGTTATCTGGTCGTGCCGCTCCTGCAGCGCCGGCTCGTCCATATTCCGCCCGCGCTGATCCTCCTCAGCATCCTCGTCAGCCAGCTGTTGTTCGGGTTTGTCGGCATCGTCTTTGCCGCGCCGATCGCGGTGGTGGCTTACACCGCCATCAACCTCCTCTATGTGCGCAACGTGCTCGAAGAGCGGGTGAGCCTGCCCGACGACATTCCCGTCACCTGAGATGCCATCGGCACGTTCCCGCTCAAAGAAAATTGTATTCCGTGAACAGCTTGCCGAGATCGCCGTTCCAGTCGGTTTTCCACCGGCGGAGCAGTTCGTCGGCGCGCGTGTAGCCACGCTCGACGAGATCTTCGAGCGGCTGCAGGAAACCTTCTTCGGTGGTGCCGACCGCGTCTTCGTTGGCGCGCCGGCGAAGGCCCGCGCGTGAAATCTCGAGCATCTCGCGCGCCAGATGGAGCACCTTGCGTCCGCGGAACGGCGTATTGAACGCAAGCACCGGAACCGATGCCCGCATCGCCGCGCGCTCCTCGCAGCTCCAGTCCTTTACCATGTCCCACGCCGCATCGAGCGCGTTGCGGTCGTAAAAAATGCCCACCCAGAGCGCGGGCAATCCGCAAATGCGCCGCCACGTCCCGCCATCGGCGCCGCGCATTTCGAGAAAGCGCTTCAGCCGCGCCTCGGGAAAAATCGTTGTGAGATGATCAGCCCAGTCGGAGAGCTGCGGCGCAACGCCTTTCAGTTCGGGAATGCGCCCGGCGAGGAAATCGCGGAAGCTTTTCCCCGCCACGCCGATATAGCGCCCGTCGCGATAGACGAAATACATCGGCACATCGAGCGCGTAATCGACATAGCGTTCGAAGCCGAACCCGTCCTCGAACACGAACGGCAGCATGCCCGCGCGCGCGTTGTCGACGTCCGTCCAGATCTGGCTTCGATAGGAGAGAAAGCCGTTGGGCCTGCCTTCGCGGAACGGCGAGTTGGCGAACAGGGCGGTGGCGACCGGCTGCAGCGCGAGCGCCACGCGGAATTTCTTCACCATGTCGGCTTCGTCGGCGAAATCGAGATTCACCTGCACGGTGCAGGTGCGGAACATCATCTCGAGTCCGTAAGCGCCGACGCGCGGCATGTAGCGGCGCATGATCGCGTAGCGGCCCTTCGGCATCTGGTCCACTTCGTCGAGCCGCCAGGTCGGCGCGAACCCGAGGCCCAGCACGCCCGCGCCGATCTCGTGCGCCACTTCGCGCACCTGTTCCTGGTGGGTGTTCACTTCCGCGCAGGTCTGGTGCAGCGACCGGAGCGGCGCGCCGGAGAGCTCGAACTGGCCGCCCGGTTCGAGGCTGATCCCGGCGCCGTCCTGCGACAGCCCGATGATGTTGTCGCCCTCCATGACGGGCGACCAGCCGAAGCGGCGCATGCCGTCGAGCAGCGTGCGAATGCCGGGCCGACCCGCATAGGCGAGCGGCCTGTGCGTCGCGAGATCGTAGACGAACTTCTCGTGCTCGGTGCCGATGCGCCACTCGGCGCGCGGTTTGCCGCCCACTTCGAGATAGCGCACCAGATCGTCGCGCGAATCGATCGGTCCGCCCGCGTTTTGGGGGATCGACATGGGCGGCCTCCTCGCCTCCGGCGGCCCCGGCGGAGCACATCCACCGCGGCCATTTCCGGCGATTACCTTTTGGTCATGTAGGGGTCGCGTCGGCGCCCGGCAAGAACCCGGCCATTGCGTGCGCGGCGCCACGATGGTTCACTCGGGCGGCCTGCTTCGAGGGAGATACGCGCATGGGTTCGAGACTTCTCGTTGCCGCCGCCGCAGCGGCCCTATTCGCTCTGTCGGCGCCGGCCTTCGCGATCGAGACGGTTACGCTCCCGCAGAATCCCGACGGGACGCCCAACTTCCAGGATCCGGCAGCAGTACAGCCGGACCAGAAGGGAATCAATTTTTCGACCGACCAGAGCGGCACCAGCATGAAAGTGGATGGCCTCGGATCGTTCCACTTCAGCGCGAGCCAGGGCACCGGCTGGCCGGGCGATCCCGATACGGAATTCCGCACCGGCCGTTCGACCGGCAACGCGATGGGCGACGCGAAGACACCCGGCTCCGAATTCTACAATCCGTTCGGCCACTGAGCCTGCAGGATCGCGAGTGCCGCCAGCGCCGCGGTGTCGGCGCGCAGGATGCGTTTGCCCAGAGAAACCGGGACGGCTGACGGCAAAGCGCGCACGCCCGCACGTTCCGTTTCGTCGAAGCCGCCTTCAGGGCCGGTCAGGACCGCCCAGGACTTTTGGGGCGCGTGCGCAAGCGCCTCGCGGATTGGCGGCGCGCCGGCTTCGTCGCAGAACAGGAGCGCGCGTTCGCGCGGCCATTCCGCGAGCAGAGTTTCGAGCGGGAGTGGTGCGCGGATCTCCGGCACCGTCAGGCGCCCCGATTGCTCCGCCGCTTCGATCGCATTCGCCCGCAGGCGCCCGGTGTTGATACGCTGCACGATGGTGCGGCGTGTGACGACTGGCTGCAGTGCCCTCACGCCGAGTTCCGTCGCTTTCTGCGCCAGATAATCGGCAGGCGTTTTCTTGATCGGCGCGAAAACGAGCCAGAGATCGTCGTCGCCTGTTTGTGTGGCGCTTTGGCGCTCGCAAACAGCCACGCAATCGCGCCGCCCCGCTTCGGCAATGCGCGCCAGCCATTCGCCATCGCGCCCATTGAACAGGCTCACACGATCGCCTGTGCGCGCCCGCATCACATGCAGCAGATAATGCGCCTGCGGCGGGCTCGCGGGCACGCGCGCGCCTTCGCCCAGCGCCGCTTCCACGTACAGCCGTACCTTCCCGCCGGGAAACGTGAGGTCGCGATCGCCCATTTCTTCTCCCCCGCAAACGGCGAAGACGCACAATAAATCGCGCGTGTCATCCCATTCCAGTCGTGACACAGTAGAGCGATGCAGCACAGCTCCTCTGGAGATCTCCCGGCCGATGCGGTGGCGCAAAGCTGGGTGAATGCCGCGCCGCGGACCGCGCAGCCCTGGCTCAGGCTGATGCGGCTCGACCGCCCGATTGGCATCGAACTCCTGTTCCTGCCCTGCCTATTCGGGCTGGCGCTGGGCGCACTTGCGCAACGCAGGGGATTCGGATCGCTGCACGATCTCGCGACCCTCGCGCTGTTCGCGCTCGGTGCGGTGCTGATGCGCGGCGCCGGTTGCACCTACAACGACATCGTCGACCGCGACATCGATGCGCGGGTCGCACGCACGCGCGGCCGCCCGCTGCCGTCGGGCGCGGTGAGCCTCGGCGGCGCCTGGATCTTCCTCGCGCTGCAATGTGCCGCGGGACTGGCCGTGCTTTTGCAGTTCAACGTGTTTTCCATCGCGCTCGGCATTGGCTCGCTGGCGCTCGTCGCACTCTATCCCTTCATGAAACGAATTACCTGGTGGCCGCAGGCGTGGCTTGGGCTGACCTTCAACTGGGGCGCGCTGCTCGGATTCTCGGCCATCACCGGCCATCTCGCCCTGCCCGCCCTTCTCCTCTACGCCGCCTGTTTCTTCTGGACGCTCGGCTACGACACGATCTATGCGCATCAGGACAAGGACGACGACGCGCTGATCGGCGTGAAATCGACCGCACGGCTTCTCGGCGACAATTCGCGGGCCTTCATCGCGGCCGTTTACCTGCTCACGCTTGCCTTTCTCGCTGGCGCGCTCATCCTCGCGACCGGTCTTGTGTGGACCCCGGTTCTGCTGCTGCCCGCCGCGCTGCATTTTCTCTGGCAAGTGCGCGCGCTCGACGCGAACGACAGCGCCCGCTGCCTCGCGATCTTCAGTGCCAACCGCGATGCGGGCCTGATGATCGCCGCGGCTCTTCTGACGATGGGGTACCTTTAGTTGGAAAGCGCCAACAGCAGTTCGAGAAGGCTCGCGCCCATCGGGATCGCCGCCTTGCAGTCACGAAACGCGGCATGCGACGGAATAAATCAATAACCCAGTCCGTCGAAGGTCGGCCAGGCCGGCCGCGCGGGCTTTCCGTGCTCGAAGCGCAGTCAGCCGCATTCGTCCGCGCCAACACCGCGCTCGCGATGCCGCCGCTCGTGCCGGAAATCGACCTGCATCTCGCGACCGAAGTCGTACCACTCTGGCACAAGACGGAACGCGAACTGGCGGCCGAAGGCGTGTCGCCGCCCTATTGGGCGTTCGCCTGGGCGGGTGGACAGGCGCTCGCCCGCTACGTTCTCGATCACCGCGAAACGGTCGCCGCCCGCTCGGTGCTCGATTTCGGCACCGGCTCCGGTCTCGTCGCCATCGCGGCCGCGAAATCCGGCGCGCGCGTGGTGACGGCCGCCGACATCGACGCGTTCGCCGCCGCGGCGATCGGGCTCAATTGCCGGGCGAACGGCATCACCTGCAGGGTCCGCCATGCCTCGGCTGGTCCAGGCTGCGGCGGGCGCGGCGAAAAGGTCGAGATCGTGACCGAGGACATCATCGGTCGACCCTGCGCCTGGGATGTCATTCTGGTCGGCGACATGTGTTACGAGCGGCCACTGGCCGACCGCCTGCTCCCCTGGCTCCGGAGCTGCGCGCGAGATGGCGCGGCGGTGCTGCTGGGCGATCCCGGCCGTGCCTACTTTCCGCAATCTCTTGTGCGTCAACTCGCAAATTACAAGGTGCGCACGTCGCGCGAACTCGAGGATCGCGAGATTCGCGAGACCGGCGTGTACCGCCTGGACGAACGTGTCGTTTGAACCGCGACGAATCAGGAAACCGGCAAATTCTCCGCGCCGGCCACAAGCGGGCGCGTCACGTCGGCCTCGCGATGCACGCCCTAAAATGATGAGGAGCCCTCGCGGCGGGAGAGCGCCTGCGTGCGAGGCCGGTCGCGGCCGTCAAGCAGACCTCCGCCTGTTTGGAAGGCGCGGGGTCTTCCTCTATGTTGCTTTTCGACAACCGGATGGGCGTGCGCGTGACGACCGTATTGACAAGACCGCAATCCCCAACGACCGAAGCCCCCGACCTCAAGCGCGTGCTCGGTCCTTTCAGCCTCGTCATGCTCGGTATCGGCTCGATCATCGGAGCGGGCATCTTCGTGATTGCGGGAACGGCCGCCGCCGAACACGCCGGTCCCGCTGTGCTGGTATCGTTCGGGATCGCGGGCTTCGGCTGTCTGTTCGCCGGCCTGTGCTACGCCGAATTCGCGTCGATGATTCCCGAGTCGGGCAGCTCGTACACCTATGCCTACGCCACGATGGGCCGCTTCATGGCCTGGTTCATCGGCTGGAACATGGTGCTCGAATACGGCGTGTCGGCTTCGACCGTGGCCGTCGGCTGGTCGGGCTATTTCGTCAGCCTGCTGCAGAATTTCGGAATCGTATTTCCCGCCGCCTTCGCCAATGCGCCGCTTGCCGCGACGGGTTTTCACGACATGCACGCAACGGGCGCAATCATCAACCTGCCGGCGGTGGCGCTCGTCGCGGCGCTCACCGTGTTTCTGATCGTCGGCGTGAAAGAGTCGGCCAACTTCAACGGCGCCATGGTGCTGGTGAAAACGGCGATCGTGATTCTCGTCATCCTCTTCGGTCTGCCTTACGTTCATCTTCACAACCTCACGCCGTTCGTACCGCCCAATCAGGGCAGCTTCGGCAAATTCGGCGTGAGCGGCATTCTCGCCGCGTCCGGAATGATCTTCTTCGCCTATATCGGCTTCGAAGCGGTGTCCGTCGCCGCGCAGGAAGCGCGTAATCCGCGGCGCGACCTGCCCATCGGAATTCTCGGATCGCTTGGCATCTGCACGGTGCTCTACGTCCTCATGGCGGTCGTGCTCCTCGGCGTCACCAACTGGCGCACGCTCGACGTGCCCAATCCCGTGTCGTTCGCGATGGGCCATATCCGCTCCCTGTCCTGGCTTATTCCTCTGATCAATCTCGGCGCCGTGGTGGGCCTCGCCTCCGTTGTGTTCGTGTCCCTCTACGGGCAATCGCGCGTGTTTTATGCGATGGCGCGCGACGGCTTTCTGGGACGCATGTTCTCGACCGTCCATCCGCGCTTTCAGACGCCGTGGATCGGCACAATCATCATCGGCATTGCGGCAGGGCTCGCGGCCGCCGTTCTGCCGCTCGACATTCTTGCCGATCTCGTTTCGATCGGCACCCTGCTCGCCTTCGTCGCGGTTTGCGCCGGCATTATGATCCTGCGCCGCACGGCGCCCCGCGCGCGCCGTCCGTTTCGCACCCCCTTCGTCTGGTTCGTCGCGCCGGCAGGCATCGTCATCTGCGGGATAATGATGTTCAGCCTTTCGGATGCGACCTGGGTGCGGCTCGTGCTGTGGACGGCCATCGGCGTTGCCATCTTTTTCTCGTACGGCATCCGGCACGCCGCGCCGTCCAAATGGGCCGTCACCAACGAAGACGGATGAGCTACCGTTCGCTGCGCGATTTTCTGGCGATGCTCGAACGCGAGCGCGAGCTCGTCCGCGTGCGCGAACCGGTCTCGACCGTTCTCGAAATGACGGAAATCCAGACGCGGCTGATTGCGGAACAGGGACCGGCCGCGCTGTTCGAGAAACCCGTCAAAACCGACGGGGCTGCCAGCGAGTATCCCGCGCTCGTCAATCTGTTCGGCACCGTAAAGCGCGTCGCCATGGCCGTAACCATGGGCGGTATCGAGCGTCGCGATGCGGCATCGCTGCGCGAAGTCGGCGAACTCCTTGCAACGCTGCGACAGCCCGAACCTCCGCGAAGCCTCGGCGAGGCATTCGAGCTTTTGCCGCTCGCGAAAACCCTCATCGCGATGCGGCCAAGAACCGTTTCTTCGCCCGCATGCCAGGAAATCGTTCTGCGCGGCCCGGACGTCGATCTGTCGCGCCTGCCGATCCAGACCTGCTGGCCGGGCGAACCCGCGCCGCTCATCACCTGGCCGCTCGTGGTGACGAAAGGGCCCGGCAGCGCGCGCGAGGACAATTTCAACCTCGGCATCTACCGCATGCAGGTGATCGGGAAAGACCGCACGCTGATGCGCTGGCTGAAGCACAGAGGCGGCGCGCAGCACCACGCGCGCTGGGCGAAAGAGCATACTGCGCCTCTGCCGGCGGCTGCGGTGATCGGGGCCGATCCGGGAACCACGCTCGCTGCGGTGACGCCGGTGCCCGACACGCTTTCCGAATATCAGTTCGCGGGGCTGTTGCGCGGCGCGCGCGCGGAGCTTGCCGATTGCGTGAGCCAGCCGCTGAAAGTCCCGGCCGAAGCGGAGATCGTCCTCGAAGGCGAAGTGTCCCTGACCGACTATCGCGACGAAGGCCCCTACGGCGATCACACCGGGTACTACAATTCGGTCGAGCGGTTTCCCGTCTTCACCATCACTGCGCTGACCATGCGCCGCAATCCGATCTATCTTTCGACGTACACCGGGCGCCCGCCCGACGAGCCTTCGATTCTCGGCGAGGCGCTGAATGAAATCTTCATTCCCCTGTTCCGCCAGCAATTTCCCGAAATCGTCGATTTCTGGCTGCCGCCCGAAGGCTGCTCCTATCGCATTGCGGTGGTGAGCATGAAAAAGGCATACCCCGGCCACGCCAGGCGCGTGATGATGGCGGTGTGGTCGTATCTGCGCCAGTTCATGTACACGAAGTGGGTGATTGTCGTGGACGACGACATCGATGCCCGCAACTGGAAAGACGTGATGTGGGCGGTGGCGACACGCATGGACCCGGCGCGCGACATCACTCTCGTCGACAACACGCCCATCGATTATCTGGATTTCGCCTCGCCCGAATCCGGCCTCGGCTCCAAAATCGGCCTCGATGCGACTCACAAGATCGCGCCCGAAACCAGGCGCGAGTGGGGCCGGCCGATCCGCATGGACGCGGAGATCGTCCGCACCGTCACCGAGAAATGGCCGCGCCTCGGGTTACCCGGTTCGGGGAAGTCGATCTGGCGATAAATCCGGCCCCCGCCGACACGAGCACCCTTGAACCTCCACCGGGGAACATGAGTTAATCCGGACGTGTCGAACCGGGGCCGACAATGATCCGTCATACGCTGCGCACGCTGCTGGCATGCGCATTTTTCTCGATCGCTTTTTCAACGGCCGCAAGCGCGGACGATTGCAAGCTCGCCCGAATTGCGTCGTTCGATTTTGCCGAGAACGGCGCGATCATCGTGCCCGTTTCCATCAATGGAACAAGTGTGCAGATGGCGTTCGATACGGGCGCACCGCTCAGCGCGATCGACCCCAACGTGGCCAACAATCTCGCGCTTCCCCAACGCCGTATCATGCAGGGCGTGGTGTACAACGAGGCCGGCCAACCTTTCTCCTACATCGCGACGGTGCATGACTTCGGGCTCGGTACCGCGCATGCGAGCAATCTCGAATTCCTGGTCTGGCCCTCGCCAATCTCCACAAGCATGCAGATTGGCGGAACGCTTGCAGCGGATCTCCTGCGCCACTACGACGTGGACATCGATTTCGGCGCGCACAAGCTGAACCTCTTCTCGCAGGACCATTGTCCCGGACGCGTGGTTTATTGGACGTCGGACAATGTCGCGGTTGTCCCGGTGCATGTGGTGGAGAGCGGACACGTCATCGTGCCGGTGACGCTCGATGGGCAATCGTTCGACGCCGTGCTCGACACGGGATCAACCTTTTCGTCCCTGTCCCAGGAGGCCGCATACAACACCTTTCGACTGAGCCCCGGATCGCCGGACATGACCAATATCGGTGACATTGGTCCCGGCAAGGTTCCGGTGTACCGACACACGTTCAAGAGTCTCGCTCTCGACGGACTCTCGATCGGCAATCCGGCGATCTCGATTTTCGAAGTGGGCGCCAAGGTTCACGCACCGACTCATCTGGGTTCGCGAATCGCCGATTACGACGAGCGGGGCGGCAACACCGATTTCGTCCTCGGCCTCAACGAATTGCGCCACCTGCATCTCTACATCGCGTACAAGGAGCAGAAGCTCTATATAACGCCCGCCGTGTCGCCGGCGGCGTCGCCGAATCCGGGTTCGGCTGCGCCCTAGCTCGGCCTTGTTGCGACCCGCGTCGGCTTGACCGTCGCGGTGCCGCGCCTGCACATTGCACGCCACGCCCGCGGCGCGGCTGAAGGGGACCTCATGCTTCTGTTTGAATCGTCGATCTACGCGTTCGGCTTCTATGCCGGACTGAATGCGCTGATCCTGCTCGTGCTCTCCATGCGTGTCGTCGAAGCGCGCTATCGCACGCAGACGCCGATCGGCGACGGCGGCAAGCCGGACATGCTGGCGCCGCTCCGGGCGCACGCCAACAATGCCGAGTACATGCCGGTGGCGCTCATCCTCCTGTGGGCGCTCGCCTCGCCGCTCGGACGTTCGATCTGGCTCATCCATGGCGTCGGCGCGACGTTCACGATCGGCCGCATCGTGCATGCGATCGGTCTGTCGCGCTCCATCGGACCCTCGCCGCTGCGGTTTGCCGGCATGGTGCTCACCTGGATCGCCTATGTGGTGGGGATCGCAGCCGTCCTGTGGTTCGTTTTCGCTCCGCAGCAGAGCGTCGGCCTCATTCCGTGACGGACGGGCGCGATCCCCATGCCATCCTTGAAGACCTGATCGGACGGGCGCGCCGCGCCGGCGCCGATGCGGCCGATGCGCTGCTCGTCGCGAGCGTGGCGGCCAGCGTGTCGTACCGGCTGGGGCGTCTCGAAGAACTGGAACGGGCCGAATCCTGGGATTTGGGACTGCGCGTCTTCGCGGGCGAGAAAGTCGCCTTTGTCTCCTCCACCGACCTGGCGCGGGACACGCTGGCCGAACTCCCGGAACGCGCCCTTGCCATGGCCAGGCTTGCGCCCGACGACAAATACGCCTGTCTGGCGCCCGCCGACCGGCTCGCCACCAGCTGGCCTGCACTCGATCTCGAAGACCCGGCCGAGCCCGCCACCGATGTGCTGATCGAACGCGCGAAGGCGGTCGAGGGCGCCGCCATGGCGGTCGCCGGGATCACCAATTCCGAAGGCGGCGGCGCAAGCTTCGGCCGCAGCGAAGTCGCGCTGGCGACGAGCAGCGGATTTTTCGGCCGCTACGCCGGCACCTCGCACAGCATCGGCGTGGCCGTGCTCGCGGGCGAAGGCACCGCCATGGAGCGCGATTACGATAGCGCGAGCGCGCGGCATGCGGACGATCTCGAGGCGGCCGAAGCGGTCGGCCGGCGCGCAGGCGAACGCACCGTGGCGCGTCTCAACCCGCGCGGCGCGAAATCGAGACCCGTACCCGTCGTGTTCGAGCCGCGCGTGGCTTCGGGACTCGTTGGACATTTTGCCGGTGCAATCTCGGGCGCGTCCATCGCCCGTGGCGTGAGCTTTCTCAAAGACCGCCTGAACCAGAACGTTTTCGCGACCGGCATTTCCATAGTCGACGATCCGCACCGCCTGCGCGGTCTGCGCTCCAAGCCGTTCGACGGCGAAGGCGTACGTAACGCGCGCCTGCCGCTCGTCGAGAACGGCGTGCTCAAGACATGGATTCTGGATTGCGCGAGCGCAAACCAGCTCGGCCTTTCGACGACCGGCCATGCGGCGCGCGGCACCGGCGGTCCGCCTTCGCCTTCGACGACCAATCTCTATCTGGAGCCCGGACGCGCCACGCCCGCCGAACTGATCGCGGATATCCGTGAAGGATTTTTTGTTACCGAGCTGATGGGCATGGGCATCAGCATGGTGACCGGCGATTACAGCCGCGGCGCTTCGGGCTTCTGGATCGAGAACGGGAAAATCGCCTACCCTGTTTCCGGCCTGACGATCGCGGGCAATCTGAAAGACATGTTCCGGCAGCTCGCACCGGCGAACGATCTCGTTTTCCGCTACGGCACGAACGCACCTACGCTGCGCGTCGAAGGCATGACCGTTGCGGGCGAATGACGCAGACGATCTCGCTCTCATCGAACGCGCCGTGCGCGAGGCGGGCAAAATCGCGCGCCGTTACTATGGAGGCGAATACCGGCGCTGGAGCAAGAACCGCGGCGAGCCCGTCACCGAGGCCGATCTCGAGATAGACCGGTTTCTGCGCGACGCGCTCGAGTCGGCGCGGCCACACTACGGATGGCTTTCCGAAGAAACCGGCCGCAATGCCGCGCGCGCCGGCGCGGAGAGAACGTTCGTTGTCGATCCGATCGACGGCACTACGGCCTTCTTGAAACAGCGGCCGCAATTCTCGATTTCGGTCGGGCTCGCCGAACGAGACCGCGCGATTGCCGGCGTCGTTTACAATCCGGTCACCGAAGAGTTTTTTTCCGCCGCGCTCGACGGGGGCGCCCGCCTCAACGGCTTGCCGATCCGCGTGAGTGGCTGCGCGACTCTCGACGGTTGCCGCGTGCTCGGTCAGAAGGACCTCCTCGTTTGCGATCCCTGGCCGGCGATGCAGGTCGAACATCGCAGCTCGATCGCCTACCGGATGGCGCTCGTGGCGGCAGGCGTATTCGACGCCGCCATCGTGTTGTCGCCCAAGCACGACTGGGACATGGCGGCGGGCGCCGCGATCCTTCGCGAAGCCTGCGGACTCGCGACATCGCGCGAAGGCGAGCCCCTGCAGTTCGGCCATCCTTCCGCCATCCAGCGCTCCCTCGTCTGCGCCGGGCCGGAGCTGCACGCGCTTCTTCTCGAGCGCCTGCGCCACGCTCGGCCCGCAACGCCGGTTCGGTGATTGGAATTGCCCTGCCGATATCGTATTGGCATCCGATGCACGAAGTCGAAACCAGACAGCTGCTGCACCTCGTCTTCGGGGGCGAGGTGGAAACGCCCGACCGGGTTGAGTTCAAGGACCTTTCGAAGCTGCATATCGTGGGCATCTATCCCAACTACCGGGAGGCGCACGCCGCCTGGCGTGCGGCGGCGCAGGCAACCGTCGACAATGCCCAGTTGCGCTACTTCGTGGTCCACATCCATCGCCTGCTCGAGCCGGACCTCACCTGAGCGTTCTCGCGCGCGGCGTTCGAGTATGTTAGTCGTTCGACTCCGAACAACTCCATAATCGTCCTTCGAAATGAGCTCCTTGCGCTCTCCGACGGCCCCCTCCGGTCCTTCCGACCCCCTTCCCCGCTCGCGGGGAAGAAACGTCGTAGCGCCAGTCGCGGAAGGCGATCTGCACGATTATGGCATCATCCGTCGGCTGCTGCGTGATTATATGGGCCGGCGCTGGAACAGGCTGGCGCTCGCCGCCGTCTGCATGATCATCACGGCGGGCATGAACGGAGCGCTCGCCTGGCTGCTCGATCCGGTAACCAAGGAAATATTCCTCGACAGCAACGCGCGCATGCTGCCGGTGCTGTCGCTCGCAATCGTCGGCATTGTGGCGCTGCGCGCAGCTACGGGCTTCGGCGAACAGTACACACTCAACAATGTCGCCGAGCGCGTGGTCGCCGATGTGCAGCGGGACATGTTCGCGAGCCAGATCCGGCTCGATCTCGCCACGCTGAATGACGTCCATTCCGGCGAGCTGGTTTCCAGGTTCCTCTACGACGCGACGCTGCTGCGGGGCTCGATCACGCGTGGCGTGGCGGGGCTCGGCAAGGAATTCGTGACGCTTCTCGTGCTTGCGGGCGTCATGATCTACGAGGACTGGCAACTCGCGGTGATCTCGGTCCTGCTTTTGCCGCCTGTCGCGTGGGTGACGCAGCGCCTCGGCCGCTCTCTGAGGAAGTCCTCGACCCGCGGCATGGAAGAAACGGGCACGTTGTCGCGCGCGCTCTCGGAGGCGCTGGCGGGCCGGCGCATCGTCAAGGCCTACGGACTGGAGGCGCACGCGGCGCGTTCGGCGGACGCGCGCATCCGCCAGCGCCTGAAATACATCCTTCGCGCCGTGCGCGCGCGCTCGGCTGCCGTGCCCTCGACCGATCTGATCGGCGGAATCGCGGCTGCGATCACCATCGCATTTGCCGGCTACCAGCACCTCGAGGGCCATCTCGGGCTGAACCAGTTCTCCGCTTTTATCGCCGCGATGCTCATCGCCCAGCAGCCGGTGCGCAACCTGAGTCAGCTCTGGACCATTTCGACCGAAGGGCTTTCAGCAGCGAACCGCATTTTCGCCCTCATCGATACACGGCCGCGGATTGTCGACCGCCCGAACGCGGCGCGGCTCGTGGTGCTACCGGCGCCGCGAGGCGGTCACATCCGGTTCGAGAATGTCTCTTTCCGCTATCGTTCGGAAGGCGCTGTGGCGCTGGAGAACGTGTCGCTCGACTTTCCGCCGGGCAGCAAGGTCGCACTCGTTGGACCTTCGGGCGCCGGCAAGAGCACAATATTCAATCTGCTGCTCCGGTTTTTTGAAATCGACGGCGGACGGATTTCGGTGGACGGACACGACATCGCAGGCGTGACGCTCGAGTCGCTGCGCGAAAACGTGGCGCTCGTAACGCAGGAGCCGTTCCTGTTCGACGAATCGGTCGCGGAAAACATTGCTTATGGCCGTCGTGACGCCACGCGAGAAGACATCGTTGCGGCAGCGCACGCGGCCGCCGCCGATGAGTTCGTCCTGGCGCTGCCGCAAGGCTACGACAGTGCGATCGGCGAAGGCGGTCTCAAACTCTCCGGCGGACAACGCCAGCGCATCGCGATCGCACGCGCCATGCTGCGCAATGCGCCGATCCTTCTGCTCGACGAAGCGACATCTGCGCTCGACACTGAAAGCGAACGGAAGGTTCAGGACGCGCTCGCGCAACTGATGAAGGGCCGCACGACCATCGTCATCGCGCACAGGCTCTCTACGGTGCTCGATGCCGACCGCATCTATGTGCTCGATCGCGGCAGGCTCGTCGAATCCGGCACCCATCGCGAACTCGTGGCGCGCGACGGTCTTTATGCGCGGCTCTACCAGCGCGACTTCGTCGAAGACCAAGTCCGCGAACCGGCAGCGTCCGGTCGATCCCCGACGTGATGGCGCCGCTCGCGCTTCGCGCCTACCGCATCACGGCAGCCGCTCTTGCACCCGCCGTGCCGCTCCTTTTGCGGGCTCGCGCCCGGCGCGGCAAAGAGGATGGGGCGCGCCTGCGCGAACGCCTCGGGCAACCGGGACTTCCGCGCCCGAAGGGCGAGCTCGTGTGGATTCACGGCGCCAGCGTCGGCGAATGCCTGTCGGTGCTGCCTCTGGTCCGCGAGCTGCTGCTGAAACCCGAGCGCTCGGTGCTTGTCACAAGTGGCACCGTCACGTCGGCAGCCCTCATGAAACAACGCCTGCCCGCGCGCGCCTTTCACCAGTTCGTGCCGGTCGATACGCCGGCGGCGGTGTTGCGCTTTCTCGATCACTGGCGGCCCCAGGCGGCGCTGTTCGTGGATTCCGAGCTGTGGCCCAATCTCCTCGCTGCTGCGCACGCACGCGGCGTCCGTACGGCGCTCGTGAACGGACGCATGTCGGCACGTTCATTTGCCGGCTGGCGACGAGCGCCGGCCAGCGCACGCTGGGTGCTCGCCTGCTTCGACATTTGCCTCGCGCAGGATGAACCGAGCGCGGAACGATTGCGCCGTCTCGGCGCCGCGGACGTGCGCGTTGCCGGCAACCTCAAGGCCGATGCCGAGCCCGAACCGCCGGATGCCGCGAAATACACGGCGCTCGCGAATGCCATCCGCGCCCGTCCGGTGTTGCTGGCCGCGAGCACGCATCCTGGCGAGGAGGAAGTACTCCTTCCCGCCCACGATCTTCTGCGCCGCGAGTTTGCAGACCTTCTCACCATCATCGCGCCGCGCCATCCCGCCCGCGGCGCGGACATCGCGATGCTGTGCGGCACGCGCAAGGTTGTGCGGCGCTCGCCGGAAGTGCTGCCCGAAGCCGCTACGGCCGTGTACGTCGCCGACACGATCGGCGAACTCCCGCTGTTCTTCTCCGTCGCGCCTTTCGCGTTTATCGGTGGAAGCCTGGTGCCGCACGGCGGACAGAACCCTCTGGAAGCCGCGCGACTTGGCCGCCCCGTGATGGCCGGTCCGTACACGGACAATTTTTCGCCGACTTACGAAGCGATCTTCGCCGCCCAGGGCGCGGGACGCGTGCGATCGGCGGCCGATATCGTCTCGCTCGCGCGCCACTGGCTCGGAAACACCGATGACACCCGCAACGCCGGGGCGGCCACTGCCGATGCCGCGCACAAACTCGGAGGTGCGTTCGAAAAAACCCGAAGCGCCGTCGAGGCCCTGCTTTCGCATGCACGCCCCTGACTTCTGGTACCGCAGCGATCCCGCGTCTCGCGCACTGTCGGCTGCGCTGGCGCCGCTCGGAACTTTGTATGGCGCAACGGTTGAATGGAAATGCGCGCATTCAGATCCCCATCGTCCGCACGCACGCGTGATCTGCGTGGGCAATCTCACCGTCGGAGGCAGTGGAAAGACACCGGTCGCGATCGCGCTGGCGCAGATGTTCCGGGCAAAAGGCGCCCGCACCGTTTTTCTCGCTCGCGGCTATGGCCGACGTTCGCCGGACGCGATCCGGGTGGATGCCGCAATCCACGATGCGAGCGTCGTCGGCGACGAGGCGTTGCTGCTGGCGCGCATCGCACCGACCTTCGTCGCGGCAGACCGCGCAGAAGGAGCGCGGCTCGCCGAATTGCACGGCGCGGACCTCATCATCATGGACGACGGCCATCAGAATTTCACACTGGCGAAGGATGTGTCGCTCGTCGTGGTGGACGGCGAAAGCGCGTTCGGCAACGGCAGGATCGTGCCGGCCGGTCCGTTGCGCGAAAACGTGCGGCAGGGCCTTGCCCGGGCCGACGCGGTCCTCGTCGTCGGCGGCGGCGACCCGCCTCTGGGTGGTTTCGGCGGCCCCGTCCTGCGCGCGCAATTGATGTGCGGGCGGCGTCTCGACGGGCAGGCATTCGTTGCCTTCGCCGGTATTGGCCGGCCCGGAAAGTTCTTCCTGTCCCTCGAGACGCAAGGCGCGAAGCTTCTCGAAGTGCACGCCTTCGCCGACCATCACGGCTATACTGCCGCGGAAATCGCGCGGTTGAAGCGCCGCGCTGCTGTCGCGGGCGCAGGACTGATCACGACGGAGAAGGATTTCGTGCGGCTGAATCCGAACGAGCGCGACGGCATCGACGTACTTCCGGTCCGTGCCGTCTTCGACAATCCGGATGCCGTGGAGAAACTCTTCGCCGCGGCGGCTGCCCGTTCATGACATCGCTTTCCAGATACGGACTGCCGCGTGACGCAGTCACATTCCGTTACGCATTCGAAGCCGCGGGCTTCTTCGCCGTCATCGGTTTCTTCCGGCTTTTCACCGTCGATGCGGCTTCTGCCATCGGCGGGTTTCTTGGCCGCTCGCTGCTCTGCCGGAGCTGGATCAGCGCCCGGGCGCGCGACAACCTCGTGGCCGCCTATCCCGCAATGCCGTCTGCGGAGCGCGAAAGCATCGTCCGGGAAATGTGGGACAACCTTGGCCGCAACATCGCCGAATATGCCCATCTCGATAAAATGGCGATTCGAGGGACGCCGCCGCGCATCGCCCTTGCAGGGCTCGAACACTATGAACGCGCCGCAGCGACCGGCAAGGGCATCATCTTCGTTTCGGCGCACTTCGCGAACTGGGAAGTCATGCCTTTCGCAGCCGCGCAATATGGCGTGAAAGGCGCTGCAGTTTATCGGCCGGTGAATAATCCACTCGTGGACCGCTGGCTGGTGCGCTGCAGACGGGCCAACGGGCCCAGCGAGCAGATCGCGAAAGGTGCCCGGGGAACGCGACGCATTTTCACGCTGCTGCGCGCCCGCAAGTCGATCTTCATGCTCGTCGACCAGAAAACCAACGAAGGCGTGGCCGCGGCGTTCTTCGGCCGCGATGCCATGACGACGCCGGCGCCCGCTGCGCTCGCGCTGAAACTCGGCGCAGTGCTCGTGCCCATCTCGAACGAACGCCTCGGCGGCGCCCGGTTCCGGATGACCGCGCATCCGGCGATCGAATTCGCGCCGAGCGGCGATCATGCGCGCGACGTACTTGCGCTGACGGCCCGTATCAACGAGGCGATCGAGTCCTGCGTGCGCTACCGTCCCTCACAGTGGCTGTGGATTCATCGCCGTTGGCCGAAGCCCGGCGACGCTCCGCGCTCCCGCCGCGGCCGCGAAGCGCTCGCGTTGGCGCAGCGGGAAATCAGGACCGATGCGAATTCGTAGCGGCGAACCCCGAAGAAGCGCCGGACGCCCTCCGACGTTGCCGAAGTGCGCTCACGCCTTCGCCGGCGCGGGTGTGCGGGTGGAGCGGGAGGGATCGAGACGCATCAGGAACCAGTTGAGGCCCCAATGCAGGTGCGGGCCGGTGGCGCGCCCGGTCATTCCCACTTCGCCGATGATTTGACCGCGGGCGATCGTGTCGCCGACTTTCACCAGTTGTCTGCTCTGATGCAGATAACATGTCGTCACCCCGTGCCCATGATCGAGAATGGTGAGGCCGCCTTCCAGGTAATAATCGGGACCCGCGAGCGCCACGCGCGCCGGAGCAGGCGCAGCAATCGGCGTTCCGGCGGGCGCTGCGATGTCGACGCCCAGATGCGGCGCCATCGGTTTGCCATCCAGGATGCGCTGACTGCCGAACAGCCCGCTGATGATTCCGGGCACCGGCCAGTCGAAGGATTCGGCAAACGCTTCCGCTTCGCTGTCGACCGCGCGCACGGCCGCAATCGCCGCGAGTTCCTTCTTGCGCCGTGCAAGCACGTCGGGCGGTATCGTCACCAGCCTTTCCGGCAACCCGGTGATGCGCTGGATTTCGTACTGGCGGGCGACCGGTCGAACGTTTCGTGTCTCGCTCGCACCGCCCGCAAATTGGGCGACGATCCGCGCCGGACTTGTCTGGTCGTACCTGAAGCCGAATGCGAAACAGCCGGCGGGCGAAACGAGGACCGGAGCGCCATCGACCGTAATCCGCGCGCCCGCCTGCGTTCGGCCGATGACGAGACTTCCCTGTTCGAGGGAGCCGACGAATGCCAGTCGCGCGGGGTCCGCAAGAACGATGCGGGGACAGGCGGCGACGGCCGCGGCGGCGAGAAAGGCGCGCCGGCCGATCACGAGCCGCGCTGCGCGTGCGGTGCAGCCGTGTTCGGCGTGAGCCCCTGCTCGCGAAGGCGGGCGAGCGCGACCGCCGGGCTCGCATAGGCTTCCTGCAGGTCGACGCTCCAATAGCGCAGCGCGTCGAGCGGTATGGGCTTGCCCGTTACGGCGCAAAACACGAACCCGCCGGGCTTCACGACGTGATATTCGCCGTCGAGATATTCGACCTCGGCCAGCCCTTCGGCGGAAAAATCGCGTTCCATCTTGTTCATCTGCCGATCCTACGGCGTTTCGCCCGGCCGGACAATTCGGTGGAGGACCATTGCCCGCGATTCAACCGCAAGGGAACTCCGCACCTTCTGCGCGTGTTACATTTCCGGGCCTTCTGCCAGGGTAAACTGCACATGTCTTCAGGCAGTAATGCCGTTCTGCCGCAAGAGCCTGCGGCAGGCACGGTCATCGTTGCGGAAACCGATGTCCTCTCCCGCATGGTGCTGGCGCAATATCTGCGGGAATGCGGCTACGACGTCATCGAAGCTGCAACAAGCGAGGACGTTCTGAAGGTGCTGCGCTCGGGCCGCGAGGTCGATTCGATTCTGCTCGATGCGCAGATTTCGGGGGGACTGGCCGGATTCACCCTCGCGCGGCAGATCCGCGAACATTATCCGCAGACGGATATCCTGCTCACCTTCGGCGTTGCCAAGGCGGCGGAAAAGGCTGGAAATCTCTGCGACGAAGGCCCGCTCGAAAAGCCATATCATCCCGAAGAACTCGTGAGACGAATCAAGAGGCTGCGGCAGAAGCGCAAGCCTCGCGCCTGAATCGTCCGGCCCCGGGGAGCCATTTGCCGGGCCACGGGTTTCCGAGCCAATGTCCGCCTCCCCGCAAGCTGCTTGCCAAACGCAGACGATCCCGGAGCCTCCCACCATTCTGGTTGTGGAGGACGAGGTGCTGATACGTCTCATGATTGCGCGTCATCTACGGGACCGCGGATTCCGTGTGGTCGAAGCTTCCCATGCCGGCGAGGCGCTTGACGCCCTGGAAGCGGACGAAAGCATCGCTCTTTTGTTTACCGACGTGCTCATGCCCGGTGTCATGAACGGCGTGATGCTGGCGCGCTGGGTGAAGCAGAACCGTCCGGACGTTTCGGTGCTTCTCACGTCGGCCTGCTCCGATTTCGCGCGCGACTTCCCGGACGAGCTTCTGCTGGCGAAGCCGTATGCTCCCGAAGACGTCGAGACTCACATCCGCGGCCTGCTCGGCGCGCATTAGCTCCTACAACCGTCGGAGCCGCGCGAGTTTCGCACGCTCCGCTCCCGTCAAAGCGAGACGGGCAGCGATGGTCCACTGCGCGCGCGCTTCGCTTTGCCGGCCGACGTAAGAAAGCGCCTCGCCCCAGACGAGATGGAGCCGCCCCCAGTTCGGGGCAAAACGGTTGGCGGCTTCTAATTTGGCGAGCGCGAGGTCGGAGCGGTTCAGGCGGATCAGCGCCTCCCCCCAGCCTTCCAGCGGATCGGCGAAGTGCGGCCCTTTCGCATGCGCCGCGGCGAATTCTTTCACCGCGCGGTGTAGCTCGCCCTTCTTCAGCAGCATCGTGCCCCAATCGCTCGGCGCCACGGGAATGGAGGGCGCCATGCGCACCGCCCGCGCAAACCAGAAAGCGGCGCCGCCCCAGTTCCCGGCGGCTGTGTCGATGCGGCCACGCAGCCGCACGCAATCGTAACAATCGAGCGGCGTCGCGGCGACGATGCGGCGGGCGCCTGCAATATCGCCTTGTTCCGCTCTTGCGTCGGCAAGCATGGAGGCCGGGATGCGCGCGAGAATGGCCTGGAGGAGTCGATGGAACGGCGCGGGCGCGATCTGAAACACGCGGCGCGGGTCGAGCAGGCGCGCCAGCATGCGCCAATCCCTGCCGACAAAGGCGACGCTCGCATCCTGAAACCACGCGTTGAGGCGCTCATTCACACCGACAGGATGGATCCCGGCCAGCAGGGTTCTCGCGCGCGCGAGGTCGTGGTCCATGGCTTCCTCGATCGCTTCGTCGGTCGCCGCCTGAACCTGCGATCCTCCGCGGTCGGGTAACCGCCGGATCCCTTCGTCCTTAGCCTCGGCCGTCAGGTAATCGCCAACCGCAGAAGCCAGGAACGCCTGGTCTTGAAGCTTGGTGATGGCAACGCGATCGGGACTGAAGGCCACCGACCCCGTGTCGTACCGAGCGAGCGCCTGCTGCGTATGTCGGTAGCCATCTTCGATATGGTCGAGTTGCTGCTCGTCGCTCGCAAGATTGTCCCATGCATGTGCGTTCGAGGGATCGGCCGCAACGCCGGCGCGCAAGGTCGCCAGCGCCTCATTCGAATGGCCGAAGAAATTGTAGAGATTGCCGAGCAGCGAGAGCGCCCAGGCCCGCTCGGCGGGTGCGGACTCGGCGGCAAGGTTCCTGAGCACAGCTATCGCTTCGCGATCGCGGCCCTGCTCGTCCAGGAATGCGGCATATCGATAGGGTTGCGTTTCGGAATAGACGGATTCCGCAGCCTTCTGCAGCAAACTATCGACGTCGCTTTCCTTCCCGGCAAATGTCACGCCCGCGTCGCGTGCGCGTGCAGTCACGGCAATGCCGGAGGAAGTGCGGTAAATCTCGCCGGTGATGTGCGTCTCGCTGCCCAGCCATTGCCGGAGATAGAGGTTGAGTTCGCCGATCGAGATGCCGGTGTCGGGAATTTCGACCTTGATGTCGTCGCCCCAGTTATTGCGATAGGTGTCCGCAGGGCGGATCGAGTTCGTCGCTTTCTGCATGCGCGTGAGCTTGTCGAGCAAACGGCTTGCGACCGCCTCGCCCGTAAGCCCGCGCGATGCAAAATCGGGAGGCACCGAGAAGGCCTCGATAACGAGACCGTTATCGTGCGCCGCCGACCACATGGCCGTCGCCAGCGCTGCCGCAATCGCTGCGAGCACAAAGGCGATCGCAAGCTCGAACGCAAATTTCATCAC
The DNA here is from genome assembly GCA_050728995.1 of Rhizomicrobium sp. GTDB lineage: Bacteria > Pseudomonadota > Alphaproteobacteria > Micropepsales > Micropepsaceae > Rhizomicrobium. The sequence goes on along the minus strand of JBOHKH010000009.1, from coordinate 77,742 downwards.
CGCGCTGGCATGGCGAAAGCGCAGCGACCAGCGCATCAGTCCTGCGTCTTCCCCAAGCTGATCGGCCTGCATGCGCGCCAGTCGCGCCTGCTCGCGCAGCAGCACGCGCGCATCCTCGGTCATGTCCGGATTCGAGCGGGCGGCATCGAGGGCGACGCCCAGCGCCGCCGCGCCGGCATCGCCGGATTTGCCCCGTTCACCCTCCTCCATCTCGTCCATGGTCCTTTGCCTCGCCGCGTTGCCGTCATTCTAAAGGCCGCGTCGCGGGAGCAAAATGCCCGTGCATCGGTTCTCTTGGAATTGATTACGGGCGCTGCGGAGGACGCGCGTTCCCCAGGAAGTGAAACCGGGTCGCGCTATCGGACCTGGGCCGGCGCCCCAAAGGACCTCTCGCATTTCGTCGAGGTGCCCGAGAATTGGCCTTGGCGGCGGCCACATCAAACGGATCGCTTATCGCCTTTGCGGCGCGGCTGCTGTAGTCACGGGTTGGGCGCGGAACCCGAGGCCACAGCATTTGCGTTGCAACAATGTCCCCGAAGGCGCCCCAATGCCAATCGACCTTGCCGTAGCACGCACGCCCGGCCATGCGGTCCGGAAATTGTGCACACTTCTCGTCGCGATTCTGGCCGCACTCGCGCCTGCCGCCTGTGGCCGCCAGAACCGGGCTCAGGAGGATCGCCAGGTGGCGGTGGCGCTGCGCGCCCATGCTCCGCCCGGCAACCTGCCGACGCTGGCGCCGATGCTCGCCAAAGTGTCGCCTGCGGTCGTCAACATTTCGGTCCATGGCACTGTCGAGGTCGCGCAGAATCCGTTGTATCAAAACCCGCTGTTCCGTCAATTCTTTGGCATACCTGAACAACCGCAGACGGAGCAATTCCAGGCCGTCGGGTCCGGCGTGATCATCGATGCTTCGCGCGGCTTTTTGGTTACCAACGACCACGTGGTGAAGAACGCGCAGGAGATTCAGGTCACGCTCAAGGACCGTCGCCAGATCACGGCAAAACTGATCGGTGCCGATCCGCAGACCGACATTGCGGTTCTGCAAATCCCCGCAGACGGTCTGAACGCGATCCCGCTCGGTCAGTCGAAGGACCTGCGAGTGGGCGATTACGTGATCGCGATCGGAGATCCGTTCGGCATCGGTCAAACTGCGACATTCGGAATCGTCAGCGCGCTTGGGCGAACCGGTCTCGGCATCGAGAACTACGAGGATTTCATCCAGACCGACGCTTCGATCAATCCGGGGAATTCGGGCGGCGCGCTCGTCAACATGGCCGGACAGCTGATCGGCATGAACACGGCCATCCTGAGCCGGAGCGGCGGAAACGTCGGCGTCGGTTTTGCGATACCCGTCGACATGGTGCGCACGATCACCCGCGAATTGATCGAAACGGGAAAAATTTCGCGCGGCGCACTGGGTGTGACAATCCAGAACTTCACACCCGCCATTGCGCGCGCGATGAATTCGAAAATCTCTTCAGGCGCCTTGGTCGCCCAGGTGCACCAGGGGTCTCCCGCCGCGAAGGCCGGCATCAGGTCCGGCGATGTGATTACCGCCATGAATGGCATTTCCATCGCCAGCGGCAACGATTTGCGCAATTCGGTCAGCGAAGAATCGCCGGGAACGGCAGTCCGCCTCACGTTCCTTCGAAGCGGACGGCAACACACCGCCCGGGTGGTCCTGGAAGCGCTGAATACGGCAACCGTTCAGGCGACGCAGGGTGGTGCGCAATCCCGGAGCGACGTGCTTTCGGGCCTTCATACGGGTGCGATTCCGCAAACAAGCCCCGCCTATGGCGAGGGTGGTGTTTATGTCGAGCGCGTCGATCCGGGTAGCGCCGCAGCGCAGGCCGGGCTCGAGGCAGGCGACATCATTCTCCGCGCCGACAGGAAACCCGTCGCGACCCCTGACGAACTCGACCGGGCCGCACGCGCGCACGCTTCGGCCAGCCCCCTTCTGCTGCAGATCAGGCGCGGCGGAGCCGTTCTGTTCGTGGCGATCGGATAAGGGTGTCTGCGTTCGCTCGGATTCATCGCCCGGGCGGAAGCATCGACGCCATGGCGAGAATCTCCGCGCGATCGAGACGCGCGGTTTGCCGGCACAGCGCCGCCGTCTCGCGGCAGGTCTGCACACAGGACTTCATGTGGCCCAGGCGCTCGCAATCTTTCGCGCACACCTCGCAAATGTCCGCGGCGAGCGCGCAGACGGCGTTGTGAAACTGACTCTTGCGGGCAAGCACGTCCGAGGCGAACGCGCACACTGCGGCGCAGTCGAGCACGAGCCGCAGGTGCTGGGGGCGAACGTGTTCGCCGCCCAGCTCGAAACACCGCGTCATGGCCGCCGAAAGACAGCTCAGATGGCACCGCGCGAGCGCTTCCATCGACGCATGTACCTGCCCGCTGAAACGGTCGGCCGGCGAACTCATCACAAAAATGAACCGGCCGGCGGCGTTCGGGTTCCCGAAGGCCTCAGAACTCGAACGGGTTGGTCGCTCGCGGCCCAAGTGCGAGATAGAGGTTCCACAGAAAATGCAATCGCGGATCCATGTCCGGCGACAGCCGGTGTTCGGCCTCGAAGCCGAGCCCGGCGTGGGTGGCGTTGCGCCAGACGATCCGGGCCACCCATGCGGTCGGTTGCCGCGAGGTCAGCAGAAAGAAGCGCGCGGGCACGACGGTGGCGCGCGGCAACGCGATGCGCGCACCGCTTTGCGAAATGTCGCGCACGGTGCAACCAACGGATTGCATTCCGTCGCCGGAAACAATCATGCCGCTCAGGAATGCGCGCCGACGCCCGGCCATGCGCGCGTCTTCAGCGGCCGGTTTTCCATGCTCCTCGGTGCGGGACACGTTCACCGCGAGAATTCCCCCACTTGCATCCGCCAACCTACTTATCAGGAGTTGGTTACCCAGAGATTGCCGCAACCAAATTGGGCAGCTTTTTGCCCAAAGTCCGTGATCGGCCGGAACTGTGCGTCACCCAGCCCGTTCCCGAACCAGATCAGGCACTTGCGCGACAGAATTCACGTTTCGCACGACTTTTTGACGGATGACCGCAGATACCAAGTCACCGGCGGCCGCCGAGAAGGCGGCATTGCGCCTGCGCCAGCGGCGGATCGGACGCGAACTCCGCCTCTTTTACGAGCGTGTCCTGCGCGAACCGCTACCGGCCGACATGCTCGATGCGCTGATTGAAGCCGATGCTCGCGGTCAGACGATCGACCCCGGCTCCGCTTCGAGCGCGGCATACTGACGGGTTGCTTTGCAGGCGCCAGAGAGTTAGCTGCACTCTGACCCCTCCGTCCCCTCCGACCCCCACGCTGCAATGACCACCGCTTCGAGCGTTCTTCAGTCGCGCAAGGATCGGCTGCGCGATTTCAGCGTCGACGGCCGCCTGCTCATCGTCTCCGCCATGGCGGTGGTGGCCGGATCGGCCGGCGCGGGCTCCGCGTGGGTGCTCTTGCGCCTGATCGCGTTCTTCACAAATCTCGTTTATTTCCAACGCTTCTCGGTGGCGACCGTCTATCTGTCCCACCTGCATCTCGCTCCGTGGACCATCGCGATTCCCGTCGTGGGCGGACTGATCGTCGGCATCATGGCGCGCTTTGGCTCGGCCAAGATTCGCGGGCACGGCATTCCGGAAGCGATTGAAGCCATCCTGATCGGCGAAAGCCGCATCGAGCCCAAGGTGGCGCTGCTCAAACCGTTGTCGTCTGCGGTGGCCATCGGCACCGGTGGCCCGTTCGGCGCCGAAGGACCGATCATCATGACCGGGGGCGCTTTGGGATCGCTCTTCGCGCAGCTGTTCCACCTGAGCGCCGCCGAACGCAAGACGCTGCTGGTTGCAGGTGCTGCGGCCGGCATGACCGCCGTGTTCGGAACACCGATCGCCGCGGTGCTGCTCGCCGTCGAACTCCTGCTTTTCGAGTGGCGGGCGCGCAGCTTCGTGCCCGTCGCCGTAGCCGCCATCGTTGCAGCGGTGTGGCGGCCGTGGCTGCTCGGCCCCGGTCCCCTTTTCGCCTTTTCGGAAGTTCCCCACATGCCGTGGTGGGGGCTTGTGGTTTGCGCGCTCGCAGGCGTGTTCGCGGGCCTGCAATCGGCGCTGACCACAATCCTTCTCTATGGCGTCGAAGATCTGTTCCGCAAACTTCCGATCCATTGGATGTGGTGGCCGGCGCTCGGCGGTCTGGCCGTCGGTATCGGCGGCTTCTACGATCCAGCCGCTCTCGGCGTCGGTTACGACAACATTCGCGCCCTGCTCTCGGGCGGGTTCGATCTGCACGGAGCCTGGACCCTTCTCGTGGACAAGGCGGGAATATGGGTCGTCGCGCTCTCCTCGGGCACGTCGGGCGGCGTGCTCGCGCCGCTCCTCATCATGGGCGGCGCGCTCGGCGCCGTGGAATCGCACATCATGCCCTTCGGCAGCGCGGGATTTTGGGCGCTGATCGGCATGGCGGCGATCCTCGGCGGAACGATGCGCGCGCCGCTGACCAGCACGCTTTTCGCCGTCGAACTCACGGGCAATATCCATCTTCTGCCGGCCCTTTTTACCGCCTCTGTCGCCGCCTTCATTGTGACCGTGCTCCTGATGCGTCGCTCGATTCTGACGGAACGCATCGCGCGGCGCGGACACAACATCAGCCGCGAATACACGGTCGATCCCTACCTCCACACGAGCGTGGATCAAATCATGGCAACGCCGGTGCACACGCTCTCTTCGTCGCTGACCATCGAGGAAGTCGTCGCCTTCTTCACCAATGCGGAAGGCAAGCACCGCCACAAGAGCTATCCCGTCGTCGATGCGGAAGGCCGGCTGGTGGGCCTGGTCTCGCGTTCCGATGTGCTGCGCTGGACGCGACACGGCTGGGACATCGGTCAGAAACTCCAGGACCTCGCCGACTCAATCGACGTGATTGTCAGTTATCCGGACGAGCTGGTTCGCGAACTGACCGACCGCATGGCCGTACACGATGTCGGGCGCGTGCCCATCGTCGAGCGCGGCAGCCGAAAGGTGGTGGGCCTCGTGGCGCGACGCGACCTGTTGCGTGTTCGCGCGCAGGTGGTGCACGAGGAGCGCACGCGACGCCGCATGCTCGGCCCCGGCATCGAAAAGGTCGAGGAGTAACACGCGCCGCGCATCATCGCCCCGCGCAGAACGGTGTGTTCCAGTACCCGATTTCTGCTATTCGACCGGGAATGCCCGGATCGGCCATCCGCCGAAGGGGGATGAAAGCAGTCGATAATTGCGTGGGCGCCGGACATGAATTCCAGTAGTGCGTGGACCGAGATGCTCGAAGAGTTTCGCACCCTCGGCGGGGTGGCGGAAAACATCCGGCTCGCTGAAGGTCCGTTCGGGCGCGGCTTGTTCCCGATCGATCCGTCAAAGCCGGTACACATCAACATCCCTGAAAACCTGCTTGTCTCCGTCGATCATGTCACCGTCGAGAATAACCAGTTCCGAGTCTCTTCCGAATCCCCCGTCAGCGCACGTGAACGCGCTTTCCTGGAAGCCTATGAAAGAGACTTCGCGTGGGGTCCCGGTCGGTCGGCTATGGAGCGTTTCCTGTCGGCCATGAACGAATTGCCGGAAGATCTACGCGGCACGCTATCGACGAAGTTCGGTCTCGGCCGGTTCTTCCATCCGCTCTCGCCGGATTCTCTCAAAGACTGGTTCTTTACTACGAGAATGATCAATCACAGTGGGCGGGCGGTGGTCATGCCGATTGTCGAAATGGCCAATCACGGCGGCACCGCCTCTTACGACGCCCGATCTGGCATGGGACTTCACGGTCTGTTCGGCAGCGAGGTACTCGTCCGGTATGTTCCGAGTGCCGACCCGCTTCTCATGTTCCAGAACTGGGGTTTTGCGCCCAACGAGCCGATGGGGTTCAGCCTCTCCGTTCAGACCAAATTCGCAGGCAGGCCGCTGGATATAGGCCGGGAGTTCAGGGACTCCTCGGTTCCTTTTGTTCCAACAACGACGGTCAAGGACGATCGCATCGTCCTCTCCTTCGTGCTGCTTGGGCATAAGAACTATCCGCGCGTTGCCAAAGGCGCGTTCCGACGCGCGCTCGCGTCGGTCAAACTCGCCGACCCGGACGAACTCTACGATTTCATCCAGTTTGCCAATCGCCAGGATTTCCTGGACCTGTTGAGCAAGCTCGAAGGTCTCGATCTCGCTGCGGTACCGCCCTTGAGAAACCTCGCGCTCAATCAGCTCGCTGCGCTGTCCTGGCACTTTGGCGTCAGGGCCGTCTGACGCCGACCCTGGTTCGCGGGTTGTCCGGCGCGTTTCATCGCTTCGACAAGCTCGGCACGACGAGGAACAGTTGTGCTCGCCGTCGAAGGGTGCGGTCGACTCACTCATTGATGACAGCGGGTGCCAGAGCGCGATCTGATCATGCTGAATCGGACCGTGCTCCAGATTCCTTGAATTTCGCGCAATTTGACGGGTGAAGTGCTGCACACTTCACCCGATTGCGCTCGCGCCGGCCAGCACCTGCTTCAGCAGCCGCGACGGCCGCGCTTCGGTCTGCAGCTGGTCGAAGGTGCGCTGTTCGGGAGACTTGTCGGGGGTTTTTCGTCAGCGCCGGCTGATCCTTGTGCGCCATGGCGGAAGTAAAACCCACATGATCGAGCTTGCCTGCTTTGTTGTAGAGGCCGAGCAGAAGCGTAGCGATCCCGATGCCCAAAAGCACCTCTCAGGGCGGACTCCTAACGGGTGGATAGACGGGGCGTTCCGGGAACGCGCCGTGACGGCCGCGAATTACCGGTTGCAGTCAGAGAGATACGGCCATGAAGAAAGACATCGACGAAAAGGTGATCCCGCCCGCCGCCGGCAAGAGAACCTCGAAGACGGATTTCGACCGCAACCGCGACGGTCTCTATGGCGGGCTGCCCAAGGCCCGCGGTCCGCAGGCGGCGGGTCCGCACGCGAACCAGCCCCGCCCGGAGCGAGACGCGGCGGCAACGCGGCGCGAGCGCGAAGCGCGGCACAAATGAAGCCGGTTTCCGTCACGTCGCTGGCCCGAAAACTCGGACTCCGTATCGTCCGGCCGGCCGCGCTTTCCATCACGCGGCAGCGCGAGGGAGACGGCTGGGCCTATTTCAACGCGCGCGGGCGGCGCCTCGCCGACAGGCGGATCGTCGAACGATTGAACCGCCTCGCCGTCCCGCCCGCCTATGAGAATGTTTTGTACGCGAGCGATCCGAGAGCGCATCTGCAGGCTATCGGCCGCGATGCCGCCGGACGGCTGCAATACCGCTACCATCCGGACTGGGAAAAAATCCGCGAGATTCGCAAAGCGCAGCGCCTGATCGGCCTCGTCGAAGTTCTGCCGCGCATCCGGCGGGCGCTGGCTGCACGGCTTACAGGCGATGCACCGACGCGGGAATTTGCGCTTGCTGCCGTCATCGAACTGATTTCGGAAACGGCTCTGCGTCCAGGAGGCGAGGAATACGCGCGCGCGCACCGCACCCGCGGCGCCACCACGCTTCTTAAATCGAACGTCCGCTGCGACGGCGAGACGCTCGCGCTAAGCTTTCGTGCCAAGGGCGGCAAACAGGTCCGCAAGGAGTTCCGTCACGCGCGGCTCGGAGCTGCGGTGGCGAAATTGCGCGAGCTGCCGGGGCCACGTCTCTTCCAGTATCGCGCCGAAGACGGCAGCGTGCGTCCGATAGGCGCCGCGGATGCGAATGCGTTCCTGAGGGAGATCGCCGAGTGTGCGATCACGCTGAAGGATTTCCGCACGCTGTGCGGTACCGCCGAAGCCATGGAAGCGCTGGCCGCGGTCGAGCCGGCAACGAGTGCGCGCGCACGAAAGAAACAGATCGTCGCGGCGATCCGCAGCGCGGCGGAAAAACTCGAGAACAGCCCCGCCATCTGCCGCAAGAGCTACGTCCATCCGGCGGTGTTGACGGCTTTCGAGTCGGGCGCGCTGCGCGAATTCGCCGAACAGCTCGCCCGCGCCCGCTCCGATGCGCCGGCCCGCGCTGCCGTGGGTGCGCTCCTCGAAGCGGCCGCCGCTGCGGCCTGACCTCAGAAGAACACGCCGTAATCGACCTGGATGATTTCGCCGGTGTATTCGTCGATCAGCAGCGCGTCGGGTCCGTAGCGCACCCAGACAAAGCCGGGCGGCGGCGCAAACAGCCCGAACGCCAGGAAATCCGTGAGCCAGTAATCGCGGTTCCAATAGATGGCCGGCAGAAACGCGCCATAGCTCCATCGCCGGTACCGATAGCCCGGAGGCGCACGATAGATTCCGGCGTGGAAGCGGTGCCGCGCGAACACATTGCGGCGCAGCGCCATGACGCGCGGACTATGTCGGACAGCGCGATGGGTGCGACCGATAGTGCTCACGTGCCGAACGACGTGCCGGGTCGTACGATGGTGGACCGTTCGATGGGTCGTGTGATGAACCGCGTGGTGCGTCGTCGGACGACGCCTGGTCGAGACGGCATGGAAATGGGTCGTCGGTGCGCGCATCTGGGGCCTCTGCATGGCCGGCGCATGCATGGCAGGCGCGTGGGCGGCCGGATGCGGCGCGCCGGGATGGCCGTGTTGCTGCTGCTGCTGGGCAAGTGCCGCTGCCGGCAACATCGCCAGAAGCCCGATCGCCAAGGCGGCACCGAATCCGATTTTCATGACCCTGTTTCCCATAACGACGCCCGAGACGCCGCCGCGGCGCTCGCCTTGCGATAAGTTAATCGCTGGCGCCCGAAAGCGTTCCCCGGGACGACGCGCCGGCTGCTCGTTTTTGAGGTCGCACCCGGGCCTGCCCCGTACCAGTCGCGCTCCCGCGGCAGGCAAACCCGTCTCCCTATTTTGCTGTGTCACTCACAGGGCGCGCTCCAGGGTCCAGTCACCGAATTTTGTGCGCTACCCGATTTGGACACTCGTGGAATTCTGGTAGAATCTGCCTCTCTGGTGCATTTGTATGCGAATTCGGCGGCGTCAGATTTTGCAAGTCGGTACGGCTCTTTGGGCAGCTTCGCTATTGCCGCCGCATAGTTTTGCCCAAGACATTCCGGCTGATTTCCTGCATTACCGTGGCTTTTCGGTCGATATCTCCGCCGCCCGACACAAAGATGAATTCGAAGCGATTGTGATGTCGCTCCGGCGCCAAATCGACATCGTGGCCGACTGTGGAGCGAAGCCGGAGATAATAGATTTTTTTCGAGATCGCCGAATTCGGCTTGACGACATACCTGGCGCCGAACCGGGTCGCTTTGTGCCGCGTAGAGGCGTGGAGATCGACTCCGCACCGCAACCAAGTAACAAGCCGATTTTGCTGCATGAACTGCTGCATGCATTCCATGCCTTGGCAATGCCGGGAGGAGTGGAGAATTCGGACATTTTGCGATTCTATGATGTTGCTCGCCGATGGCATCGTTATCGTGCGAACTCCTACGTTCTCAAGAATCCGAAGGAATATTTTGCGGTGACGGGAAGCGTATATTTGTGGGGCATCGTGAATCGTGCCCCATTTACGCGGGAACGGCTAAAGGAAAGGCAACCCATTTATTATGTTTGGCTGGGCCGGCTTTTTGGGGTTCAGAAATGATGATGTCGCTGCTTCTCTACATGTACGTCCGGAAGGAGGAGGTCAAACTCGCGGAAATTTCCGGAATGCGCTGACAGCAGCAACGTTCCCTCGTTCACTACACGCGTGGTGTAAGAATATTGAACGTTGCCGCTGTCACCGTATTTCTGTCACCGCATTCGCGTATTTCGTAGAACCGTATTTCATACGTCTCGCCGTCCCGACCTTGTCCCTGCTGCTCAAGACGTCAGCGGGTCCGCCGCGTACCAGTCGCGTTCCGCATTCAGAAGCACGGTGACGAGTTCGCGTTCCGCCTGGCTCAGATGGGGATTCCAGATGTCGATCATCATGATGACGCGCAGTTCGTCGCCGTCGTTCCAGGCTTCGTGCTCGATCGTGTCGTCGAACACCCACGCCTGGCCGTAGTTCCATTCGCGGATTTCGTTGCCGACGCGAAATCGGCAGCCGGGCGGCGCGATGAGCGGCAGATGCACCACAAGCCGCGCATTGGTGACGCTCGAATGGGACGGAATGTGCGTGTGCGGCGACAGAATGGAGAACAGCACCGTCGGCGCGTAGCCCGTGCAATCCATCATCGGGACGGTTTCGAGCAGGGCTGCGGTGCGCGGACAGCGCGCGCAATGCGCATCGATCCGCAAGCCGTGCTCCCACAGGAAAAATGCGCTCCAGCGCGGCGAATGATTGAGTTCCTCCCACTGGGCGACCGGGGCGCCGGCGGGATGGGAGACGTATGGACGCATCTCCGCGCCGTCCTCGCGCAGCACGACCAGAAGTTCATCGCGGATGGTGTCCGCCGCAGCTTCGAGATTCGCGAGCCAGGGAAATTCCGTCCGCTCGTAGAACTGGATGGCCGGCAACCGCGGAAAATGCAGCATGCTCGGCTGCTGGGTATAGATTTTCTTCCGGCCCAACCGGATTTCCTGGCATTCGTCGAAGCGTTCGAGCGACTCGCCGCGGTAACGCTCGCGTATAGGCGCAAGTCTCGAATCTAACTCTTTTTCCAGTGCCGCGGCGTTTTCCGCGACGCGCGCATGCGCGTAGTTCAGTTTTTCGCGCAATTCGGCCGGTAACTGTTCGGCCGGCGGCGCGATCGCCAGCGCATCGCGGAAGATGCGCGCGGCCTGCCGCTTTTCGCCCATGCGTTCCACGAGCAGACCTTTGGCGAGAAGCGCCGGAAAGAAATACGGATCGATGGCAAGTGCCGCGGTAAGCGCGGCTATCTCGGCGTCCCTGTCGCCGGTCGCCCGGAATACAAAGGAAAGATTGAGCGGGATTGCGGGCTCGCGGGGCGCGGCACGGCCTGCGCGTTCGAGCAGGTCGCGCGCGCGCTCCGGTTCGCGCCGCAGAAGCGCGTGCTGGCCCAGATGAAACAAAGCCTGCGGGTGGCCGGGCGACACCGCGAGAATCTGTTCCCACAGGCGCGCCGCATCGTCCGCCCGTCCGGCGCGCATCGCTTCGGCTGCCCGTTCGGCGAGTGCGTTCACTCCCACGCCTGCGGACATCGAATCTCTCGAACCTCGGCCTAATGGACGGGCAGATTCGTGGCCCGCAATTCCACGTTCGCGCGCGGCATCTCGCCCAACGATTCCGTGACGGCGCGAACAGCCGGCCGCTTCATCAGAGTCGAAAGACCTTCCACCGCCCGGATCCCCGCGGTCGAGCCGCTGAAGAATTCGGCCAAAGCTTCGAAAACGCCTTCCCGTGCGGGATACTCGCGAAAGACGAGGCGGGTATCCGGCGATACGCCGATCGCCTTCTTCACATCGCCGACCGCCGTCCAGAAGGTGCCGAGATCGTCCACGAGACCGCGCGGTTTGGCGTCGGCGCCCGTCCATACGCGGCCTTTGGCGATCTGCTCGACCTGCGCGAGCGGAAGCTTCCGGCCCGCCGCGACCTTCTGCATGAAGTCGCCATAGACGACGTCGGCCTGCCGGTTGAGGCTCGCGAGCTGCGCGGGAGAGAACGGTTCGATCGCGGAATCGAACAAGGCATTGTTGCCCACGCCGATGTCGCCGGCACCCACACCGATCAGCGCCAGCGTCTTGCCGATCGAAACTTTGCCCGTGAGCACGCCGATCGAGCCGGTGAGCGTGGCGGGCTCCGCGACGATTTTGTCCGCCGCGCTGGAGACGTAATAGCCACCCGAGGCCGCAAGCGGCCCCATGCTGACAATGACGGGTTTGCCGGCCGCCTGTGCGGCCTTCAGCGCTTCGAGAATTTGCGCCGATGCGGTGACCGATCCGCCGGGCGAATCGATGCGGAAGAGAATGGCCCGGATGCTCTTGTCGCGCCGTGCCTTGCGGAAGGCCCGCGCGTAGTCGTCGCCCGCGATCACTTCGCTGCCGCCGAGCGCGCCGTGATCGGCGGTTCCGTCCACGATGTCGCCCGAGGCTTCGATCAGCGCGACGTGCGGGCCGTTGCCCGCCATCCCCTCGTCCTCGGTTGCCCGTGAGTAATCGCCGAGCGGAACGAGCTTGGCGGAGCCGGCCCGCTCGCGGGCGGCGCTGCGGGCCTGTTCGTCATAGCCGAGCCTGTCTATCAGATGCTCGCGCAACGCATCCTCGGCGAATTGCGGGCTCGCCTGCAGAATCGCAGCGACCTTCCTGGCATCGAGTCTGCGTTCGGCCGCGATGGCCCTGACCGCACTGTCGTACCAGGATTGCAGGAACGCCGTCGTTTGCTCGCGATCCGGCGCGGTGTAGCCTTTCTCCATGAACATGTCGGCCGCGCTCTTGTAATCGGCGCGTTTGACGATCTGCGGCACCGCCTGGATCTTGTCGAAGAGGCCGCGCAGGAAGATTGCACCCGCCCCCGTCCCCGCCGCACTGAACGGACTCTTCGGCTCCATCCAGATCTGATCGGCGCTCGCGGCCGTCAGATAATCGCCAAGGCCGGCATCCAGAAATCCTTGCGCATAGGCGATGACGAACCGGCCGGTGGCACGGAAGCGGATCAGCGCTGCCCCGATCTCTTCGGCCTGGGCGACCGAGAGGCCGCCGCCCAATTGCAGAAACACACCTTTGACGCGCGAATCGCGGCCGGCCCGGTCGAGCGCCAGAACCGTATCCATCACGCTGGGCGTCCGGCGCGAAAAAAACAGCTCCGGCGCATGGGTGGAATCCGGTGGAGAGGTGCGCAGGTCGAGATTGAGCACCATTTTCGAGGGCAATCCGTCGCCCTCGATCAGCCCCGCGATGAAGAGTGCCACGACGAGCAGCACCACGAAGAATGCGAGCTTTGCGATGCCGTTGAGCGTGCCCAGTGCAATGCCGCGCATCCAGCGCAGAAACGCGATCATCCGGATTTCCTCTCTCGGTCGATTGGACGCCTCTTTACAGGAAAGAGCCCGACAAACCCAACCTCCACCCGCTGAAACCCTGCTATGGTTGCACGCACGGGCTTCACCGTGGAGGGAACAACATGAGCCGAACCGGCTACATCAAAACCGTTCTTCTGTGCGCCGCGACCGCGTTCGCCGCGAGCCCGGCGCTCGCCGTCGATGTCGGCGCGGAAATCACGACCGCGGCGATGCACGCCAATCTTGCCGCCCGGTCGGGCAATATCGCGGGCGTTCACATGCATCTCCACCATACGGTCAATTGCCTCGTCGGCCCGGGCGGGGCGGGTTTCGACGCGAAGGAACTCAATCCGTGTGCCAATTCCGGGAACGGCGCGATCCCGGACGCGGCCAGTCCGGCGCAGAAGGCGAAGCTTCAGTCCGTGCTCGCGACGGCCAATAGCGGGCTTGCCGCAACCGATCTGGCAACGGCCAAGAAGGACGCGGGCGATACTGCGGCCGCGCTGAAGGGCCTTCGCTAGGGGCACCATTCCGGGCGGCGCGGTCATGCCGGCGAGGCTGCCGCTCGAGGAATTCTGTGGCGAGCTCGTCGCTGCCACTCGCCGATCACGCACGCGAAGTCCGCTACGAGATCGGCGCGCCGGCCCGTTCGCGGCGGGCACTCGACGCTGGCACCGAACGCTTTGTCGACGCCACCCGCGCGGCGTAGCCGGACGTCGGGGCGCGGCAGCACGGCTACCGCGGCAAATGCCCTGCGCGCGATTTGCCCTCCCGGCCCCGCCGCCACGAAACGGATTCCCGCCCACGGCGTTGCACCGGTGTGGGGAGGCTGCGTTGCGCGCTTCTTGGCTCGTTACGGCGATTGTAGTGGGAGCCATGCCGGCTGTGGCCGCTCCCTCCCAGCCGACGCCATTACTCCTTGGCGCGGCCGCCGATCGCCCCCTCGAACATCCAATCGACCTCTCCGCTGTGGACGCGAAGCGGATCGCGCTGCCTGCCGGCGACCAGGACGAGCCGTTCCCCTCCGATACCCGCGACAGCCGATGGGCGCAGCCCATCGCCATTCCCGGCCTTTCCTTCGGGATGGCGGGAATCGGCACCGGCCGGGGCGCGAAGCATTTCGCGATTCTGAAACTTCAAGGAGTGACTCTGTTCGGCGGCAGCGTTGGCGGCAGCATCGACGGGCGCTCGGCCCATCTCGTGCTGACCTGGCAGGCTGAACCGTGAGGCGGCCAACCGCGGCTGTTGTTACTTTCGTACGAGCGGCGGGATATCCGGGTTTGTCACGACGTACACCGTGCCGTAACCCGCGCCGCCATATTCGGCCGTGCCGTAGAGATTGCCTTGTCCATCCATCGCCGGCGCCGCGTAGGGTGTCGATCCGTCGGCGCCGCCCAGAAATACGTAGAGGATCGTTTCCGTCCCACCCGGCGCGACTTCGAAGACCACTCCACACCCGTACCCGCTGCAATTCGTGCTGCCGCCTTCCGTCGTCACGCCGTAAAGGTTGCCCGCCGCATCGTGGGTCAGACCATAGCCGGGGCTGAATCCGTCGCTGCCGCCTGTGAAGCTGTGAATCAGCATTTCCTTGCCCTTGCGATCGAGTTTGTAGACAGCGCCGCAATTGCAACTTCCCCCGCCGAATTTTGCCAGCCCGTAAATGTTGCCGTGCCTGTCGCGGATCGGCGTGGAACCGGGACTCGCGGCGTCGGCGCTGCCGGCGAAATTGTACAGCACGGTTTTGGTCCCGTCCGGCGACAGCTTGAACACGGTACCGAAGCCGTGCGTGCCGCCGAAGGAGGTCGACCCAAAGAGATCGCCACGCCGGTCCGGCGCAACGCCGGGATAGGGACTGTCGCCGTCATTCCCGCCGCCGAAAGCATGGAGCACGCTTTCGCTGCCGCCCGCGGTTACCTCGTACACAGTGCCGTAGTAGGTCCCGCCATCGAGAGTCGTGCCGTAGAGATTGCCGAATTTGTCCATCGCCAGGCTTGCGAAAGGATCGAAGCCATCGGGTTTTCCCGTGAAGGCATGGAGCACCTTCTCCTTGCCTTTGTGCGAGAGCCGGTAAACGACGCCGCAATTGCACGCCCCGCCGCCGGTTTCCGTGACGCCGTACAGATTTCCGCGACGGTCGAGGATCGGCGCGGAAAGCGGAGCAGCCCCGTCATTGCCGCCCGCGAAGGAATAAAGCACGGCAAATGTTCCGTCGGGCGCGATCCGGAAAAGCGTGCCCTGCCCGCCCGCGCCGCCGCTGCTCGCCGCGCCGTACAGATTCCCGCTTCTGTCGAGGGTGAGCCCGCCAAACGGATAAGCTCCGTCCGCCTGATCGGTAAACGTGTAGAGGGTGCTCTCGCCGGCGGCGGCCGCAAACGAGGCCAACAGCGCCGCGCCGAAAACGGCCACGAACATCTTGCGCGAAACCTTGTGAACAGCAGACACGAATTGTTCCCCAGCGGCGAAACGGCCGATTTTGCAAATCGAGCATAATGCGGACCGCCATGCAGCCAAAACGTGCTTCTTTACGTTTTGTTAACCGGAAAACCTTCGGCAGAGGATCTCGCGATGGAACATCGGACAATGACGCTCCTTCTGGCGACGGCGGTCGTCGCAGCGCTCGGCTGCGCGGGAGCCGACGCACACGGCACCATGGGCGGTCGCGGTGCCGGCGGATTTATGCACTTCGGCGGATTTCACCGGCATCCCGTTGCGGCCGGCTTCGCCCGCTTCCGCTTCGGGCGCTCGTTCCGAGGCTTCCGCTTCGGGCGGCCATACCAAGGCTTCCGCTTTCGCTCCTTCCCCGAATCGTCCGAGACGGTCGCGGGCGACGATGACATGTACGATTACGATACCGGCGGCTTCGGCTACGACGAAGGCGATCTCGCCGACATGCATTTCCGCGTGGAAGACAGTTTCGGACCCTGGGATGTCGGGCTGCGCCCGCCGCCGCCCGATTATGCATCCGGTCCTTGGGAAGACGCCCGCATGGACCCGTGGCACGGCTACGAGCCGCAAGACTGGTAGTGCTGCGCTCCGGTCGCGCCGGATTCTGCTGTGCGGGTCCGGCTCCTTGCGAGAGTGGCTACACGAAGCTACCTTGGCCGCATGGAAACGGTCGGGTTGCGACAGCTGAAAAATCATCTGAGCGCCCATGTGCGGCGTGCCCGCAGAGGTGAAACCGCGGCGGTGACCGACCGCGGCCAGGTCGCGGCCGAGTTCGTGCCGCCCCATCGCGATCAGGGCGCCGCATCGGGCCCCGAGCGTCTCGCACGCACAGGCGAATTGAGGCTGGCGCCGCCGGCAAATCGGCAGAAGCAAGCGGTATTGTTGCGGGAACCGGCTCCGATCCTCACGCAACACAGCATCCAGGAATTGCTCGGCGCCGAACGTGGCGAGCGGTGACATCGACCGCGCTGTCGGCGATAAATCTCCGTGCCGAATCGTGCGCGGGTTTGTCATGCTGAGCTTCGACAATCGCATCCGCGGAACCGGGGCAGCTCCCGGTTTCCCATTGCTGCGCGCATGATGCGTCAATTCCACCGGCGCGCGGCGTGAGCGCAACCGAACCGCCCACGCCGCCATCGCGGCCGATCGCCGAGCGCGTGGTGGAAACCACCTGCTACATGTGCGCCTGTCGCTGCGGCATCAAGGTGCATCTGACCGACGGGCGCATCCGCTACATCGAGGGAAACCGCGCCCATCCGGTCAATCGCGGCGTGCTCTGCGCCAAGGGCTCGGCCGGCATCATGCAGCATTATTCGCCGGCGAGGCTCACCTCGCCTCTTCTGCGCGTCGGCCCCCGCGGCAGCGGCGAGTTCCGCCAGATTGGCTGGGAAGAAGCGTTCGAGATCGCGGGCAAGTGGCTGGGCGACATTCGCCGGACCGATCCGCGCAAGCTCGCCTTTTTTACCGGCCGCGACCAGTCGCAGGCGCTGACTGGCTGGTGGGCAAGCCAGTTCGGCACGCCCAACCACGCCGCGCATGGCGGCTTCTGCTCGGTCAACATGGCAGCCGCCGGCATGTACTCGATCGGCGGCGCATTCTGGGAATTCGGCGAGCCGGACTGGGAGCAGACGAAATACTTCCTTCTGTTCGGCGTTGCCGAGGATCACGACAGCAATCCGCTGAAGATCGGACTTGGGCGTCTCAAGGCGCGCGGCGCCAAGGTCGTGTCCGTCAATCCGGTGCGTACGGGTTATTCGGCGATCGCCGACGAATGGATCGGCATCCGTCCGGGTACGGATGGTCTCTTCGTGATGGCGCTGGCGCGGGAGCTTTTGCGCGCGGGCAAGGTCGATGCCGATTACCTCGCGGGCTACACCAATGCACCGTGGCTCGTGATCCGTGCAGCGGGAAGCGCCGACGACGGCCTGTTCGCGCGCGACGACGCGGGTCGCCCGCTGGTGCGCGACAGGGATTCCGGCGATGCAGTGCCTTTCGAACCTTCGGTGCGGGTCTCGCTATCCGGCGAATGCAAGCTCCCGGACGGACGGGTGGCCGTGCCCGCCTTCTCTCTGCTGGTCGCGCGGTGTCTCGAACCGCGCTATTCGCCGGACCTCGTCGCGGCCGAAACGGGTATTGCGGCCCGTACGATCCGCAGGATCGCGGCCGAACTTGCGACTGCGGCTTTCGAAGAACCGGTCATTATCGAACAAGCGTGGACCGATGTCTGGGGCCGCTCGCATCCGCGCATGGTCGGGCGAGGCGTATCCATGCACGCGATGCGCGGCATTTCCGCCCACTCGAACGGCTTTCACAGCGCACGCGCGATTCACATCCTGCAGATGCTTCTGGGCGCGATCGAAACGCCCGGCGGATTCCGTATCCGCCCGCCCTATCCCAAAGCTATTCCGCCGGGACCCAAGCCCGCCGGCCGCGCCCGCGACGTGCGCGCCGGGGAACCGCTTCCGGGTCCGCCGCTGGGTTATCCGGCGGTGCCCGAAGATTTGCTGATCGACGCGAACGGCAAGCCCTCCCGCATCGACAAGGCGTTTTCCTGGGAAGCCCCGCTCGCCGCGCACGGCCTGTTTCATCTGGTCATCCGCAACGCCTGGGCACGAGATCCCTATCCGATCGACACGCTGTTCCTGTTCATGGCGAACGCCGCCTGGAACACTTCGATGAACACCGCCGGCACGATGGCAATGCTGACGGACCGCGACGCGAGCGGCGAATACCGCATCCCGCACATCATCTATTCCGACGCCTATTACTCGGAGACCGTCGCCTACGCCGATCTCGTGCTGCCCGACACGACCTATCTCGAACGCTTCGACTGCATCTCGCTGCTCGACCGCCCGATCTGCGATGCCGACGGCGCGGCCGATGCGATCCGCCAGCCCGTCATCGCGCCCGACCGCGACGTGCGGCCGTTCCAGGACGTGCTGATCGAACTCGGCGCGCGGCTCGGCCTGCCCGGGCTGATAAACGCCGACGGATCGCCGCGCTATCCGGGCCTTTACGCCGACTATCTCGTGCATCACGAGCGCCGGCCGGGCATTGGCATGCTGGGCGGATGGCGGGGAAGCGAGGGAGAGGCGAAAGGAAAAGGCGCGCCCAACCCGCGCCAGCTCGAAGAGTACACGGAACACGGCTGCTTCTGGCGCGCGGAAATCCCGAAAGCCGGCCGCTACTTCAAGCACATCAATCGCGACTATCAGGAGTGGGCCGTTCAAATGGGCTTTCTCGAGCGCATCGAACCCATCGCGCTCGCGCTTTACAGCGAACCCCTGCAGCGCTTCCGGCTCGCCGCGCGGGGTCATGGGGCCGTACGCCCGCCACCCGAGCACCGCGCGCGGATCGAGACCTATTTCGATCCGCTGCCGTTCTGGTATCCGCCTTTCGAGGAACACGGAGGAGCCGATACGTTCCCGCTGCACGCGATCACGCAGCGGCCGATGGCGATGTATCACAGCTGGGGCTCTCAGAACGCGTGGCTGCGGCAGATCCACGGCGAGAACCGGCTCTATGTGCATCGCGCGACCGCCGAAAAACTCGCGCTTGCGGACGACGACTGGGTGCATGTCACAAGCCGTCACGGGCGCATCACCGTGCAGATCCGGCTGATGGACGGCGTCAACCCCGACACCGTCTGGACGTGGAACGCGATCGGCAAGCGCCGCGGCGCCTGGAACCTCGCACCCGATGCGCTCGAGGCTACCCGCGGCTTCCTCGTCAACCATCTCATCGACGACCTTCTTCCGGCGCAGCCCGGCGGATACCGCTATGCCAATGCCGATCCGGTGACCGGCCAGGCCGCCTGGTACGATCTGCGCGTGTCGATCGAAAAAGCGGGAGCCGCGAACGAACTTTCCGAACCGCAATTCGAGCCGCTCGCCCTGCCGCCGGATTTGCCGGAGCGGCCCGCCATCCTGCGCTATGGCGCGGCGTTCCGCGCCCGGGCGGAAGGCCAATCATGACCGATCTTCCCGCGGCCTCGCCGAAGAAACTCGGCCTCGTCATCGATCTCGACACCTGCGTCGGCTGTCACGCCTGCGCGGTCCATTGCAAGGAATGGAACAGCGGCGGCGTGGCCGCGCCCCTGACCGATATCGCGCCCTACGACGCGGAGCCGGACGGCGTGTGGTTCAACCGCGTTCATAGCTACGAGACGGGCAGCGGCAGCGCGGGCCGCACGGTGCATTTCCCGCGTTCGTGTCATCACTGCGAAACCCCGGCCTGCGTGACGGTGTGCCCGACCGGCGCAAGCTACAAGCGCGCGGAAGACGGCATCGTGCTCGTCAACGAGGATCTCTGCATTGGCTGCAAGCTCTGTTCCTGGGCCTGCCCCTACGGCGCGCGCGAATACGACTACGACGCAGGCGTGATGAAAAAATGCACGCTCTGCATCGACCGCATCTACAACGAGGCGCTCGTAGTCGAAGACCGCGTTCCCGCCTGCGTCGCCACCTGCCCGGCCGGCGCGCGCCATTTCGGCGATCTCGGCGATCCCGACTCGAGCGTGTCGCGGCTGGTCGAGTCGCGCGGCGGCTACGCCGCCATGCCGGAACTCGACTATAAGCCGGTCAACCGCTATCTGCCGCCGCGCGCGCGAGCCGACACCGAGAAACCGGCGGCGCTCGCGCCGCGCGACTTAGAAGCAGGCGGCATCCTGGGTTTCATCGATCGTCTGCTCTCGCGCTGATCACATGCATCCCGCGCTCTCCGTCATCTTCTTCACCACCGCGACCGGTGCGGGCTACGGGATGCTGTTCTGGCTCGGCGTATTTGCCGTCGCCGGCGCATTGCCGGCCGACCGCGTCTTCGCGCCGGCGACCCTCGCGCTCTCGCTTCTGTTCACCACCTTCGGATTGATTTCATCGACCTTTCATCTCGGCCATCCCGAACGCGCCTGGCGCGCCCTCTCGCAATGGCGCTCCTCCTGGCTGTCGCGCGAGGGCGTGGCCTCGATTGCGACTTACGTGCCCGCGCTTCTCTTCGGTATCGGTCTCGTGTTTTTCCGGCGCAGCGATGGGATTTGGGCTGCATGCGCTGCGGCGGCAGCACTCGGCGCGCTCGTGACGGTGGTCTGCTCGGCCTACATCTATCGCTCGCTAAAGCCGGTCCCGCGCTGGGCGAACGGCTGGGTACTGCCGAATTATCTTTCGCTCGCCGCCATGACGGGTGCCTTCTGGCTCGCCGCGACGGCAGCTATCTTCCACGTCGATAGCCTCCTGTTCGGCTGTCTCGCGGCAGCTCTCGTCATCCCTGCCGGGCTGCTCAAATCCGGCTATTGGCGACATATCGATCGCGCGGGGAGCCGCAGCACCGCCGAAACTGCAACGGGCCTCGCCGGCCCCGTGCGACTGCTCGATTCCCCGCACACGAGCCAGAATTATCTGTTGAAGGAAATGGGCTATCGCGTCGCCCGCCGGCACGCCGCGCGCCTGCGTGGGCTGACCTTTCTTGCTGCGTTTGCCGTGCCGATTGTTTGCGAACTCGCCGGGCTGCTCCTCGGGGGAATCCCGCGTATTGTCCTGTTCGCCGCCGCCGCGCCCCTCGCGACCGCGGGGGTGCTTGTCGAGCGCTGGCTGTTCTTTGCCGAAGCCCAACACACCGTCACGCTCTACTACGGCGCCGCGCGGGCGTGATCGGCAAATGGGAATCGGTAACGAGCCGTAAACCCGACATTGAAAAGATGCGGCGCTACGGGCGATCATGACGAACTCCAGGACATTCGGGCGGCGGCCCGGCTTCGGCACGGCTCCCCGCGAAGCTATTGCGGAAGCAAGCAAACCGCGTCGCGCGTCAACCGAGAGGCCTGAAACAGCGGCTCTCGCGGAGCCTGCAACCCCACCCCACCCTTCCGTGGATGACGAATTGCAGGCGTGGAAACAGGAACGACGCCGGAGTCACGCTTACCGGATTCCGTGGCGGCCGCTCCTCCTCGTGGCTTCGCTGTCGTTCTTCGTTGCGTCCTTCGTTCTGCCTGCTTCGATCAACCACGCCGTCGACTGGCTGCTGGATTTCCTGGCGGTCGCCAGTTCGTTGGCCTGGTACGGCGGGCGGCGCAAGCAGTCGCGCGACGGGCCGGATGTTCCCTCGGCTTTGTCGGAGGGCCGCTAAGCGTTTCCGGTTTCGGCGCGCTCATCGGGCGCCGGCATTTCCTTGCCGGCGTAACATGTCACTCTCCGCCCAGCCGCGTTGCGCCTTCAGCGATCCGTCGGCCACATCGCGGGATTGTTCTTCGCGTGCCGGATTTCATTGGCGTCCAGCACGCCCGCCTTGTCGAAGGTGCCGACCGCCGCGAGCGTGCTGCCGACCGGCGACTCCGCGAAACGGTGGTTCGCCTTCGCGTTCGCCGGATCGATGCGGACCATCGTGCCCCCGCGCTTGCGAGCAAGGATCGACGAGGCCTTCGCGCGCACCACCGTGGCGAAGACCTCGTGTTCGCCCGGCGCGAGAGGCGCACGCAGGTCGATACGCCGAATCGCCGGAATGCGAGGCTTGTCTGTACCTCCGAGGCCGAAAATGGTGAGGGTCTGATCCGACGCAACATAAACCAATCCGTTCGCCACGACGGGGACGATGTTCGAATTGCCGCCGGTATTCAGCCATTGTCCCGCAACTTCGCTGAACAGGAGTGTGCCGTTGTCCGGATCGACGGCATAAAGGCTTACATCGGCCGGATAGTTGTTCACCGGCCGCCCGACCGCCCACACGATCGCGCTGCCGGCCGCGGTTCCGTTGGAGGACACGCTGGTGAAGAATCCGGGGTCCATGCCGTCGGCGATGCCGCCATAGCGCGAGACGGGGGTGAGGCTCGGGCTGCCTTGGCTCGACAGCTTCCAGACGCCGACCGTTGTGTTTCCGCTCGTCACGATTCGCGCCGAGCCGTCGCTTCCCTGATAATAGGACGGTCCGCACCAGCACCCTCCGATCTGATAGGCACCGAATTCCCTTCTCAGATGGTCGGCGTTGAGCAGATAGAGATTGCCATCCTTCCCGGCCGCAGCCGCGATGTCCGGAAACGTGCCCGGCTGCGGAGGCAACAGCATCAGGCCGCCGGAGCCGAAGTCCTCATCGCCCTGGTCGAGCGCGCCGTGGTCGGCCGGAGTGAACAGCCCCTGGACGGTGGAAAGATCACCGCTCATTTCGGCCGCGCTTTCGGCGATGTTTTTGGTTTCGGAACGGTACGCTTTTGGACTAAGCACATGAATCTTTCAGCGAAATCAACAGCTTACGATTCGTAGGCGATTCCGAGAAAATACTGGACAACAGGGCCGCTTTCGTCCATATTTTGTGGTGACGCGATGGCAGAGCGGTAATGCACCCGGTTTTGCACTCCGGGGTCCCTGTAGCGGGGTCGTGGGTTCGAATCCTCACTCGCGTCTCCATATCCTGGTTTTCACTTGTTCTAAGGGTTTGGTGCCTATAGGCTAGCCGCCTCAAGTTCCCGAACGCTACCGGGCCTAGGCCCGTCGGGTTCTTGATTGCGGGCATAGCCCGCTGGAGACGCGAGTAAAACGACTTCCCAAAGCCCCGCCATCCAAGCGGGGCTTTGGCCTTTATGGGTGCATACCATGGCCTTAATCGACATTCCGCACGTAGTTGACGCCTATCCCGATCCGAAATGGATCATTCATCCCGACGGCTCAATTGAGCAGAGAGTGATCGTAATCACCGATCTCGAAATGAATGTCCTGCACCCGAAGTACGGCAAGGAAGCGGCAGATAAACTCCTAGCCGCCCTTTCGGAGCACTCTCGCAATCCGCACCGCGTCGGAAAGTTGGTGCTCAAAACAAGACGTTAGAGCGCCATCGCAGCTTGGCCCGCCGTGGCCATGCGTGAGCCCATCTTGCTCGGGGCTTGAACGGTTCGCTTGCCTTCCAGCACGTCCCGCACCGTGAGAATTTGCAGGCGCTCATATCGCAGTCCATTGTACTCATAGAGCCCCGCGCTGGCGGCCTCTTGCTTCATTGCCTTGGTGGGCTCTTTCATCGTTAGTAGCGCGGCCATCGGCGCACCCTCACGTTCCATAACGCCGCGAAGATCGCGAACATCCGAGGGCCGAAGGTGACCGCCCTTTACAGACAGAATTGCCTCGCGGAGTACTGACTTTCCCCGCTCAATTGTCTCAAAATAGATGCGGCCATCAATGCCGCGATCGGCAACCTTTTTCTGCATCGGGAAACCGTCAACGCGCTCGACGAACCAATGCTGAAATTGCATCGGGTCACGTTGTGCCAACTCTTGTGCTTGCTCGACGCTAACGGGAATCCCATCGACAACGAAGTTCACGCCCTCAACTTGTCTGTACACTTCCGTCAGCCGCTCACGCACCAATCTAATGGGAAGAATGGCGATATCACACCCTATCCATTTTCGATTGTTTTTCACCGCAGAATACATCGTTGTACCACACCCGCAGAATGGGTCGAATACCACCTCACCGGGATTGCTGGACGCTTGAATGATACGGTCCAGTAGCGGCGTCGGTTTTTGTGTTTGATATCCAAGCCGCTCCTCTGAGTGTGAAGAAAGCGGCCCTATGTCGGTGATGATATCCTGAATAGGTACACCGGGGTTTTCGTCTGAGTATCGTTTCTGGCGTGGTACAGAGCCGCGCTCTGGCCAATAAACAAGGCCAGCCTCGTCCAGAAGGTCCAGTTTTTCCTGCGTTGAAAGTCCGGCCAAATCCTTGTCGGGATAGGCTGCTCGCAAGGCCCGCAATGGAACGGCCCAATGACGCCCCGTTCCCGTGGGGTCAACGCCGCGCCACGCCTTTCCAGACTCTCCGGTGCGAACACCGGCTCCTGTCAACGACACCAATTGAAACGCCCCGCGCTCATCCTTCTCTCTGTAATAGTCGCGCATATATTCTGGGTCGTACTTTTGGAAAGTACGGTTCCACGTGTACTTGTCGCTCATTGTGTAGAAGAAAATTACATCGTGAATTGGTCCCCATCGCTTTGATCCGCCGTGCGAACCCGTACGTTTCCATACTATTTCATTGCGAAAATTGTTGTGACCAAAGATCGCGTCCATCATCACCTTAATGTAGTGGCTCGCGGTCGGGTCGCAGTGGAGATAGATGGAGCCAGTGGGCTTTAGGATGCCTTGCAACAGGATAAGGCGTTGTACCATGTACGTTAGGTAGGCGAGCAGCTGGGGATTGGCGTCGGCTAGACCGTGCATCCACAGTCGCCAAAATTCGATGAAATACGGCGGGATCTTGTGTGCCCGCATAAAAACCGGCATTGATTTCGCCAGTTCGCGCTTGGCGGCATCTAGCTCCCAAGTATCTTTGAACGCTTCCGCCTGCTCTGGCACAGGACGTTCTGTATATTTGTGATACAACAGATTGTAGCCGGCATCGGACTTGAACGGCGGGTCCAGATAAATCAAATCCACCATGCCAAGTCTGCCCATCTTCTCTTGCATGATGGTCAGATTGTCGCCGTAATAGAGCGTATTCATCATGATCGAACCATCGATGAAATCATACCGCCAAAGGGATCGGCAGAGCCGCGAGAATTGTACTTGTACCAAGCCTCCGCGACGTAAAGGCTGATATAGTTCTTGCTGTAGTGATGATGCGAGCCGTACCACGCTCTTTTTACGAGGCTCCAAAATCCTTCAATCGTATTTGTGTGAATGATGCCATCGACGTAAGCCGCAGCATGATTGATTGTCTGATGCAGCATCGTTTCGCCAACCTTGTTGTACCCGCCAAATTCGTCGGTGATAAGCAGGGTGCCGCGCGGGTCCACAAATCGAGAGATGAATTTTGATAGCCCCTTGGCCGAAAGCTGGCCGGGTTTTGCGGGGCGCGCGATAACTCTGCCACCACGCTCCACAACACCAACAACGGGTGTTTTCTTGGTGCCACGGCCCCGTTTGTTGGGTTTGTCACCGCCGCGCTTGTTGCCTTTGCGCGGCTTGCCGCCAACGTACGTTTCATCGGCCTCTACGATCCCGTAGAGAAGTCCCTGCTGTGACGGATCGTTCGCCATGGCCGTTCTGACGCGGTGCATCATGCTCCAAACGGTCGGGCGTCGCATCCCCAAATCGCGCGCGATCTGATAGGCACTGGCCGACTTTTTCGCATTCAGCATCAGGGCAATCAGCAAGAACCATTTTTGCAGCGGGATATGCGTCCCATGGAAGATCGTTCCTACCGTCACGGCAAACGCGCGCGTGCAATCGCGGCATTGCCAGCGCTGGCCCTTTCGATCGGCACTGGCATGTCTGCCAACCGCCAGACTGCCGCAGTATGGGCAGGACGGCTCCCCGCGCCAGCGGACCTTTTCGAGATACTCGACCGCCTGTTCTTGGGTTTGGAAACTTTGGAAAAGGTCTAGGATATTCATGGGCCGGACCCCTGCTTGGCCCATTGAATCTAGGAGACTCCTAGATTCTTGTCAAGTCCAAAAGCGTACCGTTCCGTTTGGTTTTCCCGTAGGTCGTCCCGCTGTAGTCGGAATTCCCCGTCACGAAATAGACCGATCCGGCGCTGTTCGCCGCCAGGCCGTAGCCGGACATCCACACGGACGACAGGAAGAAAGTGTCCGGCGACCGCGGCCGGACATTGGTCAGCTTGCTTGCGGCGAGCGGCGCAAGCGTGCCGCCCTGCCAGCCCCGCACCCAGCCGCGCGAGTCGTTGGCTGCAAAGTCGCAGAAGCTGGCGAAGCCGGCATAGACCGTATTGTTGGCGAGCAAGAGCGCGGCGCGCTGCCTCTGCGTCGACGCGTTGAACTGATAGATCCTGCCGTTCTTCAGCGTGCCGGATGCGCCAACCACCGCCGGCGCAGCGCTGTCCAACAGCGTGCCCAGCGCCAGCGCGTGAAGGACGTAGGTGGGCGTGGAGTTCTGGAGCGTGTAGGCAATGACGTAAAGGATGCCGTTCGCGGCATCGATCACGGGCGTGGAACCGATGCCGACATTCGGGCCGTTGTTGCCACAGCCCTGGGGCCAGCTGACGGGCGTACCGAGGTTGGTCTGCAAAAGGACGGTCCCGCTCTGCGCGTCGATGGCGTAGACCGAATTGTTCTCTGTTGCGACGTAAAGGACGTTGTGCTGCACGCCGCCGATCGTCACGCCGTTGACAAGGAGAGGCTGCGCATCGACCTGGTCGTCAAGCGGCACCGTTGCCAGCAATCCGAACGACGAATTGTTGACGTTGCTCTGGGTCAGGTTCGTTTCGTTCGCATTCCAGCCCGTGCGATAATTGTCGTAGTGATAGGTGGTGACGTTCACCTGGGCGCAGGCCGCTCCGGCAAAGACTGCACCGAGCAGACCCGTCAGAACACAAGCGACGAACTTCGTGGCCGGACTTGCCATGATTGCCCCCTTTTTTGGCGAGATGGTCGCGCGAGCCTGTCCCGCAGGACCGCTATTCCGCTTGTGACCTGCTCTGCGCCCAAGGGCAGAATACCGATCGCGTGAATTTGCACAAGAATACTCTGTCCGCTTTGCCGGTGGTATGCGACCATGCGGAAGCAGCGCGCCGGGTGTGGCCAAGCCACCTCTGGGCGCGGATTGCCGATGTAGAAGTCCCGGAGCAATCGGATGGCTTACGGGCTTGCCGTATCGCTGGCAGTCTGGGCGACGTTGACTTCGCCCGGCGAACCGCCCCTGCCCGGAAATGTCGCGGCGAACATGGCGGCATGCGATAGCGCGGCCATTTCTCCAGAACTTGTCATCCCGGCCTGCAATGCCCTGATCCGGATCGGCGGTCTCGATCACGACGACGAGGCCGCGATCTGGTTCGACCTTGGCCGGGCCTGGCATCTCAAGGGCGACCGCGGCCGCGCGATTGCCGGCTACGATCGCGCGCTCCAGCTCGACCCCGCTTTCGCGTGGGCCTGGTATGACCGGGGTCTTGCGGAATATGGCAACGGCGATATGGCGCGCGCGATCGCGGACTACGACGCGGCGATCCGTTTGATGCCCGGAGATTCCCGCTTCTTCGACAATCGCGGAATCGTCCGATACGTCTTGCGCGACGACGACCGCGCAATCGCCGATTTCGACCGGGCGATCGGCCTGGCGCCACAGAATGCAGACGCTTACTACAACCGCGCGCTCGTGTGGCTGCGCGAGGAAATGCCGGATCGCGCGCTGACCGACCTCGATGCGGCCGCAAAACTCGGCCTTACCGACGCAGACCTGCTCCAGAACAGGGCTCTCGCCTATTTCGAAGCGGAAGATTACCAACACGCGGGCGCGGATTGCGACGCCGCGGTTGCGCTGAGGCCCGCAAAACCCGGTCTTATGACGCTGTGCGGCACAACTGCGCTGAGCAAGTCCGACGACAGCGGCGCCATCGCCGATTTCGACCGCGCGCTCGCGCTCGATCCCGACGATTCGACCGCGCTCGACGGCCGCGGCCTTGCCTACAACGATGAGGGCGATCACGACCGCGCCATAGAGGATTACACCAGCGCGCTCGCACGCGATGCCGCCGATTGGCGAGCCTACAACAATCGCGGCATCGCCCTTGACGACAAGGGCGAGCACGCCCGCGCCATCGCGGATTACACGCGCGCCATCGCGCTCGAGCCACTCGCCGCAGCGGCCTTCGCCAACCGTTGCCTCGCCAACGCCGAAGCCAATAGCGGGCTCGATGCGGCGCTCGCCGATTGCAACACGGCGCTCCGCCTCTCACCGGGCGACGCCGATTATCTCGACGCTCGCGGGCTCGTTCAACTCAGGCGCGGCGACATCGCGAGCGCCATCGCGGATTACGATGCCGTTCTCGCCAGGAGCGCGAACGCCTCGGCGCGCTATGGCCGGGGCCTGGCGCGGCTTCGCGCGGGCGACACGGGCGGCCAGGCCGACCTTGCGGCCGCCGAGGCTGCGGATTCCCACGTCGCGAGCGTATTCGCGGGCTATGGCCTGGCGCCGCGATGATTCCAATTCGGCGCCGCTCGACGCCGGTTCCCGCGTCACCGGCACCACGTGCCCGCCCGGTACCTTGAATCGGGGTTAAGTGTCGCACGTCGTTATGTCCGCATGCTTCGACACGCTCGGCATGAGGACGAAAAATTGCGCTTCACCCCGACCCCGTCGAAGAGTGGGGCCGACTCACTTATTGATGAAAGCGGGTGCCTCGAGCCGCTGCGCGATCACCACAAAGGTCTCGGCGGCGCCTTCGCCAAATAGCGCCCGGGCAACGAGTATCCAACCGCGCCAAACGAGATGCAGAGGGAAAAAGAACTGGAAATAGGTACTGCAGTAGAATGCGTAGGTCTGCCGGACCTGCAATCCCGCCTCTGCGCAGATCTGTCGGTATTCCGGTATCGTCGCGCGGTCGTAGTAGGCCTGAAATCCTTGGCAGTAAGCCATGTGCGGATATATCCAGAACAAAAGCCGGCGCTTTGCGGATTCGGGCAGCAGAAGGTTGAGCACGGAAAAGCATGCGCGTCTGCTCGGAAGAAATACCGCCACGGTGCCCCCGGGCTTCAGCATGGCGGCAAGACCTCTCATCGCGCCTTCCGCAGACCTGACGTGCTCCATGACCGCCCGGCAAATCACGAGATCCGCATCCAGGGCATGGGACGATCGCGTTATGTCCGACACGCACACGGCGTCGTACGCGTCAGCCGGAGCCTTGGCGAGTTCGCTGCCGTCGATATCCACGCCGATGTAGGTAAGTTGCAGCCGACGCTTTTCCTCGAGGCTGACAAGCGGTTTCTTGCCCCCACCGCAATCGACCACGCGTTCTCCGCTCCTGAGAAGCGTCGGGACTATCGTATCCGTGAAATACCTGTAGCCGTCGATTTGATAGGACTTTGGCAGCAGCCGTTCGAAAGAGCGGCTGAGTGCGAGATTGGCACTGATGAACCACCTTGCGGGTCGAATCATGGCCTGCACCTGCTTGCGTAGCTTCATTACCTGCCAATGCGACCGGGTTGCTCGCAAAGCTCACCGTATAGCCTCGCATAAGCGCCCGCGCAGGAGCCAATTGAGTAATGCTTCGCGATTCGCGCACGTGCACGCTCCGACCACGCGCGCTTCGTATTGGAATCCATGTTGAGGATTGTCCGCCAGGCCCCGCACAGATCCGTCGGGGCGGATCGCGGAACAACGATGCCGCAATCCCCGATGATCTCGCGCGCCGCGCCGACATCCGTCGCCACGCAGGGAACGCCGCACGCCATCGTCTCGGCGATCGCGTTGGAAAACGCCTCTCCCCACGCGGACGAGGAATAACCGAGATCGACGGCGGCCATGATTCTGGCCATGTCGCTCCGGCGGCCGCACAGCCTGACGTTGCCCGCAAGACCGTGCCCCGCGATCAACGCGGTCAATTCGTTATTGCGTGTGTCCATCCCCTCGCCTGCGAACACGAAGACGGCCTCGGGATGCATCCTGACAAGTTGGGCGGCCGCCTTCACGGCATTCGCGTGATCCTTCATCGGCCGCCAGTGCGCGAAATGGCCGAGCACAAAGGCCCGCTCGGGGATTCCCAACTCGGCGCGGACGGCAAGCCGCGACGAAGCGTCGGGCCTGAACGCGTCGACATCGATGCCGTTGTCGATCACCCGGGCGCGATGGCTGCGATACCCATAGGCCGTGTGCTGCAAAGCACTGAGGCGCGCGTTGTAGACGATCGCCCGCGGCCTGAAACTCAGCCAGGCGCCCGCGCGGATCACGAGCCACGTCAGAGGCTTTTCGCGGTTGTTCTTGTAGAGCGTCTGGCGGATGCTCCAGACGAGCGGAACCGAACCGCACGCCAGCGCCGCCGCCAGATTGGCGTGATACATCCATCCATGCACCACATCGGGCGCCCAGGATTTCGCGAGACGGCGCAGCCTGAGCAGCGCCAGCGGATTGGGCGCAGAAGGTCTGAGATCCAGGCTTGCAAGCGATGCGCCGGCCGCGCCAACCCGGCCGCTCTGGCTGCCATTCACCCCCGCAGCGTTCAGCGCGACCACGAAGTGCTCGTAGTCGGGCGGACGGAGACTCTCGACTAGCCTGCACAGAGCCGTTTCGGCTCCGCCGGCACCGATGCCCGTGATGACGTGCAGAATTTTCAAATTCGACCACCAAACGTCCGCTACCCGGCGGACCGAACGCAGCCCCGTCACGCCTGTGCATGGGCAGCCGCCCCGAAATCCTGCTCCCGCGCCCTGGCCGGCGCGAAGGTTCCGGCGCGCGGACGCGCTGAACTTTCTTCGAGCCAACTCTCGAACATCAACACATTCCAGAGCCTGTAATGCTCGCTCGAAATGCCGCGCATATGGGCATCCCATTTGTTGCGTATCGGCTCGGGATCGAGGAAACCTTCCTCGCGAAGCCGGCGCGCATCGAGCAGCGCCTCCGCCCAATCGCGCAGCGGCCCTCTCAGCCACTCCCCCAAGGGCACTCCGAAACCCTGCTTCGGCCGCTCGATGAGGCTGCGGGGTACATATTTGTTGAGCACTTCCCGCAGGACCCATTTGCTTACGCCATGGCGGATCTTGGCGCGGAGCGGAAGGCGCCACGCCAACTCCACGACGCGATGATCGAGAAGAGGCACCCGTGCCTCCAGTCCGACCGCCATGCTCGCACGGTCGACCTTTGTCAGGATGTCGTTCGGAAGATAATCGACGAGGTCGGCGAACGTCATCTGCTCGGTGATGCCGGTTATGCCGCGGGACACCACCGGCGGCCACACCCATTGCGCCGACCGCCCGCCCAGGACCGGCGTCTCGGCCGCCTTCCAATGCGACAGCAGCTGGTCGTACACCGCGAGTGCGGACTGCGCCAACATCACATCGGCAAGCCTGTCCACCTTGTTCCGCACATTCTTGACGCGCCACCGTTGCGGCAGCACCGGCTGCGCAAGTGTCATGGCAGCGGCCCACTTATCGGGAGAAGCGCGCAGGCTGCGGCCACCCCCCCGCCTCCAGGCTTCAGGAACGCGATCGAACTGCCAGAGAAACCTGCGGCCCCAGACATACCTGTCGTAGCCGGCAAACAGCTCATCGCCGCCGTCTCCGGAGAGGCTGACGGTGACTTGCCGACGCGCAAGTTGCGAGACGAGGAAGGTCGGTATCTGCGAGGAATCCGCAAACGGCTCGTCAAAGATCGTCGGCAGCCTCGGGATCACCTCGCGCGCCTGCCCGGCCGTCACATAGAGTTCGGTGTGGTCCGTGCCCAGATGTTTGGCGACGGCTGCCGCATAGTGTGCTTCGTTGAACTCGCGCTCGTCGAAACCAATGCTGAACGTCTTGATCGGGCGGCCCGATCGCGCCTGCATGAGCGCCACGACAGTGGAGGAATCGACGCCGCCGGAAAGGAATGCACCGAGAGGAACATCCGATTCCATCTGCAGCGCCACCGCGTCGGCAAGCAGGGCGTGGAGATGTTCGACATTGTCGCGGTAGCTGCTCCGCAGGCGGGTGCGGCATCCCTCCTCCGCCACCCTGGCCGCGGACCAGTAGAGCTCCGTCGCCGCCACCGCCTCTTCGCGGCTCGCCGGCGAGCCTGCCAACGCGGAATCGATCCGCATCATTCCGCCCGGCGCGAGCTTGTGGATCCCTTCATAGATCGCGTGCGGCGCCGGCACGCAGCCGCGCTGGAGCAGCCAGCCGAGCGCATCGCGGTCGATCGCGCCCGAAAACGCCGGCGCATGCGCGATCGCGCGCAGTTCGGAGCCGAAGACAAACCGGCCGCCGGCCCAGCCGAAATAAAGCGGTTTGACACCGAGCCGGTCGCGGACGAGCGTCAGCACGCGCTCGGAACGATCCCATATCGCGAAGGCAAATATTCCGTTGGCGCGCGTCACGGCCTCGCGAAGGCCGAAGCGCTCGACCGACGCGAGAAACACCTCGGTGTCGGAGTGGCCGCGGAATTGGGTGCCCAGCTCTTCGAGCTCTGCGCGCAGCTGGCGGAAATTATAAATTTCGCCGTTGTAGGTGATGGCGTAACGGCCGCTCGCCGAGAGCATCGGCTGCCGGCCGAGCGGCGAGACATCGATGATGGAAAGGCGGCGGTGGCCGAGGTGAATGCCGGCGTCGCGGTCCTCGTAAAACCCTTCGCCGTCGGGCCCGCGGTGTTCGATGGCCCGCGTCATGCGGCGCACCGCGGCCGCCGCCTGCTCCGGCGCAAGCGTGCCGCGGCCGTCCCACAGCCCGGCTATGCCGCACATGGAAACGTCATGCTGAATTCGCCTCGACGCCGGTCATCGAATGTAGCCCCGTCGTTCCGCTCTGTCAGTCGCAATCCCGGCACTACCCGCGCCGCTGCCATCCGTCTTGCCTTCACGCGGCTATTGCGTGCAGCGCATCGAAATACGACTCGATCACGATTTCTTCGGAGAAGCCGCGTTCCATGTGCTTTCGAGCCGCAACTCCCATTTCTTGCCGCACGCTTCCGGGAAGTAGCAACATTCGCTTCATGGCACCATATAGCGAGTCGGCGTCGCGGGGCTTGCACAAGAAGCCACTGACCTCGGGGACTACAGCCTCCCTGCATCCGGCTACATCCGTGGTGATGACAGGCCGTCCACACGCCGCGGCCTCGAGCAGCACACGCGCAAGGCCTTCGCGATAAAACGATGGATGGACAACGCAATCGGCGCGGCAGAAGAACGACTCGGGCATATCGGTTTCCCCAAGATGTTCAAGCAACCCTTCCTGCACCCACGCATCGAGCTCAACCGCATCGAGTCCGGATGGATTTGCCTTGTCGACAAAGCCCACCACCAACAGCCTGGCCTTCAATCCATCCTCGCGTATGCGGCGCATGGCAGTCGCAAGTTCGCGCAGGCCTTTTTCCCGCAGCAGGCGCCCCATGAACAGGAAAACGAATTGATCCCTTTCTTCGAGCGCGTCCATGCTGCCGGGGATGAAGCGATTAAGGTCCACTCCTGAACCAGGCAGCAGTTTCGCGGAATTGCGCCCGATGCATCCCCAATCGATCAGGTTTTCCATGTCCTGGGAATTCTGAAAAAAGACAGGTCCACACTTCTTGAACGCATGCCGATACAAGTACGCGACGATGCGGGCCAATCGGGTAGGATCGACGAAAGCCGAGCCGAGCCCCGAGACGTTCGGAATGATCGGAATTCCGAGGCTCCTGCACGCCAGCCCCCCATAAATGTTGCACTTCGGCGTCCAGCTGAGAACAACGTGCGCATCCAACCGCCTTACGAGCAGCCAAAAGCAAATCAGCGTGCCGAATTCCATCACCGGATGCATGCCGTCGCGGGAAATCCGTATGGGGATGAATTCCCCCGCTCCGGACAAGCGGCTGCTGAAATCGTCATGATGCGGCGCTACAAAGACGACGCGAAAGCCCCTGTTCTGGAGACGCTTTGCCAGCGTCAATCTGAAATTCCACAGATACCAGCTCGTATTTGCAAAGAAGACCACCGTTTTTGAGGCGGGCGGCGCGGATGCATCCCTTTGACCTTCAGCGGACAGGGGATCTTCGCAGCAAAACCCCCTGGCTACACCCGTGGCGAACATCTCTTGTGCAGCACTTGCACGAACCGAGGTACTCACAGCGCCCCCTCCACGCCGCCCGATGAATGGACGGCGGGTTCCCCTGGCAGCCAAATAAGGCAGAAGCATCGCGCGAACCGCGCGAACAAATCGTCTTGTGGTCCCCTGCCCGCTCCTGGAGTTCGTTACTAATCCGAAATGATCTACAAATCAAGCGTTCGTTTCATGTTGACGCTCGCGGATCAACGTTCACGCGCACTCTTCTTTCGACCAGAAGCCATCCTGGATGGGTCGCGTGCGACAGCGCGAGGCAACGGGCCGTCGAGAGGCGTAACAACTAGACGCGTTTCGCGTATTTCGCGAATTCCAGGCGCGCGATCGTGCGGTTGTGAACCTCGTCGGGACCGTCGGCGAGGCGAAGTGTGCGCAGGCTCGCATAGGTTCGCGCGAGGCCCGAATCGGTCGTCACTCCCGCCCCGCCCCAGGCCTGGATCGCATCGTCGACAATCTTCAACGCCATGCGAGGGGCAGCGACCTTGATCATGGCGATTTCCGCGCGCGCGGCCCTGTTGCCCTTCCTGTCCATCATGTCGGCGGCCTTCAGCGTGAGCAGCCGGCACATCTCGATTTCGATTCGCGCCTTCGCCACGCGCTCTTCCCAAACCGACTGATCCGCGATCTTCTTGCCGAACGCCTCGCGCGTGAGAAGACGCCGCACCATCTTCTCGAGCGCCCGTTCCGCCGCACCGATGGCGCGCATGCAATGATGGATGCGGCCCGGTCCGAGCCGCCCTTGCGCGACCTCGAAGCCGCGGCCCTCGCCCAGCAGCATGTTTTCGGCCGGCACGCTCACCTCCTCGAACACGATCTCGCCATGGCCGCGCGGCGCGTCGTCGTAACCGAACACCGGCAGCATGCGCGTCACGCGCACGCCCGGCGTATCCATCGGCACGAGGATCTGCGACTGCTGCCGGTATCTGTCGGCGTGGGGGTCCGTCTTTCCCATCACGATCAGGATTTTGCAGCGCGGATCGCCCGCGCCCGACGACCACCACTTGCGGCCGTTGATCACGTAGCGCTCGCCGCGGCGCTCGATCCGCGTGGCGATGTTCGTCGCATCCGAGGAGGCGACATCCGGTTCCGTCATCACGAAGGCGGAGCGGATTTCCCCCGCCAGCAGCGGTTTCAGCCATTGCTCCTGCTGGGCGGGCGTTCCGTAGCGCTCGAGCACTTCCATATTGCCGGTGTCCGGCGGCGAGCAGTTGAAAACCTCGGAGGCAAAACTCACCCGCCCCATCGTTTCGGCGAGCGCCGCGTATTCGAGATTGCTCAGGCCCGCGCCCCACGGGCTGTGCGGCAAAAACAGATTCCACAGGCCTTCCGCCTTCGCCTTCGCCTTCAGGTCCTCGACGACCGGCACGACGATCCAGCGGTTGCCGTTGCGTGCCGCGTCTTCCATCTGTGCGGCATGAATATCTTCCGCGGGATAGACGTAGCGCTTCATGAACGCGCCGAGGCGCTCCATCCAATCCTTCTGGCGCGGCGAATACTCGAAATCCATGGGGCCCTCACAACCGGCGCCGCACGCGCACGGGCGGGCATCATCCTTCATCGCAAACCTCAACCGAAGCGGAAAATCTCCGGCCGGCGGGAGCGCCAACGGGCCGCGGTTTGACAGGCCCCGTCATGCGCGGCAATCAGGTCCGGTGCTGATGTGGGCGGGAATCGCGCTGATCGTTTTGGGCATGGCGTCCTTCGCCATCGACCGGCGGGCGGTGCATCTCTTCCATGCGGCGGTGAACCGGCCGTTCGAACGTGCGCTCCATGCCGCCACCGACTGGGCGAAAGGCGGGCTATGGCTTGCCGCCGCACTTTTTGCACTTCTCGTCTCCTGGGCGTGGCAGCAAACTCTTGGCCCCGGACAGGCTGCCGCGCGGCTGATGCAGGTTAGCGAGGCGTTTCTCGCAAGCCTCGCTGCGGCCAGCATCATCCTGCACACGATCAAGGTATTGCTCGGCCGCCGCCGCCCGCGCGACGAACTCGAGCTCGGCCTCTACGGCTTCCGCCCGTTCACCTTCGATCTGCGCAGCGATTCGTTTCCCTCGGGCCATGCGCTGACCATCTTCTGCGTTGCGGTCGTGCTCGCGGCCGCCCTGCCCGCTCTCGCCGTCCTCTGGTTTGCGATCGCCGCCTATCTTGCGCTCACCCGCGCGCTCCTCAATTCGCACTTCGCGAGCGACGTTCTGGTCGGCGCCGGTATCGCGCTCGTCACCACGCGCGAAATCCTGATCTTTCTGTTTCCGGCGCTCGCGCTGCCGTGGTTTTGAAGCGCCGAGAATTCAGTTGCGCCGCGCGAGGAAAAACGCTCTGAGCAGCGCCGAACTTTCCGCAGCGCCTTCACCGTGAAGTACCAACGGGCGATGATGGCACGTCGGCTGCTCGAACAGACGCGGCCCGTGCAGCACGGCGCCGCCCTTCGGATCCTCGGCGGCAAACACGATCCGGGCCACGCGCGCCAGGCTCGCAGCACCTGCGCACATCGCACAGGGCTCGAGAGTGACGAACAGTGCGCTGCCCACGAGCCGTTCGTTGCCCAGCTTCGCCGCGCCTTCGCGGAGCACCAACATCTCCGCATGCGCCGTGGGATCGTGTCGCTCGACGATCCGGTTGCCGTTCCTCGCGAGCACGCGGCCATCGTCGGCCGCGAGTACAGCGCCCACCGGCACTTCGCCCCGCTCGCCCGCGGCCCGCGCTTCGTCGAGTGCCAGCGCCATGTGATCGGTATCGCTCACAGTGTCCCTGTGCTACGCGCCTGCGCGCGGCCGCATGGTATCCACAAATGCCCGAGAACGATTCCGAAAGCGAGCGTATCGCCAAGCTGATCGCGCGGGCGGGGTTCTGTTCGCGGCGCGATGCCGAGAAGCTGATCGCCGACAGGCGTGTGAGCCTCGACGGCCAGACCGTTACCACGCCCGGTACGCGCGCGGGTGCGCATCAGGTTATCGCGGTCGATGGAAAGCCGCTTTCGGAACCCGAACGCACGCGATTGTGGCGCTATCACAAGCCCACCGGGCTGGTGACGACGCATCGCGATCCGCAGGGCCGGCCCACCGTGTTCCAGGCGCTGCCCAGGAGCCTGCCGCGCGTAGTCTCCGTCGGCCGTCTCGACGTGAATTCCGAAGGTCTTCTGCTGCTCACGAATGACGGTATGCTCGCCAGGAACCTTGAACTGCCTTCCGCCGGCTGGGCACGGCACTACCGCGTGCGCCTGTTCGGCAAAATCTCGCAGGCCGAACTCGAACGGCTCGCGCAAGGCATTACCATTGCCGGCGTGAGCTATGGCCCCGTGATCGCCGATCTCGAACGCAGCCGCGGCATGTATTCCTGGGCTTCGGTACAGCTCAAGGAAGGCAAGAACCGCGAAGTGAAGCGGCTGATGGAACATCTCGGGCTCAAGGTCGCGCGCCTCATCCGCGTGCGCTTCGGCCCGTTCCACCTCGGCCAGTTGCAGCCGGGCCATGTGGACGAGATCCCGGCGAAGGTGTGGAAGGGCGAAATCGGGAAAGAGAAGCCGCGGCCCTGAACATCCGTCGGCACCTAGATGTGCTGGCCGCCGTTGATGTGGAGTTCGGCGCCCGTGATATAGCTCGACTGATCCGTACACAGATAATAGATCGCCTTGGCGACTTCTTCGGGCTGGCCCAGTCTGCGCAGCGGAATGGTGTCGACGATCTTCTCCGTGCCGGGCGAGAGGATTGCGGTCTCGATTTCCCCTGGCGCGATCGCGTTCACGCGCACGCCGAGCGGGCCGAAATCCGCTGCCATTTCGCGGGTGAGCGCGGCCAGCGCCGCCTTGGTCGTCGCGTAGGCGGCACCGGCAAAGGGATGGACGCGGCTGCCGGCAATCGACGTCACATTGACGATCGTGCCCCTGGCCGCGGCGAGTTCCTCGATGAGCCCGCTGGCGAGCGACACGGTCGCGAAGAAATTCACTTCAAAGACATGGCGCCAGACTTCCATCGCGCTCGCGAGCACGCCCATGCGCTCGCCGCGCGGGCCTTTGGGGGAGATGGCCGCATTGTTGACGAGCGCGTGCAGCCGGCCGGCGACGAGCCGCCCGCGCATTTCGTGGATCGCGCGCTGCGTGTCGGCGGGGTCGGCGAGATCGACCTGGATGTGATCCTCCGGTCCCGCGTCCCACGGACAGTTCTCGGGAAACGCGTGGCGCGAACACGTAATCACGCGCCAGCCCGCACTCGCGAAGCGTTTGACGGTCGCGTGCCCGATCCCGCGGCTCGCGCCGGTCAGCACGAGCGTGCGCCGTTCCTCCGAAGCAGGATTCGTCGGGCTCATCGGCCGATCCTAGCCCCTTCCCTCCCGCATGGCGACGACGCTCAGGAGCGGGAGAGCGGCGGCGGGCGTTCCACGCCGGCCGGGTCCTGATGAATGATCACCTGCGCATCGGGAAAGGCCGACAGAATGTCGGCCTCGACGGCATCGCTGATTTCGTGCGCACGCATCAGGCTGATGTCGGGATCAAGCTCGATGTGGAGCTGAACGAATTTGTTGACCCCGGCGGCGCGGGTTCTGAGATCGTGAAGGTTGCGGACCTCGGGCCGCGCGAGGGCGATCGATTTGATGCGCGCCCGCTCGCCCTCCGGCAGTTCGCGGTCCATGAGCTGATCGTAGCTCCGCCGCACGACGTTGAACGCGCTGGCCGCCAATGCCGCGGCGACACCCAGACCCACCGCCGGATCGGCGACCAGAATCCCAAAGCCGCCCGCGAGCACGATGCCGAGGATCACACCGAGATTGGTCGCGATATCCCCGATGTAATGCACGCGATCCGCCCGGATCGCGAGCGAACCCGTCCGCGCCACCGCGATGCGCTGGAAAAGCACGAGCGCGAGCACCGCGAGAACCGACGCGCCCATCACGACAAGGCCAATGCCCACATGCTCGAGCCGCTGCGGCGAGACGAGCCGGCCGATCGACTGGACGACCAGAAATGTCGCCGAGCCTGCGATGAAGGCGCCCTGCGCCAGGCCGGCCAGCGGCTCCGCCTTGCCATGTCCGAACCTGTGCTCGCGATCGGCCGGCGCGAGCGCGCTGTGAATCGCGATCAGGTTGATCGAGGAGGCAAACAGATCAAGCGCCGAGTCGGCCAGCGCCGCCATCATTCCAACCGAGTTCGTCAATATATATGCCGCGGCCTTGACGAGAACGAGCACAGCCGAAACCGCGACGGCCGCATAGGCTGCGTGCTGCATGAGCCGCGACCGCTCGGCGCCGATCGCGGGCGAAGCGCTCGTCATGGATAAAGCCGCTCCGTCCGCCACGGCGCGTCGGGCGAGGCCCGTCGGTAGAGGAGCCGGTCGTGCAGGCGGAACGGGCGGTTGCGCCAGAATTCCATCTCGAGCGGTGTCACGCGAAACCCCGACCAGTGCGGCGGCCGCGGCACTTTGGTCAGCGCATACTTTGCCGCGTACTTCGCGATCTCGCGCTCCAAAGCGAACCGCGCTTCCATGGGACGCGATTGCGCCGAGGCCCAGGCGCCGATCTGGCTGTCCTTGGCCCGCGTCGCGAAATACGCATCGGCTTCGGCATCGCCGACCGGGGCTGCCGGCCCGCGCACGCGCACCTGGCGGCGGATGGTCTTCCAGTGAAAGCAGAGTGCTGCGTGCGGGTGCGCTCGCAAATCGCGGCCCTTTGCGCTTTCGACATTTGTATAGAATACGAAACCGTTCGCGTCCGCGGCCTTGAGCAGCACCATGCGAACGTCGGGCCGCCCATTCTCGTCGACGGTGGCAAGGGCCATCGCTTCCGGCTCGTTCGGCTCGCTTTTTGCCGCGTCCGCCATCCACCCCGCGAAGCGCGCAAACGGATCGCCATCCGGCGCTATTCCACCATCATCCAGAGGACCGCCGATTTCGCTCATCCGCGCCGCATAGCACCTCCCTCCCGGGCCGCAAAGCCGGGCACGAGGCTTAACGCGGAGCCGGTTTGCTCCCTATATTGATGCGGCGCGGCCCGGGCGGCCGCGCCTGCGGGTCTTCGCTATCGTTTGGTGTCGGAACAAGAAGAGGCGTCGGAGAAAGCATGCGCGACCCCTACGAGGTGCTGGGCGTAGCCAAGTCTGCGAGTGAAGCCGATATCAAGAAGGCTTTTCGCGCGCTCGCGAAGAAACATCATCCCGACACGCGCGGCGGCGACAGCGCCGCCCAGAAGCGATTTCAGGAAATCAGCGCCGCCTACGACATTGTCGGCGACAAGGACAAGCGCGCCAAGTTCGACCAGGGCGTCATCGACGCGAATGGCAATCCGCGCGGATTCGACCCGGGGACGCAGGGGTTTCGCGGCGGCCCGTTCGGCGGCAGCGCGGGCCCTGGCGATGTTCACTATACCTGGCAAGGTAACGACGCGGCGGCGGAAGGCGGCTTCCGTCCCGAGGACATTCTCTCCGAACTCTTCGGCGGCGGCGGGCGCAGGCGGCGGCGGGCTCGCAGGGGCGAGGACTACGCGCTCGCGGTCACCATCGGGTTCGAGGAGGCGGCGCGCGGCAGCACCAGACGGGTATCGTTGCCGGACGGGCGCGACATGGACGTCCGAATCCCCGTGGGCCTGCGCGACGGGCAGCAGATCCGGTTGAAAGGCCAGGGAGGACCGGGTCGTGACAACGGTCCCGCCGGCGACATGCTTCTGACGGTCTCGGTCGCCCCCCATCCCTGGCTGCTCCGCGATGGCGACGATCTGCGCATGGACCTGCCCGTTACGCTGGGCGAGGCCGTCCTCGGCGGCAAAGTCCAGGTCCCGACGCTGACCGGACGGGTGGCGCTCACCGTCCCGCCGGGGTCGAACACCGGCACCTCGCTCCGGCTCAAAGGCAAAGGAATCCCGGCACATGGCAGCCGGCCGGCCGGCGATCTTTACGTGCGTCTCGCAGTCAACCTTCCGGAAAAGCCGGATGCGGAGCTGAAGGCGTTCGCCCAGTCGTGGAGCGCCTCCTATGATCCGCGCACCAAGCTCGGATAGATCGCGGCTTGCTTTCGGCGCAGTTCCGCCCTAGCGGGAACCTTTCCTTTGCGGCGCGGCGGCTGGGGGATGTTGTGCAGACGAAGGAGCATCACGCGATGACCGCAGGTCTCATGAAGGGCAAGCGGGGCCTCGTCATGGGCGTCGCCAACGAGCGTTCGATCGCCTGGGGCATTGCGCAGGTGCTGCACCAGCAGGGCGCCGAACTCGCCTTCACCTATCAGGGAGAAACGTTTCGCAAGCGCGTGCTGCCGCTCGTCGAGCCGCTACGTCCGGCGGCCCTGCTCGATTGCGACGTCACCGAGCCGAACTCGCTCGATGCGGTGTTTTCGGGGCTGCGGGAACACTGGGCCACGCTTGATTTCGTCGTTCACGCGATCGCCTTCTCCGACAAGGAGCAGCTCAAGGGCCGCTACGTCGATACGACACCCGAAAACTTCGCGGCGACCATGAACGTCTCCTGTTATTCCTTCACCGCCGTTGCACAACGTGCGGATGCTATGATGCCGCAGGGCGGGAGCCTGCTGACTCTCACCTATTACGGCGCCGAGAAAGTGATGCCGCATTACAATGTCATGGGGGTCGCCAAGGCGGCGCTCGAAGCGAGCGTGCGCTACATGGCGGAAGATCTCGGCAAGCGCGCGATCCGCGTGAATGCGATTTCGGCCGGTCCCATCAAGACGCTCGCCGCATCGGGCATTGGCGATTTCCGCTACATCCTGAAATGGAACGAATTGAATGCGCCGCTGCGCCGGACGGTTACGACCGAAGAAGTCGGCGGCACCGCGCTGTTTCTCCTGTCGGATCTCGGGCGCGCCGTCACCGGCGAAGTGCTCCATGTCGATTGCGGCTATCATATCGTGGGCATGAAGGCGGAGGATGCACCCGATATCTCGGTGCCGGCCCGGAACAACGGCTGAGGCGCCGGTGTGAGCCACAACAGTTTCGGACATCTCTTCCGCGTCACCACTTTCGGCGAGAGTCACGGGCCCGCGATCGGATGCGTGGTGGATGGCTGCCCTCCGGGAATTCCGCTTGAGGAAACGGATATCCAGGCGGAACTGGATCGCCGGCGCCCCGGACAATCCCGCCACGTCAGTCAACGCAAGGAACCGGACCGCGTGCGCATTCTTTCCGGTGTTTTCCGGGAGCGCGAGTCCGCAGCGCAGGTGACGACGGGCACGCCCATCGCGCTCCTGATCGAAAACGTGGACGCGCGCGGGAAGGATTACGAAGACAATCGCGACAAGTTCCGCCCCGGCCATGCGGACTACACCTATTGGGCGAAATACGGCGTGCGCGATTACCGGGGCGGCGGACGCCAGTCCGCGCGCGAGACCGCCTCTCGCGTGGCCGCGGGCGCCGTCGCACGCAAGGTGCTGAACGCAGTCCTCGGCGATGTACGAATTCGCGGCGCACTGGTGCAGATGGGAATCCAGACCATCGCGCGCGGCAATTGGGATTGGGACGAAACGGCACGAAACCCGTTTTTCTGTCCCGACAGGAATGCCGTGGACGCATGGACGCAGTATCTCGAAAGCCTGAGAAAATCGGGGTCCTCCTGCGGCGCGGTGATCGAGGTGGTGGCGGAAGGGATTCCCGCGGGGCTCGGCGCGCCCGTTTATGCCAAGCTCGACGCGGAGATCGCGGCCGCTCTGATGGGCATCAACGCGGTGAAAGCCGTCGAGATCGGCGCCGGTTTCGCCGCGGCGGCGCTATCGGGCGAAGAAAATTCGGACGAGATGCGGGCGGGCGAAGGCGGCCGGCCGAAATTTCTGAGCAATCGCGCCGGTGGGATTCTCGGCGGCATTTCCAGCGGACAGCCGATCGTTGCCCGTTTTGCGGTGAAGCCGACATCGTCGATCCTGAAGCCGATGCGCACCATCGACACCGCGGGGGCCAACACCGAAATCGTCACCAAAGGCCGTCACGATCCCTGTGTCGGCATTCGTGCCGTTCCGGTCGGCGAAGCCATGCTTGCCTGCGTGCTTGCCGACCAGGCGCTACGCCAACGTGCACAAACGGGTGGCCTCACCCGCTGAGGCGCCTGCGCCAGTGCGGAATTCGTCGAGCCGCATCCGCGCCCACGAAGAGTTGCGGTTCCGACGGCGGGCCGACATGCTCGCGCCTTTCGCGCGCGGCGACACAGAGCTGCGCCGCCCGGCCGAGTGCCGGAAATCCGTTCGCGTAAGGCCAGACGGACAGCACGCACTTGTCGAAATAGGGATAGCGGTCGGTCTGCCCGCAGCCGAACGACGTCCGGTCTCGTCGGGCAGCCGTGAGTATGATGCGGTTCGGACGCGCGAGTGCGGGAACAAACACACCCGAAAAGCACGACGAGAGCACAACGACCGTCGGCCGCTTGCCACAGACGCGATCGATCGTTGCGCCAAGCGTGCGCGGTCCGAGAACCGAATCGCCGAGCAGGATGCCGTTCGGCGAACCGTGCGAAGTGAAGTACAGCAGACAGCCCGACGAGGCGCGCCGGCTCATCCGCCAGAGCGCGGTGGCGACTGCACGCAGCGAAGCCGGATGGGTTGCGCCCGGCCGCGCCGAAAACCCGGCGATATTGCGGGAGGAAAATCCAAGCCCGACGAGATCGTGCGTCACGTCGCGTCGGGCATTGTCGAAA
This sequence comes from Rhizomicrobium sp., assembly GCA_050728995.1. Lineage (GTDB taxonomy): Bacteria > Pseudomonadota > Alphaproteobacteria > Micropepsales > Micropepsaceae > Rhizomicrobium. The sequence continues at coordinate 34,343 of JBOHKH010000009.1, read as the reverse complement.
ATCGCACTCGGGCGCCCGTCATGGGCATGCCAGTCGCCCGACACCACAACGGCCGCCCAGCCTGCGAACGGACTTGCCGCACGCACCGCCCCGCCCGACAGCGCGAGAAACATCGAAAACAGAAAGACAACGGCACATGCGTTGATGCGTGTCCGGCGCACAAACGAATTCATTTCACGCTCTCCCGAGGGGCTCTCGTCACGCATCATTCACGAAGCCTTCCTCGATCGCGCCCGTTTCGGCTTCGCCTTCTCGAACACCGAAATCTTCGTCAGATAGGCGATGTCCGTTTCAACGAGCGACAGTCCCACCCGCGCGAACAGTGCGCGCAGATCGCTGCGCGCAAAGCTTTCGTAATAGGGCTCGTAGAGAAGGCCGGGGAACGTTTCGATCAGCCCGTCGCAATCGGGCACATCGCCATACTGGATCGTTTCCGCGAGCACGAAAATTCCCCCCGGCTTCAGCACGCGCGCAATGTCGCGTGCTGCGGCGGCGCGCACTTTGGGCGGGAGTTCGTGAAACATATAGATGCTCACGGCAGCATCGATGGTTCCGCTGCGAAGCGACATCTTCTCCGCCGCAGCTTCGACAAATTTCACACCACGATGCCGCGACAGTCTTTGCCGTGCCCGCGCGAGATAGGGCGCCGACAGATCGAGCGCCACCGCTTTCAGTTCGGGTAGTACGCTCTTCACGAAGGCGAGAAAACTCCCGGTGCCGGCACCGACATCGAGCAGCGTGGTGCGCGCCGGATCGCGCTTCGCAAGGAATCGCGCGAGCGGCACAAAGGCGCGCCTGCGCATGGCGGACGCCGTGCCGGCAAAAAGCGCCTCCACCTGAAAATCGTAAAGCCGCGCAGAGCGCTCGCTCAGATAGCCGTCGGTCTGAAAATGGAAGTTCTGACGATAGTAGCGCGGCAACCCGTTTGTCCGCGCCACGAGCTCCTGGTGCCCCGCGCGTCTGCGCCGTGCCGCCACGCGCGGAATATCGGCGAGGTAGCGCAGGCTCGCCCGCGCGCGGCGGATTTCCTGCGCCAGATCGAGCGGAAGCGGGAAAAGGCCGGCTTCCGCATTGGCGAGATCGGCCGCAAACAGGGCGCGCATCCCGGTGAGCGTCGCGCCCCAGCTCGGGAAGCGGTGCTTCTCGACATCGATTTCGGCGAAGGCGTCGCGCGCGACGAGACGCGCGACCGCGTAATGGGCTCCGTAGAAAGCGACGCGCGCCGCCTGCGCCGCCGCATAGCTCAGTCTCTCCGCCCGGGTCGTCAATTCATCTGCGTTCGAAAAGCGCCACAAGCTCAATATGGGACGACCACAGGAACTGGTCTATGGGCCGTACCCAGCCAACCTCGAAGTCGCCATCGGCCAGCACGCGCGCATCGCGGGCAAAGCTCTGCGGATTGCAGGAAACATAGGCAATGCGCCCGATCCGGGAACCGGCGAGCATCTTCGCCTGGGCCAGCGCGCCGGCGCGCGGCGGATCGAGAACAGCCGCGTTGTAATCATCGAATTCCCGCGTCTGCAGCGGCAGCCGGACCAGATCGCGAACTTCGGTTGTCACGGGTTTGAGTCCGCTCGCCCGGCGCACGGCATCGGCGAGTGCGCCGAGCGCGCCCGCATCGGAGTCAACCGCGTGCACGGACGCCCGGCGCGCAAGCGCGAGTGCAAAGGTGCCGCATCCGGCGAACAGGTCGACAATGCGCTTCGCGCGTCCGACGGCCTCGCACACATGCGCCTGAAGAATGGCTTCGCCCTCGCGCGTCGGCTGCAGAAAAGCGGATTCGGGAAGAGCAACCGTCACGCCCGCCAACGTCGCCTCCGGTCGCGCAAGCTGGACCGCCGTCCGGCCGTTCACCGTCACGCGCGCCACTCCTTCGCGTGTTGCCCAGCGAGAAAGCGCCTGCGCGACGTCGGGGGTGCATCGACGCGGAAGCTTCAAGGCGAGGTCCGCGCCGTTTTCGGTTTCCGTCAGGCGCAAATCCGCTTCTTCGCCGTTGCGAAGCAGCGAAGGGACAATTCCGCGAAAGGATTGGACAAGCGCGACGAGTGCAGGCGTCAGCACACGGCATTCGCGCAGATCGACGACGGCGTGGGAGCGACGCGCCCGAAATCCCGTCTCCGCCACACCGTCTCGCAAGGAAACGGCGAGCGAAGCGCGCCGTCGCGAGGCAGGCGCGACGGCATGAGGGTGACCGACGCGCGCGGCATCAAGTCCGTGCCCTGCGAGCGCGTCGCAGACGATCCGGTATTTGAGCGTCAGGCACGCCTCGTCGGAAATGTCCTGCAACGCACAGCCGCCGCAGACGCCGAAATGCGCGCAAAGATTTGTCATCGCAGGGTTGCGGCGAGGAGATATTCCCGGTGTGCGAAGCGCTGCGGGCGCGCGGCTGCCTCTTACGCCCGTTCGCCGGCAAGGACTTCGGCGGGACGACCCAGCGCGCCAAGCGCCGCGGCCACGATCGCCTTCGAATCGAGCCCGGCCGCTTCGTACATCCGTTCCGGCGTGTCGTGATCGATAAACCGGTCGGGAAGGACCATGGGCCGGAATCTCAGTCCGGTATCGAACAGGCCGTCCCAGGCCAGGAACTGCATCACATGGGCGCCGAATCCGCCCACCGATCCCTCCTCGACCGTGATCAGCACCTCGTGATCGCGCGCGAGCCGCCGGATCAGATCGCGATCGAGCGGCTTGGCGAACCGCGCGTCGGCGACGGTCGCCGGCAATCCATAGGCCGACAGGCGTTCGGCAGCCGTCAGGCATTCCGCAAGGCGCGTGCCCAGGCTGAGCAGTGCGATGGCCGTGCCTTCGCGCAGCACGCGGCCTCGTCCGATTTCGAGCGGCGTACCCTGCCTGGGCCGCTCGAGACCCAACCCTTCCCCGCGCGGGTAGCGCACGGCCGACGGCCGATCGTCGATCTGTGCCGCCGTCGCGACCATATGCGTGAGTTCCACCTCATCGGCCGCCGCCATCACGACGAATCCCGGCAGCGTGGCGAGATAAGTGATGTCAAACGACCCGGCATGGGTCGGACCGTCAGCGCCCACCAGCCCGGCCCTGTCCATGGCGAAGCGCACCGGCAGCGACTGGATCGCCACGTCGTGCACTACCTGGTCGTAGGCGCGCTGCAGGAACGTCGAATAGATCGTCGCAAAGGGCTTCATGCCCTCCGCGGCAAGGCCCGCCGAGAAGGTCACGGCGTGCTGCTCGGCGATGCCGACGTCGAAACAGCGTTCGGGGAAGCGTTTCGCGAAAAGATCGAGGCCGGTACCCGACGGCATGGCGGCCGTGATCGCAAGGATACGTTCGTCTTTCTCGGCCTCGGCGACCAGCGCTTCGGCGTAAACCTTCGTGTAGCTCGGCGCCTTCGCGGCAGACTTCTTCTGCTCGCCGGTCAGGACGTTGAACTTGACGACGCCGTGGTATTTGTCGGCCGAGGCTTCCGCTGGCGGATAGCCTTTGCCTTTCTGCGTCACCACATGAACGAGTATGGGGCCGTTCTGTGCGTCGCGCACGTTCTCGAGCACCGGCAGCAGGTGGTCGAGATTGTGGCCGTCGATCGGTCCGACGTAATAGAAGCCCAGTTCTTCGAACAGCGTGCCGCCCATGGCGATGCCGCGCGCGTATTCCTCGGCACGTCGCGCGGTCGTTTCCATCGGCTTCGGCAATAGCTGGGCCAGCTGTTTGCCGACGCGACGCAAGCCCCGGTAGGGACGGCTCGAGATCAGCTTCGCGAGATAGGCGCTCATTGCGCCGACCGGCGGCGCGATCGACATATCGTTGTCGTTGAGAACGACGATCAGGCGCGCATTCATCGCACCCGCATTGTTCATCGCCTCGTACGCCATCCCGGCACTCATCGCGCCGTCGCCGATGACGCAGATGACGTTGTGTTTTTCCTTCTTGCGGTCGCGGGCAACGGCGAATCCCACTCCCGCCGAAATGGACGTGGAGGAATGCGCAGCCCCGAACGAATCGTAGATGCTTTCGCTGCGCTTGGTGAACCCCGACAATCCGCCACCCTGGCGAAGCGTGCGGATGCGGTCGCGCCGTCCGGTAATGATCTTGTGCGGATAGGCCTGGTGGCCGACGTCCCAGATCAGTTTGTCCCGGGGCGTGTCGAACACGCGATGCAGTGCCACGGTCAGTTCGACGACGCCGAGACCCGCGCCGAGATGGCCTCCGGTCACCGACACCGCATCGATCATCTCCTGGCGGAGTTCGTCGGCAAGTTGGCGCAACTGCCCGCGTGACAGGGCGCGCACGTCCTTTGGTTCGTGCACCCTATCGAGGAGCGGCGTCTTCGTCGGCAGGCCTGTCGTCGCTGGCAAGCTCATGTCATCGCTCCCGATTACGCCCCCCGCGAGATCGCGAACTCAGCCGCCGCTCGCAGAAGGTCGGCCCTTTCATCAAACAAATCAAGGTGACCGGCGGCCTGCGCCGCCAGTGCCCGCGCCTGTGCATGCGCCCTTTCCGTCCCCAAGACGGAGACCACTGTGGGCTTGCCGCGCCCGGCGTCCTTGCCCGCGGCTTTCCCCATTTTGGCCGAATCGCCCTCGGCATCCAGAAGGTCGTCGGCGATCTGGAAGGCGAGGCCCAGATCCTGGCCATAGGCCGATAACGCGTTGCGTGCCGCCGCGGATGCACGCCCCAGGATGGCCCCCGCCTCGCAACTGAAGGTAATGAGGGCCGCCGTCTTCATTCTCTGGAGGCGCGTGATCTCCGCAAGGCCGGCAGAGGCGTGCTCGAAAGCGATGTCCATCATCTGCCCGCCGACCATGCCCGAATGCCCCGCGGCGTGAGCCAGGCGGCTCACCAGTTCGCAGCGCACAAAAGGGTCGCCATGCGCCTCCGGCGACGAGAGCAGCCCGAAGGCGAGCGTCAGCAGCGCGTCGCCCGCAAGAATGGCTGTCGCTTCGTCGAAAGCCTTATGCACGGTCGGTTTGCCGCGGCGCAGATCGTCATTGTCCATTGCCGGCAGATCGTCGTGAACCAGCGAATAGGCGTGAACGCATTCGACGGCGGCCGCGGTGCGGCCGAGCGATCTGCGATCGACGCCGAACAGCCTGCCGCTTTGCTGCACGAAGAATCCGCGCAGACGTTTGCCCCCGCCGAGCGCGGCGTAGCGCATGGCCTCGAGCAGCCGCGCCTCCGCTCCGCCGGGGCCGGGCAACAGCGTTTCGAGCGAGCGCTCGGTGAATGCTGCCGCTTCCGCCAGCGCCGGATCGAGTATGCTTTGGCTATTGCGGGCTTCGTTCATGGATGGATGCGGAGGGAAGAATAGTCCTGCACGTTGCTGAACTCCGCTCAGCCGAGATCGAGCGGCTCGACGCGCTCGGCGCCCTTCGCGCCGGTCACGATTTTTTCCAGCCGGCTCTCTGCGGCTTTGAGCTTTTTTTCGCAATGCGCCTTCAATGCCTGTCCCCGCTCGTACAGGTGAATCGATTCTTCGAGATCCACCTCGCCCTGCTCGAGCCGGGCGACGATCGTCTCCAATTCCTGCAAGGCTGCCTCGAAACTGAGGCTCTCGACATTCTCCGCGACCAGATCGGGCCGTGCCGACATTTACGCCTCCCCTCCCGCCGTAAGCACATTCACATGGGCGGCCACGGAACGCCCAAGCGCCTCAAGGTCATAACCGCCCTCGAGTGCCGAGACAACGCGGCCGTCGCAGTGCCGCGACGCCGCCTCGCAGAGCCGTTTCGTCGCCCAGGCGAAATCTTCCTCCTTCAGTCGCAGCGAAGCCAGCGGATCGGCCTCGTGTGCATCGAATCCCGCCGAAATGAAGAGGAATTGCGGCGAGAAGGCATCGAGCGCCGGAAGAACGACGTCTTCGAACGCGGCCCTGAATTCCCTGCTCCCGGACCCCGGAGCGAGCGGTGCATTGACGATGTTGGCGCCGATACCCGTCTCGGCGCTGCTCCCGGTGCCGGGGTAGAGAGGCCACTGATGCGTCGAGGCATAAAACAGTTCGCGATCGTCGAAGAAGATGTCCTGCGTGCCGTTTCCGTGATGGACATCGAAATCGACGACGGCGATGCGGGAAAGCCCGTGGGCGGCCCGGGCGTGCAGCGCGCCCACGGCAATGTTGTTGAAGAGACAGAACCCCATGGCCCGCGCCTTCTCCGCATGGTGACCGGGCGGGCGGACGGCGCAGAACGCATTGGCGAATTCGCCCGCCATGATCCGATCGACCGCTGTGATCACCGCGCCGGCGGCCCGAAGCGCGGCTTCGGGCGATCCGGACGACATGGCGGTGTCGGCGTCGATCAGCTCGAAGTGTCCCGGCGCGATCCGCGCGTTCAGGACGAGTTCGACCAGAGAAGGCGCGTGGACCCGCAGAAGCGCATCGCGGTCGGCGCGCGGGGCATCGATACGAATGAGTTGGGCAAATCCCGTTTCGTCGAGCGCACGAAGAACCGCATGCAAGCGGTCCACGCGCTCGGGATGGCCAGGCGGCGTCACGTGATCGAAGCAGGCGGCGTGCGTGATCAGACCCGTTGACACGATCCTGTCGACTCCTGCGATGCCCGGACGTTCATCGTTGGTATCTTAATACCCGGAATTTCGGGGAGATGTTGCTCATCGCGGCGCCCGCATGCTTCGACAGACTCGGCATGAGGGCAAAAAAGGCGGCCTCGCCCTGACCGTGTCGAAGGGCGAATCGCGCCCGGCTTTGAAGTGCTGTGGATAATTCCATCCGCAGGCTGCGGTAATAGATGCACAAAAGCCACAGACCGCAGAGGAACGGCGATCAAATGCGAAATGGCTTTTGACCGCGGCCCGTCGGCTCTTCTAGCCTAGAATCAAACGGGCAATACCGTGCAGTCCGTCCGGCGCGCGGGGGCAGCTGCCATCTTCGGCAGGCGAGGTCCGTTGGTGGCAGTCGTCGTTACCGACAGAACCAAGGGGGTTCCACGTGTTCAAGACCAGTCAAAATACCCGCAATCTGCGTTCCGCCCTGCTCCTCGGAGCAGCTTCGGCCGCAGCCATCGGCATCTCGGCGCCAGCGATGGCGCAGGAGAATACGGCCAATGTCGAGACCGTGGTGGTCACGGGTTCGCGCATTCCGCAAACCGGCATCTACAGCGCCAGCCCCGTCACGGCGGTCGGCCAGCAGGAACTGAAATTCGAGGGCACGACCGACGTCACCACCCTCATCAACAATCTGCCGGAAGCCTTCGCCGACCAGACCTCCTCCCTCGCGAACGGTGCCTCCGGTACCGCTACCGTCGATCTGCGCGGCCTCGGCTCCGAACGCACCCTGGTCCTGGTCAACGGCACCCGCCTGATGCCGGGCGATCCTACGCTTCCCGTCGCCGACCTGAACGACATTCCGGCGGCGCTTGTCGATCACGTGGAAGTGCTGACGGGCGGCGCCTCGGCGGTGTACGGCTCGGATGCTCTGGCGGGCGTGGTGAACTTCATCATGCGCAAGGATTTCCAGGGCGTCGAAGTCGACGGCACCTACTCCGTCGGCGAGAACGACAACACCACGGGCCGCTGGCGCTCGGCAACGCAGGCCCAGATCGCCGGCGGCGGCGTGGGCTTCGCGCAGTCCCCGGAAAACATCTGGGACGGCCAGACCGTCGACGGAACCCTCATCCTCGGCACGAATACCGCCAACGACAAGGGCAACGTCACAGCCTATCTCGGTTTCCGCAACACCGAACCGGTGCTCGAATCGACGCGCGACTATTCGGAGTGCACGCTCGCGTCAACCAACACGAGCCTCGTCTGCGCAGGGTCCGCGAACTTCAACACGTTTGTATCCATCGACAACGCCGTGTTCGGCAACGGCCAGGGCGGCAAGACCTACACTTGGTTCGAGCAGGGCACGGGCAAGCCGGGCAGCGGCAAGTTTGTTCCCTTCACCGGAGCGCCCAACCAGAGGTTCAACTACGGCGCGCTGAATTACCTGCAGCGGCCGGACACCCGCTACACGGGCGGCTATTTCGCCCATTACCAGGAAGACAAGGAGCTCGATATCTATTCGAGCTTCATGTTTGCCGACGACCACACCGTCGCGCAGGTCGCGCCGTCGGGCCTGTTCCTCGGTTCGGGCACGATCAGCGGCTATGCCCAGGAAATCAACTGCGGCAATCCGCTGATGACGGCGCAGGAAAACCAGATTCTGTGCGGCGGCAACGGTGCGACGCAGGTGACGGTGATCGGACCGAACGGAAAGCCGTTCACCTACTGGGGCGGCCAGAACAACCTCATTCCCGGCCAGTCAAAGCTTGAAATCGGCCGGCGCGATCTGGAAGGCGGCAACCGCCAGGACGATCTCCGTCACACGTCCTACCGCATGAAGATCGGAGCGCGCGGCGACTTCGGCGACGGCTGGACCTACGATGTCTACGCCCAGTATGGCCTGACGCTGCTCACCGAGCATTACCTCAACGAGTTCTCCAAGTCGCGCGTGCAGAACGCGCTCGAGGTCGACCCGACGACGGGGCAGTGCGCAGCAGAAGGCTTGCTGGGTGTCCCGACGGGGTGCGTCCCGCTCGATATCTTCGACGGCTTCGGCGCCATCAACAAGCAGCAGCTCGGCTATGTGGGCGCCGACGGCTTCGAGGAAGGCTGGACCCAGGAGCAGGTCATCAGCGGCTCCATCACCGGCGATCTCGGCGAATGGGGCGGCCAGTCGCCCTGGGCGAAGAACCCGGTCGGTATCTCGGTGGGTGGGGAGTACCGCGACGAACAGTTGAAGCTCGCGACGGACCAGGAGTTCACGAGCAACGACCTGTACGGCCAGGGCGCGCCGACGCTCTCGATCCCGCAGTCGGGATTCGACGTCTCGGAAGTCTTCACCGAACTGAAAGTGCCACTCATCCAGGGCATCCCCTGGTTCGAGGATTTGTCGCTGAATGGCGGCTACCGCTATTCGTCGTACAGCACAGCCGGTTCCACCAACGCCTACAAATATGGCGCCGAGTGGCAGCCGATCGACGACTTCCGCCTCCGGGCCAGTGTGGAGCGGGCGGTTCGCGCGCCGAACGTGCTCGAACTGTTCGTGCCCGATCGGGTCGATCTGTTCTCGGGCCAGGACCCGTGCGCGGCGATCTCCAACCCGTCGCCAATAGTTCTCGCGAACTGCCGGAAGGAAGGTGTCAGCAATGCCGATTCCGCGCTTCTCAATTGTCCGGCAACCCAGTGTAACCAGGAACAGGGCGGCAATGTTCTGCTGAAGCCGGAAACCTCCATCACCCGCACGGCCGGCTTCGTGTTCACGCCGACCTTCCTCGACGGCTTCACCGCAACGGTCGACTACTTCAACATCAAGGTGGACAAGTTCATCGGTGCGGTGAGCCCCAACCTGACGTTGAGCGAATGCTACGGCCCGACGGCGACGGCAGCCACCCAGGCGTTCTTCTGCCCGCTGGTCAACCGCAATCCGGTAAGCCATCAAATCTACGGCAGCGGCTTCGTCTCGGCGACCAACGTCAACACGGGCTATCTCGCAACGAGAGGCGTTGATTTCGAGCTCAACTACCAGACCGACATGTCGGACTGGGGAATGCCCGATACCGGCTCGCTCGCCTTCAACCTGACCGGCACGTGGCTCGATGCGCTGAGCACCGATCCTCTCCCCAACTTCCCGGCCTTCAACTGCTCCGGCCTGTTCGGGCTCACCTGCGGAACGCCCAATCCGAAGTGGCGCCACAAGTTCCGGGTGACGTGGAGCACGCCTTGGGACGTCGATGTGTCGCTCCAGTGGCGCTATATCGGCGCACTGACGCTGGACTCCGATACGACGAATACGCTGACCGGAGGCGGCCCCGTCCAGACCATCTGTCCGAACGGCGAGACGGTCTACGGCGTCGGAGACTGCGTCGATCACCGGATCGCCGCGTACGACTACTTCGACCTGTCCGGCGACTGGACGGTGCGCGAGGGCGTCGATCTGCGGGCCGGCGTCAACAACATCTTCGACCTCGAGCCGCCCATTCTGGGCACCTCGGTGCTGCCCCTGCCCGCAGGCAACGGCAACACCTTCCCGGGCGTGTACGACTCGCTTGGCCGCCTGGTCTTCGTCAGCGCGACCATCAAGTACTGAGCCGGCGTCCAGTCCGGTTGGAAACGGCGGCCTTCGGGCCGCCGTTTTCGTTTGTGGCGCCGTGCCGCTATCGGGGCGCGATGAATTCCGGTCCGGTTAGCCCCCTCCGCCCGGTGTTCCGTTTCTCACAGACGATTCCCTCTTTTTTTGTCATCGCCCGCTTTATGCGGGCGACCCAGTTTCGCTTTTCCCGCTGGAAAATTGGATCGCCGGGACGAGCCGGGCGATGACGATTTCCGAATGATATGTTTGAACCGGAACACTGGCCGCTGGCCCGGCGAAGTCAGGGCATAAACCCCAGCAGGCACCCGCACACAGATTGTCATTCCTGCGCCCTGATCCGCGCGAAGCGCCGCCGGAGGACAAACCCGGCGAGATCGAGCGGGGGCTATTGAATGTTACTCCACCGCGCACCCAGCCACCCGGCACAAAAGCCTTGCGGCATCTCCGCGCGTGCCCGATCAATGGCGGATGCTTCACGACCCAAACGAAATCCCCTCTTCTACCCCCGAGGCTGTCCGCAAGATCGCGAACGCCATCGCAGCCGAGGACTACAAAGGCGCTTCGCAACTCGGTGAGCTGTTTCTGTCCCACGGCCTTGTCCACCCTGCGATGTACAGCGCCCGCGCGCTATGGTTCGAGCGTCAGGGGAAAGACGACGAAGCCCTCGCCGAATTCCAGCGGGCGCGCGCGCTGTCGCCGAAGGATGCGATGCTCCTGAACGCCATCGGACTCTGCCTGACGCGCCTCTACCGCCTGCCCGACGCGCTCGAGATATTCGACGAAGCCATCCGGATCGATCCGGCCTACGCGCCGAGCCATCAGCGGAAAGGTGTCGCGCTCGGCATGGCAGGACTGTCCCGGGCCGCCGAAGACGCGCACAGGCGCGCGGTTTCCCTGCAGCCGCGAAATCCGGAATCTCTGGGCAGCCTCGCCTCGATCGCTGCGCGCAAGGGCGACGTTGCCGCCGCGGAACGGTACGCCGAACGTGCTCTGGCGGCAGACAAGGAAAACGGCACGGCGCATGCCGCTCTCGCGCTGGTGGAGCTGTCACGAAAGCAATTTCCCGAAGCCGAACAGCGCCTGCGAAAGATTCTCCGAGACCCCCGGGTCGCCGGGCACGGCCGCGCGGTTGCCATGGGGCTGTTGGGCGACGCCCTCGACGCGCAAGGCGAATTCGCCGAAGCGTTTGCTGCGTTCGAGGCGGCAAACCGCGAAATGCGCAGGCTTCATGCTGCGCGTTTCCACGGCAAAGTGGCCATGAGCGACATGCTCGAAGGGTTGTCGGCGTGGTTCGAGTCGACACCTCCCGAAGCTTGGGAACCGCCCCTGGAGGTTGCGGACGAGGGCGGCCCGGCCAAACAACATGTGTTCCTGCTTGGCTTCTACCGATCGGGCACGACGCTGCTCGAACAGGTGCTTGAAACCCATCCCGGCATCATAACGATGGAAGAACGCGATCTGCTCGCGGAAGACGCCGAGCAGTTTCTGACGTCCGCTGCGGGGCTCGAAAGGCTTTCCAGCCTCGATGGGCCCGCGCTGGCGCTTGCGAGATCGCGCTACTGGGAAGGCGTTCGCAGGCACGGGATCGACGTCACCGGCAGGATTTTCGTCGACAAACATCCACTGAACTCGATCAAGCTTCCGCTAATCCGCAAACTGTTTCCCCATGCAAAGATCGTCTTCGCGCTGCGCGACCCGCGCGACGTGGTTCTGAGCTGCTTCCGCCGGCATTTCGAAATCAACGCCGCGATGTTCGAGTTTCTCTCGCTCGAAGGTGCGGCGCGCCTGTACGATCGTGCGATGGCATTTGCCGACCAGTGTCGGCGGAAAATCGCGTTCCGGATTTTCGAGCACCGCTACGAAGACATGGTCCTGGATTTCGAGACTGCCATCCGGGCGGTCTGCGACTTTCTGGAAGCGGAATTTCTTCCCCAATTGCGCGACTTCGCCACGACCGCCCGCGGGCTGGACATCCGCTCGCCCAGTGCGCCCCAGGTCCGCCGCGGGCTTTACAGCGACGCGCTCGCGCAATGGACCCGCTACCGCAGCGAAATGGAGCCCGTCCTGCCGAGCCTGGAACGCTGGGTTGAACGCTTCGGCTACACCCCGACGGGCGCGTCGAACGAGCCATCGGCCGCGTAGCCCAGTCTGGCCATGGTCGGGCCGTGCCGCTCGGCGAGCCGGTCCCGCAGTTCGGCGTTCAGCACGCCCTTCCAGGTTCCCGGATGGCCCGCACGGAAGAACCTTTGCGAGGTTTCCGGCCGCTCCCGGAATCCGGCCTCGTCCTCCTCTTTTTGCAGCCGCTCGAAACGGGTCGAATCGACGATCCCTGAAATGTCTTCCGCCGAAGCCTCGAGCCCCGCGGCACGCGCCAGGACGGAGAAAACCCGGACGGGGTCCGCAACCATGTCCTCGTAACGGACGACGGTCACGTCGTAATCGCCGTTGCCAATCCAGGATTGGACGTTGCCGCTCCACGATCCGAAGGTCTGGGGAAGTGTTTGCGTACCCTCGTGTCGCGAGCCGCGGCTGCTGTCGTCACCCATGATCTCCACCACCCGTTCGAGACGCAGCCCCAGGTGATGGGCGGCTGAAACCGCAACGTCGTAAGGGTGGCGCGCGAGATAGATTACCGTTCCCATGCAGTCGGGTGGATAGAGCCACTCGCCCCTGACGTTGCGCCTGGCGATCTCGTGGACCTTGACGAGGACCGTGCCGTGGATTCCCCGGGCAAGACAGCGGTGAACGTGAGGAAGAAATTCTTCCATTTCAGGCACAAGAAGCTCCGACGCGTTCACCGGCGCCCACTGGTCGAACGCGAACCGTCGCTGAATACCGTCGTACGTCGCTTTCAGGTCGTTGATGGAATAGGCCTGTCCGGCGCCGCGCTGCAGTCGTTCGAGCACAAGCCGCGTCCAGGTGTTGCCGGATTTGGGATAGCTCGCGACCAGGACGAATTTGCCGCTCACCGCATCAATCCAGCGATCTCGTCCACCAGTTCCTGGACCGGTCGTTCGCGCGCACCGCCAAGCACGATACCGCGGCAGCAGCGCCCGATCTGGCCCGCGACACGCGAATGCTGCACCCGGCAACCGAGCGGGTCGATCCAGCGCGGGCGGAAGCTGCTTTCGGAGACAAGTTGCACGTTTCGCTCTGCAGGTAATTCGAGAACGTCGCTGTCCAATGACACGCGCAAGCGAATCATCACGCCGAGAGCGGAAGGCGTCGCCGCCGATCGCACCGGGACATGGAATTTCTCCAGCCCGTCGCGGACTCTGGTCAATTTCCCCGGATCGAATCCCAGCATCTCGCAGGCATCCCGCCACAGCCTCAGAGTGCCGTGACCGGGCCACGCGACCGCTGCGGTCCCATTCCAGACAATCCGCGTGATGTCGTCGGCCACGAGCAGCCAGCCCCTCAGACACAGCGCGGCCGCCAGCGTGGATTTTCCGGTCGCCGACGGGCCACTCAGCGCGACCGTCTGCAAATTCGGTGCGATCAGCGTCGTTGCGTTGAGGGGAAGCTCGCGGCGCTGATAAATCAGCGCGGCCTGTGCACTCGTTCGCAGGAACAACTCGGCCGCGGCCCGGTCGGCCCCGCTTTCAACTGCGAACTCGATCGTCTTGCCGTTCCGAACGAGGTACCGCGCAACCCCCGGAACCTCGAAGTACAAAATGCCCGGACCGGCCGCCGTGAACGGACCGATCGGCGAGGTCCCCGGATTGTCTGCCGACAGTTCGGGCACCTCTCGGACAATGCTGTCCGGTATGCCGGGCAAGGAGCCCCCGAAAAGACCATTCATCGCGGTGCCTGTGCAGGATCTGGAACGGAAACGACGCGGCCGTCGTCCATATATCCCATTCGCTCCATCACCGAGGCGTGATCCTCCGCGATTTTCGCGCGGGCGCCGTCATCCAGTTCGCCCCGCCACGACAGGGGACGCCCGACACGGAAAAAGCCCGTCGACGTACGCGGGCGTTCCGAAAACCCCGACTGCCTTTCCTGTTCCTGCAGACGCGGAAAGGAAGCTGCCGCTGCGGCGGAAGCGATTTTCGCAGCCGTGTGTTCAAGACCGGCCGCCGCGGCCGCGTGTGAAAAGATCGATACCGGATCGGCGTGAACGTCTTCATAGCGGATCGCGTGCACCCGATAGGGCGTCTCGCCGAGCCAACTTTCGATATTCGAGCTCCAGGAGCCAATGCGTTCGTGCAGCGGAAGGCGCAGCGTGCCGGAGTTCTTCGCGACCACGCTGTCCCGGCCCATGATCGCGACGACCTCGCCGACCGGCAACGCCAGATGATGGGCATAGGATACGGCAACGTCGAAAGGATGCCTTGCCAGATAGAAAACCACCCGCACGCATTCCGGCGGAAACAGCCACTGTCCGGACTGCGTGCGAAACAGAAGGTCGTGGGCCTTCACGAGAAATGGCCCCGCTCCGCTTCCCGAAAGCTGCCGGAAGACATCGGGCAGCGTGTCGTCGATCTCCTCCGCCGTCAGATCAGCGGCATTGACGGGCGAGAATTCGTCGAAAAGAAGCCGGCGCCACCCCCCGTAGTAGCCCGGCGTCATGTCCGCGATGGAGAGTTCGCCCGTCCCGCGCCGGAGGGATTCGAGCACGAAGCGGAGCCACGTGCTTCCCGATTTGGGATAGCCTGCTATGAATACGAGATTCCCGTTCACTGGAACTTGCCCCGGCGAATGGCAGTATTTGTGCGGCTTGTCCGATCCGACGGCCGCAAGTTGCCCTTGTGCGCGGGAAAAGTTCAAGGGGCGGCGCGGCTATCGCGAGCGCGCCGTTTCTCGATCGACGGAGTACCCGAATGTCGGACGGCGGCGAACTGCAGAAGAACGGTCTCGTCGTCGAAGAGGCGATCGCGGCCGCCGCCGCGCAGGATTACGATCGTGCCGGCGAGATCGCCAGATCTGCGATCGCAAACGGCGTCGTCCATCCCGTTCTCCTGAACCTTCGGAGCTATTGGCACGAACGGAACGGCCGCCTGGGCGCAGCACTCGCCGACCTTGAACATGCGCGCGCGCTCGCACCCGGCGACGCCACGATCCTCAATGCGCTCGGGCTCTGTTATGAGAAACTCGGACGAATGCGCGAGGCTCTCGAAGCATTCAGGAGCGCCGCTTCCGCCGATTCCGGCTTCGCTGCCGCGCACGTCAATCTCGGGCGGCTGTGCGAGTGGGCCGGCCGGCCGCGCGAAGCGCGCGAAAGCTACACGGCGGCGCTCAAACTCGGGCACAACGTGCAGTTCCATCTGGCGGCGCTCGCCGCCCGGGAAGCCGACTGGACCCGCGCGCGGGCCCATGCCGGGCAGGCGTTGGCCATCGATCCGCGCCTTGGCGCCGCAGAACTCGTGCTCGCAGAAGCGGAAATCGGCGAGAGGGATTTTGCTTGTGCCGCGGGTCGTCTCGAGCGCGTTCTGAACGATGCTTCGCTGACCGAACCGGACCGGGCGACGGCCTTCTGCCTTTTGGGCGATGCGTATGACGGAATGGACCGGACCGACGCGGCATTTTCCGCCTATGCCACCGGCAACGCCGCGCTGCGCGAATGTCATGCGGCCCGCTTCGCCAATCCCTCCGTCGAAACGATGCGGGATTACGTGGAGCGGCTGATACGCCACTTCGAAGCTCTCGGAAAAGACGACTGGGTTGCTTCCGATACCGGCGCTGCGGGGAATGAGAATGGTGCGGCGTCGCAGGTCTTTCTGGTGGGATTTCCGCGCTCGGGAACAACCCTGATCGAAGCGGTTCTTGCGCGCCACGCCGATGTGGTCACGACGCAGGAACAGGACGGACTGGCCGATGGGGTCGCCGATCTTCTTGCCACCCGCGCGGGGCTCGAGCGCCTGACCGCGCTGCGCGGGGGCGGCCTTGCAAAATACCGCCGCTCCTACTGGCGTCGTCTGGCGGATTCGGGCATCGCCGTGCGCGGCAAACTGCTCGTCGACAAGCAGCCCTACAACAGCATCGCGCTGCCGTTGATCGCAAAGCTCTTTCCCGAAGCCAGAATCCTTTTTTGCATTCGCGACCCGCGCGACGTCGTATTCAGCTGCTTCCGCCGCCGCTTTGTGTTGAACGCCTCGAACTTTCAGTTGCTCGATATCGTCGATGCTGCCAATTTTTACGATGGCGTCATGCGCTTGATCGCGTGCTATCGGGCGAGGATTCCTCTCCGCCTGCACGAGGCGCGGCACGAAAGCATCGTCGCCGACTTCCTTCCCCGGATGCACGAAATCTGCGACTTTGCGGGATTGCGCTGGAACCCCGAAATGGCCGATTTCGAAAACGGGCCACAGGACCGGCCGATGCTGACGCCCAGCAATCGGCAACTCGGCCAGGGCCTGAGCGCGTCGGGAATAGGCGGCTGGAGAAGGTATCGCGCTTTCCTCGCGCCGATCCTGCCGATCCTGCAGCCCTGGGTCGAGGCCTTCGGGTATCCACCCGATTAGCTTTGGAGTAAAGCGAACAGGATCCATTGGAGACTTCCGGTAACGGCATGGAAGACGTTTTGGCAGAGACCGACGCAGACATTCTCGATCGTGTTGTTTCCGCGATCGACCGCCTCGAGCTGCGCTCCGCGGAAGAGATACTCCTAAGGCTTCTCGCGCAGTCGCCCGATGAGCCGCGGGCGCTGCAACTGATGGGCGTCGTACGCAGCACCGAGGGCCGCTTTGCGGACGCAGAGGATTTCTACCGCCGATCTCTCGCGGCGCTCCCGGGTCAGCCGCATGTGCATCATAACCTCGGCAAAGCGCTGAGGTCGCAGGGGCGCTTCGCAGAGGCGGCGTCGGAGCAGCGCGAAGCGGTCCGTGTGAAGCCGAACTACGCCGAGGCCCATCTCGACCTCGCAATCGCACTGTCCGATGCGGGTGATCACGACGCGGCGCTGAAGAGCTGTCGCGACGCCCTGCGCGTTCAGCCCAATTTCCTGCTCGCCAAACAAACGATGGCGGCGGAGCTGTGCGCACTCGACCGTCCGCTCGAAGCCGAGCGGCTGATGCGCGAAGCTCTGGCACTTGGCGTTCGCAATCCGCGCCAAAAAGCGGCACTCGAACACAACCTTGCGATCGCGTTGAAACAGCAGCGGCGCTATTCCCAGGCTCTGCCCCTGTTCGACTCTGCCCAGCGGACGGTCCCCGAGATGCCGTTCGTGGACTACAATCGCGGGAACACGCTCCAGCATCTCGGCCGCATGGACGAGGCCGTGGAGTCCTACCGGCTCGCTCTGGCGCGAAATCCTCTGGATCTGGCCGCGCACCGGGACCTGAACGAACTTCTCTACCGCCAGCGCGACGACGAAGGTTTTCTCCGCTCCTACGACGAGGCTGCCCTTCTCTATCCGGAAATCGGCGAACTGCCGCTTCGGAAGGGCAACCTTCTCTATCTGAAAGGCGAGTACGAACAGGCACGCGAATGTTTCGGGCGTGCCATCGCGCTCCTTCCGGATTCCGTGACGCCGCATGACGGGCTCGCGCTCGTTCTCGCGCGCCTGAATGACTTCGATTCGGCCATCGCCGAACATCGCAACGTGGTGCGAATGGAACCGGAGAACGCCCACGGCTGGCGCAATTACGCGCAGACACTGCTCGCCGCGGGCGACGCCGGGACGGCGCTGGCGGCCGCCGAGAAGGCCGTTGCGATCGAACCCGACAGCCAGATCGCGCTCGCGGTGTGGGGGCTCGCCTTGCGCGTACTCGACGATCCCCGCGAGCAGCCGATGAACGACACGAATAATCTGGTGCGCGCTTACGAGATCGGCGTCCCCGAGGGCTATGCGTCGATGGATGTCTTCAATCGCGAGCTCAACGCCTATCTCGATCGTCTGCATGTCGACCGGCGCGAATGCATCGACCAGACTCTGCGGTCCGGAACCCAGACGCTCGACAATCTCTTCGGAGCGGGGCACGATCCCGTCGAGCGCCTGCGCGCCCGCGTTGACGAAGCCGTAGCCGATTACGTATCGCGCATGAAGGACGACGACACGCATCCGCTTTATCGCCGCCGCAAGTCGAAATTCGGCTATTCGGCCTCATGGTCCTCGCGCCTCCACGACTGCGGGTTCCACACCAACCACGTCCATCCCAAAGGCTGGATCAGTTCGGCCTATTACGTGTCCGTTCCGGATGCGGCGAAGGATGCGCAGCGCAAGGAAGGCTGGATCAAATTCGGCGAACCGAATGTGACGTTCGGCATCGACGACGCGGTGCGCCGGACAATCAGGCCGGAACCGGGAGTCCTCGTGCTGTTTCCTTCCTACATGTGGCATGGGACTATCCCGTTTCACTCGGCGCAGTCGCGCACCACGATCGCCTTCGACGCGGTGCCGGCGTGACATGGATCGGGACACGCTGAACCGGACCCTTGCCGCGGCGCCGGGCGCGCACGAGGCCGCGGTCGTTTATCGGCACCGCGCGCCGGTCCGGCTCGCCCACTGGATCAACGCGCTGGCCATTCTCTTTCTGCTGGGCAGCGGACTGGCCATTTTCAACGCGCATCCGCGGCTCTACTGGGGAAAGGCGGGGGCGAATTCCGACGCCGCGTTCCTTTCGATCGCCGCATACGATACTTCGCGCGGCACGCGGGGAATTACCCAGATCGGTCCGTGGCGGTTCGATACGACGGGCGTTCTCGGCTGGTCGAAAGTCGACGGCGCGTTCACCGAACGCGCATGGCCGGACGCCGTCACCATCCCGAGCTATCAGGATCTCGCCGGTGCGCGGCACTGGCATTTCCTGTTCGCCTGGATTCTGGCGATCAACGGACTGGCCTACCTGATCTGGAGTTTTGCGAGCCGCCACGTCCAGAAGGATTTGTGGCCGACCCGCGCCGACATCGCAAGCTTCCCGCGCTCCGTGCTCGATCACATCCTGCTGCGCCATCCCAAAGGGGCGGAGGCAACGCGGTACAATATCCTGCAGCGGCTCGCCTATCTCGGCATTCTGGCGCTTCTTGTGCTGATGGTGCTGACCGGCCTCACGATGTCACCCGGCGTGGACGCATTCTGTCCGTGGCTTCTGGACATCTTCGGTGGGCGGCAGTCTGCGCGCACGCTCCACTTTATTTGCGCGGCGCTGATCGTCCTTTTCGTACTCGTGCACATCGTGGAAGTGCTTCTTGCGGGACCCATCAACGAAATCCGCTCGATGCTGACGGGCCATTACCGCGTGCCGGAGGCGCGGAAGCGATGACGTCGGTCGGAGCATTCACCCGTCGCGCCGCGATTGCCGCCGGATTCGCCGGCGCAGGTGCTCTTGTGTACGAAGCAAACAGCCTGACGCTCGATCCACGCTTCGGGCGCGTCTTCCGCGCTACCGAAAGCTGGACGCGAATCAGTCAGCGGGCGCTGCTTGCGCCCGGCCAACTCGCCCGCGAATACACGGTCGCCGACATCTCGCCCGTGTTCAGGGCCAACGGCACGCTCGATCCCGGAACGCCCGATTACGAAGCCGATGCGGCACGCGATTTCGCCGACTGGCGGCTTGCGGTCGACGGAATGGTGTCCCATCCGCTGTCGCTTTCGGTGGCCGCGCTGCGCCGTTTGCCGGCGCGCACCCAGATCACGCGCCACGATTGCGTGGAAGGCTGGAGCGCGATCGGCATGTGGACGGGCGTTCCTCTCGGATTCCTGCTGGGGCTCGCAGGCATTTCGCCGCGCGCGCGCTACGCGGTTTTCCACTGCGCCGACAATCTCTCGGGAGAGCCGGCCAAGGGCGGTCAGCAAAGCCCCGGGCAATATTACGAGAGCATCGGCCTCGCCGACGCGTTCCATCCGCAGACGCTCATCGCCTACGCCCTGAACGGTCGGCCCCTGGATGTCGCACACGGCGCGCCGCTGCGGCTGCGCGTCGAACGGCAACTCGGCTACAAGCACGCCAAATATGTGAACCGGATCGAGCTCGTGGACAGCTTCGCTGCAATCGCGGGCGGGCGGGGCGGCTATTGGGAAGACAGGGGCTACGACTGGTACGCCGGAATTTGAACCGTCCGGCACGCGCTCCTGCGACGAATGGGCTTTGCGCCGGCCGAGTGTCCCCGCTAAGCTCACGCCTGCGTTCCGGGCGCGTGGCTTCCGGGCGATTCGAGAGGGCTCCTTCCATGAAAATCGGTATTCTGATCGCCGCGGCGCTTGCGGCGCTGCCGAGTGTTTCCCTGGCGCAAAGCGTCCAGACGCTCAAGAACCAGCCGCCGGATGGCGCGCAGCTAACCTTCCAGCTGACGGACGGAACGGTGCTGGCGCAGGGCTACCAGAATTCCGACTTCTGGGTGCTCACGCCCGATAACAAGGGCAGTTATGTCAACGGCACCTGGACACAGGTGGGCAGCCTGCAGGCCGGTTATTCGCCCTCGGCCGCGTCTTCGCAGGTGCTCGCAGACGGACGCGTGCTGCTCGAAGGAGGCGAATACAATTTCGGGAATTTCGCGCTGACGAACAAAGGCGCGATCTACGATCCGACGAAGGGAACCTGGACACCGGTGAATCCGCCGAACGGCTGGCAGAACATCGGAGACTCGCCATCGGTCGTGCTGCCGAACGGGGACTTCCTGCTGGGCGACAAGCTGCACAAGCGGCTGGCCGAACTCGATCCCAAGACCATGACGTGGACGGCGCCAAACCACCACGGCAAGAACGATTTCAATGCGGAGGAGGGCTGGGAGCTCATGCCCGACGGCTCGCTTCTGACCGTGGACGTCAAGGATCATCCGCAATCGGAGATGTACATCCCCAAGCGCGGGAGATGGAAAAGCCTCGGCAGTACGGTTGCCGATCTTCAGGAACCCGACTGCGAGGGGAGCTGCTGCCTCAATTATCCGCCGCATAACAAGTGCTACTATCCGCCGGGCGAAACCGGGCCCGCGATGCTGCGCCCGGACGGAACCGTGTTCGCTGCCGGAGCTTCGAACCATACCGCCGTATACACGCCCGGCAGCGGCTGGGCCGCGGGACCGAATTTTCCCAACGGCGACAGCGCCGGCGACAATTTCGCGACGCTCCTCCCCGATGGCGACGTACTCGTGCAGGGCAACAGCGGCACGATCTACGACTGGAACGGAACAACCTTCACGTCGACAGGCGTGCGCGGCACGGGCAACCTGATGATCCTGCCGACGGGCCAGGTACTGTTGGGCGGTAACGAGGTTTTCAACAGCTCGGGGACCTACAACTCCGCCTGGCAGCCGACGGTTACCAACTATCCCTCCACCGTGACCCGCGGCTCGACATATAAAATCGAGGGCACGCAGTTCAACGGCCTGTCCCAGGCGGGAGGCACAATGGGCGACGAGTACCAGTCTTCGACGAACTATCCGCTGGTGCAGATCACCAACAACTCGAGCAAGGATGTTTTCTACGCCCGCACCCATGACCACAGCACGATGGGCGTGGCCACTGGCAACAAGACCGTATCGACCAACTTCGATGTACCCGCCGGCATGGAAACGGGCGCCAGCTCGCTTGTCGTGATCGCCAACGGGATCCCGTCGCAGCCGGTCTCGATCACCGTGCAGTAGCAGTTCATCCGGTTTCCTCCCCCGCCGCCTCGCGGGGGAGGATTTTTTTTTCGCCCATGACCGGAAAAATACGCGTCGGCATCGGCGGCTGGACCTACGAGCCGTGGCGCGAGGTCCGATTTCACCTACGCGCGGCTTGCGGCGCGTACCTGGACGGCGCGACGCGCCGCGCTACGTTCACTGACGGCGACGTTGCCAATCTGGCGGGAGCCGGGCGGGCCCGTTCAGGCCGGATAAAGTCCGCGCGTGCGCGCGTAGAGGCGTGTGAGGCCGAGGAGCGTGTCGATGTTGGGAGTGGGGACCGAGAGGTGCCGCGCAATCTCCCGGGGAGCCGCCAGAAGCGCATCGATCTCGAGCGGACGCGCGGCTTCGGCATCCTGGAGCATCGACGTCCTGAAAGCGCCGAGCGTCCGCGCGATTTCGAGGCGTTCCTCGCCGCTTTCGCGGATTTCGCACCCTATCCGATTTCCGATTTCCGCGGCCTCGGCCATCACCTTCAGCGCGAATGCACGCACAAGCTCATCTCCGATGATGCGGTCGCAGGTCGCGCCCGCAATCGCGGAGATGGGGTTCATCGTCATGTTGCCCCACAGCTTGTACCAGATATCGCGGCGGATGTTGGCGCTCCGCTCAACCTCGAGACCGGTGTCATCGAACACATCGGCCAGCATTTCCAATCGCTGCGAAAACGCGCCGTCCGGCTCGCCGAGAATCAATCTGTTCCCGCCGTGATGGATCACCGCACCCGGGGCTCTCACCTGCGCCGTCGCGTGCACCACGCAGCCGATCACGGAGCCGATCGGGATGGCCTGCGCGATCTCCCCGTGAGGATCGACGGTTTCCAGTCGCGTCGGCGGGAGGTTGCCCGCGCCGGCCAGCAGGAACCACCACGGCACGCCGTTCATCGCCGTGACGACGAGGGAGTCGGGACCCAGCATGGGGCCGGCCGAACGCGCGGCTTCGGCGAGCGAGGGTCCCTTGACGGCGAAAATCAGCACGTCCTGGGTGCCGAGCGCCGCGGCGTCGTCAGCGGCGCGGACGTGGCTCTCGATCCGTTCGCCGCCCCGTTCGAGACTCCAGCCGCTTCGCAGCGCGGTTAAGGTATGGCCGCGCGCCAGCGCACTCACAAGATGACCTCTGCGCGCGAGCGGTATCCCGATCAATCCCCCGATCGCGCCCGCTCCGACGATACCGATCCGCATCTTGCGTGCCTCTCAAATATCCACACTGTCGTAGTACTTGGAATCGGGATTAAGCGTTACAGGTTGCTGCGTCAGCGTGCAGGATCATGGTTCGACTGGCTCGCCATGAGGTCCTTGCCCTGAGCTTGTCGAAGGATGAGCTTGTCGAAGGGTGAGCTTGTCGAAGGGTGAGCTCGTACTTTTGCTCAGCGAGGAATTCCGGACGGAACTGACGTGGCAAAACGGCTCAAGGTCTTTCGGGCGGATTTCGGCTTCTACGACACCGTTGTCGCAGCGCCTTCGCAGAAGGCCGCGCTCGCGGCCTGGGGTGCGCGGCCGGGCGAATTCGCGAAAGGCTTTGCGAGCGTCACCACCGAGCCTCGCGCGGTCGAACAGGCGCTCGCTCATCCCGGAACGGTCCTGAAGCGGCCGATCGGCAGCAAAGGCGAGTACAAGCCCGATGCCGATCGCATTCCCGTTCCCAAAGCCGCGCTCCGGCCGCGCGCAGGCGCCACCCGGGCGCAGAAGTTGCGCAAGCGCTCCTGAAGCGCGGCACGATGTGCGCAAGGATGCGTTGGATTCCGGGGACGGCCGTGAGGACGAGCGTTCATGGGACAGAACAACGATCCGACGGAGCACGGCGATCTGCAGGGCCAGCAGGGCGGCAATCTCGCAAAGAATCCGCAGGAGCACGAACGCGAACGCCAGGAGGAAGAGGGCTATGCGGGCGCACGCAACCGGCCTCGCCTGCCCCGTGGGCCCGGGCACACCGGTCCGGACTGATCGCCACGCGCCCCGCAATTCGCCGCATGCCCGGAACGAATCCTGAGGCCCTGCAATTTCCCCAAGAGGTTCGTGCCTGGGGATAACCGGAAATGGCGTGTCGCCTCCGGATTGCTGGCCCTCGCCGTGTTGCAGCCGTGGTTGCGGCCGCGCTTTGTTGTGTCCCGGGTCCCTCGCTCGCCGATTCGATTCTTTCGCCTGCGGGCCCGGTAGCTGCCGGCGATCGCATCATCCTGCTCGATGCGGCCGTCATTATGCTCGCGATCGTGGTCCCGACCATGTTGGCGACGCTGGCATTTGCCTGGTGGTTCCGCGCCTCGAACAGCCGCGCGACCCATCGGCCGAACTGGAGCTATTCGGGCCGCCTCGAACTGCTTGTGTGGTCCATTCCGACGCTCGTCGTTTTCTTCCTCGGCGGCGTGATCTGGATCGGCTCCCATCGGCTCGATCCCTTTACGCCACTGCCTTCCGCAACCAGGCCGCTGGACATCGATGTCGTGGCGCTCGACTGGAAATGGCTGTTCATCTATCCGCAGCAGGGCGTCGCGAGCATCAACAGGCTGATCGTTCCCGCGCACGTACCGCTCCGCTTCCGCATCACCTCGGCATCTGTTTTCAACGATTTTTTCATTCCGCGGCTCGGCAGCCAGATCTACGCGATGAACGGCATGACCACCCGGCTCAACCTGATGGCCGACAAGCCTGGCCGCTACCTCGGCCTTTCCGCGCAATTCAGCGGCGACGGCTTCTCCGACATGGTCTTCGATACCATCGCCGAACCGCAGGCGCAGTTCGCGCAATGGGTGGCCAGGGCACGCGCCGAAGGACCGGTGCTTGATCGCACGGCCTATCGCGCCCTGCTCAGGCAGAGCCGCAATGTCGTGCCTTATACCTATCGCAGCGTCGAGAGCGGCCTGTTCGAGGCCGTGGCCTCGCGCGCGCTGCCCGGCGGCGAGGGCCCGAGAAAAGGCAGGGGCGGCACCGGCATCATTCCAAGCGGGGGCACATGAGCTTTTTCGGCAAACTCAGCTGGAACGCAATTCCCTTCGACCAGCCCATACCG
This sequence comes from Rhizomicrobium sp., assembly GCA_050728995.1. GTDB lineage: Bacteria > Pseudomonadota > Alphaproteobacteria > Micropepsales > Micropepsaceae > Rhizomicrobium. The sequence continues at coordinate 9,733 of JBOHKH010000009.1, read as the reverse complement.
CTCACCGCGGGCGCGACCGTCGTCGCCCTCTTCGTCGCCGTTCTCGTGTGGGTCGCCGCGAAGGGTTACGTCCCCTATCTGTGGAAGGAATGGGTGACGAGCGTCGATCACAAGCGCATCGGCGTCATGTATTGCGTGCTGGGGCTCCTCATGCTGCTGCGCGGCTTCATCGATGCGATCATGATGCGCGCGCAGCAGGCCCTCGCCTTCCACGCGCCAGGCTTTCTGCCGCCCGAACATTACGACCAGGTCTTCTCGGCACACGGCACCATCATGATCCTGTTCGGTGCCATGCCGCTCCTCATCGGCATCATGAATTTCGTGGTGCCGCTTCAGTTGGGCGTCCGCGACGTGGCGTTCCCGACGCTGAACTCGGTGAGTCTTTGGCTCACCGCGACGGGCGCGCTGCTCGTCAATCTCTCCCTCGTTGTCGGCGAGTTCGCGCGGACCGGGTGGCTGCCCTATCCCCCCCTCAGCGAGCTTCGCTATTCGCCGGGCGTCGGCGTCGACTATTATCTCTGGGCGGTGCAGATTGCAGGCGTCGGCACGCTGCTCACCGGCATAAATTTCGTCACCACGATCCTGAAAACCCGCGCCCCGGGCATGACCTATTTGCGCATGCCCATGTTTACCTGGACGGCCCTCGCCTCCTGCCTTCTCATCATCGCGGCCTTTCCGGTCCTTACCGCTACTCTCGCGATGCTGACGCTCGACCGCTATCTCGGGTTCCATTTCTTTACGAACTCCGCGGGCGGGAACGCGATGATGTTCACCAACCTGATCTGGGCGTGGGGACATCCCGAGGTCTATATCCTCGTCCTGCCGGCGTTCGGCATCTACTCCGAGGTGATCTCGACCTTTTCCGGGAAGCCGCTGTTCGGCTACCGTTCGATGGTGGTCGCCACGATGTTCATCTGCATCGTGTCGTTCTGCGTGTGGCTGCACCACTTCTTCACCATGGGCGCGGGCGGCGACGTCAACGCGGTGTTCGGAATCGCGAGCAGCATCATCGCCGTCGGCACGGGCGTGAAAATGTACAATTGGCTGTTCACCATGTACGGCGGCCGCCTGCGCTTCACGACACCCATGCTGTGGTCGATGGGATTCATGATCACCTTCATCACCGGCGGCATGACGGGCGTCATGCTGGCGGTGCCGCCTGCGGATTTCCTTCTTCACAACAGCATGTTTCTGGTGGCCCATTTCCACCACGTCATTGTGAGCGGCGTGGTGTTCGGGGTGCTCGCCGGGATCTCCTTCTGGTTTCCCAAGGCGTTCGGGTTCCGCCTGCACGAAGGTTGGGGAAAAGCCGCGTTCGGCTTCGCCTTCGTGGGGTTTTACGTCACCTTCGTGCCGTTCTACGTGCTGGGATTTCTCGGCATGACGCGGCGGATGCAACATTACGACGTGGCGGCGTGGCATCCCTGGATCATGCTCTCGGCGGTGGGAATTCTCATCCTGATCTGCAGCATTGTCTGCCAGGTCATCCAGCTCGTCGTCAGCATTCTTCACCGTGAGGAATTGCGCGACGTCACCGGCGACCCGTGGGATGCCCGCTCGCTCGAATGGGCGACAGCTTCTCCTCCGCCCGCGTTCAACTTCGCGGTGATGCCGCACGTGGAAGGCGTTGAGGCATACTGGAACGTGAAACAGCGGGCGCGCGAGGATCTGCGCCTCGGCCACGAACCGCATTACGAGCCGCTCGAAATGCCGCGCAACAGCCCCACCGGTTTCATCTGCGCCTTCTTCGCCACTGCGATCGGCTTTGCACTGATCTGGCACATCTGGTGGCTCGCGATTCTCGGCTTCGTGGGTGCCTATGCGACGTTCGTCGGCTTCGCCTGGCGCGATGTTCCCGAATACGTGATCCCTGCGGAAGAGGTCGCACGGATCGATCGCGCCAATCGCGCGGTGCGGCAGGGGGCGCTTGGCGGCGCTCAACCCTCGTGAGCGCGGCAGATTCCGCACTCGCGGTTCGCGATCCCTATCATATCGGCCACGCGGGCGAGAGTCAGGCGCGCGGCCATGGCGCCGGCGGTCCAGCCTCCAGGCGCGTCGTGGTCGGTTACGGCTTCTGGCTGTTCCTGCTCTCCGACATCGTGCTTTTCTCCTGCCTCTTCGCCTCCTACGCGGTGCTTGCAGGCGCGACTGCCGACGGCCCCTCCTCCAAACAGATCTACGATCTTCATCGCGTCGCCTGGGAGACCGCGTGTCTTCTTGCCTCGAGCTTCTTCTGCGGCATGGCCAGCATAGCGGTGGCGCGCCGAAGCCAGCTCCTGACGCAGGTCACCCTGCTGATAACCGGCCTCCTCGGCGTTTGCTTTCTGCTTCTCGAGATTTCCGAATTTGCCGCACTCCACGCGAAGGGCGACGGTCCCAGCCGCAGCGCATTCCTGACGGGATTCTTCACGCTCGTCGGCTGCCATGGAATGCACGTTACGATCGGCCTCCTCTGGCTCGGCACGATGATGGCACAGCTGTTCGCCAAAGGCTTTCGCGCCGATATCCGCCGGCGGTTTCTCTGCTTCACGATGTTCTGGCATTTTCTCGACATCATCTGGGTGGCGATCTTCTCGCTTGTCTATCTCGTGGGGACAAAGCTGTGAGCGCAGAACATGAATATCCGGAAGAATACGGCGATGTCGGCGGCGCAAGCGACGAGCATGTCGCGAAGCTCTCGACCTATCTGATTGGACTCGGTCTCGCGGTCCTGCTGACGGCGGCTTCGTTCTGGATCGTGAATGCCGGCGTGATCTACGGCCCGGGCATTCCGGTGGCGCTGGCGACGCTGGCCGTGGCACAGATGGGCGTCCACCTCGTTTTCTTTCTCCACCTCACCTCGGCGCCCGACAACACCAACAACGCACTTGCGCTCGCCTTCGGTTGCCTGATCGTCGGTCTTATCGTCTTCGGCTCGGTCTGGATCATGTGGCACCTCAACACCCATCTCATGGCGGCCGGCCATCCCATGGGAATGGGCAGCTGAGGCCCGGGGCGGAGGCCGGGAAGGTGAAAGCCGGCGCTAATTCAGCCGCATGCCGGGATACCAGCCGCTCTTCGCGAGGAACGCCTTAGCGTCGGTCATCTCGATGATTTCGCGCAAGGCGCGGCGCTTGTCGCGTGCGTGCCCGTAGTAGGACTTCACGATGCGGTAGCCGACCCAATAGCCGAGATCGGCCGGCTTTTCCGGTGTGGAATTGTAAAGCCATTTCGACAGGTCGGTCTTCTGCTCATCGCGGACGAAGGCCGTCTCGATTTCCTTCTCGCGCCCCTTGGTCATCGCGGGAAAATACGAGTAGGCGATACCACCGGAAATCAGCTCGCCGGTGAACTCGGCCGCGCCTTCGACCAGCGAGGCCTCCAGCACCGTCGGCTTCGGCTTGTTGTAGAGCGCCGGCGCGTTCAGCGCCTGCTGGACATGCGTATATTCGTGGGCGATCACGTGTACGAACCGGTCCGTGACATCCGGATTGAGCCAGCCGGTTGCGCATAGCGCTTCGAGGCCGATCATGACGCCCGAGGCGTCCGCGACGCCCACGGGCTTTCCGCGGCTCACCGCGATCGTGACCGGCGGGTATTGCGCGCGCGGATAAAGCTCGCCCAGCTTGCGCAGCGCGACCGCGACCCGGGCGCGCACGCGCGGCAGAACCGCCATGCAGCGTCGCGCGCCGGAATATATCTGCGGCCGCTTCGCCAGCGTTTCCGCGATCCGCGTCCCCGTGATGTTGCGCAGCTTCGCGAACCTGTGCAGCCCTGGCGAACCCGGATCGAGGTATTCGCGCTGCAGCTGCTCGGCCGTGGGATGTCCGCGGGCGGCGTCATAGACTTTGTAAAACCGCGCCACGTCCTCGATATGGATCACCGGTCCCGCCGGTGCGCTTGCTGCCCTGTCGGCAACGAGCGCGCAGGCCAACGCGAGGCCAAGCACGAAGAACCGGGTCCGTTTCAATTGTTCCGCGCCCGCGATCGGGTGAGTTCGGCCGTCAGAATGGCGAAAAACGCCGTTTCACACCAGCTTCGAATCGAGCGTGACGTCCGCGTTCAGCACCTTCGACACCGGACACGTCTTCTCGGCTTCGCGGGCGAGCCGGTCGAAGGTGGCGGCGTCGATGTTCGCAATCTTCGCGCGCAAGGTGAGTGCCGACCGGCTGATCCGAAAGCCTTTTCCTTCCGGCTCGAGCGTGACTGCGGCTTCCGCGGCGAGCTCGTCGGGCGTGTGGCCGGCCGCCTGGAGCTGGAATGCGAGCGCCATCGCGAAACAGCCGGCATGGGCGGCGGCGATCAGTTCTTCGGGGTTGGTGCCGTTCTCGTGTTCAAAGCGGGTCCTGTAGGAATAGGCGGTTTCGGCGAGCACGCCGGAATCGCTCGTCAGCCGGCCGCTTCCGTCGCGTCCCGTGCCGCGCCATACGGCTTTCGCCTTGCGGATCATGCGAGTCTCCTTCGGTTGCAAGCGGCGCCCATCTTACCGCCGGACGTCAGGGAGGCGATCACCCTTTCCTTAAACCCGATCACTTTGCGGCGGCTTCACCGTCGAAAGCCGCGCGGCAGTCGTCTCATGCCTGCGTGCCGATTGCCGGCCCTGACGCTGGTGATGGATGGCGCATCCAGGACGGAGGCAGCCAACTCCTGCGACATGGATCGGGCTGGGTGCATCGCGCGTCCGATCTGCCGCCGGACGTGACTACATCTGTCCGTCGGATCGGATCCGCTCGGTGAACCGCAACCAATCCTGGAATTCGCGGTTTCCGAGTTTGCCACCTCACGAGCGCATGGAGATGCGAGCGCGCGTCGCCGTAGCCGAGGCGGCGCAGCGTATCCCCACCGGGAGGGTCGTACGTGGTGGATTCATCCGAGGTTCGCGATTTTCGCAGAGGCATCCCGCTCGCTGACCTGCGCGACGGAGAAATGACAGGCGGCCAGGTCGACGGCCGCCCGGTCTTGCTGGCTCGGCGCGGCGATGAGCTCTTTGCGCTCGATTCGGTTTGCACGCATTACGGCGCCCCCCTCGCCGAGGGTCTCCTTGACGGCGAAACGGTTCGTTGCCCTTGGCACCACGCTTGTTTCAGCCTGCGTACCGGGGAGGCTCTGCGCGCGCCGGCGCTCGATCCGCTGTCATGCTGGCGCGTCGAACGACGAGACGGAATGGTTTATGTCCGCGACCGGCTCGAAGGTGTCGCGAACCGGCCAGTCGTGTCCGCATCCGATGTTCCGAAAGCCGTTGTGATCGTGGGCGGAGGCGCGGCGGGAAATGCCGCCGCGGAAATGCTGCGGCGCGAAGGCTTCGGCGGAACGCTCACGATTTTGAGCGACGACGAATCGCTACCGTGCGATCGCCCCAACCTCTCAAAGGGTTTTCTCTCGGGCGCCGCCCCGGCGAGCTCGAATCCGCTGCGATCTTCCGACTTTTATCGGAAACACGGGATCGACCTGCGGCTAAACGCTCGCGTTACCGCCATCCAGACACATGAACATTCGGTGCGGCTCGCCGACGGAAGTCGCTATTCCTATGACGCGCTTCTGCTTGCAACCGGAGCCGAACCGGTACGGCTGAAAGTGCCCGGCGCGGGACTCCCCCATGTCCACTACCTTCGCACCTGGTCCGATAGCCAAGCGCTGATCGATAAGTTGCTGACCTCCAGGCGGGCCGTCGTGGTCGGCGCCAGCTTCATCGGCCTCGAAGCCGCCGCCTCTTTGCGCCAGCGCGGTTTGGATGTGGCCGTCGTTGCGCCCGAGGACATTCCGATGGGCCGCGTTTTCGGCCCGGAGGTCGGCGGACTCATCCGCCGCCTGCACGAGGCGCACGGCGTCACTTTCCATCTCGGAACAACCGTCACTTCGATCGACGAGCGCTGTGTGACGCTGGCGAGCGGGGACCGCCTGGAAGCAGATCTGGTCGTAATCGGTATCGGCGTAAGACCATCTTTGGCCCTTGCGGAGCAGGCCGGGATCACGACCGACCGGGGCGTCATCGTCAACACCTATCTGGAGACGAGCATGCCCGACATTCTTGCGGCGGGCGACATTGCTCGTTGGCCGGATCGACTTACCGGCGAAAGTATCCGTGTCGAACATTGGGTGGTAGCCGAACGACAGGGGCAAACCGCAGCGCGAAACATCCTCGGCCGCCGCGAGCCGTTCGATCAGGTACCGTTTTTCTGGACCGAACAGTACGATTTTGCTCTTGGCTATACGGGCCACGCGGAAAGATGGGACAGGGCGCAGATCGATGGCGACCTCGAAGGCAGAAACTGCACCATCGCGTATTGGCGTGGCGGCGAGAAACTGGCTCTCGCCGTTATCCATCGCGACCGCGAGGGACTCCTCGCAGAGGTAGAATTCGAGCACCGGATGGTCGCGCGCGGCCAGGGCACCGGATCCGTACAGAAGGCGGAAGGAAGCCCATGAGTTCATCTGTCGCATCGAAGAACGTCAAATTGAAACGGGCCTATGAACCGCGCGCAGCTGACGACGGTATGCGTGTCCTGGTCGACCGATTGTGGCCACGCGGACTTTCAAAGGAGAAAGCTGCGCTGGATCAATGGATGAAAGATATTGCGCCGAGTGCGAAGCTTCGCAGGTGGTTCGGCCACGATCCGGCCCGCTGGGGCGAATTCCGCCGCCGATATGCCGAAGAAGTGTATCACCATCCCAACCTGCTGGAGCAACTGCGGTCCCTCGCGCGCACAGGGACTTTGACACTCGTCTATTCCGCGCGTGACGAAGTACATAACGATGCAGCGGAGTTGCGAACGCTCATTCTGGGCGGCAAGGAGGCGCATGGTCAACGCGCAAATGCGACGGGACGCGGCGGCGCTCGCCCGGTGGCCGGCGCGGGAACGGCCGGCACGACTGCGACAGGTACCACTGGCGCCCCCGGGCACGACCACCGGCGGGACGATGCAGAACGGCACCTATAATCCGACCGGCACGCAGACCTACAATCCGAATGCGGCGAATGCCCAATGCCCGGCCGGCAGCACCCAATGCAGCGGCGCGCCGAACACACCGGGCGCGACGACGCCGCCGTCCGGAAACACAAAGTAGGACTGCCGCGCGAAAGCCGCCTCCGTCTCCATCAGAGGCGACGGAGACGGCGGAGGTCCCTCGGAAGCGTCGCGTCTATTCCGCGGCGGCGGCGCTCGCCCGCGCGGGCGTTGCATCGCCCGGAGGGGCCGCCCCGACTTGCGCACGCAGATTCCCGATATCTTCCTCTTCGAGAGTTTCCTTTGCGAGCAGGCGTCTGGCCGCCTCCTCGTGCACCGCGCGATGCGAAGCGAGAATACCGCGCGCGCGGGCAAAGGCGTGATCCACGAGCTCGCGCACCGCGTGGTCGATCAGCCGCTCCGTTTCGTCGCTGTAAGTCTCGTCCTGCATCCTGGGCACCACCGGCGTGCCGAGCGCGGGATGCCGCTCGCGATCGTAGGCGACATGCCCGAGCTTTTCGTTCATGCCGTAGCGGAGCACCATGCTGCGCGCGATATCGGTCGCCTTCTGCAGATCGTCGGCGGCGCCCGTCGAGAGGTGCTGAAAGAAGATCCACTCGGCAGCACGCCCCCCAAGCAGCACCGTCATCCGGTCTTCCAGTTCGGCCTTGGTCATCATGAACCGGTCTTCGGTGGGCCGCTGGATGGTGTAGCCGAGCGCGCCGATGCCGCGGGGAATGATGGAGATTTTGCGCACGGGATCCTGGCCCGGCAGCGCCATTGCGACGATCGCATGACCGAGTTCGTGATAGGCGACGAACTCGCGCTCGCGCGGAATGAGCAGCCGGTTCTTCTTTTCCAGTCCGGCGACGATGCGTTCGACAGCGGCCGAAAAATCCGAGAGGTGCACGCGGTCCGCGCCGCGCCGTGTCGCGAGGAGCGCGGCTTCGTTGACGAGATTGGCGAGATCGGCGCCCGTGAAGCCCGGAGTCATTTCTGCGATGCGTTCGGGATCGGCATCGCTTGCGAGCAATGCCCTTTTCATGTGCACCTTCAGAATGGCGATGCGATCCTTCCTGTCCGGGCGGTCCACAAGGACCTGCCGGTCGAAGCGGCCGGCACGCAGAAGCGCGGGATCGAGCATCTCGGGGCGGTTGGTTGCGGCAAGAAGGACGACCCCGGTCGTGGGATCGAAGCCGTCCAGCTCCACGAGAAGCTGATTCAGCGTCTGGGCCTTTTCGTCGATTCCGCCGTATGGATAGGCGCCCCGCGCGCCGCCCAGCGCGTCGATCTCGTCGATGAAGATAATCGCCGGCGCCTGCGCACGGGCCTGTTCGAAGAGATCGCGCACGCGCGCCGCGCCCACGCCAACGAACATCTCGACGAATTCCGAGCCGGAAATCGAAAAGAACTTCACGCCCGCTTCGCCCGCCACCGCGCGCGCGAGCAGCGTCTTGCCGGTACCGGGCGGGCCCACCAGCAGCACGCCCTTGGGCACGCGCGCGCCGAGCCGGCCGTAGGTCTTCGGATCACGCAGGAATTGCACCACCTCCTGCAGTTCCTCCTTGGCCTCCTCGACGCCGGCCACGTCTGCGAACGTGACCTTGGTATTCTTCTCGACGTAAATCTTGGCGCGGCTCTTGCCGATGGACATGAGCCCGCCGCCCAGCCCCTGTTTCTGTGCGAACCGGCGGACAACAAACATCCAGACGGCGAAGAACACGATCATCGGCAGCACCCAGGAGAGGATGTCGGCCAGCCAGGTGTTCTGCGGCTCGCCGTAATAAACGACGTGGTGCCTGTCGAGCAGCGTCGCGAGGCCGGGATCGACCCGGTTCGTCTTGAAGCGCACCAGCCCTCCCTTTTCCGGCTTCTTCAAAATTCCCTGGATGGAACCTGCCGAGACCCAGGCCTGGCCGATCTGGTCGCGTTCGAGCAGCGTCTGGAACTGGCTGTAGGGGATGGTCGTGTAGCTCTTGCCGTACTGGTACACGCTCTGGACGATGACCAGAACGGCAAGCGCGGCGAAGACGTACCAGAGATTGATCTTGAACTTGCGGTCCATCGCGCGGTGCCAGGGGGCTTCGCACAAAGGATAACTGCCGGGCGGGGAAATTGGCTGCGGTGGTCCCTGCTCTTCCCGCCAGCCCGCACCCTGTCCGGCCGGCCGGGAAGCTGCCGCCCGCGAGTGGCGCCTGCCGAGCTTCCGCCGTGCCCAGCCGGCGGGGCCGGCCTCCGGCGCCAGAGCGTGAACTATCTCCGGAAGAGATTTCCTGGCCGCCTTGGCGGATCATCGACGGCAACTTGAATAGCGGCAGTGGCTCGGTGCGCCCTGCCGATGCTCTGACGACGGGAATCGGCACGCCCAACGTTACAAACCTCGTGAACGCGTGGGCGATCCCCTGATGTTGCGTTGGAAGAAAGGGCAAAACACTGCGGCCTCGGCTTCTGCGCCTGGAGTAGATCCATCGTGACTGGCACTGATCGTCTTCTGAATGCATCGAAACGAAAGAGCGCCCCGCATGGATTTGCAATGGCAGGGACGAAGCTTATATACCGTGCCGTCACCTTTGGTGCCGCCGTTGGCGGTCACGCCATAAAGCCTCCCCGTTGCATACGTCAGGGGGCCGTCGGGACCAATCCCGTCTGTGCCGCTGCTGCCGAAGGCGTGGAGGACCGTTTTCCCGAGCTTGCCGGTGGCGGCATAGCCCGATATCCCGCCTGCGAGCCCGGCGTTGGCGACCATGAGGGCAGTGCCTTCGGTGGCATCGAACGCCGCGAACAGGCCGCCGCTCGCCGTGAACATGCCC
>JBOHKH010000008.1:0-127916 GCA_050728995.1 Rhizomicrobium sp. | reverse complement strand
CATCGAACGTGCCGAGGCCCGAGCTGTCGAAGACATCGCGCACCTCCGCGGTCCATTGGCCGCCGCGCGCGAATTTCTGCAGCACCGCGCGCGTGGTGGAAACCGAAACCGGATCGACATCGATCGCATGGACGGCGGCCGCGCCGAGCTGCAGCGCCGCCAGCGCGTGAAGGCCCGAGCCGCAGCCGATGTCGAGCATGGTTTTGCCGCGCATGGCGTCGGCACCCAGCAACGCACGCATCGCGGCAATCGCAGAGGCGATTCGGTTTTCGTCCAGTTTCTCCGCGAACGCCCGCCAGTTTTCGCCGAACGCGAAATGATCGCTTACCGCCATCCGCGTGGCCTCCCCCATGCGACCCATCGATGCTGCGCTGCTGCACGAGATCGCGCAAGGCGGGGAACCGGTCATCGTCGAGGTGCTGGCGCCCGCGCACGCAGATTTTGAGCGGCCTTAAAGGGACGTTTTTGGTAGTGCTCAACGACCGTCCCGAAACGCGGCGAATTTTTGTCCCACATCACTCTGAGAGCAGCGAAAGTGACCTGTCAGGTGGCAGGTGGAGGACGGCCGATCTGGCGCAGGAACTCTTAATCGGACCAAAGACTTAGGCGGCAATTCGCCAGCGGGCGTCCCGCAACGCTATTTCTTGCGAGCGCCACACATTTTTTGTGCGCTACAGCACGAACGGCTGGTCTGCACGCAATGGACCAACGGCCTCTGCACTCACAATTAAGCCGGCCTCTGCGCGATGATGTAACCGCCTTCCGTTTGTAAATCATCATCCGAGGCCACCCGCCATTCTTTGCAGAGGTCTCTGCGCGACAGCGTCGGTGCGCGGCAGATGCGATCCGCGCGCAAGATCGAAAAACCGGCATCCTCGACACATCGAATGACGCTCGAATACGGCAGGCGGTTTATCAAGAACCGGCGACCACCAACGACAGCCCTCCACATCGCGCCGCCGAATGCGCGGTGGCCGTCCCACGCGCGCACGATGTCGTGTGAGCGAAGATCGAATTGGTGCGAACAAAAGCCGCCGCGGCGCAGCCAACTGTAGGTGCTGCGAATGATACCTGCCAGGTCAGCGACATGCTCCAGAACGGAATGCGATAACACGAGGTCGGCGGACATCGGTCTTACTACGGACGGGTCGGATATTGGAGCGCGATAGGAAATCATTCCACCGTTCGCTCTATTGAACGCGCGGCGAACACTGTCGTGAATCTCTCCGAGACGTTCCTGGCGCAACGACGCGGAGAGCCGTTCGTGTGTCAAGAGGTGCGACGGAAAACACGTCTGGTCTAAGAGGTGCCTAAAATCTGGCATTCCCGACGGTACGAACGGTGCCTTTGCCTTGAACAGGCTCATTAGCTCGCTCGCCATCGCGCTGTTATTCGCACGCGCAGCATAGGGTCGGTCATCGACGCCTACATAACTGTGCGCGCCGGAAAGAAGTGCCGCGATACCGACGCCGATTGAATCGCCGGGGCCAAGCTCGACGACGGCTTGTGGAATGCCGCAACCTGTCGCCTCATTGAGTAACGCCAAGTGCTTGAACCATACGCCATAGGAGTATTCTGGGGGTGGCTCGGTCGCCTTCGTCCGCTTAGCTCCGAGTAGTGCGTACGCGCCGGGGATGCATGTCGCGATCCCCTTGGCAACAGCGAACGCCTTGTCGGCCTTCAACACGTCCTGCTCCTGTTCATCCGCCGAGGAACCCCCATGCGCCCCATCGATGCTGCGCTGCTGCACGAAATCGCGCAAGGCGGGGAACCGGTCATCGTCGAGGCGCTGGCGCCGGAGCTGGCGCGGCAATTGCCCGAAGCCGGGATCGATAGCCCTCTTCGCGCGGCGCATTTTCTCGCGCAGGCGGGCTACGAGACGGGCTATCTCACGCGGCTCGCCGAAAATTTGAACTACTCCGCCGCGCGCATCGTGCAGGTATGGCCGCGTCTTCGGTCGTGCGCCCAGGCGCTCGCCGGCCACGCAGAGGCGCTCGCCAACGCCGCCTATGCGCACACGAACGGCAACGGCGACGAAGCGAGCGGCGACGGCTGGCGCTACCGCGGGCGCGGCCTCTTCATGCTGACGGGGCGCCGCAATTATGCCCTCGCGAGCGCACTGGGCGATCCGGACCGTCTCGAGACGCCGGAAGACGCCGTGAGCAGCGCTATCGCTTTCTGGCACGCGCGCGACATCGCTGCCGCGGCGGATTGCGACGACATCGGCCGGGTGACGCGCCTCGTGACCGGCGGCGCGGAAGGCATCGCCCCGCGCACGATCCTGAAACACCGCGCGCTTGGGCTTCTCGCCGCTTCGCAGAGCTGACGGCCGCGCGAGCCCGCGGGCCAATCGCACGACTCGACACTTTCCCGCTTTCCCGCACGCCGGAATCGGCCGGCATTTCCCAAAGGAGCATGCACATGACGACACAGAACGGAACACAAGCCGCGACGCCGCCCGGAATCTTCCAGTCCATCATCGCCTGGGGACGGCAGGAGCTTCAGAGCATCGAAGGCGAAGCGGTGACCCTCTGGAACACCATCGAACCGGAGCTCGTGAGCGAGGCGCAATCCCTGATCGCACAATTTCTGGGCACCGCGATCACAGCCGTCGAGCAGCAGGCGGAGCTTGTTCTTTCCGGCCAGGAGAAGTTCGCCAACGCGAAGGATATCGTGCTCGAGGCGATCGAAACCTCCGGCCGGACGGTCGGCAACACGCTTCTCGAATTCCTCGTCAACCTCGCGCTGTCGCTCGTCAAGCTCGGCGGCGCGACATCGCTTCTCTGATCCGGGCCTTCTCCGATCCGAGAAGCGCGGGGCGCGCGCGCGCACGCCGCGTGCTCCGCATTCCCGCGGGCTTCACCTGCCATCGCACCAGGAGACATTCCATGTTCGTTTCATCCTTCGCGAAGAACGTCTTCGCCGGACTCGTGCGCCACGCCGCCACCTTCGGCGGCGGCTGGCTGCTCGCGCACGGGCTCATCGCCAACGACCAGCTCAACGGCTGGATCGGCTCCATCTGCTTTCTCGGCGGCATCGCCTGGAGCGCGTGGGACAAGTACGCGCGCGCGGGCGCCGTCTGATGTCGCGCGCACACGGATCGGTTGCGGGGTTTCTCGCCAATGGCGGCGGTGCGATCACCTTCCGCCTGCTCGCGACGGCGCTCGGCGCAGCGATCCTGTTGCTCCTGCGCTTCGAGGGCGAGCAGCTGAACGCGCGCCTCGACCGTATCGAGACGGCGATCGCAACGGTCGGGGCGATCGCGGAAGCGGCGTCGGCCGAAAGCGGGGCCGCTGCGGCGCAGCTTGCGACGCTCGACGCCGCCGCGGCCGAACTGCGGCACACGCTCAAGGATCACGAGCATCGCATCTCGGAGCTCGAAGGCGCCCGCCGCCGCTGACGGATGTTTTTCCTCGATCTGCCAAAGCCGCCCGGGCAACCGGGCGGCTTTTCGCGTTCGCGGCGTGTGGCCACCCCTCCCCGAAAATCCCGCGCGCTGACGCGCACGCGATATTCGACCCTCCCTCAAGGGGAGGGTGTGCACGATCGCGCGCTCGTCGCAGCCTCTCTTGAGGAACGATCGAAATTTTGCGGAGCATGGTACTACCCGCCCCTTGAGGGGGGGTCGAAGTTTGCGCAGCAAATTTCGCGGAGGGGTCATGCCCAAGACCGGCACCGTCGTCCACCGCGCGCTTGCACGAACACCGCGACAGAACGCAACCGATGCCGAACGCAAACTCTGGACTCTTTTGCGCCGGAAGCGCCTTGCCGATTGCCGTTTTCGGCGGCAGCAGCCGATTGGTCCTTATATCGCCGACTTTTATTGTTCGATGGCGACACTTGTGGTGGAACTCGACCGATCGCAACACGCGCAGGACGCCCGGCGAAATCGCGATTTCGAGCGCACAAAGTGGCTCGAATTGCGCGGGTATCAGGTCTTGCGGTTCTGGAATGCCGACGTGCTGACGCAGCCGGACGTTGTGACGGATACGATCTTTTATGCCGTCGAGCGGCGTACGGCGTGGAAAATTCCCCTCCCCGAAAATCCCGCGCGCTGACGCGCACGCCGTGCTTTACTGGCAATTCTCTTGTGTATGCGTGGAGGTAAACAAATGACTGCCCGTTGCAAACTCACCCGGAATATCCTGCTCGGCTCGGTGCTGGCACTCGCCGCCTTTGCCGGAAGTGCACAGGCGCGCGGCTACAGCGTGCTGCACAACTTCGCCGGCGAGCCCAACGACGGCTCCTTTCCCTATAACGATGTGACGTTCGACAGTGCCGGCAACCTTTACAGCGCCGCCAACCTCGGCGGCACCGCCAATGCCGGCGTCATCTATGAAATCGCGCCGAACGGGACCGAAATGGTTCTGCATTCTTTCGACGGCGGCAGCGGCGGCTCCGATCCCAATGCCGGGGTGACGCTCGATCCATCGACGGGCAATCTCTATGGAACCACCACCTTCGGCGGCGCCGCCAACTGCCGCAACGGCTGCGGCGTGCTCTACGAACTGGCGGCCGACGGGACCTACACGGTGCTCCACACGTTCGACGTGAGCACGGACGGCGAATGGCCGGTCGGAACCCTCGCGCGCGACAGGCATGGCGATCTTTTTGGCGTCGCGGGCGGCGGCGGCCCCAACAACGCCGGCACGGTGTTCGAATATTCCGCGACGGGCACGTTCAGCGTGCTTCATGCGTTCAGCGGCAGCGACGGCTTTCAGCCGGTAGGCCATCTGATCCGGGACAGGGCGGGCAACCTCTACGGTGTCACCAACTCCGGCGGCGCGGATCAGTACGGCACGGTGTTCAAACTCACGCCCCAGGGAAGCCTCACGACGCTTTACAGTTTCACTGCCGGCGCCGACGGGGGCTATCCGGTCGGCGGTCTCGACCGCGACCAATCGGGCAATCTTTACGGCGTGACCAATCTGGGCGGCAACGGATCGACCCCTTACGGGACGGTGTACAAGCTGACGCCCGACGGGACATTGACAACGCTCTACGCCTTCACCGGGGGCAACGACGGAAGCTATCCGGAGGCCACGGTTCTCCTGATGCGCGGAGAACTCTACGGCACGACCCCGGGCGGCGGGGCCAATCAGGACGGCGTGGTGTACGAAGTGGATCCCGTCAGCGGGACCGAGACGGTGCTTCATGCCTTCGACGGAACCGACGGCGCGGGTCCCCAGGCGGGACTGGCCAAAAAGCACGGCCAACTTTACGGCCCGGCCGCGGGCGGCGGCACGGACAATCTGGGCGTGGTGTTCAGATTGAAGAAGTAACAGCCGCGCTTCCCCCGCGCTTCGTCCGTAGACGGACGATCACGAGGCCTCAACGCGTTCGATCAGGTCGCGCCGGTCATTGCGCACATTGCCGACGCCCTTGCCGACCGGCCAGCATTCCATCCGCTCGGCCGGGAAGCTCCCGCGGGCAAGCAGCGCCATACGATCGTCCGGCGCAGCGAGCCAGCGCGGCCAGTCTTCGGACGCCAGCATGACCGGCATGCGGGTGTGGATCGGCGCGCAAAGTGTGTTCGGCTCGGTCGTCAGAATCGTGAAGGTCTCGATTCCCGGTGCGTCTTCGGGCGCATCCTTCGCGCGCCACCATTCCCAGAGCCCGGCGAAAGCAAACGGTTCCTCGAAAGTCGTGGTGATGAAGTAGGGCTGCTTCCCGCCCGATGGCAGCTTTGCCCATTCGTAGAAGCCGTCGGCGGGAACAAGACAGGGCCGCGATTTGAAGGCGGCCCGGTAGCTCGGTCTGGTCGCTACCGTCTCCGCCTTGGCATTGATGCATTTCGCTGCGCTCGTTTCATCCTTCGACCAGGCCGGCACGAGACCCCACCGCATCATCACGGGTTCGCGGCGGCCCTCCCTGTCGAGCCGCACCACGATGCCTTTCTGCATCGGCGCAAAGTTGAACCGCGGCTGCAGATTCGACACCGGCCGGATATAGGGTTCGGTGATCCGGTAGAGTTCCACCAGCTCGCGCCAGGTAAACTGGTTGGTGAAGCGTCCGCACATCGGCGCATGCTAAAGCATGATCCGATCGGATTGCATCGGATCATGCTCCGGATTCTTTGGTTTATCGCACAATCTTGAGGTGAAGTGGTCCCCACTTCACCGGATTGCGCTCTGGCATGCGCGCCATCGCGCGTCGACTATTGAGAACCCGAACAGCCAAACCGGCGGATCCAGCGGTGCTTCACGCCTTCGACGGAACCGATGGCGCGGGTTCCCAGGCGGGACTGGCCAGAAAGCATGGCCATCCTTACGGCCCGGCCGCGAGCGGCGCGCGCCTTCCATCGCCTCGACACACTCGTCACACGCGGATCGTTCGCCTATGATCCGGCGCCCCGGCAACGTCGACACACGAAGGGACTAACAACCGATGAGCTTCCGGATCCGCGCGTTTGCGCTGTTTGTCCTGGCGCTTCCGCTTCCCGCGATGGGTGCGCCCGCCGCGCAGGACGTTCTGGAAGCAATGGGGCACTGCGCGGGGATTGCCGATTCCGGCGCCCGGCTCTCCTGCTACGACGCGCTCGCGCCCCGGCTGAGGGACGTGCTCGCCACCCCGCCGGCGGCGCTGCCCGCGGGCCGCACGCCCACCGAGGAAGAACAGCGCTCCTGGTTCGGCTTCGATCTCGGCGACCTGTTCGGCACCGGGCCCGCCGAGCAGACGTCGCCCGCGCAGTTCGGCGCGAACACGCTGCCCGCGACCCACGCGAAGGAGGAGCAGGCCGGCGCCGAAGTGGACAGCGTCACCGCCGGGGTTTCCGACGTGGCCTATACCCCGTTCGGCAAGTTCATCGTGTTCCTCGACAACGGCCAGGTGTGGCGGCAGATCGAAGGCGATGCCGACCACGCGATTTTTCCCAAATCCGGGAAGACGAGCGTCACCATCCGCCGCGGCTTCATCGGCAGCTACAATCTCACCATCGGCGACAGCAACCGCCTGTACAAGGTGACGCGCGTGAAGTGAACGCGCGCGCTGAGAGGGGGATGCGCGACGCTGCTTTGCCGTTGTTCAGCCGAAGCGCACCGCGTAGACGGGCGGCAGGCGCGCAGGCTCCATCTGCCAGTCCTCGCCGCCGTTCTCCGAAAACCAGAGGCCGCCGGTCGTCGAACCCATGACGAGGCAATCTCCGGTTTCGTCGACGTCGAGACCGTGGCGGTAGACGAGATCGTAGGCCGGTGCGGGAAGGCCCGACCGCAGAATGTCGAAACTCCGGCCTCCGTCGCGCGTGCGGGTCACCACCATCGCGGCATCGACGGGTTCGCGCCGCTGGTCGGAATGGGCCGGCACAAACCAGGCGGTCAGCGGATCCTTCGGATGCGCGGCGACGGCGAAGCCGAAGTTGGAGACGGCCGGGAACAACTCGCCCCATTGCCGCGCGCCGTTCGTGCTGTGGAAGACGCCGCTGTGGTGCTGCAGCCAAAGCGTATCGGGATGGGCGCCGCAGCAAACAACGCGGTGCGGGTCCTGCACCGCGGTGTCGTATTTCTGCGCGGGCGGAACATAGGCCGCGTATATTCCGTCGGTCGCGGCACTGAAACCCTGTCCGCCGTCGCGCGTCTCCCACACGCCGCCGCAGGAGATGCCGACCGTCACATGCGCCGGATCGCGCGGATCGACCAGCACCGAATGGATTCCGGCATCGTCGTAACCGCCGCCGAACCAGCGCGTGCGCTCGGGCACGTTCCAGAGCGCATCGACAAGCCGCCAGCTCGCGCCCCTGTCGTCCGACACGAACAGACCCGCGGGAATGCCGCCCGCCCACAGCCGTCCCGGCTCGCCCGCGCCGCCCGTCTCGAGCGACCAGATTTGCTTCAGCGCGGGATTGCCCTCGCCTTGCGGAAAGGCAGGCACCGCAATCTCCTGCCAGCTCGCGCCGCCATCGTCGGAGCGGTGCAGCTTGGGGCCGAAATGGCCGAGGTTGAGCGCGGCGTAGAGCGCGCCGTCGCGTTCGTCGGCGAGCGCAAGAGTCACCGGCTGGCCCGCGAAGTGGGTATCTGCGCGCCGCCAGCCGCGCTCCCCGCGCGTAAAAACAAACAGACCCTTGCGCGTGGAAACGATTGCGCGCCGCCCGTTCATGTCAGCCTCCCGAAAGCGCCTGCATCACATGAATTTCCGATTGTTTCGCGAGCGGCGCGGCAAGCGCGATGCCGTTGCCGAGCCGTTCGCCGTCGAGGAAGATGCAGACGTGCTTGCGCAACCGACCCTGTTCGTCGAGTACGTAGCCGCGCGCCTGCAGATTGTTCGCGAACACTTCGTCGAGTGCACCGCCCACGGTCGCCGCCGCCGTCTCGACCCCTTCGGCCGGCACCAGCGGTCTGAGCCGCGCCGTGAAATGCACCGTCGCCATGGGGGCGAGCTTATGTCTCCCGGTCGCAGGCACGCAACCACCTGCCAGACCTGTAATGCGTATCCGAGCCATCACCCGTCCCCGAAATTTGCCGGGCAAATCCTGGCCGGCCCTCAAGGGAATGGCGGAGCTTCAAATACGATGCCGCCGGTGTCCAGGACCGGCGCGGGCAGGCGTCGCCTGAGTTCGCGGCGAACGAGGAGGAGGCTGATGGCGGCCTGGAGTGCGACGCTCGCCACCGATACATACCAGACGGTCTCGATGCGGAACACCGGCTGGAACGACAGCCACAGGGCCGGAACGACAAAGCTCACCAGCCGCGAGCCGGAACTCACAAGCGAGGGCAAGGTGTTGCCGAGCGCCTGGAACATGCCCGAGCAGCTGAAGATGACTCCCGAAGCGACGAAATTCCACGAGATGATGCGCAGGAACAGCGCGCCCTGCGCCACAACGCGCGGGTCGCGCGTGAACAGATGCACGAGACCGTCGGGCTGCCATTGGCAGACGACCATCAGCCCCGCCATGATCGCGAAGCTGGAATAGATCGCCAGCCGCAACGTCTCGCGCACGCGTGCGAAGTTTCGCGCGCCGAAATTCTGCCCGGCGATGGGCGCAACCGCGAAGGAGAGCGCCATCCCCGGCATGAAAATCGCCTGCATCAGCCGCACGCCGGTGCCGAAACCGGCCTGCGCGGACGTGCCGAAGCGGCGGATCACCCAGTAGATGACGCCGCTGTAGACGACCATGAGCGCAAATTCGCCGCCCGCGGGAATGCCGATCTGAAAGAGGCGCTTCCAGATCGGCCAGCGCGGGCGCCATTGGGCGAAATTCACGGTGACATAGGATTCGTAGCGGATGAAATAAAAACCCAGCAGTACGACGCCCACCGCCACCGCGATTGTACTCGCAAGGCCCGCGCCGGCCACGCCGAGCGGGTATCCGGTGCCCCATCCCGCGATCAGCACCGGCGCAAGCACGATGTTGAGCGACAGCGTCGCCGCCTGCACCAGCATGGTGGGTTTGACGATTCCCGTCGCGCGCAGCGCCGAGGAGAGCGCCGTGGTGATGAACTGGAGCGCGAGGCCCGGAATGAAACAATAAAGATAGATCCGGCCGGCGCGCACGGTGGCCGGCCCCGCGCCGAGCGTGGCCATGTAAGGCGCCGCGATGAGATAGAACACGACGAGCGTGCCCGCGAAGAGCAGCATGCCGAGCGCGTTCGCCTGGTTGAAAACGAGATTGGATTCTTCCCTGTCCTTGCGCCCGACGGCGTGCGCAAGCAGCGACAGCGTTCCGGCCGCCAGCATCTGCGTCAGCGCCAGCACGAGAAACACGAGATTGCCCGCTGCACCGACGCCCGCGATCGCGGCGGCGCCCACATGCGCGACAAAATAGAGATCGACGAGGAAGTACGCCGTCTGAAACATCATGGCCGCGGCAATCGGCCCGGCCATCCTGACGAGATGACCGCCGATCGAGCCGGCCGTCAGATCGCGCATGCTCGCCCTCTCCGGTTTCGGACGGTATGCGCCACTTTCATTTGCCCGTCATCCCGCCGCATGCGGGGGTCTCACCTCGTGCTCGCCGAAACGACGCGGGTGCTGGAGTCTGTCTATCACCTTTCCGCAGACGGCCGTCCGTCAGCCAGAGCACGATCTGATCATGCTGAATCAGACCGTGCTTCAGGTTCCTTGAATTTCGCGCAATTTGACGGGTGAAGTGCTGCACACTTCACCCGATTGCGCTTTATTCCGACTGCCTCATCGTCGAGATCGCCCGCAAACACGGTCGCCTCCCGCCCGGCACATTCGACCGCGATCCGGCCCGGCTCGAAGGACCGCTGCGGCTGTAGCCACTACGCGCGTTTTGTCAGCGCCTGCCGCACGCGATCGCGCGAAAGCGGCAGATCGCGCAGGCGCAGGCCGGCATGGGCGAGCGCATTGGCGATGGCGGCGGACGCGGGACCCTGCCCGGCTTCACCGGTGCCGAGAAACGGCGTACCCGGGCGGTCGATGACGATCACCTCGACATCTTCAGGCGCTTCGGAAAATCGCAGGATGGGATAGGATGCCCAATCCACGCTGGTGATCCGTTGGCGGTCGAATGTCACCTGTTCCAGCAGCGTCCAGCTCGCCGCCTGCAGGATCGCGCCCTCGATCTGGTTCCTGATGCCGTCGGGACTGACGGCTTCGCCGGCATCTATCGAAGCC
Organism: Rhizomicrobium sp.; assembly: GCA_050728995.1. Taxonomy (GTDB): domain Bacteria; phylum Pseudomonadota; class Alphaproteobacteria; order Micropepsales; family Micropepsaceae; genus Rhizomicrobium. The sequence goes on along the minus strand of JBOHKH010000008.1, from coordinate 117,344 downwards.
ACGACGCGGCCGAGCCGGATCGCGCCCGTCTCCGGCTCGACCGACAAATCGAGCGCGACCGCGCAGTACGCGGCGAGATTCTTGTAGCGCGCGAAAGCAAAACCTTTCCCGCCGTGCGGCGCGCGCGCCCGCCACTTCGTCCAGCCGAAACGTTCTGCCGCGGCATGAATGACGGCTTTCGCGCGCGGATCTGAAAGATGTCGGAGACGAAATTCCACCGGATCGGCTCGGGCTTCCAATGCCAGTTCATCCATGAAGCTTTCGATCGCGAACACGTTCATCTGTCCGCCGAGCGAACGCAGAGCGGAGACGCGGAGCGGCATCTCGGGAATGAAGTGATAGACCACGCGCGCGCCGCGAAAGTCGTAGAGAGGGATGCTGTTGCGGTCGCCGCCGCCTTCGGGCATCGCCAGCGGCTTGGGTGGCGGCACGGGGAGCGGATCCGGCAACAGAGTGTTCTGCAGGAAAAGACCGCCCTGGCTCGGCCGCCGCGCATGGGTGTTGCTCCAGATGGCATAGCGCCAATCGGTCACGCGGCCATCCCGACCGAGCGCGGCTTGCGCGTCCACGATCATCGCCGGCCCGTAGGGCTCGAACCGGTGCTCGTCTTCGCGCATCCATTGTACGCGCACCGGCTGGCCGGGACTCGTCACGGCAATGAGCGCGGCATCGGCCGCCGCGTCGTCGGCGCCGTTGTGGCCGTAGCAGCCCGCCCCCTCGACATGAATGCAGCGGATCGACTCTATCGGCAGGCGCAGAAGCTCCGACAGCGCCTTGCGCAACGGAAAGACGCCCTGCGCGTGAGTCCATACGGTGAGCGCGTTGCTTTCGAACAGCGCCACGGCGCAGGAGGGCCCGATCGATCCGTGCATGAGATAGGGCCGCGTGTAACGCGCCTTCCGTGTACGGACGGATCGCGCAACGGACGCGCCGGTGTCGAGAACCGGAACATCCTGCGCCGGCAGATGCTGCAGCGTTTCATCGAGGCGCGCCTGGTCCGGCAGCGCGCGCGGCTCGCTCCAGCGCGCGGAGGCGGCGAGTGCGCGCGCCGCCAGGATCGCTTCCCATTCTCGCATCGCCACAACGGCAAGATAATCGCCGTTGCGGGTGACGCTCAGCACCTGGGGCAGGCGCGAAACAGAATCGGTATCGGCGCTCAGAAGCCGCGCGCCGTATCCGGGCGGCCGCACCACGCGCGCATGTACCATGCCCGGCAGGCGCATATCCTGCACGAACGCCGCGCCGCCGGTGAGCTTCGCCGGAATGTCGATGCGCGGCAGCGAACGGCCGATCAGCCTGTGCGCGCGAGGGTTGGTGAGCGGCGATGTGGGCGCGGCCTTCACGTGCAGCGACAGGCGAGCGGCGAGCGCGCCGTAGGCCAGCGTTCGCCCGTCGGGTGTGGAAATCGCGCCGTTCGACACGGAGAGCCTCCCGGACGGCACATTCCATTCGCGTGCCGCTTCGGCCATCAGCAGCGCGCGCGCCTGCGCCGCCGCGTTCATCACGGCCGTCGCGCTGCCCTGCATGGAATGACTGCCGGCGGTATAGCCTTCGTCGGGCGTCTGCGCGGTATCCGCCGTCACAAGCGCGATGCGGGCAGGCGCGACATCCAGTTCTTCGGCCGCGACCTGCACGATGGCCGTCTTGATCCCCTGCCCCAGCTCCGCCTTGCCCGTGAAAACCGTGATGCGTCCGTCGCCATCGATGCGGAGCCAGCTGTCGAGATACGGCGTGTCCGCGAGATCTCCGGGCAGGTCCGGATTTCGTTTCGCTTTGGCGTTGGCGGACGGCGCCAGCGCGAACGATACGACGAGTGCGCCGCTCGCCCGCAAGACACCGCGGCGCGACACCGCATTCACGGCACACCGTCGCCCTGCAAGGCCTTTGCCGCGCGGCGGACGGCGCGCAGCACCCGAAGCTGCGTTCCGCACCGGCAGAGATTGGGCGTCATGTGCGCCCGGATTTCATCGTCGCCGGGCGAGGGATTCTTCCCGAGCAGGGCCAGCGCGCGCATCACCAGGCCGGCGGTGCAGTAGCCGCACTGCGCAGCCTGCTCGTCGATGAACGCCTGCTGGAGCGGCCCCGGATGCTCTGCCGTCCCAAGGCTCTCGATGGTGCGGATGTCGCGGTTTTCCAGCACTGAAACCGGGGTGATGCAGGAAAAAATGGCTTCGCCGTCGGCCAGCACCGTGCAGGCGCCGCATTGCCCCAGACCGCAACCGAATTTGGCGCCGTTCAGCCCGAGGTCATTGCGCAGCACATAGAGCAGCGGCGTCGACGGATCGGCATCGACGGCATGCATCCTGCCGTTGACCTGCAGCTTCATGGCCGTTCCCGACTCCGCGCGGGGCCGCGCCTGCAACGCCAACAAAGCCCGGGAACGGGACTCGTTCCAGTCCGCGCCGCCTCCCGCCCCGCATCTTGTGCGGGGCGGAGCGTGCGCGAGGTTACCGGGCGTTTCCTAGTTCACGGTCACGTCGACGGGAGTCGAAGGAATGCCGTTGGCGACGACTTCGAGCGTGCCCGCGCCCGTTTCCATGCCGGAGGGAACATCGAAGTTCGTCGTGATGGTCTTGTTGCCCGTCGCCACCCCCATCGAACTGTGGTCGTGGGTGCGGCAGTAGAAAACGTGGCCGGTCCCAGTGTTGGTGATACGCACCAGCGGATAATTGGTGTGCGTTTCGAACTCGTCGCCGAACGCGCCACCCTGGTCCAATCCGTTGAATTGCGTGCCGGCGATCTGATAGGTCTGGCCACGCGTGACGCTTGAGGGGAAATTCGAGATCGTCGGCGCCCAGGCCGCGTTGTAGGTTCCGCTCGGTGTGTACACCGCAGTACCGCCGACGAGCACTTCACCGGTCGGAAGCGGCATCAAGGATCCATAACCCTGGAAAGACGTGGCGGTCAGGTTCTTACCGTCGAACTCGTAGAGCCGCCCGCTGTCCCCTTCCACCAGCACGTTTCCGGTGACCAGGATCGACACCGGGTCGTCATACGACTGGTCGCCGTTCGGAAAATTGGGGCCGGCGGTCCATGTCCCCTTCCTCCCTTTGGTCGGCGGCGTCCAGATCGCCGTATGCGCCGTGTTCTGGCCGTCGGGTGTCGCGCCGGTCGCGAAAACCGTGCCGTCCGGTCGCCGCATTGCGGCACCCGTCTCACCCGGCGGGTCGTAGCACTTCTGATTGTGGCGGCCGTATGGGATGCAATTTCCGCAGCAATTTTGCGCTCCCCTGAGGTCGACGCTTGCGGTATCGCCTTGGTCGATCCACTTCCCGTTCCTGGGATCGTAGATCTCCGACTTCGGATGCGCCTTCACGTCCACGGTCAGGAACCTCCCGTCCGGAAGCAGCACCCAGCCCTCCTCCGCATTCATGTGGCCGTTCTTGCCGATGGTGGTGAGCGGGCTCCATTTGAGCGTGGCGGGGTCGAGTGCCGCCATCTTGGTCCTGAATTTGTAGCCGATGACGAACCGGCCGTCCGCCAGCACGATCGACGGCGCATCGCCGATGTTCGTCCACCCTGCAGGCGGCTTGATCATCGTCCAATCGCCGGTGAGGGGATCGTAGATCGCACTCTTGTTGGTGAAGGCGAACTCGTTGAAATTGTATTCGCCGCCGGAAATCACCAGCCTGCCGTCCGCCAGCACGGCTTCTGCCTGGGCGTAGGGCGAGTACCCGGCAGGCAGGCTCGCGATCTGCGTCCAGGTGCCGTTCTTGTAGCTGCCGGTATTGTCGGGCGTGAGTTTCCACCAGTCCGATTGGCCACCGCCCTGCGCGATCACGGTGCCGTCGGTCATCTGCATGGTGATGATGGCGCCGTCGGGCGGTTGGTGCGTGAGATTGGTCAGTGTCTGCGCGCCCGCGCAAAGCGGCATGGCGGCAAGAAATGTCGTTAACGCGAATGCGAACCGGTGCCCCATGGGCTGCCCCTCCAGATTGGCGAGATTTTGCGAAGCCTATCGCTGGCGAGCACTTATCGCCAGAGGAGAACTGGAATCAAGGAGAACAGGATTTCGGTCTGCCAGGCGCAGCCGCTTCAGCGGGCGGGGATCTCTTTGCGGATCCGCCGCGCTTGCGCTTCTGCGTCGCTCCATGGCGCGCGTCCGGCGAAGCGCGCGCGCAGGGAATTCGCGAGGTCCGCAACCTGGGCGTCATCGAGTGTCGCGGCAAAGGGCGGCATGTAGAGCCCGTCGGCCCGCCAGGGGATGCCGTGCAGCAGGATCTCGAGCGTATCGCGCGGCGAGTGCTCGGTCAGCGTCGTGGAATCCCCAAGCGGCGGCCAGCGCGAGGAGTCGTGGCAGGCCGCGCAGGCGCCCACGAAGATGGCGGCCGCCTGCGAATCCGTCGCGGCCATCCGCCTGCGCGAGGGCGTTCTGCGCGGCATGAGCGAGGCCAGATAGGTTGCCATGGCGCTGACGTCGGAAGACGGTGCGTCGTGCAGGGATCGGGTGACGCGCCGCATGGGACCGGCGGCGCCCCCGTGATGATCGTCGACTCCGGTGCGCAGATAGGTCGAAAGTTCGTCGACGGTCCACGGTACGGGCGCAGACGATCGCGCATCGAGCGGCGGCGCATACCAGCCTTCGGCCATTGCGCCGTCGAGCGCCCGATTTGTCTTCTCCGCGCCGAACGCACTGTGCGGCGTGTGGCAGGCGCCGCAATGGCCGAGAGTCTCGACGAGATAGGCGCCGCGGTTCCAGGCCGCGCTCTTCGACCTGTCGGCGCGGAAGGGACTGCGGTGGAAATAGAGAAAGTTCCAGCCCGCCAGCAACGCGCGGATATCGAATGGGGGCAAGAGCCGATCGTGCAGCGCCGGCGCAGAGACGGGCTCGCGCGTCATCAGATAAGCGTAGAGTTCGGCGATATCGCTCCCGCGTGTCTGCGCAAAATGGTCGTAGGGAAATGCGGGATAGAGATGGGTGCCATCGCGCGCGATCCCCTGGCGCATGGCACGCCGGAACGCATCGATCGACCACCGGCCGATGCCCATCTTCCGGTCCGGCGTGATATTGGTGGAGAATACCACCCCGAACGGGGTGGGAATCGGCCGGCCGCCGGCAAACGGCCTGCCGCTTTGCGTCGTATGACAGGTCATGCAATCGCCGACCGCCGCAAGCGCCCGGCCCCGCGCGATGTCCTGTGTGGAGAAGGCCGAGCGAGGCGGCGGCGCAATTTCTGGAATGGACGCGCGCCACGACAACAGGACGCCGGCGATCACCAGCGCCACGAAGATCAGTCCGCAAAGCAGGAGCCAGCGCGGTTTCACAACACCCTCGCCTGCAACGCCAACAAAGCCCGAGCGACACGGATCGTTCCCGGGCTCGACCGTTCAGTCCACGAACGGCGCCCGGACCAATTCGATCGGCATGAGCATGATCCGCGTTCCGAGTGGCGAAACACCAAATCCGTGCCGTTTATAAAATCCGACAGCATCATCGTCGATTGCGTGGGCGATGACACCACGGAATCTCGCGATTTCGGAAGCGGCACGACAGCGACGCAGGGCATCGGCCAGCAGATCGCTTCCGGGGCCGAAGCCCTGGAATTGCTGGTCCAGGGCAAGCCGGCCGATGAGCAGCAGGGGCGCCTGTTCCAGCGTTTCGCGGCGCTGATTTGCGCCCGGCATTGGGCTTCGCCGTTCCATTGCCGTCGAAATCGCGTAAATGCCCGACGACCCGGGCCAATGAAGCTGCATCGCAAATCACACAGATTCGCGCCGAAGATCCATCGCTGGCGGGTGCTCGCAGTCTCAGCCACTCATCGGGCGTAGGGAACACTCCGTTCCGGATTGATAGACGATCGTGCCTGGCGTGAGGCGCTTAGGCACCCGCACCTGCCGACGCGCGGCCGAGCATTGTTTTCTCTTCCGTCGACGCGCGAATCCGGATGATTTCGTCCTTTCGTGCGGTCCGCCGTGCGCCAGTCCGGCTTCGCATGGCTTCGGTCCGTACGCCCTGCGCAGATTTTTTCACCGATGTTGTCAATACAGCGCCAGCTTTATTGTTCCGGCATGGGAATTTGGTTGAGTCTGTTGTAGCATGGTCGACGTCACTCCACCGGGGAACGTGCCATGAAATTTATCGCCGTACTTGTGCTCTCGCTCCTGATACCAGTTGCGGCATTTGCTGGCGAGCCAGGCGGGCAGAAAGCCACGGACGCGGCCAAGTCCTGGCTTGCGCTGGTGGACGCAGGCGATTACGCGCAGAGCTGGCGGGCCGCCAGCACCTTGTTCAACAGCCATGTCATGGAAGCGCAGTGGAATACCGCCGTGAGCGCGGCGCGCGCTCCATTGGGTTCGGTCGTGGCGCGCAATGTCGCCGGCGTGAACCTTGCCACCACGCTGCCCGGGGCGCCGGATGGCCAATACGCCGTGGTGAAATTCGCCACAAGGTTCGCGAACAAAGCTGCGGCAACCGAGACGATTGCGATGGCGAAGGACGGCGGTAGCTGGAAAACCGCCGGGTATCATGTGCGGTAAGAAAGCGGGCGCCCCGCTCGAATGCGTTGCTACTCCCGTCGCCGCCGATTGACCGTTTTTCATTGCTACAACAAATCGTGAGCGCCCATTCCATTCTCGGCGTCATACTTGCGGGCGGCGCGAGCCGGCGCTTCGGCGCGGAGAAGAGCGCGGCGATGCTCGGAGGAAAGCCGCTGCTCGCCTGGGTGGCGGAGTGCGCCACGCCGCAGGTCGACGCGCTGCTCCTCAATACAAACTCGCCCGAGATCGGTCAGGGAATTTTGAATCTCGGGCGGCTGCCCGATGGTGCGCCCGGCGAAGGGCCGATCGCCGGGATTCTTGCGGCGCTGGCGGAAGCCGAACGCCGCGGCTTTACGCACGTCGCAAGCTTCGCCTGCGACACGCCGTTTTTTCCGAGCGATACGGTGGCGCGGCTCGCCGCGGCGCTCGACAATTCGGGCGATTACGCCGTCGCCTGCTGCAATGGCGCGGTGCATCGCATCTTTGCACTGTGGCCGGCCGCCTGCCACGCGCGCATCGAGGAGGCGTTTGCGAGCGGCACGCGCAGCATGGGCGATATCGAGCAATGGCTGTCCCCGGTCCTCGCCGATTTGACGGACCAAGGCCGTTGGGGCGGCAATCCGTTCTTCAACATCAATACGCCAGAGGATCTTGCAACGGCGGAACGCTGGCTTGCCGGGCGCGCGTTCTAGCTTTGTCTGTTCCATGCCGAACGGCGAAACAGGCCGGCGAGGGACAATACGCCAAGCACGCCGAGCCAGACGTACGCCGCCCATGACACGAGACTAACAGTCATCATCAACAGAAAAAATGCAGCAACGCCCAGGAGCGTCGGCAGCCAATCGTCGCCCTCGCGCAAAACACGCACGATACCCACAACCCATTCCGCGACGTGCCGGCCTCCAGCCAAAATCTTTTATCGTTGCGCCGCAACGAATGGCGCGCGAATAATGGTTTCGCGGTTCGCAAACGTAGCACGCGGATGATGCACAAGTCGGTCTGGAACGAGGAGCAAGCCCACGCGATTGTTGCGGCGCAGCAAATACACGGCCTGTTGGCGGTGCTGTCGGCGCTGAACGAGGCTTACGGCTATCTGCACCGCGATGCGATTTCGCTTGTGGCGAAGGCGCTCAACCTCTCGCGTGCCGAGGTCCACGGCGTCGCGAGCTTCTATCACGATTTCCGCGAGCGGCCGCCGGGACAGCACGTGCTGAAGCTCTGCGCCGCGGAGGCCTGCCAGGCGATGGGCGGCGACGCGCTCGCCGCCCATGCCGTTCGCGAACTCGGCATCGGCTTCGGCGAGACGACCGGCGACGAGGCGCTCACGCTCGAACGCGTCTATTGCCTCGGCCTCTGCGCCTGTGCGCCGGCAGCGCTCTTCGACGACGAGCCCCACGCGCGGCTCGACGGCAATGCCGTTTCTTCGCTGATCGCGCAGGCGCGCGAATGACGCGCCGCGTGTTCGTACCGCGCGACGCGGGCGCAATTGCGGTCGGCGCGGACCGCGTCGTGACCGCCATTGCCGATGCTGCGAAGCGCGCCGACCTTGATATTGAAATCGTGCGCAACGGCTCGCGCGGGGCGTATTGGCTCGAACCGCTGGTCGAAGTCGAGACGCCGAACGGACGCATCGGGTATGGGCCGATTTCGCCCGCCGATGTGCCCGGCCTGTTTGCCTGCGGCTTCCTCGACGGCGGCCGGCACGCTCGCGCACTGGGCAAGACCGATTCCATCCCCTGGCTCGCGCGCCAGACGCGGCTCACCTTTGCGCGCTGCGGTCTCACCGATCCGCTCTCGCTTGCCGACTACCACGCGCAGGGCGGCGGCAAGGGGCTGGCGCGCGCGCTGGCGCTGGGAGGCGAGGAGACACTGAAGGACGTGGCGCGCTCCGGTTTGCGCGGGCGCGGCGGCGCGGGCTTTCCGACCGGCATCAAATGGAACACGGCGGCGCAAGCGAACGGCGACGTCAAATACGTCGTCTGCAACGCCGACGAAGGCGACAGCGGCACCTTCGCCGACCGCATGCTGATGGAAGGCGACCCGTTCCTGCTCATCGAAGGCATGACGATCGCCGCGCTCGCGATCGGCGCAAGCAAAGGCGTGATTTATTGCCGCTCGGAGTATCCGCACGCCATCGCCACCATGAACGCGGCGCTCGCCAGGGCGCGCGCGGCAAATCTGCTCGGGCGGCGCATCGCGGATTCCGCGCACGATTTCGACATGGAGCTCGTGGTCGGCGCCGGCTCCTATGTGTGCGGCGAAGAAACGGCGCTGCTCGAAAGCGTGGAGGGCAAGCGCGGCCAGGTGCGCGCGAAGCCGCCCTTGCCCGCCCATGCGGGGCTCTATGGCAAACCGACGATCATCAATAACGTGCTGACCTTCGCGGCGGCCGCCTGGGTGCTGGCGGAAGGTGCGGACGAATATCGCGCGCTGGGCTATGGCCGCTCGCGCGGCACCATGCCCATCCAGCTCGCCGGGAACATCAGATTTCCCGGCCTGTTCGAAGCCCCGTTCGGCATGACGCTCGGCGAACTGATCGACGATCCGGGCGGGGGTACCGCGAGCGGCCGCCCCGTGCGTGCGGTCCAGGCCGGCGGCCCGCTCGGCTCCTATTTCCCGCGCGCGCTGTTCGATACCCCTTACGACTACGAAGCGTTTACCGAGCGCGACGGCCTGATCGGCCATGGCGGGCTCGTTGTCTTCGACGACACGGTCGACATGGCACGGCAGGCGCGTTTTGCCATGGAGTTCTGCGCGTTCGAATCCTGCGGGAAATGCACGCCCTGCCGCATCGGCTCGGTGCGCGGTGTCGAAGTGATTGACCGGATCGTCAAAGGTGAAAACCGCGCCGCCAATGCCGCGCTTTTGAAAGAACTCTGCGAAACCCTCAAATGGGGGTCGCTCTGCGCGCTGGGCGGTTTTACGCCCTTCCCCGTGATGAGCGCGCTCACCCATTTCCCCGAGGATTTCGGCCTCGCCCGGGAGCCGGCGAAGGTGTAGAATCGGCCATGGCCATTGTCTCCGAGATCGATTTTGGCACGCCGCCGCGGCGAAGCGAGCAGACCGTAACGCTCTCCATCGACGGCCGGCACGTCCGCGTGCCCGCAGGCACTTCCATCCTGCGGGCGGCGGCGGAGCTCGGCACGCAGATCCCCAAACTCTGTTCGACGGACGCGCTCGAGGCCTTCGGGTCCTGCCGGCTTTGTCTCGTCGAGATCGAGGGCCGTCCAGGTACGCCCGCCTCCTGCACCACGCCGGCCGCCGAAGGCATGGTCGTCCGTACACAGACGGACAGGCTGGCGCGGCTCAGGCGCGGCGTGATGGAGCTCTACATTTCCGATCACCCGCTCGACTGCCTCACCTGTGCGGCGAATGGCGATTGCGAGCTGCAGGACATGGCGGGCGCCGTGGGTCTGCGCGACGTGCGCTACGGCTACGCCGGCGAAAATCATCTGTCCGATCGCAAGGACGAATCCAACCCCTATTTCACCTACGATCCGGCGAAGTGCATCGTCTGCTCGCGCTGCGTGCGCGCCTGCGACGAAGTGCAGGGCACGCTCGCACTGACCATCGCGGGCCGCGGCTTCGGGAGCCGCGTCGCGGCGAGCGCGGGCGACACGTTCCTCGACTCGGAATGCGTCTCCTGCGGCGCCTGCGTACAGGCCTGCCCCACCGCGACGCTGATCGAGAAATCGGTGATCGAGATCGGCCAGCCGGAACGCTCCGTCATCACCACCTGCGCCTATTGCGGCGTCGGCTGCGCATTCAAGGCGGAGATGCGCGGGGACACGGTCGTGCGCATGGTGCCCTACAAGGACGGCAAGGCCAATCACGGCCATTCCTGCGTCAAGGGCCGGTTTGCCTGGGGCTACACCACCCATCGCGAGCGCATCCTGAAACCGATGATCCGCGAGCGGATCGAGGATCCGTGGCGTGAAGTCTCCTGGGACGAAGCAATCGGCCGCGTGGCGAGCGAGTTCAAACGCATCCAGGCGCAATACGGCCCGCGCGGGATCGGCGGCATCACCTCCTCGCGCTGCACGGACGAGGAAACATTCCTGATGCAGAAGCTGGTGCGCGCGGGTTTCGGCAACAACAATGTCGATACCTGTGCGCGGGTCTGCCACTCGCCGACCGGCTATGGTCTCAAGACCACCTTCGGCACCTCGGCCGGCACCCAGGATTTCGATTCGGTCGAAGAGGCCGATGTCATCGTGGTGATGGGCGCCAATCCGACCGACGGCCATCCGGTCTTTGCCTCGCGGATGAAGAAGCGGCTGCGGGCCGGCGCGAAGCTCATCGTCATCGATCCGCGCCGCATCGACCTCGTGCACACCCCGCCGCACATCGAGGCCGCGTATCACCTGGCGCTCAAGCCCGGCACCAACGTCGCGATGCTCACCGCGCTCGCGCATGTGATCGTCAGCGAAGGGCTGGTGAACGAAGCCTTCGTGCGGGCGCGCTGCGATCTCGCCGCTTTCGAGGAATGGGCGGCGTTCGTGCGCGAACCGAAGAACAGCCCCGAAGCGATGGCGCCGGTTACCGGCGTGCCCGCCGGGGCGATCCGCGGCGCGGCCAGGCTTTATGCGACGGGCGGCAACGCCGCCTTCTATTACGGCCTGGGCATCACCGAGCACAGCCAGGGTTCGACGGCGGTGATCGCGCTCGCCAATCTCGCCATGGCGACAGGCAATATCGGCCGGCCGGGCGTGGGCGTGAATCCGCTGCGCGGACAAAACAACGTGCAGGGTTCGTGCGACATGGGCTCGTTCCCGCACGAACTCCCGGGCTATCGTCATATCTCGGATGCCGCGACGCGCGCGCTGTTCGAGGCCGATTGGGGCGTGGGACTCGACGTGGAACCGGGCCTGCGCATCTCCAACATGCTCGATGCTTCGATCGCCGGACGCTTCAAGGGGCTGTACATCCAGGGCGAGGACATCGCCCAGTCCGATCCCGACACGCGGCACGTGATCGACGGATTGAAGGCGATGGAATGCGTCGTCGTGCAGGATCTCTTCCTGTGCGAGACGGCGCACTACGCGCATGTGTTTCTTCCGGGCTCGACCTTTCTCGAGAAGGACGGCACCTTCATCAATGCGGAGCGGCGCATCCAGCGCGTGCGCAAGGTCATGGAGCCGCGCAACGGCCTCGCCGACTGGGAGATCACCCTCGCGATCGCGAGAGCAATGGGTTATCCGATGCACTACGATCATCCATCCGAGATCATGGACGAGATCGCGCGCCTCACCCCGACCTTTGCGGGCGTTTCCTTCGACAAGCTCGACGAACTCGGTTCGATCCAGTGGCCATGCAACGACAAGGCGCCGGAAGGCACGCCCGTCATGCACAGGAACGGCTTCGTGCGCGGGCTCGGCAACTTCGTCATCACCGAATATGTCCCGACCGACGAGCGCACCGGCCCACGATTCCCGCTCCTGCTCACCACCGGGCGCATCCTGACGCAGTACAATGTCGGCGCGCAGACGCGGCGCACGCAGAACATCGTCTGGCACGAGGAAGACCGCCTCGAGATCCATCCGCACGACGCCGAGCAGCGCGGAATCCGGACCGGCGACTGGGTAAAGCTCGAAAGCCGCTCGGGCGCGACAAGCTTGCGTGCGCTCGTGACGGATCGCGTGGCGCCGGGCGTCGTCTACACGACGTTCCATCACCCCACGACGCAGGCGAATGTGGTGACCACCGATTACACGGACTGGGCGACGAGCTGCCCGGAATACAAGGTCACCGCGGTGCAGGTCGCGCCCTCGAACGGCCCCACGGACTGGCAGCGGCAGTACCGGGCCGAAAGCGCGCGCAACCAGCGCCTCGCCGCGCCCGTCGCCGCCGCGGAATGACGGGAACTTTCCTTGGCTCCCCGCTGGCAGGCGTTTCGCGTAAGTTGGTTACATACAATGGTGTCGCGGACGGCACGCGCGAGGTGCCCGAGGAAGCCGCGGTTGCCTTCACCTATGGCGGCGCGACATTTGCGGTGATGATGGCCTCGCCGGCCGACATCGAGGATTTCGCCATCGGGTTTTCGCTGACCGAAGGAATTGTCGAGCACCGGTCCGAGATCGCATCCATCGACGTCGTGCCGCATGCGCAGGCCATCGAGGCGCGAATGACGCTCACGGGTTCGCGGGACGAACAGCTCCTGTCGCGCCGGCGCCGACTCGCGGGGCCCGCGGGATGCGGCCTTTGCGGCATCGAGAGCCTCGAGGCCGCAATGCGGCCGGCGCGCCCGGTACACGGCGACTGGCAAACCGCGCCGCGCGAAATTTTCGCCGCACTCGCCCAGCTTCGCGAGCGCCAGCGTCTGAACTCCGTGACGCACGCCGTGCATGCTGCGGGATTCTGGTCGACCAGGGACAACCGGCTCGTTGCGGTGCGCGAAGATGTCGGCCGACACAACGCGCTCGACAAGCTCGCGGGCGTGCTGGCGCGGGAGAAAATCGAGGCGGGCAGCGGCTTCATCGTGCTGTCGAGCCGGCTCTCGATCGAACTCGTCCAGAAGGCCGCGGCGATCGGCTGTCCGATGCTGGTTGCGGTATCGGCGCCGACGCATTTCGCCTTGCGTGCGGCCGAAGCGGCGGGCATGACTCTCGTCGCCATAGCGCGCGACGACTCGTTCGAAATATTTACACGCGCCCAGCGGATTGCGCCGGCATGAAACCGGACGAGAAGCTCGCCTATATGGCGAACCAGATCGCGAAGTTTTTCGCCGCCCAGGGCGAGGAGCGCGCGAAGCGCGGCGTTGCGGATCATATCGCGAATTTCTGGAATCCCGACATGCGGCACGATTTTCTGGCTGCCGCCGCAAAGGACAGCTCGAACCTTCATCCCGCCGTCAAAGCCGCCCTGCCGCTGCTGGAGAAGTAATTTCGAACCTCAGCTCCGTTCCGCCACGTAGCGGGCGAGCGGCACCTCGGGCCGGCCGCCGTAGTGGGAAATGATCTCGGCGGCGCAAAGGCTCGCGATCCGGCCACATTCGGCAAGCGCTTTCCCGCGCGCCAGCCCGAAGAGGAATCCGGCCGCGTAGAGATCGCCCGCGCCCGTGGTGTCGACTACGTCCTCGACAGCCGCAGCCTCGACGGCAATGCGCGAAGATCCGGCCGCGATCACCGATCCCGCCGGGCCACGGGTGACGGCCGCGATGTCGACCGCCTTCGCCGCTTCCGACAATGCGCTCGCAAGATCGGTTTGGAACAGCGCCGTCAGTTCGCTTTCGTTGGCGAACAGATAGTCGATGTGCAGTTCGGCGAGTCTGCGGAATTCGCCGCGGTAGCGCTCGACGCAGAAGCGGTCGGACAGCGACAGCGCCACCTTTTTCCCGGCCGCGTGAGAAATCTCGGCCGCGCGATGGAAGGCGGCTTTCGCCGGCGGCGGATCGTAGAGATAGCCCTCGAGATAGGTGATCGCCGCCGATCCCACGAGCTCCGCATCGACGTCGTCGGGACCGAGATTCGCGCAGGCGCCGAGATAGGTGTTCATCGTGCGCTGGGCGTCCGGCGTGACGAAGATGAGACAGCGCGCGGTGGCCGGTCCCGTTTCCGCCGGCGGAGTCGGAAATCGCACGCCCGCGGTGACGATGTCGTGGTGAAACACGGCGCCCAATCGATCGGCCCTGACTTTGCCGATATAGCCCGTGCGCGCGCCGAGCGAGGCAAGCCCCGCAATCGTATTGCCGGCCGAGCCGCCCGACAGCTGCACCGCAGGGCCCATCGCCCCGTAAAGCGCTTCCGCGGTCGCCTCGTCGACGAGCGTCATCGCGCCCTTGCGCATGCCGTGGCGATCGAGGAACGCGTCGTCCGCCTGACCGATGAGATCGACGATGGCGTTGCCGATCCCCACCACGTCCAGCCCCGCACTCATGGCAAATCCTCCTCACCAAACCGCCCCGGAACGGCTACAATCTTCTGGACGTTCCCCTTTTGGGAGACAAGCGATGCCAAAGCCGGACAAAACGCCCGAACAGGAGCCGACGCCGAAGCGGCGCGAACGGGAGCGGCGCATCGACGAAGAAATCGAGGAATCCTTCCCCGCGAGCGATCCGCCCTCCTACGCTGGCGGTGGCGCCGTGGGCGAACCGAAACGACCGACGAACCGCTGACGGGCGACTTGAAGCGTCAGACGCCGTCTATATGGTAGCGGCCGGGGCCGCACCCGAGGGAGCCGACCGTGCATCTCAACATCGACATCGTTTCCATCCAGCCGCTGATCGCGCTGGTCTTCGGAATCCTGATCCTGATCTTCCCGCGGATCCTGAATTATCTCGTGGGGATCTATCTCATCATTATCGGCATAATTGGCCTGTGGCCGCATTTCTTCACCCACATCGCCCACGTCGCCGGAGGATAGTTTCCCGCTCCAACGCCCGCCGGCAACCGGCTACTCGGCGGCCTGCCGCGCCGCCGCGCCCGTCGCCATGCGTTCCTCCGCCATGCGGTCGGCGATGGCATTGGTGGCAACACCTTCCTGCTCGGCGCGGCGGAATATCTGCGAGAGCCGGTCGGCGATCGCGCGCACGCGCCGTTCGATCTCCGTGTTGCTCCAGTCGAAGATCTGCCCCGCCACGCAGATCACGCCGCCGCCGTTGATGACGTAGTCCGGAGCATAAAGAATGCCGCGCGCCCTGAGCGCTTCGCCATCCGAATCCCGCGCGAGCTGGTTGTTCGCGGCACCCGCGACGACGCGCGCGTGCATGCCCGATATGGTCTCGGAATCGAGGATCGCGCCGAGCGCGTTGGGCGAAAACACGTCGCATTCCGCCGTCACGATGTCTTCGGCCTTCAGGGCCCCGGCGCCGAATTCGGCAACGGCCTTTTCGACCGATTCGCGATTGACGTCGGCCACAAGGAGCCGCGCGCCTTCGCCGTGCAGCTGGCGCGCGAGCTTCATGCCCACCTTGCCGAGACCCTGGATCGCCACAACAAGACCTTTGGCCGAATCCACGCCCAGGCGGTGTTTCACCGCGGCCTTCAGACCGAGAAACACGCCGAGCGCGGTCATCGGTCCGGAATCGCCGCCGGATTTCCCAGGCTGGTCGAAGCCCGCGACGCATTTCGTGCCGCGCGCGATCACCGTCATGTCGGCTTGCGTCATCCCGACATCCATCGCCGTGATATAGCGGCCACCGAGCGTGTTGACCGCATCGGCATAGGCGAGGAGCCGCGCTTCCGTCTTGTCGGTCGCGGGATCGCCGAGGAACACCGCCTTGCCGCCGCCGAGCGGCAGGTCGGCGACGGCGTTCTTGTAGCTCATGCCGCGCGACAGGCGCAGCACATCCGTGAGCGCGTCTTTCGAACTCCTGTAGGGATAGACGCGCGTTCCGCCGCAAGCCGGACCGAGCGCGGTCGAATGAAGCGCAATCATCGCCTTCAGCCCCGACGGCTTGTGATCGAAAAAAGCAACCGTCTCGTGATGATCGAAGTCCTGCGCGTCGAACACGCTCATGGATGTCTCCCTGTGCCCGCGGTCCCCGAGGTCCGCCGTTCTGCCCAAACTAACGCGCGCCCGTCGTAATGGGTATGCGTTCTCGCAAAGATCCCCGCAACGGACCGGGCGGCGGCCCCTGCGCGCGCGCAATAATTCTCACAAGCCTATTGTGCAGCGCGGAATCGAAATGGCTCCGCACCGCCGGAACGGGCCCGGGAGGAGATCGTTCTCAGGACGTGGTTCGGGCGATTCGAAAGAGTTTTCCGAATCAGACAGGCGGCAGAGATGGCGAAAGCCATACTCTGCCGCTGTTGCTTCCGGCGTTCGCGATCCCGGCGCGAGAGTTCGCCCTGCCGCGCGGCCGCCCGGCCATCGATACGAGGCTTCAACCACCAGGCAAGGAGCGACAGCCATGCAGGTCCAGGAAATCATGACGCGCAACGCTGGGATCGTTCATCCCAATGCAACCCTGAAGGATGCGGCGTGCCGTATGCGCGCCGACAATATCGGCGCAATGCCGGTCGGCGAACACGACAGGCTTATCGGCATGGTGACGGATCGCGACATCGTCACGCGCGGCGTGGCCAACGAGAAACCGCCTGCCAATACGACCGTTCGCCAGGTCATGTCGGAACACGTTTATTATTGCTTCGAGGACGAAGACATAGAGCGCGCCGCCGAAATCATGGCGGAGCATCAAGTGCATCGCCTGCCCGTGCTCGACCGCAACAAGCGGCTCGTCGGCATGCTGGCGACCGCCGATCTCGCCCGCGCCGAAGCCGATGCGATGCGCAAGGCGATGAAGGGAATCTGCGAGCGGACGGACAAGCCGCGGCGTTAGAGCGCAATCGGGTGAAGTGTGCAGCACTTCACCCGTCAAATTGCGCGAAATTCAAGGAATCTGGAGCACGGTCCGATTCAGCATGATCACATCGTGCTCTAGCGGCACTCGCTCAGGAACGTGCGAGTGCGTTCAGTACGGCGCCGGGAGTAAGGATCTGCGGCAGCACGACGGCATCGGCCGCACCGGGCGCGTAATAGAGATAGAGCGGGACGCCGGAGCGCGCATGCGCGGACAACAGCGCGCTGACCTGCGGATCGCGGTTCGTCCAGTCGGCGACAAGAAAAGCCACGCGATGCGCCGCGAACGCATTGCGCACCCGTGCATCATCGAGCGCGATCTTCTCGTTGACCAGACAGGTGACGCACCAGGCCGCAGTCGCATCGACGAACACGCCGCGTTTTTCGGCGCGAAGCGTCGTGAGGCGGGCTTCGCTGTAGGGCTGCGACGCCAGGGCCGCGTTCGCCGCGCGCACACCCGCGGGCGCGGACCCGTCAAGCAGCGGCAGGAGCGCAACAAATCCGGCGGCGCCGCACAGTGCCGACGCCCATGCCAACCGGCGTCCCGACATCTGCGCACGGCCCAAAGCCCACAAGGAAAAGGCGAGCACCAGCGCCGCGCCAAGAAGAACGACAAGCCGACCCGAATCCGTTTCGAAGCTCAGTACCCAGACGAGCCACAACGCGGTCGCATACATCGGAAAGGCGAGAACCCGTCGCAGCGTTTCCATCCAGCCGCCCGGCCTCGGCAGGAGGCGCAGTAGCGCCGGCGAAAGACCGATGGCGACGAACGGCAATGCAAATCCCACCCCGAGCGCAACAAAGACCAGCATTGCCACAACGAGCGTCTGGGTGAGCGCAAAGCCCAAAGCCGCTGCCATGAAGGGCGCGGTACAGGGTGCCGCGACAACGACGGCCAGAACGCCTGTGAAGAACGCGCCCGCACGTCCGCTGCGCCGCGCCAGCGACTCGCCTGCGCCGAGACCCCGAACCTCGAACACACCCGACAGATTGAGACCCACCGCAAACATCAGCAGTGCGAGCAGTCCGACCACGATCGGCTGCTGCAGCTGGAACCCCCACCCGATCGCCTCGCCGCCCGCGCGCAAACCGATAACGACAGCGCCGAGTGCTGCGAAACTCAGCACCGCGCCTGCGCCATAGGTGAGGGCTTCGCCGGCTGCTTTGTCCGTGCGACCCGAATGCGAGGCAATCGAAAGCGCTTTCATCGCGAGGATCGGCAGCACGCAAGGCATCAGATTGAGAATGATCCCGCCCAGAAACGCCGACAGGAGCGCGAGCGCGAGACTCAATCCCGCCTCGACGGGGAATGCCGGCACCGGTCCGGGTGCGGCGGATATCGCGAGCGCCTGCGTCGGCGCACTGTCGGACGCCAGCACCAGCACGCCACCGAGACGATGAAGTTTCGCTGCGAGCTTTCCGGGCTCGAGGCGCAGCAGGAGCCCCTCGGGCGCGACCGACCAGTGCTGAGGCGCGATCCCTTGCACTTCGCCGTCTTCAAAGGGAAAGAACGCGACGGCGTTGAGCTGCGCCGCCGACAGCTTCGGAGCGGCAACAAACAGATCGAGCGTGCTGCCCGCATGAAAGCGCGCCGTCCATGGCGAGGCGACAGGCAGGCGCGCGCGCGCCGCGGCGAATTGGGCGGCCACGGCCGGATCGGGCGGGGGCGGAGATGACGCAACGGAGAGCGGCAGGGACAGGTTCGCACTCTCCGGAATGCAGATTTCCTTGCAGACGAGCCAGCTCGCCGCGGCATGCAGCACCAACTGCGTCCCGGACCTGGCATCCCTGGGCGCGGTCAGATTGACGAGCAGCCAGGGCTGCCCCTCGTAGCCGTAATCCATCAGCGGCCCGACCGGCAGCTCCTTCGGATAGGGCCAGCCAATCGGCCCGGCGTTCCAGCCGGGCGGAAGCGTCCAGTGGAGCTCCGTTGCCTGCCCCGCATCGCCGGGATTGCGCCAATAGGTATGCCAGCCCGGGCGGATCGTCTGTTCGAGCGCGATGGCGAGAGTGCCGCCCGGCGCAATCGCGTGCGCCTCGGGAACGAGGCGGGCCTGCACTTTCGGCGCGTGATCGATCTGCGCCCACACCGGCGCCGCCGCGCCGCAGGCGATCAGGACGAGGGCGAGTTTGGCGAGCCACCGCATGGAGCGGGGCTATAGCGGGCGCGACGCCAAACCGCCAGCCTGCGCACTCCAATGCAACCCTTCAATGTGACCCTTCAGTGCACCTTCCAGGGCGCCAGGAATCCGGCGATCCCGCTCCAAAGAATCTGTACGCCGATGCAGAAGAGAATGAAGGCCGAAAGGCGCAGCAGGATCGTCGTGCCGGT
Source organism: Rhizomicrobium sp. (assembly GCA_050728995.1). Classification (GTDB taxonomy): domain Bacteria; phylum Pseudomonadota; class Alphaproteobacteria; order Micropepsales; family Micropepsaceae; genus Rhizomicrobium. Next base: position 98,236 of record JBOHKH010000008.1, on the reverse strand, counting down.
GTTGCCGAGCACACGGCGCACGCGATCGGCAAAGGCAAAGCAGAGATAGACGAGCAGCGCGATTGCCGCATTGGCGACCAGCGCGGCCGCGCCGAACATAAGCCGCTGTCCGATGGGATCGTGCGAACTATGGCCGGTGCCCAGCGCGATCATCACCGATATGGTGCCGGGTCCCGTCGTGATCGGCATCGTAAAGGGATAGAACGCCATGCCCAACAGGCTCCCACGCGCGGGCGCATCGGCCGCGGCGGCATCGTCGACTTCCTCGGTCTCGTGTTCCTGGAGAAATTTCCAGCCCGCCGCCGCGACGACGATCCCGCCAGCCACTCTGAGCGCCGGAATCGAAATGCCGAAGAACTCGAGCACATAACTGCCGACGAAGAGCGATGCGGTGAGGACGATGAAACTGTAGAAGGCGATCCGCCGCGCCAGTTGCTCGCGGGCGCGGTGCGCGGCGTGGTGGGTGAGATCGAGGAAGATGAGCGCGCTGCCCGCCGGATTGACGATCGGGAACGCGGCGGCGAATACCAGGAGCACCAGGCTGCCGAGATCTTCCGCGAATCCGCTGCCCATCCCGATTCGCCCTTTGCACCGCGGGTGATTAGATAGGCGAGTCGCGCCGAAGGGGGAATAGTCGAGCGGCATTGCAGCCAGCCGATTGCCGAATCGCCAACCTTTCGCCGGATTCGAATTTGTTCGATCCTGCGAGGATGCCGCCGCCAGCCATCGTGTTCGGACTGGTACGCCAACCGGCGTCTCTGCATTCTACTATGGCCGCGCTGCCGTCATGGCGAGATCTCGAACACGGTGCCGTAGCCGTATCGGCCGCCCTGGCTTGTCGTGCCGTAGTAATCGCCCGACCCGTCAGCTACCAACCCCGCGGCCAGGTTCGCGCCATCGGTTCTCTGGTCGAATTTGTGTAAGACGGTTTCCGTGCCGTCCGCCGCGATTTCGAACACCGTGCCGCAACCGTTGGCGCCGTTGCAGGGACTGCGGCCGCCCCCGTATTCCGTGGTGCCGTACAAATTGCCCGCGCTGTCCGCGATCAACCCCGAAACGGGATTAGCGCCGTCGTCCTTGCCGGCCTCGAATTTATGTAACACCGTTTCCGTGCCATCCGGCGCGAGTTCGAAGACTACGCCGCAACCGAGGCCAGCGTAGCAACCTGCCCGTCCTCCACCTAGGGTCGTTCCGTAAATATTCCCCGACGCGTCGAGGATTAGCGTGCCGTCAGGAAGGCTGCCATCATTCGGCGATCCCTTGAAGTCATAAAGCGGCGTCTCCGCACCCGTGGCGGACATCTCGAAAACCACACCTGCCGAAGCCCTTCCCCCGCCGTGAACCGTCACCCCATACAGGTTCCCCTGCGCGTCCATGGTCAAAGCGGCAAACGGGTAATAACCTTCTTTGCCTCCCGTAAAGGAGTGAATGACCTTCTCGTGGCCGCGGGCACTAATTTCGAATACGGTGCCGTAATTATCCTTTCCGCCGTCGCCCGTCGCGCCGTAAAGGTCGCGATTTTTTCCAATGATCAAGGCCGCATATGGTAGGCAGCCATCTCTCGGCGCCCCGGTGAATCTATGCACCGGTGTCTCATCTCCGTTTGACGTCAGCTTGAATACGACGCCACAGTCGCTCTTGCCTCCGCCGCAACAGGCGGGCCCCCACAAGTTACCCTTTTTGTCCAGGATTAATCCATCGGGGCCGGCACCCCCGTGGCCATTAAAGGTGTAGAGGATCGTTACGCTACCGTGCGGCGACATCTCGTACACGGCACCGAACACGGTCGGTATTCCCATTGAGCCGTAGAAGTTGCCCTGCGCGTCCCTGATCAGAGTGCCGTACGCTGGATAACCTCCATCGCCGCCGCCGGTGAACGCATGGATGACGTTAAACGTCGCTGCCTGGACGGGGACGATTGGCAAAAAGGCGAGCGTAGCGGCACAAACCAAAAGGAATCTGAGACGTCGAAACACTTCGGTCATAAGACATTCCCCGAGCGCGCGTCAGGAGGAGGCGAGAGTGCGGGTGACACTGCCGTTCGTCGCCACCAAATCTGTGGTCTTGGGATCATATTGGATCGACCATCCGGAGCTGACAGCCGGAAGCGTTACATTTGGTGGCACGGGCACGACAAATTGCCCGTAGGCGTAATTGGCGAGCCAGGTGCCATTGAGGGTGCCGTTGCCCATTGTAGGCCCGGGCGTGACGCCGCCGCCCGTGTTCGGCACCACGGCCGCCGGATTGCCGGGGTTGTTGGTCGTGGGGAAGCCGACCGGCGCTGCTGCTGTTCCCGACGCGTCGTCCACCACCGGACCCCCGAACTGGCCGTTGTAGGCATTGGTGGCGCCGATCTGGATGTTTTGGGCGCTCTGCGTCGCCACGATGGCCGACGTGGCGAAAGGGTTGACCGGCCGCTCGCCGAACACGTTCGTTTCGATCAGGAAATTCTCGCCGTGATTGGTGCCGTGCGACATGCTCTCGGCATCGATAAGGATGTTGATCCGCCCGTCGGTCGTACTGTCGGGTCCGCCTTGCTTGAACCCGTTGGTGGCGGCGATGACCGAATCGGAGGAGATAAAGCGCATGTCATAGGCTGCGCCCACCTTGCCCTCGACGCGGTGCGTGCCGCCGGTGACGCGCCGGACCGCTCTCATGGGGTGATCTCGTACACGGTGCCGTAGCCGTATTTGCCGCCTTGGCTCGCGGTGCCGTAGAGATTGCCGGCGGCGTCGGCGATGAGGCCCGCGGTGGGATTAGCGCCATTCGCGCCGTTCTTCTTCGAAAAATTGTAGAGAATTGTCTCGCTGCCGTCCGGCCCAATCTCAACCACCGTACCGCATCCATTGCCGGTGTTGCAGGGAGTGCGCGCGCCACCGAATTCTGTCGTGCCGTAGAGGTTACCCGCATTGTCCTCAATCAGTCCGGCGACGGGATTTTCGCCGTCGCCTTTCCCGCCCTTGAAGAAGTGAAGCACCGTTTCGGTGCCATCCGGCGCGATCTTGAACACAACACCGCAGCTTTCGTATCCGTCGCACCCGGAGAGGCCTCCCCGTTCAGTGGTCCCGTAAAGATACCCAGACTCATCCAGAACGAGATTGCCCGCAGGAATGAAGCCGTCATTAGGAGGTCCTTTGAACTCGTAGAGCACAGTCTTCGTGCCATCGGGCGCGAGCCGGAAAATCGTCCCGCAACCCCCAAAGCCGCCATTGGTGCACGCGCTCATCCTGCCGCCATAGTCTGTCGTGCCGTAGAGGTTTTCCTGGGCATCGCCGATCAGCCCCGCTTCGAGATAAAACCCATCGCGACCTCCTTTGAATGAGTAGAGCAAAGACTCGTTTTTTCGCCGGGGAAGCTCGAATATGGTACCATAGTCATGCTTGCCGCCCTCGAATGTCGTTCCGAATAGATCGCCGCTCCGGTCGGCAATTAAGCTTCCTTCGGCTGTGCAGCCATCTGCCGGCTTCCCGGCGAAGTCGTGCATTGTCTTTTCGTTTCCGTTTGGTTCAACCTTGAATATGACACCGCACCCGATGCTGCCGCCGCCGATTGTCGCGCCGTACAGGTTGCCCTTCTGATCCATAACCAGGGAGTCGTCTGGTCCCGAGCCATTGCTTCCGCCAGTGAATGCATAGAGCACAGTTTGCGTGCCATCCGGTGTCAGTTCGAACACCGTGCCGTCACTGTCGCCGCATTGACCGCCCGCCGTCGTGCCGTACAGATTGCCTGCCCCATCGAGGATCAAACCAGCCGCCGGATGGCATCCATCATCGCTTCCGCCGGTGAAGGAATGAAGAACTTTGAAACTGCTGGCCTGAGCATTGGCAATCGAAGCGAACAAGCTTAGAGCAAAACAACCAACAAGAACGCGCATTCGGATTAGAAAGATTCGAGTCATGATCACCTCCAGGAGCAACGGTGATCAAGGAGCCAGCTGTTTTTTGTCGGTCCCATTCCAAGCCCAAAGCGTTCCAGCAGTATCTGCGTAAATTACCCATCCAGAACCCGGAGTTTTGGGAGCGGAGTTGGTTGAGGTCACATAATGAGTTTGGCTGTAATTCGCGGGCCACGGAGCCGCGTCGCTCCCCAAATTGGTGGGTCCGATTGTGGAATTTCCGCTGGGAGCGACAACTGCCGGCACCGGTGGCGTGCTTGGGACGCCGGGATAGCCGAGCAGCGCCACCGCTGTGCCAGATTCGTCGTTGACGACCGGACCCCCGAACTGGCCGTTGTAGGCATTGGTGGCGCCGATCTGGATGTTCTGGGCGCTCTGCGTCGCCACGATGGCCGACGTGGCGAAAGGGTTGACCGGCCGCTCGCCGAACACGTTCGTTTCGATCAGGAAATTCTCGCCGTGGTTGACGCCATTCGACGGCGTTTCGGCGTCGACGAAGATGTTGATTCGTCCGTCTGTGGTGCTGCCAAGATCGCCCGCCTCGAAATTGTGCAAAGCGATCACCACCGTGGTTGCGGCGATAAAGCGCATGTCGTAAACGGTCGTTTCGCTGCCCTCGATGCGCATTGTGTTGTCGAGGAGGCGCCACCGGCGGATGTTGCCGAGATCGAAGCCGATATTGCGAAACTGGCAGAAGGTGTTGTGGATCTGCCCGTCGGGGCATTCGGAGACGTGCCTCGTGTAGAGGCCGGTCTGCACACCCTCGATTTCGACGTCGGCACTGGTGAAGCTCTGGACCTGTGCAAAGTCGCAGACGTATGAAATGGCCGTGGTGGCGTGCCAGAAGATGCTGGCCATAATGCGCGGATCGTAGCAATTGTCGATCGTGAGAAGGGTCTGGGCAAAGTAGCGCGGCGACGTGTCCGCGTAGTTGCCCTTCGCGATCAGTCCCTGGCACCCGGCAACCTTCACGTCGAACAGGAATGGCATGGGCGTGCCGCTGAGGTCGACCCCCGAAAGGAAATAGGACCAGCCGTTGCCGTTCGAATCGAACAACGGCCCCACTCTCACATGCTCCAACGTCCCGCAATGCCCGTCGTCGGGCGACAAATTCCTCACGAAGTTCATTGCAATCGCCGTGCCGCAACCGGAGGTTTGCCCGGTGGCGCCCGACGCGAGCACCGAAAAATTGCGCAACGCATAGTGGGAATACGAATCGTTGAACTGAACCGAGAACGCACCACGGGTGTTGGTGGGATAGGGAACGATGAGACGCGACAGCGCCGGTCCTTTTCCCGTGATCGAAAAACTGCCTCGGGCCGGAGCATTCTGCGCGGTCACGATGGAGATGTCGTTCAGGATATAATCCCGCTCCAGCAGTTTCAGCTCTACGAGGCCGACTTGCTGGTAATACAACAGAACGTTCGCCATGGCCGGCGCGCAGTCGCCGTTTCCCGGCGGCGGCGCGCCTGCGGCTTCAAGCGTCACATAATCGGGGTCGATCACCCACCAGCTGGATCCGTTCTCGAACGACAGGGGATGGCCCGGATTGCTGCTGCCGTAGAACACATACAGCGCGTGGGAGACCGCGCTGTCCGAATCGAATTGCTCGATCATGACCGGCGTTCCCACAGGGATCGTGGGGATCGTAGACTCCGCATCGGCGCGCGTCTGATAGCACCAGCACTCGTTCATCTGAATCTCCCGTCTGCATCGCTCCGACAACCGCCCGATCCCGCGAGCGTATACCCGGTGGCGAGAGACGTAAAGAACGGCAAAGATCTATCGCCGCGCCCGAATATTGCGCCGCGCGCGTTCAACGGGCGCGCGTTCATCAACGATGAAGAAACGCGGCGGCAAACACCGGAAGCACGAGGCTGCCGAAACCTTCCGCAAATCCGCGGCCCATCCCGATTCGCCTCTTCCCGCTTCGCGCGATTAGATAGCGAATCGCCGGAGAAACCGCAGCCGGCGCGCTCGGCCGTCCAGGAGCCTCAACGATGTCATCCACGACTATCACCGTCGAGGCGAGCGAGCCGGCCGTGAACGACGTGATTCACGCAGGCCTGCGGGCGTTCAACCGGGACATGGCCGACTGGCCGGAGCGGCAGTATTTCAATGTCGTGCTGCGCGATGCGGCAGGGCGCGTGCGCGGGGGATTGCTCGCCTCTCTGAGCAGCGACGTGCTGCGCATCGACGACCTGTTCATCGAAGAGGCGTTCCGACGCCGAGGTTGCGGCGAGAAACTTGTGGCGATGGCGGAAGCGGAGGGACACAGGCGGGGCGCGCGGCTCGCCTGCGTAATGACGTTCAGCTTTCAGGCGCGGCCGTTCTACGAAAAGCTCGGCTACGACATGTTCGCGGAGCTGCCTTACCAGGGTGGCGCGCATACGCTTTACTGGCTGAAGAAGCTGCTATGCGCCTGACGGGCGGGCGTTTCGGGGGGCGCCCGCTCGCCACGCCGCAGGACGCGCGCGTGCGGCCGACGTCGGACAAGGTGCGCCAGGCGGTGTTCAACATTCTCGCCCATCGCGATTTCGGGATCGGCTTCGCGCTCGAAGGCGCGCGTGCGATCGATCTCTTCGCCGGCACCGGCGCGCTCGGGCTCGAGGCTCTGTCGCGCGGTGCGCGCTACTGCCTGTTCGTGGACAATGATGCCGACAGCCGCGCGCTGCTCCGCCGCAATGTGGAAGCACTGGCGCTGACGGGCATCACGAAAATCTGGCGCCGCGATGCGACGGCGCTCGGACCGATGGCGCCCGGCGCCGGCGGCCCGTTCGCTCTCGTCCTTCTCGATCCGCCGTATCGCAAGAACCTGCTCGTGCCCGCGCTTGCGTCCTTGTGCGACGGGGGCTGGCTCGCGAGCCCGGCGCTCGCCGTGACCGAACGCGCCGAGGACGAACAAAGCGTGGCGCTCCCCGGTTTCAATCTGCTCGAGACGCGCAACTACGGCGACACCGCGGTGGAAGTTTTCCTGTTCGGCGGCGGGTGAGCCATTTTGCGACCGCGTCGCCGCACTGCATTACTATTAAAGCGTCCTTCGACAGGCTCAGGATGAGGAAATCCGTGGTAGTACCGGCAGGAACGGCGATCACGTCACAAACAACGCCACCGAGGCGGCGGCCATGGCTAGGGTGGCGATCCAGCCGACGACGCGCAGCCGCCACGAAATCACCAGCCGGCCCATGACGCGATGATTCGAGGAGATCAGCATCATCACGCCCATCAGCGGCGTGGCGAGCACGCCGTTGATCACCGCGGTCCAGTAGAGTGCTTTCATCGGATCGATGGGCGAGAAGGCGAGCAGGAGGCCCATCATCGTCGCGCCCGCGATGACGCCGTAGAACGCGCGGGCGGCTTTGGGCTTGCGGTCGAGCCCGGCCTTCCAGCGGAACGTCTCGCATACCGCATAGGCGGCAGAGCCCGCGAGAACCGGGAGCGCGAGCAGCCCGGTGCCGACGATGCCGATCGCGAAGATCACCGTCGCATAATGCCCGACGATCGGCGCCAGTGCCTGCGCGGCCTGGACACTCGTGGCGATCTTGCGCACGCCGTGCGCGTGAAGCGTCGCGGCGACGGCGATGACGATGAAAAGCGCGATGAGATTGGAGAAACCCATGCCGACAAGCGTATCGAGGCGAATGCGCTTCAGTTCCGGCCCTGCGAATCCGGGAACGGTGCAAAGCGCCTTTTTGCGGCGCCGCTGCAGCTCTTCGACCTCCTGCGACGATTGCCAGAAGAACAGGTAGGGGCTGATGGTGGTGCCGAGCACGGCGACGAGCGCGGTCGCAGCGGCGTTGCCTGCCGTAATGCGCGGCACGAAAGCGCCGGCAAGCGCGGCACCCCAATCGACATGCGCCACCATGACTGTCGCCACATAGGCGAGCAGCGCCAGCGTCGTCCATTTCAGGATGGACGCGTAGCGCGCATAGCTGAGCCAGGATTCGGCTGCAACGGACAGAACCGTCACCACCACCGCCCAGAGCTGCATGGGACCGGGCACGAGGAGCGAAACCGCGTCGCCCATGGCGGCGATATCGGCGCCAAGGTTGATCGTGTTGGCGACGAGGAGCGCGATCACGACCGTATCGAGCATCCAGCGCGGATAGTGCTTGCGCAGATTCTCGGCGATGCCGTGGCCGGTTGTCGAGCCGATGCGCGCGGCAATCTCCTGGATGGCCGTCATCAGCGGATAACTGAACAGTACCGACCAGCCCATCGCGTAGCCGAACTGCGCGCCCACCTGACTGTAGGTGGCGATCCCGCTCGGATCGTCGTCGGCGGCGCCGGTGACGAGCCCGGGGCCCAGAATGGCGAAGAACCGCCAGATCGCCGGACGCGATCGTTCCGCCGGACGTTCCGCGGTCTTAATGATATCCGGTGCTTCGGCCATGCTCAGCGCCGGCCGAACAGCCGTTCGATGTCGGCCAGCTTGAGCTCCACGTAAGTGGGCCTGCCGTGATTGCACTGGCCGGAATGGGGCGTCGATTCCATTTCGCGCAGCAGCGCGTTCATTTCCTCGCCCGTTAGCCTTCGTCCCGCGCGCACGCTCGTATGGCAGGCGAGCGTTGCGGCAAATTCTTCGAGCCGCTCCTTGAGCGAGAGCGCCGCCCCGGTTTCGGCGATATCGTCGGCCAGGTCGCGCACCAGCGACTTGATGTCGGTTGTGCCGAGGATGGCAGGGGTCTCGCGCACGAGGACGGCGTCCGGCCCGAACGGTTCGACGACCAGCCCGAGCACGCGCAATTCGTCCGCGCGCGCGCTCAGGCGCGCCGCACAAGCGGAATCGAGTTCCACCACTTCGGGAATGAGAAGCGGCTGGGTCGCGACGGCGCCTCGCGCGAGTCCGTGTTTCATTTTTTCATAGACCAGGCGCTCGTGAGCGGCGTGCTGATCGACAATCACGATTCCGTCCTGCGTCTGCGCGACGATGTAGGTTTCGTGCAGCTGGCCGCGCGCCACGCCAAGCGGCAGGTGCTCGCGCGAACGGGCCTCCGCGGTGTCTTCGATCCGCGCCGAATGCGCAGGAAGATGCGAGCGGTCGAACAGCGGCGCGCGATACGCAGACGCAGGGTCTGCGACTCCCGGCGTCGATGAAAAAGCGGGCGCATGAGGCGGCGGAGCGCCGTGCGGGCGAAAGGCGGCCATTGTTGAATCTGCCACCGTGGTCGACGCGCGATGCGCGGCCGCCGACAGCGCGGCACGGAGCGCGCCCACGATCAGGCCGCGCACGAGCGCGCCGTCGCGAAAGCGGACTTCCGTCTTGGCGGGATGCACGTTCACGTCGACGAACGCCGCGTCGCAATCGATAAACAGCGCCAACGCCGGATGGCGGTCGCGGGCGAGAAAGTCCGTGTACGCCGCGCGCACCGCGCCGAGCAGCAGCCGGTCGCGCACCGATCGTCCGTTCACGAACAGGAACTGCATCTGCGAGGTCGCGCGGTTGTAGGTCGGAAGTCCGGCGTAACCGGTAATCCGCACCGACTCGCGTGCCGCATCGAGGGGAAGCGCGTTGTCGACGAAGTCCCGGCCGATAACGCGTGCGAGCCGCGCCAGGCGGCCGCCGAAGAGATCGCCTTCGCGCGCGTAGTCGAGCACGCGCCGTCCGTCCTGCGTCAGGGTGAAAGATACATCGGGGCGCGCCATGGCGAGTCGTCTCGCGACATCGATCGTCGCGAGATCCTCCGAGCGCGCCGATTTGAGAAACTTCAGCCGCGCCGGCGTGGCGAAAAACATCTCCCGGACTTCCACGCGCGTGCCGGACTGTCCGCGCGCGAGAAAGCCGGTGGGCGCGGGCGAATCGGCGCGGCCGGCCTCCACGGAGATCCGGTGCGCTTCGCCCGCCGCCGTGCGGCTTTCGATCGCCAGGCGCGCGACGGCGCCGATCGACGGCAACGCTTCGCCGCGAAAGCCGAGAGTCGCGATATGGGAAAGATCGTCGGCGCCATCGCTCGTCCGCGCAAGCTTGGAGGTCGCATGGCGCAGGACCGCAAGCGAAAGCTCGTCTGCCTCCATGCCCCAGCCGTCGTCTTCGACAAGGATGAGATCGGCGCCGCCGGCCGCGGTCGCGATGTCGATGCGGGTGGCGCCGGCATCGAGCGCATTTTCCACCAGCTCCTTGACCGCACTCGCCGGTCGCTCGACCACCTCGCCCGCAGCGATCCGGTTGATCGTTCCTTCGGCGAGTCGGCGGATCGGCCCAAGCGCACGCACGGCCGCAGGCGGGCTGTCCCCCGTCGTTTCCAGAACGTCCGACTCGCTGCGCATATCCGGCTAACGTAGAACAGACCGCGCCGGGCGCGAAATCACCGGGCAGAAGCCGCCGCGGCGCTGCCGGCTTGCGGAAGTCTGCTCAAGCCGCCCGCCACCACGACGCTCAACTTCGCAGGGTCGAACAGACGGCGCGCGGCGCGTTTCACCTGGTCGAGCGTTACCGCGTTCATCAGCGCGTTGCGGTTGCGCACATAATCGATGGCAAGTCCGGAGCGTTCGAAGACATTCAGCTGGTCGGCAGTATCGACATTGGAACCGAACGATAGCGGATAGGAGCCGGTGAGGTAGGTCTTCGCGTCGGCGAGCTCGGCGTCGGTCGGGCCATTGCGGGCGAATGTCCGGAGGGTCGCGCGAATCTGGGCGAGCGTCTGTTTCATTGCTCCGCGCTGCGTCGCCACCTCTCCCAGCACGACTCCCGCCCGGTGCCACGATTCGAGCGAGGTGGAGATATCGTAGGTGAGGCCGCGCTTTTCGCGGACGTCGTCGGTCAGCCGCGATGCAAACCCGCCGCCGCCCGCAATGTAATTGGCAATGTAGGCGGGAAGGTAATCGGGGTCGCTGCGAAGAATACCGGGCAGGCCGAACACCGCGGTGGACTGCGGAACCGGCATGTCGATGACGGTGAGCGGGGAACCGCCAGGCGTCGCATTCAATGCCGGCTCGTGCGGTGCGGTGGCCGAAAGGCCGCCGAACGCGCTCGCAATCAGGGTCGTCAACGTGGTTTCGTCGACATCGCCCGCGATCGCGACACGAAGCCCACGCCGCACCCAATGCGTGGCCGCAAAGTGACGCAAATCCCCCACGCCGATCCGGCGCACGCTCGCCGCGTCTCCGTCGACGGGATGGGCGTACGACGTGTCGTGAAACCATTCACGGAAGAATCCTTTGCGCGCGACCGATTCGGGATCCTCGCCCTGCTCGGATATGCCAGCGAGAATTTGCGCGCGAACCCGCGCGACCGCGGCGGCGTCGAAGCGCGGATGGGCGAGCGCTTTGCCCAGCAGGCCGAACGCGTCCTTGGCATTGCCGGACAGCGTGACGAGCGAGACGATCAGATAGTCGCGCTCCATCGAGACCGAGAGGCGGATCGCGCGATTGCTAAGCGCCGTCTGGAAGGCATTCGACTTGAGGGCGCCCGCGCCTTCATCGAGCATCTGCGCGGCGAAGTTGGCGAGCCCCGCCTGGTCCTGCGGATCATACCCCGAGCCTGCGGGCAGCGCGGCCGTCATCGCGATCATCGGCAGCTCGCGATCGGAGGCGTACCAGATTTCCTCGCCTTTGGGGGCGGCAAGCGCCTTGACATCGAGCGCGTGCGCCCATCCGGGAACAAGCACAGGCAGGAAAGCGGCAGCGGAAAGAGCGGTGCGGATCAAGGCCCGCGCGGCCGCGGCGAACCTTTGCCTTCCAGGCGGTGCAGTCATCGCGCAGGAACCTGACATAGCGCCGGAACCCTCACCGTTGTGCGGGCGGCAGGAGGTAGCCAGTCACCGCATCGCGCGGAACGAGATCGTATTCCGCGGCGTGCCTCAACTGATCGCCAGTCACCGCATGGATGCGGCCGGGCCATTCGCGTACATCATCGGCGGTCAGGCCGACGGCGAGCGCCTCGCCATACGCGGTCGCAAGTTCGAGCTGATTGTCCTGACGATAGGCGGCATCCGCGACGAGCTGCGTCTTCGCCCGTTCGATATCGCCTGGTGCGGGCGGCGCTGCCGCATACCGGTTGAGCACCGCGTCGACCGCCCGTTCGATCACCTCCATCTTCACACCGGGACGCGGCACTGCAAAAATCTCGAATTCGCCTGCATCGCGCGCATAGCCCGAGTAGGAGGCGCCGGCATCGGAGGCGAGCCTGCGCCGGATGACAAGGTCCCGGTAAAGCGCAGACGTTGGATCGCCTCCCAGCATCTGCGCCAGCACGTCGAGCGCTTCCGCCTGTCCGGGTTTGGCTTCGGTGTAACTCACGACGCGATAAATGCGGAGCAGGAACGGCACCTTCACGTCCGCGCGCGAGAGGGCGATCCGCGTCTCTCCGAAACGCGGCGGCTGCGCGTATTCGGGGCGCGGGCCGAGTTCGCGCGCAGGCACCTTGCCGTAAGTCGCCTCCGCGTCGGCCCGGACTTCGTCGGCGGTCACATCGCCCGCCACGACCAGGATCGCGTTGTTGGGCGCATAATGACGGGCATAAAACGCCTGCGCCTCGATGCGGCCGATGTGACGGACTTCCTCGGGCCAGCCGATCACCGGTCGCCCGTAAGGGTGCGACATCTGAAGCGCCGCTTCCATCTGCTCGCGCAAAATCGCCTGCGGATCGTTGTCGATGCGCATTCGGCGCTCTTCGAGCACCACGTTGCGCTCGGTGCGAACGCCCTCGTCGGACAAATCGAGATTGCTCATCCGGTCGGCATCGAGGCCCATGACCAGCTTCAGCCGGTCTTTCGCGATCTGCTCGTAAAAGGCGGTGTAATCGTGCGTCGTGAAGGCGTTGTCGTCGCCGCCGTTGCGCGCCACCGCGAGCGCGAAACCGTCGCCCGGCACGTTTGCGGTGCCGCGAAACATCATATGCTCGAAGAAATGCGCGAGGCCGGACAAGCCGGGAGGATCGTCCATCGCGCCCACGCGGTAGACGAGCATTTGAGTCACGATCGGCGCGCGATGGTCCGGAACCACGAGGACCGAAAGCCCGTTCTGCAGCGCGAACTGAAAGACCCTGGGCTCTTCGCAGCGAGCCGCTTGCGCAAGGCCGCCTGCGACGAGCAGCAGGGCGGCGAAAACCGCCCTAGAAAATCCCATCAAACCAGCCGCCACCGCCGCTGCTGCCATCCTTGCTGATGGTTGCGGAATCGGCAGGTTTGGCGGCTGCCTTGGCGGCGGCCGGCGAGGTGCCGGCGAGCTGCTGGCCTTGCGCTTTCGCCGCATCGAGGCGCTGGGCCTCCGCATCGGCATCGAGCGGGGTGCCCTTGTAAGGATCGGGCGAACCGAACAGCAGTTCGTCGGTGAAGCTGTCGTTCGTCGCCTCCATCTGCTTGTCGTCCGAAGCGATCTGCCTGCGGATGGAGGGATCGGCACTGACGCCGCCGGACAGGGCGAGCACGTCGCGCTCTTCCGGGCTGAAATTGCCCGGCATGGCGGCCGCGGCCTTGGCCGGGTCGTCGCCGAAAAGCGCCGCCTGTGCGGCTTCGGTCGGAGAAATCTGGTTCGTCGGCGCCGCACCCGGTTTCGGCGGCCGAAGGTTGAACTCCGGCGGAATCACCAGAGGTGGCTTGGTCACGACCGCAAATTCGTCTGGCGGTTCCTTTGTCACGCCCGCCGCTTCTCGGATGGCCTCGCAACCGATCAGGGACAGCGCGGCACCTGCCAGCACTGCAACGCGCAGTACGTCTCGCATCGAATTCATTCGGATCTCCCGCATTCCCGGTCTGCCGCATCGGCGCTCGGCCGGGCCAACGCCTCGTAAAGCAGGGCTATGACGCCCAGCGTGATCGCGCAGTCGGCGATGTTGAACACATACCAATCATAGGCGCCGACGTGAAAGTGAAAAAAATCGGCGACCCGACCGTAGATCAGCCGGTCGATGAGATTTCCGAGCGCTCCGCCGATCACCAGCCCGAGTGCGACGCCCAGAAGGCGCCGCCCGGCGTTCCACAGCCACCAGCCGAGACCTGCGACCGCGGCCAGCGAAAAGACGGCCAGAACGGCAGTCCCGACGATGCCGTGGGCGGGCAGAAGTCCGTAGCTGATCCCGGGATTCCAGACCATCACGAGATCGAAAAAGGACAGCACGGGAATCCGCTCGCCGGGCGCCATTTCTATGAAATGAAAGCCGTACAGCAGGACGAGCTTGGTGCCCTGATCGACGGCGAGCGCGCCCGCCGCGCAGGAAAGGCCGAGATCGCGCGGTGTCATAAGGTGTGTCCTTCGAGGTGATCGACCGCGTCGCTGCAGCGCCGGCAGAGATCGTCATGGGCTTTCACGCTGCCGACTTCGGCAAGCACCATCCAGCAGCGGGCGCATTTTCGGCCCTGCGCACGCCGGAACTGCGCCGCGGCGCCGGGAACATCCGGGAGGCGGAACGCGTCGGGCGGCCCTTCGCTGACCGCGATCTCGGCGCCCGAGGTGATCGCGATCCCGGCAAGATCGGCAGTTTCGAACAGTGCCTCATCGGACCCGTCCGTCACGAACAGTACGGGTGCGGCTTCCAGACTCGATCCGATGATCTTCTCGCGCCGCGCGATTTCGAGCGCGCCCGTTAACACGCGACGCAATGTCCGGACGCGGTTCCACGTCGCAATCGCTCCTGCGTCTTTCCATGCCGTCGGGGTCTCGGGGAAAAGTTCGAGATGCACGCTCGCATCCGGCTGCGGATAACGACTCGTCCAGGCCTCCTCCATGGTGAAACACAGAAGCGGCGCCAGCCATGTGACGATGCGCCGGAAGATTTCGTCCATGACGGTGCGCGCGGCCCGGCGCCGGGGCGCATCGGCTCGGTCGCAGTAAAGCGAATCCTTGCGGATGTCGAAATAGAAAGCGGACAGCTCGTTGGTGCAGAAACCGAAGAGCTGCGTGTACACGCGGTTGAAATCGTACTCCGCGTAGCCCGCGCGCACGCTTTCATCGAGTTCGGCGAGCTTCGCAAGCATATAACGTTCGAGCTCCGGCATTGCGTCATGGCCGATCCGCTCGCGTTCCTCGAACCCCGCGAGATTCGCCAGCATGAAACGGATCGTGTTGCGGAGCCGCCGGTAAGCGTCGACGTTGGCCTTCACGATGTCGGGGCCGATCCGCAGGTCCTCGGTGAAATCCGAACTCGCGGCCCACAACCGTAGGATATCCGCGCCGTTCTTCTCCGCGATCGTCTGCGGGCGGATCGTGTTCCCCAGAGATTTCGACATTTTGTGGCCCTGCTCGTCGAGCACGAAGCCGTGGGTCAGCACGGATTTGTAGGGCGCGCGCCCGCGCGTGCCGCAGCTTTCGAGCAGCGAGGACTGAAACCAGCCGCGGTGCTGATCGGAACCTTCGAGATAGAGATCGGCGCGCTCGGCCCTGGGCCAGGACGCGTCGATCGGATTTTCCACCGTGAACACATGGGTCGAGCCGGAATCGAACCAGACGTCGAGAATGTCTTTCACCTGCTCGTACTCTGCGGCGCTGTATTTTTCGCCGAGGAAACGCTCTGGCGGCGACTCGAACCAGGCATCCGCGCCTTCCCGGCTGAAGACTTCGACGATCCGCGCGCCGACCGTGTCGTCATCGAGAATCTCGCCCGTTTGACGATTGACGAAGATCGCGATGGGCACCCCCCAGGCGCGCTGGCGCGACAGGACCCAATCGGGCCGCGTCTCCACCATGGACGCCATGCGGTTAGCGGCCTGGGGCGGATACCAGCGCGTGGCGCCGATCGCCTGCATTGCACGTTTGCGCAAACTGTCGCCGCCGAACTTTGCCATCGGCCTGTCGATCGCGGCAAACCATTGCGGCGTGGCGCGGAAGATCACCGGCGCCTTCGATCGCCAGCTGTGCGGATATTGGTGGCGGAGCGTGCCTTTGGCGAGCAGTGCACGGGCCGCGATGAGTTCGCGGATCACCGCACCGTTCGCGTCGCCGTCCTTGCCATCGGGCGTGAGAATACGCTTTCCGGCGAAGAGCGGAACGTCCGGATAAAACTTTCCTTCTTTGTCGATGGTGCGCGGTACTTCGAGGCCGTGCACGCGGCCCAGTTCGAAATCCTCTTCGCCGTGGCCGGGGGCGGTGTGCACGAATCCCGTGCCGGTATCGGACGTGACGTGCTCCCCCGGTAGCAGGGGCACCGCGAACCCATAGCCTCGATCTCGCAACGGATGAGAACAGACAAATCCCTTCGGGTCGAACGATGAGATACGCCTCAAAGCCAGCTTGGCGTGCGCCGCTGTCTGTTCGGCCAAAGCATCGGCAAGTGCGAGCATTTCTCCCGCAGTCGCGAGCGCGCCGTCTTCGACAGAGGCAACTTCGTAGACGCCATAATCGAGCGTCTCGGAAAAAGCGATCGCGCGGTTGCCCGGAATGGTCCAGGGCGTTGTCGTCCAGATGACGACACTCACATCGCCCCGATCGGACAGACCCTTCAGCACCGGAAATTTCACATAGATCGCCGGTGAGGACTTCTCGCGGTACTCGACTTCCGCTTCGGCGAGCGCGGTCTTTTCGACCGGCGACCACATCACGGGCCGGAAGCCGCGATAGAGAAGCCCGTTGTGGACGAATTTATGGAGCTCGCCCGCAATCGCCGCTTCGGCGCGGAAATCCATGGTGAGATAGGGGCGATCCCATTCGCCGATGCAGCCGAGCCGCTTGAACTCTTCGCGCTGTACGTCGATCCAGTGCGCGGCAAACGCGCGGCAGTCGCGCCTGAGCTGCCCGACCGGAACCTCGTCCTTCGTCTTGCCCTCGGCGCGATATTTCTCCTCGATCTTCCATTCGATCGGCAGCCCGTGACAGTCCCAGCCCGGCACGTATGGCGCGTCGCGCCCGAGCATGGTCTGGCTGCGCACCACGAAGTCCTTGAGGATCTTGTTGAGGGCGGTGCCGGAATGGATCTCGCCGTTCGCGTAGGGTGGCCCGTCATGCAGCACGAACAGCGGCCGTCCCTTCGCCTGTGCGCGCATGCGGCCGTAGAGGTTCATTTTTCCCCAGCGCGCGAGCCATTGCGGTTCGGCTTCGGGCAGGCCGGCCTTCATGGGAAATGCCGTCGCGGGAAGAAAGACGCTCGCGCGGTAATCGCGCTGGCCGGAATCGTTGGTGGGCGGGGACGTCATCTGTTTCGGGCCTTCAGGGACATGCGGACGCTGGGCGCAACCCGGCTTTCCGCGGACGAGCAGCCTTCAGGCTCCCCGGCGCGGCGCCGGGCGGCGAATTCGCGATATCGATTCCCGACCCGTCAATCTCGTGGCCAAGCCTGCCGAAGCGCGACGGCTTCTAGCAGCGCGCCTTCGGCACGTCCAGCAACCGGGCCGGCCGCTAGTGGCTCATTTTGCATTTTCAACGCGGAACCACAGCTCCGCATCCCCCGTGAACAGAAAATAGAACGCCAAAAGCTCGACAAGCTCTGAAATGAGTCCGACGCCGATATTCGCAAGTGGGAAAGGCACCCACTTCAGGTCGTCCACAACACTAAGCGGCAGAGACGCAATAAACGCCAGCAGCAGTACCCATCGCGCCCAATTTCGCCGCCGATAGATGGCAAGCCAGAAGAACGGGAATAATATTGTTAGGAACGCCAACGTCGCGACCGCGGCAATGACCAACTGCCTCAGGACAGCCCTTGTCGTCCATGAATCGACATACGTCTGCGGAATACCGACAAGCGCGATTAGAATTGCAGCCCACCACAGCCATACGAAGCGCCGTACATTTCTTGGCATGTCATGCCACCTTCTTCCTGTAACGGCCCGCGCTTTCAGCGGCGTTGGGCGTCAAGACATTCAATCCGCTTGAATATCGCCGGGCGTAAAGGTCGCGCGTTTCAAAATCGCATTTGCAAGGCGGTACGCGCTGCCCGGGCGTCGGCAGCAATTTGTTTCTTGAGGGAGTCAATGTCGCCAAACTTCGCTTCCCGCCGCAGATACGCGACCAGTTCGACGGCGAGGTGCCTGCCGTAAAGGTCGCCGGAAAAATCGAAGAGATGGGTTTCGAGGAGCGGCCTTGCCACTTCGAACATCGGACGGATGCCGAAATTCGCCACGCCCTCGTGGCAGCCTGACGGTGTGTCCCCGTCCATAACGGTGGCGCGCACGGCATAGACGCCGAACGCGGGCGCGAGATAGCCGTCGACGTGCATGTTCGCGGTCGGCGCGCCGATCAGACGTCCCCTTCCGTCGCCGCGCTCGACGCGCGACTCGATCGTCCAGACGTGGCCGAGCAGCCGGGCGGCTTCTTCGGGACGGGCTTCCTTCAGCGCAGCGCGGATGCGCGACGAGGAAATCTTTTCGTGCCGTTCGTCATCGACCGGGGGAAAGACGGTCACACCCAACCCTTCCATCTCGCCCATGTAGCCAAGCACCGCGGTATCGCCGGTCCGCCCCTTGCCGAAGCGGAAATCGGCGCCCACCACGACGGCGCCGGCGCCCAGCCCGTTCACGAGCACGTCGAGAATGAAATCCTGCGGGGTTTTCGCGGCCATGGTCGCGTCGAAGGGCAGCGCGAACATCGCGTCGGCGCCCAGCTCCGCGATCAGCCGCGACTTGGTGCGGAATGGGGTCAGCCGGAAGCACTCGCTGTCCGGACGAAAAAACTCCTGCGGGTGCGGCTCGAAGGCGAGCACGCCGAAGATTGCGTTGCGCTCCGCGGCGAGGCGCCGGGCTTCCCCCATCAGCGCCTGGTGGCCGCGATGGACACCATCGAAGCTCCCGATCGCGACCACACCGCCTGTGAAGCCTTCGGGAATGTCCTGGTAGTGACGGAAAATGCGCATTCGGCGAGAATCAGGCCTTGCGTGCGGGCGGCATCACGACGGCCTCGCCTTCGAGCACAACCGTTTCGCCGACGCGGCACGCGCAGTCGAAGACGACGCGACGCTTCTCGGAGACGATTTCCCGCACCGTGCAGACGGCTGCGACCGTGTCGCCGATCCGCACCGGCGCCTTGAAGCGGACGTTCAAGCCGAGAAAGATCGTGCCCGGACCCGGCATCTGCATGCCGAGCACGGTCGAGACATAGCTCGCGGTCAGCACGCCATGGGCGATGCGCCCCTTGAACGGCGTCGTCCGCGCAAAAGCCTCGTCGAAATGCATCGGATTGGTGTCGCCGCTCACCTCGCCGAACAGGACGATATCGCGTTCGCTGACAGTCTTCCTGAACTCCGCCGACATTCCGGGCGCGAGATCTTCGATCGTGTAACTCATGGTGATCGGCTCCAAACGGTTTTGCCTTATCGGCGGGGCTTCTACCAGACAAGCGCGCGGATGGCGGCCCGCGCGCTCACCTTCGTGCGCGCGCACAGCTCGCCGATGGCATCGGGCGTCATCTCGCGCACATCCTCGCCGTGAATGCCATCGGCAACGAACACCGCATCGAATCCGGCCGCATTGGCGCCGCGGATATCGGTTTCGAGTCCGTCGCCCAGGACCAGCGCGTGCGGCGCTCCGCGTCCGAGGAGGGCGCGCGCCCGCTCGAGCGCGGCGTCGTAGATGGGCCGATAGGGCTTACCGCAATAGACGGACGTTCCGCCCAGCTCCTCATAAAGCCGCGCAACTGCGCCTGCGCAGTAGACAAGCTGTCCGCCACGCTGCACGACGATGTCCGGATTGGCGCAGAGCAACGTCAGGGCGCGCGCTTTCAGCTCGCCCAGCATCGCGCGATAAACTTCCGGCGTTTCGGTATCGTCGTCGAATAATCCTGTGCACAGCGCAATCTCCGCCTCCGCCGTAGTCACGCACCGTACGGAAAGACCGGCAAACACGCCGCGGTCGCGCGAGGGCCCGATATGCAACATCGGCAGTTCGCGACCGTCTGCGCGCCGCGCAAGCTCGTCGCGCGCCAGCATGCCGGAAGTGAGAATCGCATCGTAGCAGTCCGCCGGAACGCGCAGCTGCGCGAGCTGCTTCTCGACGTCTTCGGCCGGCCTCGGTGCGTTCGACAGAAGAATGACCGGACCGCGACGCGCGCGAAAAACCCGCAGCGCCTCCACGGCGGGCGTCCGCGCGCTGCGCCCGTCATGCAGGACGCCCCAGACGTCGCAGAAGAGCGCGTCGTAGCCGTCGGCGATCTCGCCGAGGCCGGAAAGAATCGCGGGTTTTCCCGTGGTCGCGGGGCACGGAGGCGAAAGCATGTTCCGACTGGATCCCCGGTGTGCGGCTTTGCGAGTCGCGCGAAGCCATAGCCGAGGATCGCGCGCGAACGCAAAACGGCCCGCGCAGCCCGTCAGGTCTTCACGCGCGGCGTGATATCGATTTCGATTCGGCGGTTGCGGGCATCTTTCCCGTTAGGGACCTTGAGATCGCCCGCGCCGAACCCTTTGGCCGATATTCGGTGGGGATCGACACCGTTTGCGACCAGCGCGTGGTCCACCACATCGGCCTTCGTCTGCGACATTTTCACCTCCCGCTGGGGCGCACCGGCCGCATCGGTGAACCCTTTCACCGACAATGTCGTGCTGTCGAACCGGCGCACGCTGTCGGCGAGGGTGCGCACGGTCTCGTCGCCCTGTTGGCTGAGGGTTGGCGCGGTGCCTTCGAACAAGCGGTCGGAGCGGATGTTCACGACGAGATTGTCGCCGATCCGGCTCACCGTGATGCCGCTGCCGCGCAGCCTGGTGCGCAGGTCCTTCTCCTGGCCGTCCATATAATCGCCGACCGAGAGCGCCGTCAGCTTGCCCTGGCTCAATGGCTTGATTTTGTCCGGCACGACCTTCGCCGTCTCTGTCGGGTTTGCCTCTTCGGGCCGTGGTTTGGGCACGACGATGCGATGGGCGGGCCGGGATGGCGGCGGGTAATACCGGGCGACAGGCGGCGGCGGGTATCCGGGCAGGCATCCGGCCAATGCGAACGCTACGAAGACAAAGGCAATCCGTTTCATCCGTCCCCCAATAATACGTTCGTGGCCCGTTCCGGCGCGCAACGAAAATGCACGGCGGGGGAATTCGGTTTCGGGGGAACCTGCATGCGGCTGTTCGAGCGGACCGCCCGGCGTGCTCCGGTCTCGCTCCCGCATGCGATTACCGCAAAGCGCTGGCGCAACGGCGTTGAACGGGTGCGCGGAGCGCGAGTTGAAGGGCCCGGTCGGGAAGCGCGGCGCACGCTATCGCAAACCGATCCCGGAGGCGATGGAACAGTCGCCATTGATAGCCGGCGAGCTTGAGAAATCAGGCAGGTAATTGAGGCCGGCGGCTGTCAGCGAATCCCCAGCACCTCTTCGGCGCTCTTGAACGGCAGGTGCTGCGCGTCGGCGACGGCCCTGTAGGTCAGCGCGTGCTTGTACACGTTGAGGCCCGCGCGCAGGTGCGGATCCTTGCGCATCGCTTCCTCGGGGCCCAGATCGGCGAGCGCAAGCGTGAACGGCAGCGTCGCGTTGTTGAGCGCGAAGGTCGAGGTCCGCGCGACGCCGCCCGGCATGTTGGCGACGCAATAATGCACCACGTCGTGCACGAGGTAGGTCGGATCGTCGTGGGTGGTGGCATGGGAGGTTTCCGCGCAACCGCCCTGGTCGATCGCCACGTCGACGAGCACCGATCCCTTTTTCATCTGCTTCACCATCTTTTCGGTGATCAGTTTGGGCGCGGCGGCGCCTGGAAGCAGCACGCCGCCCACCACGAGATCGGCGGCCACGACCTGTTCTTCGATGGCAGCGATCGTCGAGTAGATCGTGCTCAGCCGCGAGCCGAACTGCAGGTCGAGTTCGTTCAGACGGCGCAGCGACACGTCGAGAATGCTCACATGGGCCTCGAGGCCCATCGCCATGCGCGCGGCATTCGTGCCGACGACACCGCCGCCGAGGATCACCACTTTGGCGGAGGCTACGCCGGGAACGCCGCCAAGAAGCATGCCGCGGCCGCCTTGCGCGATTTCGAGACAGTGCGCGCCAGCCTGGATCGACATGCGCCCGGCCACTTCGCTCATGGGCGCCAGAAGCGGCAGACCGCCGCGCGAATCGGTGACCGTCTCGTAGGCGATTCCCGTGACCCCGGACTCGAGCAGCCCGCGCGTCTGCCCGGGGTCGGGTGCCAGATGAAGATAGGTGAAAAGGGTCTGGCCGGACCTGAGCCGTTTGATCTCGACCGGCTGTGGCTCTTTCACCTTCACGATCATGTCCGCGAACGCGAAAACCTCCGCCGCGCCGGCGATGAGCTTCGCGCCGGCCTTCGCGTACATGTCGCCGGTGAGCCCGATGGCGTCCCCCGCCTTCTCCTCGACGACCACTTCGTGGCCGCGCGACACGAGCTCGCGCACTGCGGCGGGCGTAAGGCCCACGCGGTATTCGCGATTCTTGATTTCCTTCGGAACGCCGATCCGCATGGCTGCCTCTCGATTGGTTGATTACCGCGGCTCCCGGCTTCGAGAACCGAAAAAACAGAAATGTCTTATCGCACCCGCCGCAACACGGCCCGCAATCCTTCCGTCATGCGTGCAATCGCGTGTTCGGAGACGACGAGCGCCGGCGCGAGCGCGACCGTGTCGCCCGAAACCCTGAGCACCAGATCTTCCTCCGCGAAGGCGCGCGCGAGCACCTCATAACCCCGCCGGCCCGGCGCGCTCAAGTCGGGCTCGAGATCGATGCCCGCCGCGAGCCCCGCATTGCGGATGTCTGCGACGAAAGGCGCGTCCCGCAGCCCGTGCACGGCCTCGGCGAAAACGGGCTCGAGTGCGCGGGCCCGCGCGAAAAGCTCATCGTCGCGATAGACGTCGAGCGTCGCCAGCGCCGCGGCGCAGGCGAGCGGATGGCCGGAACAGGTGTGCCCATGGAACAGCTCGATGGCGTGCGCCGGTCCGTGCATGAAGGCCTCGTGGATCGGCGAAGAGACGAGCACGCCGCCCATTGGCACCGCCCCGTTGGTCACGCCCTTCGCAAACGCGATCATGTCCGGCACCACGCCGTAACGTTCCGCTGCAAATGCGTGGCCGAGGCGCCCGAATCCGGTGATCACTTCGTCGAAAATGAGCAGGATGCCGTGCGCATCGCAGAGCGCGCGCAGGCGCGGAAGATAATCCGTTGGCGGAGCAAAGACCCCGGCGGAACCCGCTACCGGTTCGACGATGACGGCTGCGATCGTGTCGGCGCCGTGAAGCGCGATGGCCTCCTTCAGCGCGTCGGCGAAATTCGCTCCGCCCTCGGGTTCGCCGCGCGTGAACGCCATGCTCGCACGATCGTAGGGCAGCGGCAGGTGATCGTCTGTGCCCGGAAGAAGCGGCCCGAATGACTTGCGGTTGTTGGCGATGCCGCCGACCGAAACGCCGGCGAAGGTCGCGCCGTGATAGGCTTTGGCGCGGCCGATCAGCCGGAAGCGCCCGCTTTCGCCCTTCGCGTGAAAATAGCCGCGCGCAATCTTGAGCGCGGCATCCACGGCCTCCGAGCCGGAATTGACGAAGAACACCTGATCGAGCCCCCCGGGCGCGAGTGCCGCGAGCCGCGCCGCCAGTTCGAAGGCTCCGGGATGGCCGAACTGGAAGGTGGGTGCATAATCGAGCGTGCGCGCGGCGCGCGCAATCGCTTCGGCTATGGATTGCCGTCCGTGCCCTGCATTGACGCACCACAACCCCGAACAGGTGTCGAGCAGTGCGCGTCCCGCTTCGTCGTAGTAGTACATGCCCGCCGCGCGTGCGAGCAGTCGCGGCGCATTGCCGAAGGCGCGATTCGCGGTGAACGGCAGCCAGAATGCGGCGAGATCGTTGCGCAGGCCCGCGCCGGCAATGTCGGAAAGCATGCCTGCTCTTAGCGCGCCCGCGGCGTGCGCGCCAAGGAGTGCCCCCCACGCCACGCCAGTCGCCGCCGAATCCCACGCGCCAACCGCCATGCCACCGCACCCAGGGACTTCGGCCCCGATAGCGGCAATAGCGCGGTCCGTACGACCAGCGACCACCGACGAACACGGGGTAGCTGTAGCTGTGATGTCCACACGAGCCGGGCGCGAGTTTTCCGAGCTGTTTCTCGCTTATCGCTACACCGGTACGAACGGGCCCCTCGGTTCGTGGAGACAATGATCCCGGTAGTCATCGACCAGTGATGAATGCGAATCCCGGCAGGATTTCAGGCAGAAAAGCAAAGGCCCCGGTGGATGCCGGGGCCCGTTGCAAGAGGCATTCGGATCGCCTTAGCGGCGACCATGTCCCACGGTCGTGGGCCGGCCATGGAACCCGCCACGGAAACCGCCACGGAAACCGCCACGGAAACCGCCGCCATGCCAGCCACCCCAACCACCGCGCCAGCCACCCCAACCACCGCGCCAGCCGCCCCAGCAGCAGCCGCCGCGCCAACCCCAGCCCCCCCAGCCGACGCCGACATAGGGATAGCCGTAGTAGTAGGGATACCCGTAAGACGGATAGTAGTAGCCCGGGTAGTAGCCGGGGTAATAGGCCGGAGCGCCGATGCCGACGCCGACCACCACGCGCGCATCGGCGGGTGTCGTCAGCGCCGTGGCGCCGAGCGCCGTACCGGCCATCAATGCGGCGCCAAGCGCCAATTTTCCGAAACGTGTCATTTTATCGTCCTTCCTGATTCCCTTCCTTCCGGGTCACAAGATGGCGCAAGCCGCCTGAACCGGCGATGAACACGGTTTTCAGCTTCGTGGCAGGCGCGGGCCGCCGGCTCAGGCCGAGCGGCCTCGCGCCTCAATCGGCCAGATGTCTTCGAGGCGGTCGCCGCGTATCGCATGATAACACTCGTAGAGATTCACCGTAGGGTCGCAATGGGGGACGACACACGTAACGATATCGCCGGGGGCCAGGCGGCCTTCCCCAGACGGATAGACAATGCCGCCCTGTTCGTCGCCAAAGAAGAAATAACTTGCCCCTTTCGGCGCGCCCGAAACGATCGCGGGCGGCCCGGCGTCGGTCGCGAACGCCTTCAGTCCCGCGTCGGTGGTGGCGAGCCCTTCGCGATTGGCGCTGATGACGGTCGTCTGCACGAACAGCGAAGTCTCGAAAGGCGGCCGGCCGCCGGAGGTATCCCACACCGCGTTGTACTGCCGGTCCATGAAGATATAGGAACCGACCTGCAGCTCGGTGAGCACGCGCGCATCGGAGTCGATGTCGAATGTGCCGGTGCCCGCACCGGTCACGATGTCCGGCGCGAGTCCTTCGTCGCGAAGGCGCACGCAGAAGCGGCCGAGCTCCGCAAGTGCGGCGAGCGACGATGCGCGGCGTTCGTTTCTCGATTCGAGATGCTGAAGATTGCCCGCGTAGCATTGCAGGCCGCGATAGTCGAAGGCGGGATTGCTTGCGATCGCACGCACGAGCGCAGCGGCTTCGCCGCCCGGACGAAGACCCGTGCGGCCCATGCCCGGATCGATATCGACGAGGAGCCGCAGAGGTTTGCCGCCGTTCTTCACCGCAGCCGCCAGCCGTTCCACGACATCTTCATTGTCGCAGACCGCGGTCAGTTCGCGCATTCGCGCAGCGAGCGCCACGAGCCGCGCGATGCCGCCGTCCGTGACAACCGGCGAGGTGATGAGGATCGAATCGATTCCCGCTTCCGCGAGCGCTTCGGCTTCGCCGAGCTTGGCGACACAGACCCCGGGCGCACCCGCCGCGATCTGGCGACGCGCGATTTCCGCGCATTTGTGGGTCTTGGCGTGTGGCCGGAGCGCAATGCCGTGCGCGGACGCATGCGCCGCCATGCGCGCAACGTTCGCCTCGAAGCGGTCGAGATCGATCACGAGTGCGGGCGTCGCGAGACGCCCGCGCCCGTCCGGCTGGCCCACGAGGGCGCTGTTCAGCTCTTGCGCACGCATATGCCGATTTTCCCCTCTTCCCGGCCGTGATTGCGCTCTATCTTATTCTGTTTTCTGCCGTGCTCCACGCGGTCGTCAACGTGGCGACCAAGCGCGCGCGCGACAAATACGCGATGCGGCTTGCGATCGGCGTGGGTTCGGCGCTGCTGGTGGCGCCGGCGCTGTTCTTCGTGCCCCTGCCGCACGGCCTTGCCGTCCGTCTCCTCTTTGCTACCGCGATCGTCAACGGCGCCTACGAGATTCTGCTGGCGAGCGCCTACGAGAGCGCCGCATTCTCCGCCGTCTATCCGGTGGCGCGCGGAACCGGGCCGCTGTTCACGACACTCGGTGCCGTCCTGATCCTGGGCGAGCACCCCCCGGCGCTGCAGTTTCTCGGAATCCTCTGCGTGTGCGCCGGCGTGGTGGCGATAGGTGTGTCGCATCGCGCGAGCGCGGGTACTTCGCGCGGCTTTGCCTTTGCCGTCGCCACGGGATTTACCATCGGCTGCTACACGCTGATCGACGCAACCGGCGTGCGCGCCGTCGCCAATCCGTTTTCGTATGTGCTCTGGTTCTTTGTAGCGCACGGCATCTGTCTGCTTTTCACCGCGCCCCTTGTTCGTGGCCCCGGCGTGCTGCGCGAGGCCTGCCGTCAATGGAAGTCCGGGCCGTTCGTGGCGGCGCTCTCGGTCGGAAGTTACGGTGCGGCGCTACTGGCTTACCGCTATGGCGCGACGGCGCAGATCGCGGCCATGCGCGAGACGAGCGTGCTCTTCGGCACTGCGCTCGCGACGCGCTTTCTCGGCGAAACGATGACGCTCAGGCGCTGGTCGGCCGCGCTCGCCATCGCGCTCGGCGCCATTCTCCTCCAGGCGGCATAGCTCCACGTTGAGCGGGGGAAAAAAACGAACCGCCGCGGCGGTGGATAATATCCCGCGTCGTCGCGCCCTGGCGTGAATCGATAGCCCCGCGAACCGGAGCCGGTTAGACTGCGCCGATGAATCAGCAAAACGGCTACATCGACCCGCTGGAGGCAGCATTCGGCGAAGAAGCGCGGACGCGCGTGCCGGCGTCCGAGCCGCCGTATCTCGAAGGGCTCAACAAAGAGCAGCGCCAAGCGGTGGTCACGATCGACGGGTCCGTTCTGGTGCTGGCGGGCGCGGGCACCGGCAAGACGCGCGTGCTCACGACGCGCCTCGCCCATATCCTGGCGACGCGCCGCGCCTGGCCCGGACAGATCCTCGCCGTCACCTTCACCAACAAGGCCGCGCGCGAGATGAAGGAGCGCATCGGCGCGCTGATCGGCGGCGTGGTCGAAGGCATGCAGTGGCTCGGCACGTTTCACTCGATCGGCGCGCGCATGCTGCGCCGCCATGCCGAACTCGCCGGACTGAAATCCAACTTCACCATTCTCGATGCCGACGACCAGTTGCGCCTGATGAAGCAGGTGGTGGACGCGGCCAATATCGACGAGAAGCGCTGGCCGGCGCGCGCACTTGCGGCCCTCATCGACGGCTGGAAGAACCGCGGGCTCGCGCCCGCCGACGTGGGCGAAGGCGAATCGCAGGCGTTTGCCTTCGGCAAGGGCCGCGCGCTCTACCGCGCCTATCAGGAGCGGCTGAAATCGCTTAACGCCGCCGATTTCGGCGATCTGTTGCTTGATACGCTCAACCTCCTCAAATCGCAGCCGGCGATTCTTTCCGATTACCGCGAGCGCTTCCGTTACATGCTGGTCGACGAATACCAGGACACCAATGTCGTTCAGTATCTCTGGCTGAAGCTGCTCGCGGGCGCGAACGGCAATATCTGTGTGGTGGGCGACGACGATCAGTCGATCTATGGCTGGCGCGGTGCGGAGATCGAGAACATCCTGCGGTTCGAGCGCGACTTTCCCGGCGCGAAAGTCATCCGTCTCGAGCGCAACTACCGCTCGACTCCCGCTATTCTGGGTGCTGCCTCCGGCCTGATCGCTGCCAACAAGGGCCGACTCGGCAAGACGCTGTGGACGGAAGGCGATGCGGGCGACCGCATCCGCGTGCAGGGCGTGTGGGATGCGGAAGAGGAAGCGCGCGCAGTGGCGAGCGATGCGGAGCAGCTGCATCGCGACGGACATGCCTATGCCCAGATGGCGGTGCTGGTGCGCGCGAGCTTCCAGATGCGGGAGTTCGAAGACCGCTTTCTCTCGCTCGGCATTCCCTATCGCGTGATCGGCGGACCGCGCTTCTACGAACGCGCGGAAATCCGCGATGCGATGGCCTATCTGCGCCTGATCGCGCAGGGCGACGACGATCTCGCCTTCGAGCGCATCGTCAACAAGCCCAAGCGCGGCATCGGCGAAGCGAGCATCGCCGCGCTTCATGCCTTCGCGCGCGCGCGTTCACTGCCCCTCCTCGCCGCGGCGCGCGAATTGGCCGAGACCGACGAAGTGCCGCCCAAGGCGCGGCGCGCCCTCGGCGGTCTTACGGCCACGATCGCGCGCTGGGCCGATGCGTCGCACCATATCGGGCATCTCGAACTTGCCGAAATCGTGCTCGACGAGTCGGGCTATACCGACATGCTGAAGAACGACAAATCGCCCGAAGCGCCAGGGCGGCTCGACAACCTGAAAGAACTCGTGCGCTCGATGGAGCAGTTCGAATCGCTGGCCGCGTTTCTCGAGCACGTCTCGCTCGTCATGGAGCTCGAGCAGAACGAGACCGAAGACCGGCTGAACCTGATGACCTTGCACGCGGCCAAGGGCCTCGAATTCGATACTGTGTTCCTTCCGGGCTGGGAGGAAGGACTGTTTCCGTCCCAGCGCACGATGGACGAGAACGGACTTGCCGGTCTCGAAGAAGAGCGCCGGCTCGCCTATGTGGGGCTGACGCGCGCGAAGAAGCGCGTGCGTGTGAGCTTCGCCGCCAACCGTCGCACCTATGGCAACTGGCAGAGCGCGCTGCCGTCGCGATTCATTTCCGAGCTGCCGCAGGAACATGTCGACGCGGTGGTCGATGAAGGATTCTACGGCGGCTATGCGGGCTTTCGCGACAATGCGGCGAATGCGGGATTTTCGAGTGCCTACGAAAGTCCCGGCTGGCGCAGAGCCCAGGCGAACCGCGCCGCCGGCACCCTACGCCCGCGTGCGCCGCTCATCGAAGCGCAGGCGCATGTCGTGCAAACGACCGATCCGCATTCGGCGGCCTACGCGCGCGGCGACCGCGTGTTTCACCAGAAATTCGGCTATGGAAAGGTGAGCGTGGTCGAGGGCAACAAGCTCACGGTCGATTTCGACAAGGCTGGCGCCAAGCGCGTGATCGACCAGTTCGTGTCGCGGGCATGAATCGCGAAACGGAGGAGCAATGACATTCCGGTGTTCCTGCTGAACGCATTTGCGAAAGGCGACAAGGTGAATCTGACGCGGGCAGAAACGAATGGTCTGCGACGGGAGTTGGACGGGTTGGCAGAGGATTACCGGCAAGCAGTAAGACAATATGTCAAAGGCCGGTGAGAGGATTCTCGATAGCGTTCAACGGGCGCGCGTCTTCGCACGCGGATTTTCCGCCCGGCGGTCCGGGTGTACGCTCACCCCATACCCTGCGGACGCGGTGACGCTTACGGGACAGGCCTGAAAGGCACGTGCCCATGCTTCCGCTAGGGGAACCCGACGGGCGGAGGTGGGGTTTCTTTGCCGACCCTGCCCCGCGGAGATTTCCATGCAAGTGACCGCCTCGACCCCCGCGATCGTCATTCTTGTCGCGATTGCCGTCCTGATTGTCGCCGTCCTCGTGTTCTTCGCGGTGCGGAGGCACAGACGAACGGCAGATTTGCGCCGGCGCTACGGGCCCGATTACGACCGGGCCGTGCAGAAATCGGGCTCGCGCAGGCGGGCCGAACGCGAACTGCTGGCGCGCGAGACCCAAATCCGCAGGCTCACCATCCGCGATCTACCCCCGGCGGAACGCGATCATTTTGCCGAGCGCTGGGCTTTGCTGCAGTCGCATTTCGTGGATTCGCCCACCGGCGCGATCGGCGAAGCCGACGAACTCATCTGCTCAGTCATGAAAAGCCGCGGCTATCCCGCGTCAGGTATCGAAGACTGCGCCGCCGGGATCTTCGTCAATCATCCGGACCTCGCCGCGGACTATCGCGCGGCCCGCGGCGCACGGGTTTCATCGGGAAAGCGTGCGCCGACCACCGAAGACCTGCGGACCGCACTGATTCATTACCGGGCGCTGTTCAACGATCTCGTCGGCTCCCACGCCGGCGAAGACAGCAAGGCAGCCTAGCGCGAACGTGACGTCAAAAACGCCGTCTCGTCAACGCGTGATTCCTGTTACAGGATTTGCGATCGATCTTTGGACGAAGGCGGCCGTGACATGCCTGCAAAGCGCAACAGGGCGTCTGACGAAAGCGCGGCGCGCGCGAACGGCCGCTGCCTGTGCGGCGCGGTGGAGATCGAGATCGACATTCCCGCGTTCTGGGCGTGGCACGATCACGGGCGCGCCAGCCGTCTCGCGCATGGCGCGGCCTATGCGACCTATGTCGGCTGCTGGCGCAGGCATGTCCGCATCGCCAGGGGCGCGAAAGGAATCGTCCGCTTCGAGGACAAGTCGACCGCTACGACCCGCAGCTTCTGCGCGCGCTGCGGCTCACCGCTCTTCTACGAGAAGAAGCGCGCGCCGCACGCGGTGAACATTCCGCGCGCGCTGTTCGCGGGCCGAACGGGCCGCGAGCCGCGTTATCACCTGAACTTCCCGGAGCACCAGGACTGGACATGGTCGGGCGAGAAACTCGTGCCCTTGAAAGCCTATCCCGGCGTCATGTTCGAGCGGCCGAAGACGAAAAAGCGCGTGACGCCGCAGGAGTTCGAGTAACCGCACGAAAGCCCGATGCTTTTCCTCCGGAGGAGGTGCGCGGAGCGCGCCAAATACGATTCCTGCTGGCGCCGCATTGACTCATATCCTGCGGCCGGATTTCCTGCTCCCGGGATGTGAGTCGCGAACGACCTGAACTGCATCGGCAACGGTTCAGCAGGCGCGCGGGCGGATGGAGATGTCGATGAAATCCGGATCGAAGTCTCCTGCCGGATCGTCGGACACCACAAAAATCTTTTCCTACTTCACCCCGCTGACATTGCTCGTCTATCTGGTGATGCCGCACGGGTACCTGCTGGACTTCGCAACATCGTACATGCTCAAGGACCAGTTGCACGCGAGTGCGACCGAGGTCTCGACGTTTCGTCTGCTGACCGCGATTCCCGTCTACATCTCGGTGGTGTTCGGACTGACGCGCGACCTGTGGAGCCCGCTGGGGCTCAGGGATCGCGGCTATTTCCTCGTCTTCGCACCGATCACGGCCGCCGTGTTCGCCTGGATGGCCTATTCCCGGCTCACTTATACGAGCCTTTTCATCGGCATGTTCCTTGTGATGTTTTTCTTCCGCTTCGTTGCCGCGGGACAATGGGCCCTCCTCGCCCTGGTCGGGCAGGAAAAGCTGATGTCCGGCCGGTTGAGTGCCCTTTGGAACGTGGTCGCCAGCATCCCCTACATCGCCGGCAGTCTTGCGTCGGGCTGGATCGCCGAACACCTGCCGCCCCACCAGACGTTCATCCTCATGGCCGGGTTGTCGATGCTGATCTTCGTCTTTGCGTTCTGGAAGCCGGCCGCCGTGTTCGCTCACGCCTACGATCGGCCGCAGGCGAAGGGCTCCGATCTGGTTGGAGACATCAAGCGCCTGCTACGCCATCGCGCGGTTTATCCCGCCGTCCTCATCATGTTCATGTTCCAGTTCGCGCCCGGCGCGAACACGCCGCTGCAGTTCTATCTGACGAACCAGCTCCACGCCTCCGACGCCATTTATACCGATTACTACGCGATCTTTACGGTTGCTTTCATACCGATCTTCTTCGTCTATGGCTGGATCTGCAAAAAGATGTCGCTGCGGAAGCTGTTATGGATCGGCACGATCATCACGGTGCCGCAGATGATGCCGCTCGCGTTCATTCATTCGGCGCAAGCCGCGCTATGGCTCGCGCTGCCGATCGGTATGATGGGCGGCGTCGCCGCCGCGGCCTATTACGATCTGGCGATGCGCTCCTGCCCGCCGGGACTGCAGGGGGCCCTGATGATGATGGTCGACGGGGTTTTTATTCTTTCCTATCGCGGCGGCGACATCCTCGGCGCGCAAATCTATGCGAGCAGCCCCACACACGGCTTTCTCTATTGTGCGCTGGCGACTACCGCGGTTTATGCGGCTATCCTGGCCGTCATACCGTTCATCCCCAAAGACGTGGTCGCCACCGCCGACGGCGAATCCAATCCGCGCGTCGAGGCCCAGGTGCTGGCGGAAGTGGGGCAGACCGCGTAGCCGGGCATTGCGTTCCCGGCGCGCCGGCAATTTTCATGCTCTCGCAGGCTGCAACAGGTCGATGTTTCGCGACCGGATCTTGACACATAATATGATGATAATCATATAAAGGAAGGCCGGGGAGATCGGAAATGCGCTACAGCGCGTCGCACAAACGGGAGACCCACGCGAAGCTGGTGAAGCTGGCAGGCCGGGCCTTGCTGGGAAAAGGGCCCGAGAAGCTGGCGCTCACCGACCTTATGCGAGGCGCCGGGCTTACCCATGGCGGCTTCTACGCCCACTTCAGGTCGAAGGATGCGCTGCTCGCGGAAGCTCTGGACGGCGTGTTCGAGGAATCCAGGAAGAAATTCGGGAAAATCATGGACGGGTTGCCGCCGCGGCACGCGCTTGCGCGCTACATCGACGTGTATGTGTCGCCTGCGCATCGCGACGATGCCTCCCGCGGCTGCCCCGTCGTGGCGCTCAACTCGGACCTTCCGCGGCAATCGCGAAAATTTCGCGCGACGTTCGACCGGGGAATGAAGCTCCTGCTTGGCGAGCTGGCAGGCGCGATCGGCGATGCCGGCATTCCCGGCGACAGCGAAGCCCTTGCGGCATCGGTTCTCTCTGCCATGGCAGGCGCCGTCGCAGTCGCGCGCGCCGTCTCGGACAGACAGCTCTCCGTTGAGCTGCTGGAGGCGGCACGCGACAGTATCAAGGCCCGGCTCGGCCTGAACGACGCAACGCTTTCCGCAAAGGCAATTCCATGAACGCCGTCCTCGACATGCCGGCTCTGTCGGGGCTGGAACAGGTGCAAGCCATCCTTGCGGGCAAAACGGGATACGAAGGGATCGTCAAGACACTCGATCTGCGTCCGGTCTCTGCCGAGGAGGGCTTCGTCGTCTTCGAGGGTTCGCCCACACAGGCCGTCTACAATCCGATCGGTTCGGTGCATGGCGGATACGCCGCCACGCTGCTCGACACGGCGATGGGCTGTGCGGTCCATTCCTGCCTGAGAGCTGGACAGGCCTACACGACGCTGGAACTCAAGATCGCCTATCATCGCGCCCTGAAGGATTCGAGCGGGCCCGTCCGCGCAGAGGGGCGCGTCGTTTCGCTGGCAAAGCGCGCCGCCTTTGCCGAAGGCAAGTTGTTCGACAGGAGCGGCAGCCTGTTCGCCACGGCCACATGCACGTGTCTGGTATTCGACAGCGACCGCAGACGCGTTTGACGCACCTTCTCCCTCACATGCCGGATACTCCCGGTCTGCAGAGGAAGCGTTCATGAAGGCATTTGTCGTCGATCGTTACGGAAGCAACGATCGCCTGCGCCTGGCCGAGATGCCGCAGCCGGCCCCGGAAGAGCACGACGTACTGGTTGAGATACATGCCGCCGGTGTGAACCCCCTGGACGCAAAAATCAGGAACGGCGAGTTCAAGCGCATCCTGCCCTACCGCTTGCCGCTTATCCTGGGAAACGACATGGCGGGCGTCGTGGTCCGTGTCGGGGCCAAGGTACAACGCTTCAGGCCGGGCGATCAGGTCTATGCGCGGCCACGCAAGGACCGAATCGGGACGTTCGCCGAATTCATCGCCATGAACGAAGCCGACGTGGCGATGAAGCCGAAGAACCTCTCAATGGAGGAAGCGGCGTCCATCCCTTTGGCGGGTCTGACCGCCTGGCAGACACTGGTCGAAAAAGCCGGACTGAAGCAGGGACAGAAAGTCCTCATCCACGCCGGCTCGGGAGGAGTTGGTACATTTGCCATTCAACTGGCGAAACATCTCGGCGCGACTGTCGCGACCACGGCAGGCGGCGCGAATGTCGATTTCGTCAGGAGCCTCGGTGCCGACGTCGTCATCGACTACAGGACAAACGATTTCGAGCAGGTGCTGAACGGTTACGACGTCGTCCTGAACAGCTTGGGAAATGACACGCTGGAAAAATCGCTGCGCGTCTTGAAGCCCGATGGAAAACTCGTCTCGATCTCCGGTCCGCCCGATCCGGCTTTTGCGAAAGAGAATGGATCTGGCCCGATGCTGAGATTGGCGACGTGGCTCTTGAGCTACCGGATCCGGAGCAAGGCCAAACGTCGTTGCGTCAGCTATTCGTTTCTTTTCATGAGAGCGGATGGCGAGCAGCTGGGCAAAATCACGTCACTGATCGAATCCGGAGTCATTCGCCCGGTCGTGGATCGGGTCTTCCCGTTCGAAGCCACCGGAGAGGCTTTGGCATACAGCGAAACCGGGCGCTTAAAGGGCAAGGTGGTTGTCAACATCAAGCAGCAGCCGGGCTCGGCCGCTCGGCCCTCTTGATGGCGCCGCAGCCAAAGCCACAGGCCAGGCGACGCAAATGCCTTGCGGCCAGGCTGCCGCTAAAGCGCGCTCCTGTCGCGTTGCCGCGATGTCTCGGGGCAAGTGCGGACATTCGCAAAGGAATAGTTCAGCTGGATGTAAGGATCGTAAGGCGCCGCGGCACGCACTTCGAGCTTGATGCTGCCCAGGTCGCGCGTCAATCGCGCCGAGGTCGTTCTGTCCCATACATCCGACACTCGCCGTTCTTTGTAGTAAAGGCTCGCGGACCAGTCGACGGGTTTGGTCCAGACTGCGCCGGGTTTCAAATCGTCGACCGCCCTGCTGCCCCCGTATTTGCTCGCGAGATCGCTCCTCAGCCGTGCATAGGCCGCCCGTGTTGCAACGCCGGCGGCGTCGTTGTCATAGATCTTTCCGACCGCAACCAGCCCGCACAGGCCCGCCGTCGGATTCACGAAGGCATGGTAGCTCTCGAATTCCGAATTGGGTTTCGGCACACGGACCAGATACTCGTCGTCGCTTTCCTGCTTCAGCACCACGAGTCCGCCGAGCGGCGTGCCCATGCCGAGGCCGAACGGTCCCGCGCAAGCGGGCACCGCATAAAGCGTCGCCAGAAATGCAAGGACCACCCGGCCGGCGTTCGGGGCGTGGGCCGCGCCCGTTCCGGATATGTCTTTCACCACGGCGGGCGAGGATCGGTCATCCCGCGATGTCATAAGGCTGCGGGAACGGATGGACAAGCCGGTCATGCCAGTATCCGCTTTCCTCAACGAGCGCGTCGATTCCCTTCAGGGTGAGCTTGTCGAACCACAAGCCGGCCTGCCTTCGCCGAAGCGAGGTTTCAGCTTCGCGAAGTGAGTTCGGCACCTTACAGCGCAGGCCGCGCTCTAGCGTTCCGAAGATCAGGGCCGGATGGAAGTGATGGCGCCGCAGCCAAGGCCGCCGCACGCCGAGCCCGGACCCTCCGTAGTCGCGCCGTAGAGAATTCCCGCCGCGCTGCGCACGAGTCCGCGATAGGGATTGGCGCCGTCCCTGCCATTCTGGAACTGGTGCAGCGTCGTCTCGGTCCGGGCGCCGTTCCCCTCTGGCTTAAGCTCGAACACTGTGCCGCAACCCATATCGCAGGCGTCGCTGCCGCCGAGATAGGCGGTTCCGGCCCAAACCGGAGCGCTTAGAGCGAGCAAAATCACAACGATGCAAAGCCTGCTGCCGTTCATCGGTCGATCGCGCTGTTCGCCCAGGTCGCCATGAGCGTGTTGGACGGCAGCGTCTTGTCCGCAAGCTTGCGCGCCGTTTCGATGCCCACAACGGGGAGCGCCGTCGGATCGAGCTTGCCGATCTGCACCAGCACCGAGGCCTGGTCCCAATAGATGTGCTCGTTGGCGAGCTTGTCACCCTCAAAGCAGACGATCGCGACCAGCGGGACCTCCACATACCTGCCCGTCGGAGGAATGCCGGGCAGCATCCAGTCGATTTCGCGCGTGTGCGTGAAGCAGAACAGCATCTCGTCCACCACCCGGTCGCGGCCCACCGTGCGCGAGATCGGAACGAGTTTGGTGTCTGGCGGATTCGAATTCACGAAATGGTGCGTGTAGAAGCGCTTCAACTCGTCGTGGCCTACACCGCCTGTCATCGTCGGGATGTGGTTGACATAGGGTTCGGGCACCATGGTTTTCATGGTCGCATCCACGTCGCGTTCGCCGAACTCGTGCCGGCAGTGTGTCTCCCAGAGCGCGCTCAGATCCAGCTTCTGTTGTTCTGCTGTCATGTTCTGCCCGCTGCTTTCTCAGGGAATTCCGGCCGGCATTCCCGGACATCGGCTCATTGTACCGACATCGTGCGAGGGACGCGAGACGGCCCCGGCTGGCGAAGTAGACGCCCATCCGTTTGCCATGCATCATCCCGTCATGGCGGGGAGGAACGCTCTTAACGTCCGGCCGGGAGAATGAAATGCTCAATGTGTTGATTACGGGCGCAAACCGCGGCATCGGTCTCGAATTGACCAGGCAATATGCGGAGGGCGGCGACAGGGTTTTCGCCTTCTGTCGCGCGCCGCAATCCGCCGAAAAACTGCATGACCTGGCGGCGCGCGCTGCCGGGCGCGTGGGCGTGCACGAGATGGATGTGGGCGACGAGCGCTCGATCGAGGCCGCCGCCGGTGCGGTTGGAGATCAGCCCATCGACATCCTGATCAACAACGCCGGAATCCGCGGCGGCGCCACTCAGAGCCTGGAAAAGACCGACACCGCGGACTGGATCGAGGCGTTCAAGGTGATGACGATCGGCCCATTTCGCGTCGTTCAGACCTTTCTGGCGAATCTCAGGGCGGCGGAAAACCCGAAACTCGTGACGCTCACCAGTCAGATCGCGGCGACGACCTGGCCGACCGGCGGCTTCTACAGCTACGCCAGCGCGAAAGCCGGCGCGAACAGGGTGATGCTCGCGCTGGCCCGCGACCTGAAGGACCGGGTCATCGTCGCTGTTATTCACC
This sequence comes from Rhizomicrobium sp., assembly GCA_050728995.1. Lineage (GTDB taxonomy): Bacteria > Pseudomonadota > Alphaproteobacteria > Micropepsales > Micropepsaceae > Rhizomicrobium. The sequence continues at coordinate 61,547 of JBOHKH010000008.1, read as the reverse complement.
CCGGCTGGGTGAAGACCGACATGGGCGGCCCCGGCGCCGACATCACGCCGCAGGAAAGTGCTTCGGGAATTCGAAACGTCATCGCCGCACTCTCGAAGGCGGACAGCGGGAAGTTCTACAAGTGGAACGGCGGCATACATCCCTGGTAGTCCGCAGTGGTGGGCCGGCGGCGATTGAACCTGTGACGCCTGCCGCCTGAGGGAGTTCGCGGCCCAGTATTCAGCCGCCCCCCAAACCGAACCGCGTTTTTTGCGGATCGAACAGCGGCGCTCGCCCGTCAGAGGAGGTTTCGCAGGACGAGACCGGCGGTCTTTTTTCTCCCGTCGCGGATTACCTCGATAGCAACCAGGGTTCCCACCGGATTATTGCGAAGCCGCTGCCGCAGGTCGGGCAGTGCGATCGATTTCGCCGGCTTGCCGTTGATGGCCACGACTACGTCTCCGACTTTCAGACCGGCCTGTTCGGCAGGTGTGCCGTTCGCAACAGCGACGATTCGAAAGTCGGCGGGATCCACGACAAGTGACATTCCCGATCTGTCGTAAGCGTCCAGGGGTTCCGATTGGTCGCGGGGCTCGAGGTAAAGCGCCTTGCCGGCAAAGTCGAAAGTGAGAAGAAAGCGCTTCCACACGCCGTTCCCGATCTCCCCCGCAATATCCTTGCGCGAGAGTGCTCCCGTCTGAGCGGTGGAGAAACTCACGATGGGGTGGGCAATAACGAACCGACCGATCTGTAGATTGCGACCGCGCACCGTATAAGACCGAGACGCCCCCCCGACACCGCTGCTGACGGTTGCCAAACCATTCGGAAATTGACTGCGCAATTGGTGAACGACTGCAAACGGAGTCGATAGGTCGAGCGCCGCGCCCGATCCGCTGTGGATCACAAATGTGCCGGGTATACCGTCGAAGCTTGCCGGAATATGCATCTCGCTGTCTGCTGCGGTCAGCGGAATGGGGGTGCCGCAAAGCCGGGCATCAAAACCGGACCGATTAATCAGCCTGATCATGTGCGCGCGATAGTCGATTTGCGTGACGTAATGGCGAAAGATTTCGTTTCCGACCATACCCTGCATCCGCACGCCGCCAATCGCGTAGAGCTTTTCCAGCGGATAAACGTAGAATTTCTGATTCTCGAATGCGGCTGGCCCGAGTTTTATCCGCGCCACGTTGGCTTCGCCGCTTTCGACGGTCTTCGGCCCGACGCCGTGCCCCCTTTCCTCGCCGGTGTTCGTCAAAGACAAAGCGGTCTCGAGCGCCGGGGTGACGAGATTGACGCCTCCCGTGTCGACAACGAAAAGGAACGGGCCTTTCCCGTTGAGCATCGCCTGCGTGAAGAGATGCCCGCCAATGAACTGGAATGGAATCGCCGCTACTGCAGGATTACCGGCACAGCCGGTCTCGCGGGAACGATGGTCAGCCAATGCGGTCGCCGCGAATAGCGAAATACTCACCGTCAACGCGGCGGCCATCAGTCCGAGGCGAAAAACAGGGACGCGTATGGGCCGCGCCTCGCCAGCGAATCTCGGTTTCATTCTGCCGCCTCCGGGGGGACACGCACTTTACCGGCTGCGCTGCCCTGGATGGTTCGGCACTTGTCGAACTGTCAAAGCAGCGCTTGGGGCACGGTGCTGTGGTCCCCCGGGGCGATGGGACAGACGGTCGCGATCCCAATGACGGACCGATCAACGTCAATGGCAGGCATTATGGCACGACTTACAACAGCGGCGCCGACAGCTATGGCGCGATTTTCGCCGCCGCGATATATTTCGGGCGATAACACCTGGGGCAACCGTGTTGCAAATTTCGAAAACGGACGCGTAGCTACCCGCTACGACAAGACCGTGGACAGCTTCCTCGGCTTCATCCAACTTGCTTCAGTCAAAATCTGGCTCAAATTTGTCAACTGGACCAAGTCGCGGCGCCGACTCTTTCATGGTTTGGCTGCACCGGTTCTGCGCGAACGAACCGCCTGAATGTGGTGGTCGCTACCGAGCGGCAGCAGAACATCGGCCCGTCCGGGCATTTCCTTCAGCATCCAGCGCGTCAGCCGTTCGTAGTGCATGATGAAATTTTCGAGATCGTTCCTGTTCATCGCCGCACGACCGCGCGCCGAGCCGCGGAGTTTTTTCTCCTGCAAGCCGCGCCACTTGTAGACGCAATCGAACGACGGCGCCTGCATGAAAAGCAGAACATCGATGGGCGCGAACAGGTCCCGGTATGGGCCGGCAAGCTGGCCGTTGACATGAGTTCGCCAGATTCCGTCCGGATCGCAGTCCCTTTCCAGCCGGTTGACGGGTTTGCGGAGCGCCGCCGGAGCTTGCGGCCGTGCATCCACGCACCAGCCTTCGAACAGAATGAAGGCAGGTCGGCCCTTGAACACCTGCCAGTCCTTGCGGGGCCTGCGGTCATCGCGCGCCTTTTCGAAGGCAGGCAATGGCGTGCGCGAACGCACGCCCGCATTGAGCAGCCTTTGAAGCGTCTTGAGCCCAAGAGTGACATCGTGCGTGCCGGGAACGCCGCGCGTCGCGAACAGTGGATGAATTTCGCGCGCCAGCTTTTCACGCTGCCGTCTGGTCAGATAGAGGTCGTCCAGCGAGAGGATGACCGTTGAACGCGTTTTCCAATCGAGCAGCAGCTTCAGGAAGGCAGCGAGGGTCGATTTCCCGCTGCCCTGGCAGCCGCACAGACCGACGACGAGCGGCCTTTCGGCCCGAGTGTCTCGCGCGAGCAGCGCGCCGGCAATTTCCCGGTAGGTTGTGCGGACGATGTCTGCGAAACTCCCGGGCAGCTGGAGCGCCGTCATCTTTTCGTGCATCGCCTGCTCAAACGCGTTGGACGCGAACTCCTTCGTCGCTGTGGAACGAGCTGGGGATGGGCGGACGTTAGCGCGAGTCATCGCGTCAGTCCTGAACCCCTGATGCCGCGATGCGCAAGCCCATCGCCGCGCTGAAGAAGGTCGTCCTCGCGAGTCCAAAGATTCGCGTTCCAGGATTGACGATCTCCGCCAGAGACGGCACTTGCGCTGCCGGCGAGTAGATCTCAGGCAAGCATGCGCCTCGCCACGTCCGCGATATGCCCGGGCGACAGGCCATAGTGCTCGATGAGCTCTTCCGGCGTCCCGGATTGCCCGAACTCGTCGTGGATGCCGACAAATTCCATTTTCACCGGGAATGTTCTGGAAAGAAACTCCGCGACCGCGGAGCCGAACCCGGCCGCCACCTGGTGTTCTTCGATGGTGATCACGCGGCCGGCTGCTCGGGCAGCCGAAAGTATCGCCTCCTCATCGAGAGGCTTTACGGTGGCCACGTGCAGAACGATGGATTCGATGCGGTCGGCCTCAAGCTCGCGTGCGGCGCACAAGGCGTTGTAGCTCATCGAGCCGGTTGCCAGGAGCGCCACTTTGGGCCGTGCCGATGTCCATAATGAGAGCGCCTTCCCGATTTCGAACGGCGTGTCGGCGGTGGTAAAAACGGGCACCTTGGAACGGCCGAAGCGGATATAGGTCGTGTCATCCGTGGCCGCGGCCGCCACAACCGCTTTGCGCGCCTCTTCCGCATCGCACGGATTGAGCACCGTCATGCGCGGCAAGACACGCATCATCGCAAGGTCCTCGAGCATCTGGTGCGTCGCGCCGTCCGGCCCGACCGATACGCCCGCGTGCATGCCCATGATTTTCACCGGCATTCGGTTCAGCGCCGCGGTCGTGCGAATTTGCTCGTAATTTCTTCCGGGATTGAAGACCGCGTAGCTTGCGATGAACGGGATTTTTCCGGCCGCGGCCATGCCGCTTGCGATCGTGGCCATGCCCTGCTCCGCGACACCGACCTCGATAAATCGCTCCGGGAATTCCTTTTCAAACCATTCCGCACGCGTGGATTCGGAAAGGTCGCCGCAGAGCACCACCACGCGCGGGTCCTTTTTCCCCGCCTCCGTGACGCCGGAGCCGAAGCCATCGCGCGTCGGCTTTTTCTCGATATCCGCGGCAAACGGATTGGAAACGAGTTTCGCGCGCGCGTCGATCATGTCAGGCGTATTCGTGCGGCACCTTGCCGCCCATGGTACGGATTTCTTTTAGGAATTTCTTTCCCTGCTCTTTGGTCGGCGGCTTTCCGTGCCAGTGATAATCGCCTTCTATGTCCGGAATACCCTTCCCGGCAATCGTGTGTGCGACGATCATCGTCGGCTTCTCGGTAATCGCTTTCGCTTCGCCGATCGCGTCCACGAATGCGCCGATGTTGTGCCCGTCAACTTCGAGCACATGCCAATGGAACGATTCGTATTTGGACCTGATGGAATCGAGCGGCATGACGTCTTCGGTATGGCCGTCGATCTGGATATTATTGCGGTCCATGATCGCGGTCAGATTCGCGAGCTTGTATTTGCCGGCAAACAGCACGGCCTCCCACGTATTTCCCTCGTCGTGCTCTCCGTCGGAAGTCACACAATAGATGCGATTTTTCCTGTGATCCAGGCGAAGGGCGTACGCCATGCCTGCAGCCTGGGCGAGTCCTTCGCCCAGGGGGCCGGAGGTCGTTTCAAGCCCCGGCAGGCGGGTCCGTTCCGGATGACCCTGAAGCCGGCTGCCGAATTTGCGGAGGGTCATGCACTCCTCGACCGGGAAATATCCGGCGTGCGCCATTGCGGCGTAACGCACGGGAACGATGTGGCCGTTGCTCAGGATGAGCCGGTCGCGCTCGGGCCAATCCGGCTTCCCGGGATCGTGTGTCAGAATATGAAAGTAGAAGGCCGTGAAAATGTCGGCCATGTCGAGCGGCCCTGCCGTATGCCCGCTGCCCGCGGCGACAAGCATCTTGACGATCGTTTCGCGGATCGCTTCCGCTTTCGTATCGAGATTTTTCAGATCGGCGTCTGAAAGGGCCATCGCGCGCAGTATCGCTTGTTATAGCGCCCGTACTCATCTGTGAGGGCAGAACGCGCAGCACGCACCACCCAAACTTAAAACGCGGCCGCGTCCAGAAGGTTCGTTGCGTGCGCGGCATTTACACCGCCGCATAATGGCTACCGGGCCGGCGCACGCTGATGTGCAGGTGGGACACCTGCCTGGACAAGGCGGAGAAGGTTGGTCGTCCCCGCCGAGTACGGAATTTCGGCCCCCGTTCAGAGTGCAGCGGGGCCGTCAGGTTGGCGGCCTTCTTCGTTCGCCGCTTCCGCTTGTGATGCCCCGCCGCCGTGGTACATTTCCGGCGATAACACCGGGGGGCAACCATGTTCCAAATTCCGAAAACGGGCGCGCGCACCAATGCAGGCGCGCGTGCACTTCTGCTTGCGTCGGTTGCGACGGTCGCGCTTGCCGCGCCGTTGCACGCGAAGCCGATCTACGTCACCTTCGACGTGCAGGGGGCCTCTTCGACAACTCCAACAGCCATCAATTCCTCGAATGTCGTGACCGGCTCCGCGAGCGGGTTCGACGGATTCGTCCGCGCCGCCGATGGAACCATCACCACGTTCGACGTGCCGAACGCGAACGGCACCCATCCCGTCAGCATCAACGACGACGGCACGATCGCGGGCTGGTATTTCGATTCCAACTACACGCAGCACGGCTTCGTCCGTTCCCCGGACGGAACGATCACCTCGATCGACCCCCACGGCAGCAGCGGCACGATTGCGGTGAGCCTTAACGCCAGGGGTTTCATCACCGGAACATACACGTGCGCCGGCGCCGCCTGCGGCTACATCCTCAGTCCGCGCGGAAAATATACCAGCTTCGAGGTGTCGAACTCCAACTACACGAGTCCGTCCGCCATCAACGCGAGCCGCGAGATCGCCGGCTACTATATCGACTACAACAACGACCGGCATGGCTTCCTGCGCGGGTCGGACGGCACCATCACGAACTTCGACGTATCGGGAGCCCCGAATACGCTCCCGGCAAGCCTCAACGCAAAGAACACGACGACCGGAACCTATGACGACGACGACGGCAACAGCCATGGCTTCCTGCGCACGTCCGACGGCACGATCACGGAATTCGATGCGCCCAAGGCGACATTCGGCACCTTCCCCTCCGCCATCAACGCCAAGGGCGCGATTGCCGGCTCCTACGATACTCAAGACGAGGTGTTCGGCTTTTTGCGCACGCCGCGCGGACGTTTCAGGATCGTCTTCGTGAAGGGCTCGACCGGCACCGCCGCGAATGCCATCAACGATGCCCGCGTCGTTACCGGGTATTACCTCGACTCCAACTTCAATACCCACGGTTTCCTGCGGATGCCGTGACGATAGTTTTCGTGGTGCGTGCTGGTACTTCTTTGCGGCTTTGGCTGGTGGGCGTGACAGGGATGAACCCGTGAACCCCTCCCGCGCGAAGGGCGCGCCGCGCCCGATTGGTGGCGACAGTGTCGCTCCGTAACGTTCACCCGAATTGTGCCACATCGCCGACCATCATCGCTCACTCGATGATCGGGCGCGCGCGGAAATAGAGGCCGAACACGGTCGCGCCAACGGGGCCGATTGCCGCCGCCAGAACGTGTTTCAGCCGTCACAGGCGCCCTTATTTGGCGAAAGCTCTACCCGATGGAGGTCGATTGTGCGTTGCCGGGGCGGCAAGACCGCGACTATTTTTGGTGCAGCACGTCGGAGGCGGCATGAAAGTCCATTGGATCGCGAGCGCGGCACTGGCATTGCTTTTCCTGGCGGGCTCCGCGCCGAACCGTCCTGTCCCTCCGAAGCCTGAGGCGGTCAATGGCCCGCCGAAAGCGGAAGAGGCTGTCCCCGTTGCACAGTCGGTTGCGAATGCGACGGATCAGGGCGGCGAGGCCGAAAAGGAGAAGCACAAAAACGATACGAAGAAATTCGCCTTCCGTTTCTTCGGCCCGGAGCACGGCAATCGCTTCGCGTCCTTCGCCGGCATTCCCGGCAACTGGTCGGTTTATTACGCCGGCGCGGCTTCGGGCGGGCTTTGGAAGACCGACGATGGCGGCAACAAATGGAAACCCATCTTCGAGAAGGAAGACGCGGCCGCCATCGGCGCCATTGCGGTTGCGCCCTCCCATCCCGCCACGGTGTGGATCGGTACGGGCGAACCCTGGGCCATCCGCGACATCGATATCACCGGCAACGGCGTCTACAAATCCGACGACGCCGGCAAGACCTGGCACCACATGGGCCTCGACAAGACGGGCCGCATCGCCCGCATCATCGTCGATCCAACCAAACCCGGCACCGTCTTTGTCTGCGCCGAAGGAAGGTTGACCGAGCCGCAGCAGGAACGCGGCGTCTTCGTCACCCGTAATGGCGGCAAGAGCTGGAGCCGTTCGCTGTTCGTCGATCCGAACACGGGCTGTTCGGGCCTGTCGATGGATGCCCACAACCACGACACGCTGTTCGCCGGCACCTGGCAAGTGTCGATGCACACCTGGGCGGAACTCAGCGGCGGACCGGGCAGCGGCGTGTTCGTCACCCGCAACGGCGGCAAGAGCTGGAGTCGCATCGTGGGCCACGGTCTGCCGCATTCGCCGGTGGGCAAGATCGATGTCGCGGTCGCGCCTTCGAATCCGAACCGCGTCTATGCGCTGATCGAGGCGCCCGGCCAGGGGGCGGTTTGGCGCTCCAACGACGGCGGCAAGAATTGGCATGTGACGAGCTGGGACCGCACCCTGATCGGCCGTGCCGGCTATTACATCCGCATCGCCGTCTCGCCCACGGACGAGAACAAGGTCTATATCGCCAACAGCAGCTTCCACGTCTCCAAGGACGGCGGGAAGACCTGGCCCACGATGCATGTGGGCGGGGACAATCACGACATCTGGATCGATCCCGAAAACGCCAACCACATCGCCGAAACCAATGACGGCGGCTTCGCCATCACCGCCAATGGCGGCAAGAGCTGGCGCAATTTCGCGGAGCCCGTGGGCCAGATGTACCACGTCGCCGTCGACGACGCGATTCCCTATCGGATCTACAGCAACATGCAGGACGACTCGACGATGCGTGGGCCTTTGGTCCCGATCCCGCCGACGGCCTGGGGCATCGGCAAGGGCCAGGGCTGGCAATACGGCCTCGGCGGATGCGAGTCCGGTTTCACTCTGCCCGACCTGACAGATCCGAATGTCGTCTGGGCCACCTGTTATGGCGGCGAGGTCACGCGCTGGGACGGCAGGACGTTTGAGGCGCGCTCGGTGCCGCCCTGGTTTCACACGCTCGACATGACGCCGAAACAGGCCAAATACCGCTGCCATTGGACCGCGCCGCTGGCCATCGATCCGTTCGATCACAACATCGTTTATTTCGGCTGCCAGGTGCTGTTCGAAACCAACAACGGTGGGCAGAGCTGGAGGAAGATCAGTGGCGATCTGTCGACCCGTGACCCGAAATATCTCGTCTCCTCCGGCGGATTGATCGGCGACAATCTCGGCCAGTTCTACGGCGAGGTGCTGTTCGCCATCGCGCCTTCGACGATCCGCAAGGGCCTGATCTGGACCGGCACCAATGATGGCAAGGTGTGGTACACGAAGGACCGCGGCGCGCATTGGACCGACGTCACCGCCAATCTGCACATGAAACCGTGGGGCACGGTGACCTCCATAGAGCCGTCGTTCTTCGATTCCCGTACGGCTTACATCAGCGTCGATTATCACCTCGAGGGCGACCGCAAGCCCTACATCTACAAGACCGCCGATTTCGGCAAGACCTGGACGCCGATCTCGGGCGGCCTGCCGCAGGACGGCGAACTCGGCTATGTCCACAATGTCTCCGAAGACCCGGACTGCCGGGGTTTGCTGTTCGCCGGCACGGGCGAGGGGCTCTATTACTCGCTCGACGACGGCGGCCACTGGACGCATCTGAGCGAAGGCCTGCCGCCCTCGCCGGTGACCTGGACCGTGGTACAGAAACGCTTCCACGATCTGGTGGTCTCGACCTGGGGCCGCGGTCTTTATGTGCTCGACGACATCTCGCCGCTCGAGGAGATGGCGCGGCACGCGTCCCATGCACCGGTGCGCCTGTTCGCGCCGCGGACGACGTATCGCCTGACGCGCGACCCCCATGTGCTGATCGATTTTTCGCTCAAGACCGCGCCCAGGGACGAGGTCACCGTCGAGGTGCTCGACGCCTCCGGTGCCGTCGTGCGCACGATCCGCAAGAAGGCGCGCAAGGGCATGAACCGCATCGACTGGGACATGCAATATGACGATCTCGTCCCCATTGTGCTGCGCACCATTCCGCCGCAGGACCCGACGATCTGGAAGGAGGCGCGCTTCAAGGGCAAGAGCTTCCGCCCGGTGACGCATTGGGGCATGGCCGCCATCGTGGGCGGCGCGCTGGCGATGCCCGGCCAATATCAGCTGCGCCTGATCGTGGGCGGCACGAAAGAGACGGTGCCGCTCGACATTTTACGCGATCCCGACAGCGAGACCAGTCTTGCCGGCATGAGGGCGACGTTCGCCCTCCAGCAGCGCATCGCCAGGGACGTCGCCCGCACGTCCGGCATGGTCAATCTGGCCGAGCAGATGCGGGCGCGGCTGCAGGCAATGGAATCCAGGAAGGTTGCGGCGCCGGCCGGCGCCGCGCGCGCCCTGGACGACAAAATCCAGTCGGTCGAGTACGAGTTGTTGTCGCGCGATCTGGCACCGAGCGACGACAAATATTACCAGTCCGGATGGAAGGTGTATTACACGCTGCTGTGGCTTGATGGCGAGATTTGCGGCGGCGCAGGCGACGTGGCCGGCGGCTGCGATTTCGGCCCCACCGCCGTCGAGCCCGAACTGCTGTCGCAAACCGAGGCTACGCTCCACGCGGATACGGCGGCTTTCAAAGCGCTGATGGCAGGGCCGGTGCCGGCCTTCAACGCCATGCTCGCCAGGAAGCACCAGAAGCCGCTCGCCACGAAACTCGCGCCTCTGCCCGACCTGCGCAAAGCCTATCCGCACGAGGTGCTGGAACCCGCAGGGGATTGATCGCGGATTTGCGCGAATCCGGGGACACGACATACAAATGGCGGCGAACAAATGCCGCCGGACCTCAGAGACATTCGTGCCGCCGTACTTGCTCTTCCAGTTGTTGAAGGTCTGCTGACTGATCCGTGCTTCCTGTACAGTTCGGCGGGTGCCGGCGCCCGGCTCATGCTCCTTCAGAACCCCGATAATCTGGTGTTCCGTAAACCGCGATCGCTTTATCGTCTGATCCTTCCCCAAGGGGCCAGCCTCCGGTTCAGCCTGGATTAAACGGCGGGGCAACGTCAGTCCTATCCGAGTCTAAAATCTCTGCCCCGGAAAGATCGCTTCGAGCGCCGGGTCGTGGTCTGCCGAGAGCGCCTTCCAGGTCAAGGGTGCGGGAAGATCCGGTTCAAAGCTCTTGATTGCGACCGGATAAAGCCAGTCCAGGACGAAGCATTCGCTCAACGGGCGGCAATGGGTTGTCGAATAGTCGTGAATGGCCGTGCGCGCGACCATGCAAATCTTCGAGTACGGCAGACAGAAATCGCTTCCTTCCGAATGGAAGCGGATGCGGTCTCCTGGCCTGCTGCCTACCAGGATGGTCCGTGCGCCGCCGGCCTGTTTGAGGAACGCAATGGCCGTCATGCCTGCCGAAAACGTGTCCGAGCCTTCCAGCACGTAAAATTTGGTGCGCGGCAGTTCGAGCGGGAGATTGCGCATGAACGATGCCGTGGTTGTGTAGTCGCCGCCTCCGTTGAAACGCATGTCGATGATCACTATTGCAGGTTTCGCCACCAGCAGCGCGGCTTCGGCGCGTTTGCTGAATTCGCCGATCGATTGGGTGGCTGTGCTGTAGTTCTGATTGTATCGGAGATACCACGCGTGTTGCCTCGGAAGCGGCAGCATGACGAAGGCGCGCGCCGGATCGGCAAAGAGCAGCATCTTAGAGGAGGCCCCATGCAACGCGGCACGCCACGCTTTGCTCGTTCCCGGAACCTGCGCCGGCTGCATCTCGTTCCACGGCCAGACATCCGCTCCTTTGGGATCTGGCGGGAGCGCGCGCAACGGCACATCGGATTGCTCGCCATTCGCGCTCTCCACCGTCAGAGTCACGGCGTCGTCGCGGTTCGCCATACCGGCTGCGTGCAGCAGTTGCGGCGCTTCGAGCGCGAAGGGGAGCCGCGCGTCGCGTTCCTCTGCGGTGCCCCCGACATAGCGGTTCATCACGCGCCGGACCTGCGCAAAGGAATTGCCGTCGAAGGCGATCACCTTCTTTCCCAGTGCTGTCTCGGCCTGGGGTAGCGCGCGAACTACGTACAGTCCATCGGTGAAGAGATAGAATCGCACCGGCACACGATTGAGCCGGTTGGACCGCGACTGCACCGACACGTTGGTGTGGCCATTGTCGGCGATGGCCACGACGCGCGCCACGTTCAACTCGAACTTTCCGCGCGAGAGAGGCAGGGGACCGGCCAATGCCGCATCGATAACCGCCCCGGCCCGCGCGCGCGTGCGCGGCGTATAGGACCAGTCGCGATAGAGGAACTTGCGCAGATAATCGAGATCGTCGCGTTGCGCTTGCGCCAGATCGCGCGGCGGCGCGTAGTGCGTAGGGGGTGCCGCCGGAGAGTAGTAGGCCGAGAAACCCCAGAAGCAGAAGAACACAACCGCGCCGCCCGCAAGAGCGGTGACACTTGCGGCAATTGCGACAACGACGCGCCACTTCACGTGACTAACGTCGGCTTGGATTGCTAGTTTTTCAACACGCGTGGCGCACGAGGCCGATGCGCGGCGAGACCATACCGCCCGGCATCTAGATCGCATTCTGATTGAGTCATTTGACAACACCCTCCTTCTCCAGCGAAGCCGCCACGTGGGCGATGCAGTGATCTTCCTGCAATACAGGGACGCGAAATGCATTTCCCAAGCCTTGAGAAAAAGGACATGGCCGGCTATGACGGCGGGCCACTTGGCAACGCTGATTTCATCGCCGGTCTCGAAAGCATCCGCGGTCGCCGGATCGCAAAGCGAGCCCTGGCCGCAAACCGCGCACAAGCGACGACAGGCAAGGCGCGTCGCTGTAAGCTCGACCGCTTCGGATCAGGAAATGCATTTCACGTCCCGGTATTTCGCGCGGATTAAACCGCGGGGGCAACGTCAATGGATGACCACCGCACCCCACGGTCATCGTCCCCTTGGGCTTTCCCGCGCGACACGCTGGCATGGAAGCGGACCTTGCCGTGCCCGATCTCTAGTCCGTAACCCTCGGAATCGCCGCGTTCCGAGCGGCTCCATTCGGCTCGTGATATTAGAACATTCAGAGTACGAATTGTGGCAAGGGTAGGGTTGCAGATCAAAATTTGCTCCCTGGAGGCGAAAAATACTATCCAGGACGTATTGATTTATTATCCTGGATGCATAAAACGTTTCCCCGGAAGATGATCTCGTCGTCCCTGGATAGAAAGGACTACCCCAATGTTCCCGAAAGTTAAAGACATGCCTACGCCCCTGGCGACCTTGGATGATCTGATGGACCAGGGCGATACGTCGGAAAAGCCATACAAGGTCTTTATCGGCCACAACCTGGGCAACCGGACGTTTCTGACGCTCCTTCCCATGCACGAATTTTTCGGCATGTCTGAGGTCGCGAATGATCGGAGCCGGGACGGCGAAACCGTCGCGCAGCGAAAGCTTGATCCAGGCCATGCACAAAGGCTCGCGATTTATTTGCTGAAGGGGCTCGTGGCAGCGGCAATCGAACGTTTCAACATAAAGAAGCAGCTGGTGCCCCAGGCTTTTCTTGATGTTCAAGAGAAGCTTGGACGCCAACCGTATCTGTCGCTACAGCCAATCGTCGTCAACATTCGCGAGTGCGATCCTTCGGGCGCCAATGTGCGCGGCGAGCGCCTCGTTTCCGAAGTAAGCGCCGAGACGGCATGCTTTCGCGTTTATCTGTCCCAAAAGCATATTCTATGGGTCATCGACGGGCAGCATAGACGCAAGGCGATGGAAATTGTCTTTTCCTTCCTTGAAAGCGTTCGCACCGGCAGCTACCCCAAAAAGGGCAGCCTGTTTCCATCGGAAGAACCCGCGACTCCGGACGAGCTAGCAGTATGGCAGGACTGCTTCAACGTAGCGCGCGGCCATTCCACCGTATCCGTGGAGGTACATCTGGGTCTCACACCCGATGAGGAGAGGCAGCTGTTCCATGACCTCAACAATCTTGGCAAGCGCGTCGAGACTAGCCTCGCATTGCAGTTTGACAATTCCAACCCGGTCAACCTCTTCATCAAAGACAAGCTGATCGGTGACCTCGGGCTCCGGGTGGTTGAGAAGGACATTACGGACTGGCACAGCGACGATGGCTCCATCTCTCGAAAGGACTTTGTCGCGGTCAACGCCATATTGTTTCTGAACAAGACAAATATCAGCGGTGCCACTCCGGCGCAGGTTGCGCCAAAGACCGATATCGCAACCCAGTTTTGGACAGCTGTTCATGCAATCCCGGGCTTCGGAGAGGACGCCGCGAAAGAAATGACGGTTGCGGCGCAACCCGTTGTTCTGAAGGCCCTCGCAAAGCTTGTTTATGAGTTTGCATTTAGCCCTAGGCGTGATGACGATGCGCCATCACACCTGGAGACACTTCTGTCTGGACTCAGTGATCTCGATTTCGGCCACGGGAATCCCATGTGGCGCTACTACGAGATGACCGAGCAGGAGCGATCGGCTAATGGTCTCACCGACCTCGCAGAATATCTGCCGCCGGCCGATGATGAAGTGAATCGCGATCTCGGAGCGTTCCAAAACGGAGCGATGAGGTTTGGTGCTAAGCACAACGACATTTATCCGCTCCTTGCGGATATGATTCGCTGGAAGCTCGGCCTGCCTAAACGCAATCACGCGCCGCGCAAACTCAAACAAGCGGCCTAACTGCAATAAACGAAAGGCGTGCCGACAAATGGGCACGCCTTTCGTACTCGCGCCGCGAGCGCAACGAAGATGACATCAATTCCGGCCGCGCCAGGCTGTCCCGCTAAAAACCGCTCACCCGCCTCCCATTGGCCGGGCTATTGGTCGCAACGTCGCTCCCCCGAGCGCTCCCGCCTAGAGCGGCGGTTCCCTAATTAATACAGGGACGCGAAATGCATTTCCCAAGCCTTGAGAAAAAGGGACATGGCCGGCTATGACGGCGGGCCACTTGGCAACGCTGATTTCATCGCCGGTCTCGAAAGCATCCGCGGTCGCCGGATCGCAAAGCGAGCCCTGGCCGCAAACCGCGCACAAGCGACGACAGGCAAGGTGTGTCGCTGTAAGCTCGACCGCTTCGGATCAGGAAATGCATTTCACGTCCCGGTATTCCGCAGGAAGTGCATTTCACGTCCCGGTATTCCCTCCCTTCCCTCCCGCGTGAAGGGAGTTCGAAGACCCCCATATTCCGCCGCTTTTTTGCCAAACCAACCAATTTTCCATGGGATATCCACCGGTTGTTTGAACGCCAGATGTCCGTCGGCTGAAACTCGATCCCGTCCACCAGATTTATCAGGATTAGAATGTCTCGCTCAACGTTTCTTGAGCGCGAAAACCGTACAGCACCGCGTTTGGGAGTCACGCTAAGGAGCGTACAGCAACTCACTTAGCCTTGGCGCGCTGGCTGGGGGCCTTGGGGAGCGCTGGGCGTCTCAGCATCGGGGTGGCTACCATTGATGGTCAATTCATCGCAACAACACGCCGGACCCGGTCAAAAGCGGGCATTTTCAAACCGACCCACCCGGGTTGATTGCAGGCTCGAAATGGCGTTATTACAGTTTGCACCTAATCCATACCCGTTACATTGACGACGCAATATCGCGGGAGGGCGGAACGACGCGCATTTACGTACTCTGCGGGTGCCTTCTGTCGCTGATGATCGTAGCAACGCCGGCCGCCGAGAAACCGAACGCTGCAGCTCGAGCCTGGCAAGTGCTGACGCGCACCGACATCGAAGCGGCCCATGCCCTGCTGGAGGAAAACCATCCGGCAGCGGTTCCCTTGGTGGGCGATACCCTGTTCGTCTCCGCGCTCAAGGCGGCGTATGCGAAGTCGCTGGCGCGCGTGCCTGAAGTCACGGACTATGAGGGCTATATCGCCACCATGTCCGAATTCGCCAACGCCATGGGTGATGGGCACATCTGGTCGCACTCGACGTTTGTACGGCGCGAGGTGAGCTGGGCGGGCATCATCGCGGCAAAGCGCGGAAACGATTGGGTGGTTGGCAATGACGATCCCGCGATCGTGGGGCGAGAAGTCGCGGGCGCCGGGATCGTGAGCTGCGACGGGGAGCCGATCGCAGAGCGGGTGCGCGAGGTGATGCCGTTTTATGTGAGCGCGGGCGATGCGGCTTTCGAGGTGGTGCGAGCCGGCTGGCTCCTGATCGACGACGGCAATCCGTTCGTCAAGCGGCCGGATTCCTGTCGGTTTGCGCAAAATGGCAAGAACATCACCCTCAGGCTCCGCTGGAAGAAGATCGCGCTCACGACGCTTCTGGATTCCGAATGGAAGCATGCCTACGGCCACGCAGGATTTGGCGTGCGCGCGATGGGAGGAGGCTACTGGATCGCCATCCAGTCGCTCGATCACGACGCCCAGGCCGTCATCGATGCGGCGGCCGCGAAAACCAGGCAGCTTCACAAGGCGCGCTGGGTCGTGGTCGATCTGCGCGGCAATGGCGGCGGCGACGACGCCTATGGCCGCGCGCTCGCCGAGGTTCTCTATGGCAAGGATTACGTCGACGCAATTCTCGGACCGACGGAAGACGAGGGCGGTTGCGTCGAGGCCTTCCGCGCCTCTGACGGCAACATCAAAGCGCTTGCGCAGTCCGCTAAGGACATGGCCCGCGAGGGCGATAAGGCAGGCGCGAAGGAATACACCGACGCTGTCACCGCGATGAAGGCTGCGAAGGCGGCGGGCCGCGTGTTCACGGCGCCTCTGACCTGTACCGAGAAGACCGTCCCCGCTGGGAGCGCCTCGGCGCCGCGCTCGCGCATGCAGGCGCCGGTCTTCGTGCTGACCGATGCGCTCTGCTTCAGCTCCTGCATCGGCACGGTCTCGTTCTTCCACAAACTCGGCGCGATCCAGGTGGGCGCGGCGACGGGCGCCGACACGCATTATTCCGAGGTTCGCGAGATCGTGCTGCCGTCCGGCCTTTCGACCTTTTCGACCCTCGACGCGATCGAGCCCGATTCGCCTCGCAACATCGGACCGTTCGTGCCGCGATTCACTTACACAGGCGACATCGCCGACACGGGCAAGTTGGTGAAGTGGATTTCGGACACGGTCGCGCCCAAGGCGGGGAAGTAAGAACGCTACAACGACGTGCCCGGCGCGCTCTGGGACCGCGCGCGCATCGACGCCGGGCGCGTCGAGACGGTGCTCCGCTCATTCGGCGGCAGCGACGTTGCCCCAACTTTCATCCAGCGGCAAGTTGAACCTGGCGGTTGGTTTCTCCTGTTTCTGCGGTGGTCGGGTCAGCAGCGCGAAAGGGCGCGTAGCCCTCGAAACGGAGCGCCCTGGCGCGCTGCTGCTGCACAGTTTCGAATTGCGCCGCATAAACGGGTGCGCAGTAGCGTGGAACGCTACTGACCGTTGTACGATATCTCGTGCAAATGGAGAACATCGGGCCGACGAACCTCCACCGATTATCCACGGATTTCGATGCCGAGTTCCACCTTTGTATGCCTTTTCGTGCCGAGAAGAACAAAGCGGCACAGCTGGTAGGGTGCTGATTTCGCTCAATTCTTGTGGTGGGCGCGACAGGGATTGAACCTGTGACCCCTCCCGTGTGAAGGGAGTGCTCTCCCGCTGAGCTACGCGCCCGCGGACATTCGACATTATTCTCTTCAGATCGGCGCAAGCCCCGCATCGACGAGCAACCGGGCGAACCGCGGATCGCTGCGGAACGCCGAAAAACATATGTCGACTTTCAGCGCGATGTTATCGGCTTCGTGCCTTGCGACGCTGATCGCGATGTATTTCATTGCCCTTTCGCGGTCGCCGAGCGCTCCGTAGGTGTCCGCGATCGCGTAGGCGGGAATCTTGTCTGCGGCAAAGAATTTCATCTGCGCGTTCAGGATCGCGCGCAGCATCGCTGCCCGTCCGCCATGCGTCAGTCCCTGCGCGCCGGCATCGGCCAGCTGCACGCCCAGCGTGTCGTGGCGCGAAAGCGCCCCGAGGCGTGTTTCGCGTAGAAAGGAAGAGTTCTCTCCCATGGTCAGCCAGATCATCGCCAGATAGCGATGCGGGGAAGCAAAATTGGGGTGATCCTCCTCAACCTGGGTCAGCAGGTTCACCGCCCGGCCGGTCTGCCCGGCATGATACAGAATCAGTCCCTTGTCGGCCGGGATGGCTGCCGATTCGGAATCGATGCTCTCGGCGCTGTCGATTTCGGCCAGCGCCCGTCCGGTGTCGCCGAGCGCCATCAGAAATGTCGCATACCAGTGATGCGCCGTCGCCGACCGCGGATTCAAGGCAAGCGAATACCGGAATTCGCGTTGCGCAGCGTTCGCGTCGCGCGACCAGTAGAAATCCGCAAAGGCAAGCGCGGCGTGCGCGCTCGCGAGTTTCGGATCCAGCGCGATGGCGCGGCGCGCCGCCGCCGCCGCTGCGGGATAGGCACGGTTGGGGCGCGTGGCCGTGAACTCGCCCTCGAGGTCGTAGGCGCCAGCGAGGCCCGCGTAGGCGGCCGCATACTGCGGATCGCGCCGGATGGCTTTGTTGAAATCGGTGACCGCTCTTGCCAGACCGGAGGGGCTGCGTGTCTGCCAGGAGCGCAGACCGGCGCTATAAAGCTCGGCGCTCGCCGAATCCGGAACGTACCGGCGTGCCCCGCCCTGCAGGCGGCCGGGCGGTGTCTCTTGCCACTCCATTGCAACCGCGGCGACAGCGATGAGCGCCGCTGCGGCGCAAGCGAGAAGCGCCGTCTTGAGCCACCCGGTGCGACGCAATGGGACTGGCGTGTCGGGCGCCGGCGGCAGGGACGTGGCTGCCGTCGGAACGTTGCTCCGAATCCAGCGCTCGATTTCCTCCGCGTACGCGAAAACGGCCGGCTTGCCCGCGCCCGGCATGCGCCGCACGGGCAGGCCGCGCGTCTCTTCCCACCGCTTCACCGTCCGTTCGTCCCTGCCCACGAAGGCCGCGATCTCTTTCCAGGAACTCAGCCGCCGCGCGCCGGGATCCGCCCCGTTTTCGGCTGGCATTTCCCGATCTGCCCCGATCTGCCACGACCTGCCATTGGCCGGCGCCAAGGTTCCCATGCTGACTCAACCCCACTCAACCGCACCCAACAATATCGGGTTCTCGCGAGAGACGAAACATCCAGAGAGGAAACATCATGAAAGCGTTACGTGAAACGGGCGCGGGCGCGGTCCACCTGCGGTGGGCAGCCGGTTTGGGCGCAGTCTTGGCGGCGCTGGCCTGGACAGTGCCGGCTCATGCCGGTGGTAAGTGGCTGGAGATCGGGTACAATTCCGGGCATGCCGGCTACAACAAAACCGAAAAAACCATTACGGCGCAGACTGTCGCCAACCTGGCGCAAAACCAGATGTTTTCGGCGCAAGCGAATGTGCCGCACCAGCCGGTCGTCTCAAAGGGCATCGTCTACGTCCGGTCGAACCAGGGTTATCTGACTGCGTACAATGTCGCTACGGGCGCCCAAGTCTGGCAGATCCCTCTTCAGGCGATGGGAAGTTGGGGCGTAACCGACGTTAACTCCATCGCGGTCTCCGGCAATATCCTTGTGACCGGATGCTTCCTTACTCCGCAGTACACCGGGCTATGCGCCTTCAACGCCAAGACGGGCACAGCGCTATGGACGTTTGGTTTCCAAAGCGGGGCCATCAACTCGCCTCCCACGATCGCAGGAAGGACCGTCTATGCGAATCTTGGCGGAATCGAACCCAACAATAACGGCGACTATAGCGGCAATATGACTGCCCTCGACCTGAAGACGGGCGCTGAACGCTGGGCGGATTATTATTGCGACGGCTACCCGACCTGCGCGAGCTTCGGCGACACCGCTCCCGCTGTGGACAATGGCATGGTCTATTTCGGCTGCTCTGGCTCCACGACCTATCCCGTGTTCAATGTGCACGGCATTTGCGGCGTCGACGCATCGAGCGGCGCCTACGTCTGGGGCGTTAACATTGGCGGCGCGTACGGACATTACGATGCGACCGGGCTCCTCGTCACGCAGGGCGGGAACATCTATCTCGAATATAACACGAATCCATGCTACAATTGCGCTTATTCCCTCGACGTCGCGGCCTTCACCGAAGCGACCGGCAGCGTCATCTGGGACACGCCCATCAGCACTCAGCCGTCGGGCTGTTGCATAACTTTCGGCGGAGAGCCCATGGTGGGGCCGGACGGCAGCGTCTATGCCAATATCGGCGTGTACAACCAGCAGGCCAATCCCAACCTGTTCGCCCTGAACGCGCACGGAGACATCCTCTGGTCGCAGAGCACCCCCAACGCCCTGGTCGACTCCGGCACGCTGGTCGGCAAATCGGACAAGCAGGTGCTGCTTTTTTCCTGCGAAGTTGGGCAGGCCGGCACCTGCGCCTACAGCGCAGCCACCGGAGCGCTGCTGTGGGCCTCCGGAGACAACCATGTGGTTAATTTCGCGCCTATCGCCACAGGCGGCGCCGTGTACAACGCATGCGTCGATAACGACATCTGCTCCTACACGCTGAAGTAGGCCGGTCGCAGGCGCCTCGCGGCGTTCGAAACAGGAACGGGCCGCCTCCCTCGGGGCGGCCCGATTTTTTCGGCGTGAAATCGGACAAGCAGGCGCGGATGGTGATTGACCGGATGCGATACGGCTACGAAGCGAAGATCGAAAACGTCGCGCCGGGCGGTTCAAACTGCGCTGACGCGCCGATGCACCGCCCGAACGAGAGAAGGTCGCTGGCCAACACCAGCTGCCTTTGTCGTGCTAGGATTCGTCCGCGGCCTGCAGGAATCGAACTAACAAAAGATATCGGCGTCCCAGCCGTGAATCCGCGCGCCATGGCTTTGGCGTCGATGCGGTGCAAGGTTTCCCTCAAACTCATACAACGGTGGGGACACGCGGATCGAGACGACAGCGATCGATGCGGACGCAATGGGCAGGGAGGAACGCGCGCTCGTTCGCCGAACATGGAACGTACTGCAAAGGCCATTGATAATTGAGTTGCTACGTCGCTCTAAGGAGAGCTCGTTCAAGGTCACGTCCGCCGGGAAAGCGGCGTGGCAGCAAGGAACCCCGGAGCAATGGGCTATGGAGTCCTACGGCGTCGCCAAGCAGGTCACCTATGGCGCTCTGCCCGCACCGGGACGCGACTGCGAATACGAACTTCCTCGAGCGCACGAAGCAAAAACGAAGTCGGTGGTCGCGAGACAGCTCAGCAAGGAGGGCGTGCGCCTCGCGCCGATCTTGACCAAGGCGCTTGCGCCCTGAACGGGCACGGGAGCGAAGCCACTTAGAGGTCAACGGACCTTGTGGTGTCCAGTTTTGCAGGAGGCCAACACCGAAGACACGGGAATATCAATGGATCAGGGCGCTGTGCAGCGATCCGAGTTACTGAAGCAGGAGGCGGAACGACACTTTCTGAGTCCGCTTAGGTTTGGCGCGCTCGCGGTCGAGGTACGTCCGGGAGTGCTCTCGCCGCCTATAGAACGTTAGGCCAACAAGACTCCACGGATTCTCCACGGATTCCAGTGCCGAGTTCCGCCTTTTGTATGCCTTTTCGTGCCGAGAAGAACAAAGCGGCACAGCAGGTAGGGTGCTGATTTCGCTCAATTCTTGTGGTGGGCGCGACAGGGATTGAACCTGTGACCCCTCCCGTGTGAAGGGAGTGCTCTCCCGCTGAGCTACGCGCCCGCGCCCGAATTGAGGCCGGGCTCGCGCTCTACCGCGCGGTCGCGCGAGCGTCAAGAATCCGCGCCACGAGGTTTGGCAGTTCGGCGAAGTCGCCGGTAACCGCCGCCGCGCCGAGCGTCTCCACCGGATTGGGCGAATAGCCGTATGAAACAAGGATCGCGGGCACGCCGGCCGCGCGCGCAGTCAAAACGTCGGTGGTACTGTCGCCGATCATGATCGCGCCCGTGCCGGCTCCGCCCAGATCGTCGATGACGTGGCGGAACACCCGCGCGTCGGGTTTCACCCAGGAAAACCGCCCCGCGCCGTGAACGGCAGCGAAGAAGCGCGTGAGATCGAGCGCGTCCAGAAGCGGCTCGGCCAACTCCTGCGGCTTGTTGGTGAGCACGCCGAGCCGTGCCCCTCCGGCCTTAAGCTTCTCGAGCGTTGCGACAACGCCCGGAAACGGCCGGCTCTCGTCGGCGAGATGAGCGCGATAGTGCGCGACAAACGCGTCGACCAGCGCCGCCTCGCGCGACGCAGCAAACTGGCTTCCGGTTCGGGAGGAAGCCGCCGTCAGCATGGTGGGCACGCCGTGGCCGACGAGATGGCCCAGATCGGCCCGCGTCACCGCCGTGTGGCCTTCGGCGACGAGCACGGCGTTCAGCGCGCCGAGGATGTCGGGCGCGGTATCGACGAGCGTGCCGTCGAGATCGAAGACGAGTGCGGGCGAGCGGGTCATCAAGAACCCCTAGCACGCAGAGCCGCGCGGCCGCGGGGCAACAGAAGGTCGCAATTCGTGCTTTTGCCCCGATTCCGGAGCAGGATAGGGGAATTGAAATCCATCGGCCTCATGCTGAGCCCGTCGAACCACCCTTCGGCAGCTCAGAGTGAGGACATTCCCCTATGCGGAGCCTGTCGAACCAACCTCGACGGGCTCAGGGTGAGGGTTGAAGGATCGGGTGTGACCGCAATCGCAGGACTGATACTCGCCGCAGGCCAGGGGACGCGAATGAAAACCGCGCAGCCCAAGGTGATGCACGAGGTCGCGGGCCGGCCGCTGCTCGGTCATGTTATGGCGGCGATGCGCGCGGCCGGCATCGGCCGCCTCGTCGTGGTGACGGCGCGCGATGCCGAAGAGACCCGCGACTATGTGCTGCGCGAAGGCGGCGAATGCGTCATCCAGGAGCCGCAGCTCGGCACCGGCCACGCCGCCAACGCGGCGCGTGAATTGCTCGCGGATTTTCCGGGCGTCGTCGTCACCACCTATGGCGACATGCCGCTTGTTACCGGCGCGGTGTTCCAAACCTCGCTCGCGGCGCGCGAAAAAACCGGCCTCGCAATGGCCGCGTTCCGGTCGCGCTGTCCGGACGCGTATGGTCGCGTGATTCTCGCTCCCGACGGGCTGCTCGACCGCATCGTCGAAGCGAAGGATGCAAACAAACGCGAGCGCGCCTGCGATCTCTGCAACGCCGGCATTTTTGCGGCGGAGGCGAAGCCGTTCTTCCGCTGGACAGCGGCGCTCGGCAACGACAACGCGCAGCGCGAATATTACCTGACCGATGCACCTGTGCTCGCGAGGGCCGACGGCATCGCTTGCGCGGTGGCGCTCGTCGACGAAGACGAGGTGATGGGCGTCAACAGCCGGGGCGAACTCGCGCGCGCCGAAGCGCTGATGCAGGCGCGGCTGCGCCAGGCCGCACTCGATGCGGGTGTCGGCATGAGCGATCCGTCCTCCGTTCATCTGTCGTGGGACACCGCGCTCGAGCCCGGCGTCGAGATCGAACCGTTCGTTGTGTTCGGGCCCGGCGTTGTCGTGCGGAGCGGGGCGCGGATTCGCGCGTTTTCGCATCTCGAAGGCGCGGAGGTGGGCAGGAACGCCGTCATCGGTCCTTATGCGCGGCTCAGGCCCGGCGCGGTGCTCGGCGACGCCGTGCATATCGGCAATTTCGTCGAGGTGAAGAACACACGCGTGGACAAGGGTGCGAAAGCCAATCACCTGAGCTATCTGGGCGATGCCTCGATCGGCGCCGGCGCCAATATCGGCGCGGGCACCATCACCTGCAATTACGACGGCTTCGACAAGTACAAGACCGAGATCGGCGCGGGCGCCTTCATCGGCTCCGACACGGCGCTGGTCGCGCCGGTGCGCGTGGGCGCGGGCGCATTCGTCGGCGCAGGCAGCACCATCGCGCGCGACGTCGCCCCCGATGCCCTGGCGCTCGTCCGCTCCGAGCAGGTGGAGAAGCCGGGATGGGCCGCGAAATTCCGTGCACGGAAGAAGGCGGAGAAAGGCCAGACGTAGATGTGCGGCATCGTGGGAATCGCCGGCGGCGAAAACGCGGCGCCCGTCCTGCTCGAGGCGCTGAAGCGGCTCGAATATCGCGGCTACGATTCGGCGGGAATCGCGACGCTCGCGCATGGCCATATCGAGCGCCGCCGCGCCGCGGGCAAGCTCGCCAATCTCCAGGCCGTGCTCGACAAACACCCCCTGCCCGGCCGCACCGGTATCGGTCACACGCGCTGGGCGACGCACGGCGCGCCGACGGAATCGAACGCGCATCCCCACGCCTCCGCCCGCGTCGCCCTCGTTCACAACGGCATCATCGAGAATTTCCGCGAGCTGCGCGACGAACTGGCCGCGAAGGGACACGCCTTCGCGTCTGAGACCGACACCGAAGTGGCCGTCCATCTCGTCACCGATTATCTCGGAGCGGGACTCGACGCGCCCGCAGCCGCCATCGCCGCGGTGCGGCGGCTGACCGGCGCCTATGCGCTCGCGATGATCTTCGACGGCGAGGACTCGCTCGTGATTGGTGCGCGCAAGGGAAGCCCGCTCGCGATCGGCCATGGCGAGCACGAATCCTGGCTCGGTTCCGACGCCTTTGCGCTCGCGCCCTTCACCAATCGCATCACCTATCTGGAAGACGGCGACGTGGCGGTGCTGCGCGGGCCGGATGTATCGATCTTCGACGTAGAGGGCCGCCCCGCCAATCGCGAAGTGCGGCTGGTCAGCGGCGCCGAAGGGCTGGTGGACAAGGGCGGCTTTCGCCATTTCATGGCGAAGGAGATTTACGAACAGCCCGAAGTCATCGGCCACACGCTCGCGCATTATCTGGATCCAGCAGGCCCGCGCGTACAGCTGCGCAACGCGCGCGCGGCCGAGGCGCTGTCGCGCGCCGCGCGGCTCACCATCTCGGCCTGCGGCACCGCATTCTATGCGGGACTCGTCGGCAAAACCTGGTTCGAGCAGCTGGCGCGGCTCGGTGTCGACGTCGATGTCGCCTCGGAGCTGCGCTACCGCAAGCCCGTCTATGGGAAAGATGGTGCGGCGCTCTTCATCTCGCAATCCGGCGAAACGGCGGACACGCTGGCGGCGCTCCGGCACGCGAAGGAAAACGGGCAGACGACGCTCGCCATCGTCAACGTGCCGGAAAGTTCGATCGCGCGCGAAGCCGATATCGTGCTGCCGACGTTTGCGGGGCCCGAAATCGGTGTCGCCTCCACCAAGGCATTCACCTGCCAGCTCTGCGTGCTGGCGGCGCTCGCGCTGGCGGCGGCGCGCGACCGCGGCACCATCGACGCGGCGGAAGAGCAGAAGCTGTGCGCGGCGCTGCTCGAGACGCCGCGCCTCATCGTGGAGTTCCTCAAGCAGCAGCCCGCCATCGAAGCGCTGGGCGCGGAGATCGCCGAAGCGCGCGACGTGCTCTATCTGGGCCGCGGGCTGAATTACCCCCTGGCGCTCGAAGGCGCGCTCAAGCTCAAGGAAATTTCCTACATCCACGCCGAAGGCTATGCGGCGGGCGAGATGAAACACGGGCCGATCGCGCTGATCGACGCGAGCGTGCCGGTGATCGTGCTGGCGCCCTCCGACGCGCTGTTCGAAAAGACCGCCTCCAACATGCAGGAAGTGATGGCGCGCGGCGGCAAGGTGGTGATGATTTCCGACGAAGCCGGGCTTGCCAGGGCCGGCGCGGGCGCCTGGGCCAAAATCACGCTCCCGCAGACCCATCCGCTCTTCACGCCGCTGGTCGGCGCGGTTCCGGTGCAGCTCCTGGCCTATCACACCGCCGTCGCCAAGGGCACCGACGTCGACCAGCCCCGCAATCTCGCCAAATCGGTGACGGTGGAGTAAACACTCCGATCATGGAAGGCGCGAGCACGTTCAAGCGCGCGGCGGCGGAACGGGCGCTGGCCTTTGTCGGCAACGGGATGAAGCTCGGGCTCGGCACCGGCACGACCGCAGAGATTTTCCTCGAACTTTTGGCGGAAAAGATCCGCGGCGGCCTCGCGGTCGTCGGCGCGGCGACCTCCAAGCGCGCGGAGAGCAAAGCGCGTGAACTCGGCATCACGCTCGACGATCTCGACCGGCTCGCGCCGCTCGATCTCGCAATCGACGGCGCCGACGAAGCGGATCGCTCGCTCAATCTCATCAAGGGCGGCGGCGGCGCGCTGGTGCGCGAGAAGATCGTGGCCGCGTCGGCGAGACGGATGATCGTGATTGCCGACGAGTCCAAGCTTGTCGAGCGGCTTGGCCGCTTTCCCCTCCCGGTGGAAGTCAACGCGTTCGGCCACGCCACCACGGCGACGCGGCTGCGCAACGCGGTGGCATCCCTCGGCTACGAGAATGTGCCTATACGGCTGCGCGACGGATTCATCAGCGACAGCGGCAACGTGATCTACGATTGCGGTTTCGGCGCCATCCGCGACACGCGCCTGCTCGCCCTCGCGCTGGGTGTGATACCGGGCGTCGTCGACCACGGCCTGTTCATCGGCCTCGCCTCCACGCTCGTCATTGCCGGCCCGAACGGTGTAGACGCGATTGATCGCCCATCGGTGCGCTGACATCATGGCGTGCTTCGACAGGCTCGGCATGAGGGATATTTCTTCTTCGTCCCGAGCCCGCCGAAGGACGCCGATGGGGGACTGAACGGAAGGGGCGGCGCCTGTGACAAACTACGATTTCGATCTCTTCGTGATCGGCGGCGGTTCAGCCGGCGTGCGCGCGAGCCGGCTGGCCGCGCAGGCAGGCGCGCGGGTGGCCATCGCCGAGGAATACGGCTTCGGCGGCACCTGCGTGATTCGCGGCTGCATCCCGAAGAAACTTCTCGTTTATGCGAGCCAGTTCGGCGAAGCGTTCGAGGATTGCGGCCCCTATGGCTGGACGGTGCCGGAGCGCTCGTTCGACTGGAACGTGCTGATCGCCAACAAGAACCGCGAGATCGCCCGGCTCGAAGGCCTCTACCGCGAGAATGTCGACCGCGCGGGTGTCGAGATATTTGCCGAGCGCGCGGTATTCGAAGACGCGCATACGGTGCGGCTCGCCAAGAGCGGACGCACGGTGACCGCCGCGCAGTTTCTGGTCGCCACCGGCGGCCGGCCGTCGCGCGACATGGGAAAGGCGCCGGGTGCGGAGCACTGCATCACCTCGGACGAAGCCTTCTATCTCGAGAAATTCCCCAAACGCATCGTGATTGCGGGCGGCGGCTACATCGCCGTCGAATTCGCGCATATCTTTCACGGACTGGGCAGCGAGGTCACGCTGGTCTATCGCGGCGCCAAAATCCTGCGCGGTTTCGACGACGACATGCGCGACGCACTGACCGAGTCGAGTATCAAGCGCGGCATCCGCATCGTGCTCGATCGCATCTTCCGCAAAGTGGAGCGGCGCGGCGACGAGGTCTTCGCCTTCACCGACAAGGACGAGATCCTCGAAGCCGACCAGGTGATGCTGGCCATCGGGCGCCTGCCGAACACCTGTGGCATGGGCCTCGACCAAATCGGCGTGGCGCTCGGCCGGCGCGGCGAGATCCGGGTGGACGAATTTTCGCGCTCGAGCGTGCCGCATATCTGGGCGGTCGGCGATGTGACCGACCGCCTCGCGCTGACGCCGGTGGCGATCCACGAGGCGATGGCCTTCGTGAAGACGGCCATCGGAAACGATCCGACGCCGGTGGATCACAGGAATGTTCCGACCGCGGTGTTCAGCCAGCCCGAAATCGGAACGGTGGGGCTTTCCGAAGCGAAGGCGCTCGCGGAAGGCTTCGCGATCGACGTGTACCAATCGCGCTTTCGCCCGCTCAAGAACACGCTGTCGGGGCGCGCGGAACGCGCGCTGTTCAAGCTCGTCGTCGACGCGCGAACCGATCGCGTGCTCGGCTGTCATCTGTTCGCGCCCGACGCCGCCGAGATCGTGCAGATGGTCGCGGTCGCACTGAAAATGGGCGCGACCAAGGCGCAGTTCGACGCGACGGTTGCGCTCCATCCGAGCCTTGCCGAAGAGCTCGTGACGATGCGCGCGAAGAGCTATTCGAAATCGCCGGAGTTCGTCTGACCCCAGCCCGCGCCTGCGCGGAACGCGCGAAAAGGAGGAACAGCATGTTCGACCGCGATTCAAACCGGGCAATTGCAGCGTCGCTACCAAGGGAGTACTTGCCCGGGCTTCGACGCCGGAGCGGAATACTCGTTGCTTCTGTCACAGTCGCGACCCTGGGATGGAGCCTGTCGGCACATGCGGCGAAATACAAGGAGTTCGATCCTCCAGGATCAATCCAGACCCACGCCATTGCCATCAGCGCCGGGGTCATCGCCGGATCGTACCAGGATGGCAACCGCATAACCCATGGCTTCGTTCGGGCTGCCGACGGGGCGGTTACGTCGTTCGACGCTCCCGGGTCGATCTATACCCAGGCATACAGCATCAACCACGGCGGCTCGATAACCGGAATCTGGATAGACAGCGGCGATGTAACCCACGGCTTCGTGCGCGCTGCCGATGGAACGATTGCCTCTTTCGACCCTTCCGGATCATTCGGCACCTATGCTTATGGCATCAACAGGAGGGGTGCGGTCACGGGGTCCTATGTCGATGACAACATCATGTTTAATGGCTATCTGCGGGTCGCCGACGGCACGATCACGGTGTTTAACCCCTCCGGCTCAACGAACACCTTCCCACAGAGCATCAACGACAGCGGCACGATTGTCGGCTACTACTCTGCAAACAATCACCTGAACCATGGTTTTGTACGCGCCGCGGACGGCACTTTCACGCTTTTCGATCCTCCAGGATCGGACGCCACCTATGCCCTCAGCATCAACAAGGCGGGTGACATCGCGGGATATTATTCCGACAGCAACAACGTTTCGCATGGCTTCATCCGAACCGCCGGCGGAACGATCACGTCGTTCGACCCTTCCGGATCAAGCGGCGTCGAGGCCGCCAGCATCGATAACAAGGGCACAATCGCCGGATATTTTATCGACGGCAACGGTGCGGATCATGGGTATGTGCGAAAGTCCGGCGGCACAATCAAAGTGTTCGATCCCCCCGGCTCGATCTACACAATGGCTCAAGGCATAGACGGCGCTCACGCTGACGAGGGAGCGATCACGGGCGACGAGGATCGCAAGGGCGGCTTCCACGGATTTCTACGGACCCGGTAAGTCCGGCGCGGGCGAGGGGTAACGCCGTTCACATCATCGCCAGAAACGGCGCCAGAGCGCTCTCGACACCTTCGAGGTCGTGGGTCTCGTTTTCCTCGTCTGTGTCCTGGGCGTAGCGCTCCGCCGCCGCGAGCGTGTCCTGGGTCAGCGTCAGTTTGCGGTTCGCGTAATCGGCGTAGGTGAGCTGCCCGCCATAGAGCGCGACGCGGAGCTTGCTGCCGCCGATCCAGGCGTCCGTGATGTAGGAGGCGAGCTTCTCGACCTCGGACTGCGTCGCTTCCGGCGGCAGCGGAATCTTGTCCATGAGCCCGCGCGCCTGGCGCTGGCAACCCTCGACGGTTTTGGCCCACAGGTCGATGGCCGCCTTCTCGGGCGCCGCGGGCACAGCGGTATCCGTCAGGATCGCAAAGCGCACCGGCCCGTCGGGCGGCGACTTGAACAGCTCGACCCGATTTCGAATGACGTCGAAGGCGGGGTTCTGCATGCGCGCCGCGCAAGCCGCCGCGAGCGCAGTCGTGCGGCGGTGGAAGCTGCCGGAATCGAAGCCGTATTTGATTCCCCCGATGGTGCCGCACCCGGCAAGCGCCAAGGCTGCCACAAGGCCAATCCAGCGTCTCATGATCAAAAGTAAGATTCGATTCCGCCGCCTTTTAAGCCAGAGGCCGGACGAGTGCCAGATGTTAGGGACCGCGTCCGATCTCAGATGTGCACTTCGAGCGCGCCGGGCGGCGGGATCGGGGCGAGCTTGCGCCGCGCGAAATCCCGCATCGAAAGCGCGGTGATCCATTCGGCCAGCGCCACCGAGGCGGAGGCGGGAGACCGCCCGAGGCTGCGCGCGAAATACCAGAGCCGCGGCAGGCCGCCCGGCAGGATGCCGAAGCGCATCAGCCGCCACAGGATCAGCAGCGAATCGCGCGTGCCGTAACCGGTGTAGGAGGCCGGTTTCGCCAGGAACCGAAGCTTGTTGCGGATGCGGCGCGCGATCTCGCCGTCCTGGAAGAGCCTGCGGTACAGATCGGCGTAAGCCTCGATCATCGCGTCGTAGGACATGCGCAACGGCACGATGTTGGTCGCCGGCCGTGCTGAGTCGTTCACGTCGTCGAGCGTCAGCAGCCTTCCCGCCCGCTTCAGCCGTTCGTAGAGCGGCGTCTTGGGAAGCGCGGTCAGAAGACCGACCATCGCCGCCTGGATACCGGCATCGGTGATGAAGCGGTACTGCTGGTCGAAGGATTCGAGCGTGTCGTTGTCGAACCCGACGATGAAGCCCGCTAGCACTTCGATTCCGTGCGCGTAGATGCGGCGGATCGAGGCGAGAATGTCCCCGTGCAAATTCTGCGTCTTCATCGTCTCCTTGAGGCTCGCGGGATCGGTCGATTCGATGCCGATGAACACCCAGCCGAAGTTGGCGCTGCGCATCGCGGCGATCAGGTCGTCATGCTGCGCCAGATTGAGCGAAGCCTCCGTGCCGAAATGGAAGCGGTAGCCGGTGCGCCGCTGGTACTCCGCCAGAAAAATCATCAGCTTCTTCGCCTTCGGCAAATTGCCGATCAGATTGTCGTCCACGAAAAACACGTTGGAGATGCCGAGCGCGCGAAGCGCGTCGAGTTCGCGGCCGACCTGCTCGAGACTCTTCACCCTTGGCTTGCGGCCGAACATCACGATGATGTCGCAGAACTCGCAGCGGAACGGGCACCCGCGCGAGAATTGCAGCGTCGTATAATGGTAGCGGTTGAGCTTCAGGAGATCGAAGCGCGGCGTGGGCGAAATCGCGAGCTCCACGGTTTCCGTCTCGTGATAGAGCGCTTCGGGCGCGCCGCTCTCGAAGTCGCGGCAGAATTGCGGAAAAATGCGTTCCGCTTCTCCGGCCACGACACTGTCGGCGAGCGCCGTGTAATGCTCGGGGCAAAGCGAGGCGTAGCTTCCGCCGGCGATCACATAGTGGCCGCGCGCGCGGAACTCCGCGAGAAGTTCCCGCTGCCGCGGAAACTGCACACCCATCCCGCACACCCCCACGATATCGGCATCGCTTGCGGCGGGAATCTCCTCGACATTCTCGTCGACGATTTCGACGTTCCAGTGCGGCGGCGCCAGCGCGGCAAGCGTCGCCAGTCCGAGCGGAGGATTGATCGCGCGCTTGCCGGGCAGGATGCGGTCGAGCGCCCATTGCGAGCTCCACCAGCTCTCCGGAAAGCGTGGATTGATCAGCAAGAGCCGCATATGGTGTCCGCCCCGTCCGGCAGTCCCCTAAAGCCCGCAACGCGCAACGTTGCCGGCGGTTTCGCCCGCGGCGGGATTTCGCGCTGCCGGAACTGAGCGCGACGCCCCACGGTTACCTGCGCGGGGGCCGGAGAGCTACCATGGCCGAACAGCGCGCATTTTCCGCAATTCCCTTGAACGCCCGCGGCGCCAAACCACGCCGCGCCGGGCTCACCGAGATCCGCGGCCCCTACTATACGACGATGGGCCGGCGGCTGCTCGAGGATATTCTCGAGACCATGGGCGAATGGATCGACGGTCTCAAATTCGCGGGCGGCTCCTTCGCGCTCATGCCGCGCGACAGGATCGCCGAGATGATCGCGCTGGCGCACCGCCATGACGTATACGTCTCCACGGGCGGCTGGATCGAACACGTTTTGACGGGCGGGCCCGCGGCCGTGGATGCCTATCTCGACGAAGCTGCCGCACTCGGCTTCGACATCATCGAACTTTCCACCGGCTTCATCAGTCTGCCGCAGGAGGATCTGTTGCGCCTCATTGCGCGCGTGCGCCGCGCCGGCATGAAACCCAAGCCCGAGCTCGGCATCCAGTTCGGCGCGGGCGGCGCGACACCCGCAGCGGAACTCGCCGCGGAAGGCGTGCGCGACGCGGGCTGGGTGATCTCGCGCGCCAAAGCCTGCCTCGAAGAAGGTGCGGAAATCATCATGATCGAATCGGAGGGCATCACCGAGAACGTCGCGCCATGGCGCACCGACACGGTGGCAGAGATCATCGACGCGATCGGTCTCCAAAAGGCGATGTTCGAAGCTGCCGATCCGCCGGTCTTCGAATGGTACGTCAAGAATTACGGCATCGATGTCAATCTGTTCGTCGATCACAGCCAGATCGTGCAACTCGAGTGCCTGCGCGCCGGGATCTGGGGCACCAAGAGCAGCTGGGGCCGCATCGCGAGCTACAAGCCGCAATGACATGACGGAAGTCGAAGATCTGGCCCGCTTCGCCGTCCGGGCGCGCTATCGCGATCTTTCGGAGGACGCGCGCGCGCAACTCAAAATCCGCGTGCTGGATTCGCTCGGCTGCGCCATCGGTGCGCTCAATGCGGAACCCGTTCGCATGGTGCGCGACCAGGTCGAAGCATTCGGGGGCAATCCGCTTTGCACCCTGATCGGCGGCGGGAAAAGCGCGCCCGATCGCGCGGCGTTCCTCAATGGCGCGCTTGTCCGCTATCTCGATTTTATGGACGCCTATCTCGCCACAGCCGAGACCTGCCATCCGAGCGACAATCTCGCGCCGGTGCTTGCGGCGGCCGAATTCGCAGACGCGAGCGGCAAAACATTTCTCGCGGCGCTGGCTGTCGCCTATCAGGTGCAGGCGCGCCTGAGCGACGAAGCGCCGGTGAGGGATCGCGGCTTCGATCACACGGTGCAGGGCGCCTATGCCGTGGGCGCGGGCCTCGCACGCGCGCTCGGCCTGGACGATGCGCGGAGCGCGCAGGGAATCTCGCTCGCGGGGGTCGGCAATATCGCGCTCCGGGTGACGCGGACCGGCGTGCTGTCGCACTGGAAAGGACTCGCCTATCCGAACACGGCTTTCATCGCCACGCACGCAGCTTTTCTCGCCTCGCGCGGCGTGACCGGTCCTCTCGAAATCTTCGAAGGCAACAAGGGTTTGAAGCAGAGCGTGACCGGTTCTTTCGCGATCGACTGGCGTCATGAGGACCTCGAACGCGTCCGGCGGACGATCGTGAAGTGCTACGACGCGGAGATTCACGCCCAGTCCGCGATTGAAGGCGTGCTCGAGCTGCGCAGAACGCACAGGTTCGAGGCGGCAGAGGTCGAAAAGGTCTCGGTCGACATTTTCGATGTGGCATACCGGATCATCGGCGGAGGAGAAGAAGGCGCGAAGGTCGACATCCATACGAAGGAAGAGGCCGATCACAGCCTGCCCTATATGGTTGCGGCGGCGCTGTGCGACGGCGCGCTGGGACCTGCGCAATATGCGCCGGCGCGCATTGCCGCGAGCGACGTGCAGGACCTTCTGCACCGGGTCGAGATCCGGACCGACGCGGCGCTGTCGTCGCGTTTTCCCGAGCAACTTCCCTGCCGGATCGCGATCGCGCTGAAGGGAGGACGCGTCGTGGAAATCGAAAAGCAGGACTATCACGGTTTCCATACGCGTCCGTTCTCGTGGGACGACGCGAAGCGAAAATTCTGCATTCTGTGCGAACCGTTCACGGCGCAGCCGCTCTGCAATGCGATCCTGGAGTGCGTCGAGCGGCTGGAAAGTTTGCAGGTTCGCGAACTCACGCGGTTCCTCGAAGCCGTTCCCGCCCAGGTTCGCGAAAGCGAAGACTTCTTTACCGCCTGAGCCGTCGGATTGGCCGCCGCGGCGCCGTCGCTGTATATCCCCTGCCGGGAAAGGAGTTACCGGTGGCACAAAACTGGAGTCCAGCGAGCTGGCGCGGCAAACCGATCTGCCAGGTTCCCGAGTATCCGGACGCGGACGCGCTTCTGGCCGTCGAGACGCGTCTCAAATCCCATCCGCCGCTCGTCTTCGCGGGCGAAGCGCGCAATCTCGCGGCCCAGCTCGCGCTCGCCAGCGAAGGCAAGGCTTTCCTGCTGCAGGGCGGCGATTGTGCGGAGAGCTTCGCCGAATTCCATCCCGACAACATCCGCGACACCTTCCGCGTGCTTCTGCAGATGTCGGTGATCCTGACCTTCGCGGCGGCGGTGCCGGTGGTGAAGGTCGGCCGCATCGCCGGCCAGTTTGCCAAGCCGCGCACGGCGGACCTGGAAACCAGAGGAGATGTCAGCCTGCCCGCCTATCGCGGCGACAATGTCAACGCGATGGATTTCGATGCGGAGAGCCGCACGCCGGATCCGGCGCGGCTGATGCAGGCCTATGCGCAGTCGGCGGCAACGCTCAATCTGCTGCGCGCCTTCGCGCAAGGCGGTTACGCCGATCTGCACAACGTGCATCGCTGGACGCTCGGCTTCATCGCCGGCTCGCCCGCGGGCGAACGCTACCGTGCGCTCGCGCAACGCATCACCGAGACGCTCGAATTCATGGCGGCCTGCGGGATCACGCCGGATTCGACGCCGCAGCTGCGAGTGACGGAATTCTACACCAGCCACGAAGCGTTGCTCCTCGGTTACGAGCAGGCGCTGACCCGCATCGATTCGACGAGCGGCGACTGGTACGACACCTCCGCACATCTCTTGTGGATCGGCGACCGCACGCGCGATCCGGCGGGCGCGCATGTCGAATTCTGTCGCGGCATCTGCAATCCCGTCGGACTGAAATGCGGCCCGACGCTCGAGGAAGGCGAACTCCTGCGGCTGCTAAAAATCGTCAATCCCGCCAATACGCCCGGCCGCATGACGCTGATCTGCCGCTTTGGCGCCGAACGTGTCGGCGAGCGGCTGCCGCGCCTCATTCGCGCCGTTCGCCGTGAAGGCGCGCGCGTGGTATGGTCCTGCGATCCGATGCACGGCAATACGATCACCTCGCAGAGCGGCCTCAAGACCCGTTCGGTGGAACGCATCCTCAAGGAGGTGAAAGCCTTCTTCGAGATTCATCGCGCCGAAGGCACACATGCCGGCGGGGTGCATTTCGAAATGACCGGCCAGAACGTCACGGAGTGCCTCGGCGGCGCGCAGGCGATCTCGGAAGACGATCTGTCGCGGCGCTATCACACCCACTGCGATCCCCGTCTCAATGCGAGCCAGGCGCTTGAGCTTGCCTTCCTGATGGCCGAAAGTCTGCGCGCCGAGCGCATGAAGGAGGCTCGTTTCGCAGCCTCTGCCTGAGGCGCGCGGGGCGCGGGTCTCGGTTGGAGGGGTCGGGATGGGCGCTGCGCGGCTGCTCGCGAAGGGCTGGACGGTGTTTTGCGTTTATGCGGGGGGCCTTGCTCTCGCGCGCGCCGCCGCCGGCGGCGTTCCCCTCGGCCAGGCTTTCGTGCCCGTCCTCGTCTGCGTGCTCCTGTTCGGTGCCATGGGGGTGCTGTTCATTGCCGGATATGGCCTTTCGGCCAGCCATCTGCGGCCTATGCTGCCCGACCGTTTCGATCCGGCGGCCTACCGGCCGGGCTTTAACGAAACGGTTTTCCTCGCCTTCATCGTGATCGTATTTTGCCTGCAGATGTTCTATGCGCCGGCCGGTCCGGCGACGCCCGCCATTGCCGCGCTCGAAAGCGCCGTACGCTTTGCCGTGTTCGGACAGGGACGTCTCGAAAGCGTCCTGACGGTGTGCGGACTGGGCGGCAGCCGGCTTCTGGTCTCTGCGGTGTCCTGGCTGCTCGCGCTCGTGTTTCTCGGATCTGCGCTGTCGCGGCTGAGGCTCGCTGCCGGCGTCCTTCGCCTCGAACGCAAACGCCGTCCCGAAGCACTGGGCGCCCAGCCTCTGGCCTTTGCGGTCGGGATTGTGGCGGTCATCGGGATCCAGCTCTTCTACGTCGGTACGGCCTGGTCACTCATTCCCTGCCGGCTCGCCGGCGGCCTCCTCGGGGATGCGGTGATCGGATTGGCCCCGCTGATGCTCGGCTATCTCATCATGGCGGCGCTGGTTAACCTTCTGGCGCTGGGGCCGGAAGCCTAGAATCGCGGAAAAGCGGGCGTAACAAGGCGAAACATTTTATGAGTCGCGCCCGTCGGCCGCTTGTGGCTCATAAGTGCCGGTATCTACGCGGTGATTCCTGTTGCAGGCTTTCCAAGGCCAGTATCTCCGCCCGGTGCGGGCCGGAGTCGTGGGTATCGGTGCGTTCGGCCGCCATCACGCGGCCAAATATGCGGGCATGGACGGCGTAGAGCTCGTCGGCGTCGCCGACCCCTGCGTAAAAGCGCGGCGGGCGGCGGTCGCGACACACGGAATCCCCGTTTATGCCGACTGGCGCGAGCTTCTCGGCGCCGTCGATCTCGTCAGCGTGTGTTCGCCCGCGATCACGCACGCCTCGATCGTGCGCGCATTCCTGAATGCCGGCGCACACGTGCTGGTGGAAAAACCGATCGCCACACGGCTCTCCGAAGCCGACCAGCTGGTCGCGCTGGCCCGGGCCAAGGATCGCGTCCTCACGGTGGGCCACCAGGAACGCTTCGTCTTCGCCCGTACGGGCATGCTCGATTACGACAGCCCGCCGCGCTCGGTCGAATGCTGGCGCATGGGCCCATGGTCGGGCCGCGGCTCCGATGTCAGCGTGCTTCTCGACCTGATGATCCACGATCTCGATCTCGTTCATCGCCTGGTGCCCGGTGCGATTGCGGATATCGAAGCGGAAGGACGGAGCCTGAAGAGTCGCTATCTCGACGACGTCACGACCGAGATCGCTTTCACCAACGGGTCGCAGGTCGAACTGTCGGCGAGCCGCGTGTCGAACATCCGGCGCCGCGGCATGCGCGCGATCTATTCCGATGGCGTGATTGAAATCGATTTCATTTCCCGACGCGTCCGCAACACCACGAAGCGGCATTTGAACCCGGTCGTCCTCGAGGACCCGTTGGGCGAATCGCTCGCGGCCTTCGTGAGCGCGGTGCGCGGCGGCGCCGAACCGATCGTGCGTCCCGAGGAAGCCCGCCGCGCGCTCGCCACTGCGCTCGACATCGAGGATGCCTGCCTTCCCATGGCGCTCCCCCGCGCGACCGGCACCTACGCCCGGGCGTAATCAAGAACCCACGGCCAGCGCTACCTCCCAGCCGAAGGCGGGGGAGAAAAATCGTAGTAAAGACAACGCTACAGCCTGCTGAAGCCTGCATTATTCATGCTTCGACAGGCTCAGCATGACGGTTTCCCCTATCCTCCTGAGCTTGTCGAAGGGCGACAGGCTTTGCACGGGGTGTTACCTTTCTTCCTCACCCTGAGCCTGTCGAAGGGTGAGTGCGTAAATCCATTCCGAACGGAACCGCTTCGTAACAGGCGCCTTGGCCAACGCGATGACACAGACCTTCCGCATCGCGCTGGCGCAGCTTGATCCGGTGATGGGCGACATCGCGGGCAACATCGCGCGGGCGCGCGCGGCGCGCGCGGAGGCGGCGAAGGCCC
Source organism: Rhizomicrobium sp. (assembly GCA_050728995.1). Lineage (GTDB taxonomy): Bacteria > Pseudomonadota > Alphaproteobacteria > Micropepsales > Micropepsaceae > Rhizomicrobium. Next base: position 25,086 of record JBOHKH010000008.1, on the reverse strand, counting down.
GCGCGGATTTGATTTTGTATTCCGAACTGTTCGTCGTCGGCTATCCGCCCGAGGACCTGGTGCTCAAGGCTGCGCTGCAGGACGACGCCCGCGCGGCCGTCGAAGCCTTCGCGCGCGAGACGGCGGATGGGGGGCCCGCGGTGCTGATCGGCGCGCCATGGCGCCACGAGGGTCGACTCTACAACGCCTGCCTGCTGCTCGACGGCGGCCGCATCGCGGGGCGCACCTGCAAGAACAATCTTCCCAATTACGGCGTGTTCGACGAGAAGCGCGTGTTTGCGGCGGGCTTGCTGCCGCAGTCGTTCGACGTCCGCGGCATCCGGATCGGCGTGCCGATCTGCGAGGACATCTGGGTATCCGAAGCCGTTCTGGCACTCGCGCAAAGTGGCGCCGAAATTCTTCTCGTGCCGAACGGCTCGCCCTTCGAGGCGGGCAAGGAAGACGTGCGGTTGGGGCTTGTCGCCGCGCGCGTGGCGGAAAGCAAACGGCCGCTTGCCTATCTGAACCAGGTGGGCGGGCAGGACGAACTGGTGTTCGACGGCGCATCCTTCGTGATGAACGCGGATGGTTCCGTGGCGTGCTCCCTGGCCGCCTGGCGCGAGAGCGTCACCCTCACACAGTGGCGACGGAGCGCAAACGGATGGGTCTGCGAGCCGGGCGAAATCCAGCGCCCCGAAGAGCGTTCGCAATCGATCTACCATGCCATGATGTTGGGCCTGCGCGATTACGTGGAGAAGAACCGCTTTCCCGGCGTGGTGCTGGGGTTGTCGGGTGGGATCGACTCCGCGCTTTCGGCGGCTGTCGCCGTGGATGCGCTGGGCGCGAAGCGTGTGCGCGCGGTGATGCTGCCCTCGCGCTTTACCGCGCAGGAGAGTCTCGACGATGCCGCGGACTGCGCGCGGCGGCTGGGGACGCGTTACGAAACCATCGCCATCGAACGCGCGGTCGAAACCATGGGGAGCCTGCTTGCGCCCGTGTTCGCCGGCCGCGCGCCCGACGCCACGGAAGAGAATCTGCAGTCGCGCATCCGCGGCGTGATCCTGATGGCGATCTCCAACAAGTTCGGACCGATGGTGCTGACGACCGGCAACAAGTCGGAAATGAGCGTGGGCTACGCGACGCTCTACGGCGACATGTGCGGCGGTTTCAACGTGCTGAAGGACGTGTACAAGACCGAAGTCTATGCGCTCGCCCGCTGGCGCAACCAGACGATGCCAACGGGCGCGCGCGGGCCCGCGGGCCGGGTGATCCCGGAAAACATCCTGCATCGCGCGCCCACCGCCGAACTGCGCGCAAACCAGACGGACCAGGATTCCCTGCCGCCCTACGACGTTCTCGACGGCATCCTGGAATGCCTCGTCGAAAAAGAGATGTCGTTCGAAGAGGTGATGGCGAAAGGCTACGACGCGGCGACCGTGAAGCGCATCGAGCAGCTGCTCTATACTGCGGAATACAAGCGCCGTCAGGCGCCGCCCGGTGTGAAAATCACCTCGCGCAATTTCGGCCGCGACCGCCGCTATCCGATCACCAACGCCTTCCGGGACGCGCGATGAACCTGCTCGTCCGCTTCGCGCCGTCGCCCACGGGGCTGCTGCACGTCGGCAATGCGCGCACCGCGCTTCTCAACCATCTGTTCGCACGCAAGACGGGTGCGCGTTTCCTGCTCCGCATCGACGACACCGATGTGGAACGATCGAAGCCCGAGTTCGAAACCGCCATCATAGCTGATCTCGCCTGGCTCGGCATTCGCCATGACCTCTTCGCGCGGCAGAGCGTGCGCGCAGATTCCCATCGCGCGGCCTCGGAAAAGCTCAAGGCGGATGGTCGGCTCTATCCCTGTTACGAGACGCCGCTCGAACTCGAGCGCAAACGCAAGCGGCAGGTCGCGCAAGGCCTTCCGCCGGTCTACGACCGGGCCGCGCTCGCGCTTTCGCCGGGCGAAGGGAGCCGGCTCGAAGCGCAGGGCCGCTTGCCGCACTGGCGGTTCCGTTTGAGCGGACGTCGGATCGCCTGGCGCGATCTCGTGCGCGGCGCGGTCGAAATCGAAACGGCGGGCCTGTCCGATCCCGTGCTGATCCGCGAGGACGGCCGCTTCCTCTACACACTTCCCTCTGTCGTGGACGACGTCGATTTCGCCGTTTCCCATGTCATTCGGGGCGAGGATCACGTGACCAACACGGCGGTGCAGATCGAGATTTTCGAGGCGCTCGGCTCGACGCTGCCCGAGTTCGCGCATTTTCCGCTGCTGATCGGGGCGGGCGGCGAAGCACTCTCGAAACGCCTGGGTTCGCTGTCGCTCAAATCGCTGCGCGAGGAAGAGGAAATCGAGCCACTCGCGCTCGCCTCCTATCTCGCGAAAACCGGCACCTCCGGGTCCATCGAATTGCGGGATTCTCTCGAGGCGCTCGCCAGCGAATTCGCGTTCGAGAAGATTGGCCGCGCGCCGGCGCATTTCGACCCTGCCGAACTCGCGCATTTGAACGCGAAGCTCTTGCACGGCCTCCCGTACGAATCCGTCGCGCGGCGCCTCGAAGGTCTCGGCATCGCCGGCGGCGCGGGGTTCTGGGAAGCGGTGCGGCCGAATCTCGCGCGCTTTTCCGACGCGACGGATTTGTGGGCCATCGTGCGCGGACCCGTGATCCCCGTCGTCGAAAACGAACCGCTGCTCGCGAGAGCTGCGGAGCTGCTGCCGCCGGAACCCTGGGACGAAGGACTCTGGCCTGCGTGGACCCGCGCGATCTCGCAAAGTACGGGCGCAGGCGGACGGGCGCTGTTCCATCCCTTGCGGCTCGCGCTCACAGGCCGCGAGAATGGACCCGAACTCAAGAAGCTGCTACCGCTCATCGGTCGCGCGAGAGCGCTTGCGCGGCTCAATGGAGAAACCGCGTGATGCGCGTGCAATGCAAGCTATTGGCGACCTGCGGCTGACGCCGCGCGGATTTCTGCCTGGTTACGCCCGCATCCCGAATTTTCAGGTCCTCCATGACTCTTCGTCTCTACAATACGCTGTCGCGCAGCAAGGAAGACTTCGTTCCGCTCGATCCGGCGAACGTGCGGATGTATGTCTGCGGACCGACGGTTTACGACTTCGCGCATATCGGCAACGCGCGGCCGGTCATCGTGTTCGATGTGCTGTTCCGGCTGCTTCGTCATATGTATGGCGACACGCACGTCACCTATGTCCGCAACATCACAGACATCGACGACAAGATCGTCGCGCGGGCGCAGGAGATCAGGGACGGTCGCGCGATCCTGGACGTGGTGCGCGAACTCACCACCGAAACGGGGCGCGTCTATCGCGAGGACGTAACGGCGCTCGGCTGCCTTGCACCGACGCACGAACCGCGCGCGACCGAATACGTGCCGCGCATGATCGGCATGATCGAAACGCTGATCGCGACCGGTCACGCCTACGTGGCGGAAGACCATGTGCTGTTCGACGTGTCGTCGCAAGCCGGTTACGGCAAACTCGCGCACCGCGCGCTGGACGACATGATCGCCGGCGCACGGGTGGACGTGGCGCCCTACAAGCGCGGTCCCATGGACTTCGTGCTCTGGAAACCGTCCGACGCGGCGCTGCCCGGCTGGCCGAGCCCGTGGGGCCGCGGACGACCCGGCTGGCACATCGAATGCTCGGCGATGGGCGAGGCGCTGCTGGGCGATACGTTCGACATCCATGGCGGCGGCATCGATCTCGTGTTTCCGCACCATGAGAACGAGATCGCCCAGAGCGAGAGCGCGCATGCGGACCGCCCGCTCGCGCAGGTCTGGATGCATAACGGCTTTCTCGATGCGGAAGGCGAGAAGATGTCGAAGTCGCTCGGCAACTTCGTCACCATCCGCGAACTGCTCGCCGACTGGCCGGGCGACGTGCTGCGGTTCAACATGCTGCGCACGCATTACCGCCAGCCGATCGACTGGACTTTGCAGGGCATGAAGGAAAGCCTGTCCATTCTCGAACGCTGGTATGCGGCGCCCGAGCCTGTGGCGGCGCCCCGCATCGGCGCGGAACTGCGCGAAGCGCTGCTCGACGACATCAATACGCCGCAGGCGATTGTCGCGCTCCATCGCGCCGATCCGCAGGATCTGGCGGGCGGATTGGCGCTGCTCGGTTTCTCGCCCGATCCGGGCCGGCTCGCACTTGCTCCGCCGCTGCCCGTTGCGGACATCACGAAGGCGATCGCCGCGCGCAACGACGCGCGCAAATCGCGCAACTTCCGGGAAGCCGACCGCATCCGCGACGAACTCGCCGCGAAAGGCATTCGGCTCACGGACAATCCAGACGGCACGACGGGCTGGGACGTGAGGCGGTGATATGCATACGAGCGGCCCGGTTGACCTAATTACTTTCCTCCTCCGTTCGGGAACTGAGGGGGACCGCGAAGCGGGGAGGGGGGCGGAGTAATTTGAAAGAGCGACGAGGACGAATTCCAAGGACAGGTTCTGGTGCGGCATTACCCCTCCCCGAAATTTGCTGCGCAAATTTTGACCCTCCCTCAAGGAGAGGGTGAGTCGCGTTTCGCGGGCGACGATCCGGCCGGTATTTCCTGCGCGGTGCTCGCCTATGTGCTGTGGGGCATCGTTCCGCTTTACTGGCGGCTTCTCGACGGCGTGCCGCCGTTCGAAGTGACGGCGCACCGCATCGTCTGGTGCGTGCTGTTCGCGGCTGTTGCGGCCCTGCTGCGCGGGCGGGTTCGGCGGCTCGGCACGATTCTGCGCTCGCGCAAGCTCCTGCGGCTGCTCGCGCTCACGGGCGCGCTCATTGCGATCAACTGGACCGTCTACATCTATTGCGTGGCGAGCCGGCAGCTCGTGGAAGCGAGCCTCGGCTATTATATCAACCCGCTCATTTCGGTGGCGCTCGGCGTCCTTTTTTTCGGCGAGAGGATGTCGCGCCTCCGACTGGGAGCAGTTGCGCTGGCGAGCCTTGCCGTCGCGGCCAAGGCCGTCTCGCTCGGCCATTTCCCCTGGATCGCGCCTGTATTGGCACTTTCCTTCGGCTTCTACGGCTTCTTCCGGAAACTCGCGCCCGTGGATGCGCTCGACGGTCTGCTCGCCGAGACCGCCATCGTGCTGCCGGTTGCGCTGGCGTTGCTTGCGTTCTGGAGCTTCGCAGGGACCGCCGCCTTTCCATCGCCCGATATCGGACGCGATGTGCTGCTCGTGGGGGCCGGACCGATCACCGCCGTGCCGCTTGCGCTATTCGCGGCGGGCGCCCGGCGCATCCGCCTGTCGACGCTCGGTTTCCTGCAATATCTGTCGCCCTCGATCACGCTTCTGCTTGCCGTCTTCGGGTTCGGCGAGACGTTCACGCGGTTCGATGCGCTCGCGTTCGGCTGCGTCTGGGCCGCGCTCGTCCTCGTCGCGCTCGAAGGCAGGATCGCGTGGTTCAGGCTGCGCACGCAGCGAGCAGAGAACTGACTTTTTCGATCGCCTCGAGCGGGGTTCCCACGAAGGCGTGATAGGAGGCGATATCCGCCCGCGCGAAACCCTGCTCCACTGCCCGATCGAGGAGCGCCCGCAGCGGCGCGAAGTAATTTTCGACATCGACGACGATGATGGGCTTGGCGTGCACCCGCAGCTGTGTCGTCGTGATTACTTCGAAATACTCGTCGAACGTGCCGAGGCCGCCGGGCAGAATGACGAAGGCCTCGGCGAGCGCCAGCATGCGTGCCTTGCGCTGCTGCAGGTCGGGCGTGATGATCAACTCTTCGGCCGATTTGAGCGGCGGTTCGATCCCGCGCAGGAATGCCGGCAGAATGCCGATGATCGGCGCCCCGGCGCTCCGCGCCGCGCGCGCGACCTCGCCCATCAGCCCGACCGCACCGCCGCCGAACACGAGCGTATGGCCTGCCTCTCCGATTGCGCGGCCAAGCCCGCGCGCGGCCTCGGCATAGGCCGGAAGCGCGCCCGGCGAAGAACCGCAGAAAACACAAATCCGGCGGCCCGAACCCCTATGGGCGGCGTGGGGAAAAGGCGCCGGTCCGGCTGCGGACAGCGCCGACAATTCGTCCCCGCCGGTATTGCGGTGTGCCATTCGGATACCTAATCAAGGTTGAGGAAAGAACAGTTTGGCCCGCGCGCCATCGCGAAGAAAACGCGCGAGAAAGGCCCAGGCTCCGCAGGGATCGGCGACCGCTTATGACACAACCCAATCCGCTTCTCGAATCGGGCGACGGCACGCCCTCGCTCCGCCCGCTGGGCCTTCTGTTGCCCTATCTGTGGCCCAGGGGCCGGCCCGATCTCAGGTTGCGCGTCGCTGTCTCGATGTTTTGCCTCCTGCTCGCCATCGCAGCAACGGCCGTCTCGCCGCTACTGCTCGGCTGGGTGACGGACCGTCTCGCCCATCGCGGGCCGGCCGCAATCCTCATCGCCGCGACGCTCGGACTCATCGTGGCGTATGTGCTTTCGCGCGTCCTGATGCAGCTTTTCGCGCAGTTGCGCGACGGGATTTTCGCCAAGGTGCTTTACCACGCGTTGCGCGAAATCGGCGTCGCCGCCTTCGCGCACGTGCACACGCTGAGCCTGCGTTTTCATCTCGAACGCAAGACGGGCGGGCTGTCGCGGGTGATCGACCGCGGCACCAAGGGCATCGACACGCTCTTGTCGTTCGCCACCTTCAGCATTTTTCCGACGTTGCTCCAGCTTGTTATCTTCACCGCGGAGATGATCTGGAAGCTGAACGCCTGGATCGCGGCCACCGCGCTCGCGATGGTGGGCGCCTATGTCTGGTTCACGTTCGCGATCACGCGTTGGCGTGTGCGCTACCGGCGCGAAATGAACGACAGCGACAACGACGCGAGCACCAAGGCGGTCGACAGCCTCCTGAACTACGAGACGGTCAAGTATTTCAACAACGAAGCGCACGAAACGCGGCGCTTCGACCACTCGATGGGGCGCTATGCGAACGCCTCCATCCAGGCGCAGATTTCGCTGTCCGTCCTCAACACCGGCCAGGCCGCGATCATGGCGATCGGCACGGGCATCGTGATGGTGCTGACGGCCCTCGGCATCGCGCAAGGGCGCTTCACGGTGGGCGATTTCGTGATGGCGAACGCCATTCTCCTGCAGCTCTACGTGCCGCTCAATCTGCTCGGAACCGTCTATCGCGAGATCACCCAGGCGCTCGTCGACATGGAAGCGATGTTCCGCCTGCTCTTCCAGCCGCAGGAGGTGAGAGACAGGCTGGGTGCCGCGGACCTCGTGGTGAGCGGCGGCGAAATCCGCTTCGACGACGTCGTCTTCGCGTACGAGCCGGATCGTGTGGTGCTGAAAGGCGTGAGCTTCCGCGTGCCCGCCGGCCGCACCGTGGCCATCGTCGGACCTTCGGGTGCGGGAAAATCCACCATCTCGCGCATCCTCTACCGCTTCTACGACATTCAGTCGGGCAGCGTGACCATCGATCGTCAGGACATCCGCGATATCACACAAGCCTCGCTGCGCGCGGCCATCGGCATCGTTCCCCAGGACACCGTGCTGTTCAACGACACGATCCGCTACAACATCGCCTACGGACGCATCGGCGCGGGCGAAGCCGACATCGTCGAAGCCGCGCGCATGGCCCAGATCGATCCGTTCATCCGCGAGCTTCCCCTCGGTTACGCCTCGATGGTGGGCGAGCGCGGCCTCAAACTTTCCGGCGGCGAGAAACAGCGGGTGGCGATCGCGCGCACGATCCTCAAGAACCCGCCGATCCTGCTCCTCGACGAGGCGACCTCGGCCCTCGACACCCATACGGAACGGGAGATCCAGAGCGCGCTTTCGGCGGTCACGCGCAACCGCACGACGCTTGTCATCGCGCACCGGCTTTCCACCGTCGTCGATGCCGACGAGATCCTGGTGCTGGACCATGGCGCGATCGTGGAACGCGGTCGCCACGGCGAACTCGTGGCGATGGGCGGCCAGTATGCGTCGATGTGGAACAAACAGAAGGAGGCCGCCGCAGCACGCGAGCGCCTCAAGGCGGTGGAAAACGATCCCGACGTGGCGCCGGCTTTGCGCCGGCCCGTGGCCGCGGAGTGAACGCCAATGGCAGCAAACCTCCGCCCCGCCCGGATTTCCCAATAAGCCTTGCGCCTTCGGTGTGCCGCCCCGACGGCGTAAGGGAGGCCGGCTGTCGGAAATCGATGGAGGGGCGGAGCTTGTTCTGAGGGTGCCCGGAGCCGAGGGCGGCTTGCGACCGCAATGCCGCCGTTTGTACGATCAGTCTCCGCTGCCTCTGACCAAAGGTTTGCGCTTGAGTACCTGGGACGACCTTCTGGACGAATTCCGCGCACTCGGCGGAACGGCGGACAACATCCGGCTGGGCCACGGCGAGTTCGGACGCGGACTTTTTCCCGTAGATCCGGCCAGGCCCGTTGTCATCGACATTCCGGAAACTCTGCTGGTCGAGGCGGCGGAGATGATCTTCGCAAACGGAGCCCCGCGAGTCGGCCCCGGCGTCAGGATCGGCGAAAGGGAAAGGTCGTGGCTGAACCGCTACCAGGAAGATGTGGGATGGGGCAATGGCGAGGCGGGAGGTATCCGGCAAATGTTCGACATGGCCGCAGCGCTGCCCGGGGACCTTCGTCACGAACTCCTGACCGAACATCGATGCGGCACGTGGTTCCAGGAACCGACCGAGCAGATCATCCTGCGGCGCTACCTCGAGTCGAGGCATCTATTCCACAAGGGAAAGGACGTCGTCATGCCGTTGATTGAACTGATCAATCATGGCGGAGGCGTGGGTTATCAGGGCGCCGACAGCATCAGGTTCAGCGGAACCTTCCCCGGCGAGATATTCGCCAATTATTCGGATAGTGACTCGCTCGGGTTTTTTCAAGCCTGGGGTATCGTTACACCTCGTCCGCTGGCGTTCAGTGTTACGCTGTCGGGCGTTATCCAATCGACGCCGGTGAAGGTCCAGCGACATTACGTCGGTCCGGCGCGTTCCGAACTTGACTGGATTCCCAAACTCGAAAGAGGTCCCGGCGGGATCGTGCTGGCGTTTGTCATGATAGGCAACGAGCGCTTTCCGCGTCTTTCCAGGGGCATCTTCTATCGGCTGATGCGCAACGCGAGATACTCGGGATTCGAAGAACCATTCGATCTGATCCAGCACATAAATCGACTCCACTTCCTGAATTTGCTCAAGGCGGTGGAGGGGATCGATCTGCCGATTGCGCGAATGTTGCAGACCATGGCGCACTGCCAACTGCGCGCCATGTCGTTTTGCTTCGGCGTCCGCGAAATCTGACAGCAACGGAACTCTGCCCGGGCGAGCGGCCGGGTTTTTCTTGCCGCGAGCCGCCCGGCGCGGGCCGGCCATCCCTAAATTCGCCGTTCTGCCTGCCAGCCCGAAAGGCGCGGTTCGGCGGCTCCGGCGGCCGGGACTTCGCCCTTTTCTTTCGGACCCGTTGTGCCCATGTTTGGGCCGCATTCCGAAAGGTTCGAGTTTCCCATGGCATTGATCGGTCCCAGCGGCAGGCCTCTTGCGGGCAGCGCGCCCAAACCGGCCCAGGCGCCAGGCGCACCCGGCGCGCTCGTCAAGGACGGCTCGCTCGAAACCTTCGCGGCCGACGTGCTCGAAGCCTCCCGGCAGGTCCCGGTGATCGTCGATTTCTGGGCGCCGTGGTGCGGCCCGTGCAAGCAGCTCGGCCCCCAGCTCGAAAAAGCGGTGAACGAGGCGCGCGGCGCGGTGCGGCTCGTCAAGATCAACATCGACGAGAACCCGGAAATCGCACGCCAGCTGCGCGTCCAGTCTATCCCGACCGTTTACGCGTTCCGCGACGGCCAGCCCGTGGACGGCTTCATGGGCGCGGTGCCCGATTCGCAGCTCAAGGCGTTCGTCCAGCATCTGATCGACGGTGCGCCGGGGCAGGATCGGGCCGAGGACATCCTCGCGGCCGCCGACGAGGCCTTTGCGGCGGGAGACGTCTCGGGCGCGGCACAAGCCTACGGACAGGTTCTCCAGGACGAGCCCGGCCATCCGCGCGCCGTCGCAGGTCTGGCGCGTTGTTATCTGAAGAGCGGCGACATCGAACGGGCGCGCAAGACGCTCGGGCTGGTGCGCCCGGACGGCGCCCAGGACGAAGCGATCCGCACGGTCGATGCGGAGCTCAAGCTGCGCGAGCAGGCGGCCTCCGCGGGCGACAGCTCGGCGCTCGCGCGAAAGCTCGAAACCGATCCCAACGATCATCAGGCGCGCTTCGATCTGGCGCTCGCGCTCGAGGCGAAGGGCGACCGCGAGGGCGCGATCCGCGAGCTGCTCGAAGTGGTGCGGCGCGACCGCAAGTGGAACGACGAGGCGGCGCGCAAGCACCTCGTCACGTTTTTCGAGGCGATGGGCCCGACCGATCCGAGAACGCTTTCGGCGCGCCGGCAATTGTCGTCCATCCTGTTCGCCTGACGCGATGCGCAGCTACACAAGCCTGCACGAACTTCCGGCGACGCTCGCGGTTTTTCCGCTCACGGGAACGGTGCTGCTGCCGCGCGGAGAGCTGCCGCTCAACGTGTTCGAACCGCGCTATCTCGCAATGGTGGACGCGGCGCTGTCGGGCTCGCGTTTCATCGGCATGATTCAGCCGGTCGAGCACGAAGAGACGACGCTCGCGCCCGCGTTGACCAAGGTGGGCTGTGCGGGACGGATCACGAGTTATCGCGAAACCGAGGACGGCCGCTATCTCATCACGCTGACCGGTGTCTGCCGGTTCCGCGTGGCCGAAGAGATGTTGGCCGGAACGCCGTTTCGCCAGGTGCGCCCGGACTACGCGTCCTACATCGCCGATCTCGCCGGCGATCAGGCCGGAGATTTTCCGCGCGAGCGGCTGCTTGGCGCGCTCAAGCAGTATCTCGTCCGGCGCGACCTCAAGGCCGACTGGCGCTCGATGATGAGTGCGCCGCCCGAAACGCTGGTGAACGCGCTCGCCATGCTCTGCCCTTTCGAGCCGGCTGAAAAGCAGGCGCTGATCGAGGCGCGCAGCTGGCCGGAACGCGTGGATACGCTCGTGGCACTCCTCGAAATGTCCGCCACGCCTTCGCCCCGCAATGTTACGCTGAACTGAGAGCCGCATGGCCGAACCCGATCCGAAGCTTCTCGAAATCCTGGTCTGTCCGCTCACCAAGACCACGCTGATCTACGACCGCGAACGCGGCGAACTGGTCAGCAAGGCGGCAGGACTGGCCTATCCCATCCGCAACGGCATTCCGATCATGCTTCCCGGAGAAGCGCGTGAACTTTCGGATGCCGAACGCAACGCGCGATGAGCGATGCGGACCAGGGATCGCCGGCGTGGCCGCTCGAATTGCGCGTCGATGCCCGGCGGGGCACCCTGACGGTCTGTTTCGATACGGGCGAAGAATTCGAAATGCCCGCGGAATATTTGCGTGTCGAATCGCCGAGCGCCGAAGTGCAGGGACATTCCGCGGCGCAGAAGCAGATCGTAGCCGGCAAGCGTCATGTGAAAATCGAGGCGCTCGAACCGGTCGGAAACTACGCGACGCGCATCCGTTTCGACGACGGTCACGACACCGGGCTCTACAGTTGGGATTATCTCTATCGCCTCGGACGCGAGCGGAAATCGCGATGGACCGAATATCTGTCCAATCTGCGCAGAACAGGCGGCGTGAGGGAGCCGTGACGCCGGAGGCGGCTGCGGCGGGGCGCGCCCCATGAGCAGCCGGACGCCGGCGCCGCGATCGTCGCAGGAACCCCGCATCGTCGCGCGAGGGCGTACCGTTCGGCGAGCGGTCGTCAAGGGACAGGACAAGACACGCTGGCGCGACGGCTATCACTTCATCCTGACTGCGCCGTGGTGGGCTTTCTTCGTGGGTGCGGCGACCGTATTCGCGCTCGTGAACACGGTTTTCGCGCTGCTTTACATGGCCGATCCGCGCGGCATCCAGAACGCGCACAGCTTCTGGGATTATTTTCTTTTCAGCGTGCAGACCATCGGCTCGGCGAATTACACCGTGATGGTACCGCGCAGCATCTACGCCAACGTCGTGGTGTCGGTGGAAGCCTTTTTCGGTATTCTCAATCTCGCGCTCGTCACGGGGGTGACATTCGCGCGCTTCTCCCGCCCCTTCGCGCGCGTGGTGTTCAGCCGGGTGGCCGTGATCGCGCCGTTCGACGGCGTTCCGACGCTGATGTTCCGCGCCGCCAATCAGCGCGGTAACCAGATCCTCGATGCCGGCGTGACGGTATCCCTCGCCCGCGAGGTCACGACGCGGGAAGGAATCGTGATGCGGCGCTTCGAGGAACTCGCCCTCGCGCGCGCCCGCACGCCGCTGTTCGGCCTTTCCTGGACGGTGATGCACCCCATCGACCGGTCGAGCCCGCTTCACGGGGTGACGCAGGACTCGCTGCGCGATTCGCAGGTCGAGATCGTGATTCTGCTGCGCGGCACCGACGACGCGCTCGCGGAAATCATCTATGCGCGGCATTCCTACACGGCGAACGAGATCCTGTGGGGTCGCCGCTTCGTGGACGTGATCGCGCTTTCGCCCTAGGGCCGGCGCGTCGTCGATCTGCGCCACTTCCACGACACGGTGGAGATGTAGGCGTTACGACACATCGGCGCCGACGGCGCTCGCGACGCCTGCCAACCCGTCCCGGTCGATCAGGGCCAAAAGCTCGGATGTGATGCGGCCGACAACCCCGGGTCCCTGAAGGGCGAGCGCGGTGTAAAGCTGAACGAGCGTGGCTCCGGCGCGGATCTTCGCGTAAGCCGTTGCGCCCGACGACACGCCTCCGACGCCGACCAGCACAAGCTTCGAGCCGGCACGGATGCGAGCCTCCTTCAGAATCGCTGTCGACGGCGAGAAAAGCGGCGCGCCCGACAGGCCCCCGCCTTCCCCCGCGTTCCTGCTGCGAAGCCACGGCGAGCGCGCGAGCGTCGTATTGCCGACGATCAGCCCCTCGACAGGGGCGGCGAGCGCTGCGGCAACGATGTCGTCGAGTTGGGGAAGGCCGAGGTCCGGCGCGATCTTCACCAGCAGCGGCACGCGGATGCCTCGCACGGCGCGTTCGGACACCAGCATCCCCAGCAATCGAGCGAGATCGTCGCGCGCCTGCAGCGCGCGAAGCCCCGGCGTGTTGGGCGAAGACACATTGACGGCGACGTAGTCCGCATAGGGCGCGAGGATATCGAACGCGCTGCGATAATCCGCAATGCGGTCGCTGCTGTCTTTGTTTGCGCCGATATTGATGCCGAGCACGCCTTTGCGCGGACGCCTGCGAAGTCGCCCTGCCGCGCAGGCCGCGCCCCGATTGTTGAACCCCATGCGGTTGATCACCGCGCCGTCCGCCTCGAGCCGGAACAGGCGCGGGCGCGGATTTCCGGTCTGCGGCAGAGGTGTCAGCGTTCCGCATTCGACAAAACCGAAGCCGAGTTTCAGCAGGGCGTCGGGAACGCGCGCATCCTTGTCGAAACCGGCTGCGAGGCCCAGCGGATTGGGAAAGTCGAGTCCGAGCGCCGAGACCGCAAGGCGCGGATCGCCGGGTGCAGCACGCGGCATGAGCGGCGCGCCGACCTTGAGCAACGAGATGGTCGCCCGATGCGCCGTTTCGGGCGGCAATCCGCGCAGCAGCGCCGCGCCCGCGTCGATCCCCCCGCCCACGGTGTTACGGATACCCCTGATCGTGGCGGACGAGCCGGTCGAACGTGTCCATATCTCCGGCATTGAACGCGGCGAGCAGATCCTTCGCGCATTTTTGCGCATATGCTTCGTAGGCATCCTGCGGAGCGTCGCGGACGGCGCGCGCCAACGCATCGGCAATCGCAGTGCGATAGGCAGGATCATGACACGCCGCGAGCGAGAGCGCGTACTGGAAGCGGATGACGAGATTGTCCGGTGCGGCGGCAAAGGCCCGTTCGAAGTCGCCCAAACCGCTCTTCAGACTGGCGCCAAAGAGCCATCTCGCAAGCGTCGATCCTGCATCGTGCGCGATCTCGACATTCCAGCCGCCGAGCGCGGCCCACGCCCACGCGCTGTTCGGATCGTCGGCAATCGCCGCATCGATGTTGGTCTTGGCCTTTTGTGCGAAGCCTCTGAAGTGCGCTTCCAGTTCCCCCATCAGGCGCGCTTCGTAACCCAGCGCGACCACGTATTCGATGCGGGCCTCGGCGAGCTTCGGATCCATTTCGACGGCGCGCGCGGCGAGGCTTTCGGCGTGTGCAAGACAGGGACTGCAGGGCTCGGGCCGCATCATTTCCGCGGCGAGATCGGCGCGCGCGGCAAGCGCGTAGCTCGCGGCGTCTCCTTGCGCCAGCGCAGCCTTTTCCGCTTCGGCGAACCTCCCGGCCTGGTAGAGCTGAAAGGGTGTCTGGGCGTGCGCGATCGACGAGAGAAGAACGAGCACGGCGACGGCCGAAACGAGTTTCATGCGCCCTCGACCAATTCGCCTGCGAGGGCACGGCGGATCAGTGCTGCCGTCGGCGCGCAACCGAACAGCGCCGCGAAGGACCCGAAACGCGGTCCCTGGCTCTGCCCGAACAGGATCTCGTAGAGCGCCTTGAACCAGTCGCGCAGCGGCTCGAAACCGTGCCGCTTGCCTATCTCGTAGACCGCATTCTGCACGGTCTCGCCCTCCCGCTCGTCCGGCATCGCATCGAGCGCGGATGCGAGGTCCTCGAGTGCAGCGCGTTCCTTCGTACTCGGCGCGCGATAGGTCTTGTGCGGCTTCACGCGATCTTCGTAGTAGCGCAGGGCGTGCGCGACGAGCCGGTCGAGACCCGGATTCGTGACCGGATCGGCCTCGGGCGCATAGGCGCGGATGAATCCCCAGAGCACGTCGCGCTCGTTCGCGTTGGAGGCGCTGACGAGATTGAGCAGCAGCGCGAAGCTGACGGGACAGCTTTCGGGCGGCGGTGCGCCCATGTGAATGTGCCAGATCGGATTCTCCAGCCGCTTCGCGTCGTCGTCGGTTCCGCGATACTGCTTCAACAGGTCGAAGTAGTCGTCCACCGTGCGCGGGATGGTATCGAAATGGAGCCGCTTGGCCGTGCGCGGCTTCTGGAACATGAAAAGCGCGAGACTTTCAGGCGGCCCGTATGCGAGCCATTCCTCGATCGACAAACCATTGCCGCGCGACTTCGAGATCCGTTCGCCGTTCTCGTCGAGAAACAGTTCGTAGTTGAAGCCTTCCGGCGGCTCGCCGCCGAGCGCGCGTTCGATCTTCGACGAAAGCTCCACCGAGGAAATCAGATCCTTGCCGGACATCTCGTAATCCACACCGAGCGACAGCCAGCGCATCCCCCAGTCGGCTTTCCATTGCAGTTTGCAATGGCCGCCGGTGACCGGCACTTCGCCGCGCCTGCCGTCTTCCTCGTAGACGATGGTGCCGCGCGCCCTATTCCATTCCACAACCGGCACCTGCAGCACGCGGCCCGTCCCGGGACAGACCGGCAGGAACGGCGAATAGGTCGCGCGCCGTTCGCTTCCGAGCGTCGGCAGCACGATATCGCGCACCTTCTCGTAGTTTTCGAGGATCAGGAGCAGCGCGTTGTCGAAACGGCCGCTCCTGTAGCATTCCGTCGCGCTCACGAACTCGTATTCGAAACCGAAGCTGTCGAGGAAGGCGCGCAGCCGCGCGTTGTTGTGGGCGCCGTAGCTCGCATGGGTGCCGAAAGGATCGGGGACGGACGTGAGCGGCTGTCCCAGATATTCGCGCAGCATTTCCTGGTTGGGCACATTGCCCGGCACCTTGCGCAGGCCGTCCATGTCGTCGGAGAAGGAATAAAGCCGCGTCGGCAGCCCGCTCATCAGCGCGAACGCCCGGCGCACCCAGCTCGTACGCGCCACTTCGCCGAAGGTCCCGATATGCGGCAGCCCCGAGGGACCGTAACCGGTCTCGAAAATGACTGCGGAAGGCGCAGAGAGCCCGCGCTTCCGCCGCCGCTCGAGCCGCGCCAGCACCTTGCGTGCTTCCTCGAACGGCCAGGCGTGCGCCGCGCGGGCGAGTTCGGTTGTAATGGAAGGTTTCATCGATGCGATTGGACCCTTGGGCACAGATTCAGGATCGGCTTCAGTTTTTCTTCCCGGAATGAAAACGTTTCGACCGGAGAGGTTTTTTGCGCATCGCTCGCTCCCCGGCACGAGCCCGCCTCCTCCTCCACGATGGGAAGGATAATGTCCGATCGGAACCGCATTCACGCTAAGCTGACGTGAATAGCGTGGACCTTCTCGTTGAACAACCTTTCTGCCGTGCCCTCACTCGTTCCCGCGCCGGGCGGCGCGCTGCTCGCTTTTGCCGAAGGCGCCAGCCGCATCGCGGGGCGGGAGGAAGCGCGCGCGCTGTTCCGTTCGGGCGACGTGCTGGTTGCCAACACCGCGTTTGTTGCCGGGCGGCTCGGGACCGCGCCGGCGAAACCGCTCTTCGACGTGCTTGAACTGTTTGCTTTCGTTCGGCCGGCTGTCCCGTTCGTGCCAAGCGCGCCCGGTGTCGCGCGCGCGATGGGTCTCGCCGTGGACAGCGCCCCCGATGCGCCCGCCCGCGCGCTGCGCGAAGCCGCGAACCGTCTCCTCGAACAGCTGCGCGAGATGCCGGAAGGCGAGCGCGCGCGTTTGCGCCCGCTCGCGAGTCTTCTCGGGGGCGCCGGCTGGCGATGGGGGGCTTTGGTCACGGATGCGATCGGCGAAGCGGACGGCAAGACATCTGCCTTCTCTGCCCTCGCCGCCTGGCACAGCCTGCCGGAATGGGAAGACGAGGCGCCGCCATCGAAGGCCTCCTCCGTACCGGTCGGCAGCGAAGAAACCCGCGCCCGCCTCGCGCGGCTGATCGGCGAGAGCGGCGAGACGCGGCTGGAGCAGCGCGCCTATGCCGACGCGGCAACGCACGCTTTCGGCGCGCGCGAACGCGCCGGCGCGCCGCGAATCGCCCTCCTCGAGGCGGGCACCGGCGTCGGCAAGACGCTCGGCTATCTCGCACCCGCGAGCCTGTGGGCGGAAAAGAACGGTCCGGGTCTGTGGATTTCGACCTACACACGCAATCTGCAGCGCCAGATCGCGCAGGAGGTCGCGCGGCTTTATCCCGATCCCGCCGAACGCGACGAGAAAGCGGTGACGCGAAAGGGGCGCGAGAACTATCTCTGTCTGCTCAATTTCGAAGACGCCGTGCGCCGCAATCTGCTCGCGCCGGGACAGCGCGTGGTCGCGCTCGCCCTCATCGCACGCTGGATCGGGGCAAACACGGACGGCGACGTCTCGGGTGCGGGATTTCCGTCCTTCCTCGGCGCTTCGTTTCCTGTCCGCGAAATCACCGACCGGCGCGGGGAATGCATCTATTCGGCCTGCCCGCATTACCGCGTCTGTTTCATCGAGCGCGCCGTCCGCCGTTCGCGGCACGCCCCGATCGTGATCGCAAACCACGCGCTCGTCATCGCCCAGGCCTCGCAGGACCACGGTTCGGCGCAGAACGGCGAAACGGCGCCCGAGAGGCGCGTGCGCTACGTCTTCGACGAGGGCCATCATCTCTTCGATGCGGCCGATTCCGGATTCGCGACCCGCCTTTGCGCCCGCGAAATGATCGAATTGCGCCGCTGGATCCGGGGACCGGAAGGCCGCGGCCGCGGACGCCATCGCGGACTCGAGGATCGTCTCAGGGATTTGATCGGCGAAGCTCCCGACGCGCGCGCGCATCTCGGCGCCGCGACAGCGGCGGCCGCCGCACTGGCCGGCGAAGGCGCGCTCGCGCGTATCGTGAACGCGGGCGCGCGCAATCCCGGCGAGGCGTTCCTTGCAGCGGTCCACACCCATGTGCGGGCGCGGAGCGCCGATACCGATCCGCTTTATTCGCTCGAAGCCGACACGGCGCCGCTCGGCGAGGAATTGCGCGAGGCCGCGCAGGAGCTGAACGAATCGCTGCGCAACCTTGTCCGACCGCTGCTCGCGCTGGCGGCTTGTCTCCGGCGCAAAGCCGATGTCGAGGCGAAGGACCTCGAAACCGCGGAACGGACCCGGCTCGAAGCGGCGGCGCGCGGGCTCGAGCGGCGCGCGAAACAGCTTCTGCCCGCCTGGATCGCGATGCTCGATTCGCTCGAAGCAGCGCGCGGGGCGGAGTTCGCCGACTGGTTTGAAATCGAGCGCGACGACGGGCGCGATGTCGACGTGGGAATGCGGCGCCACTGGATCGATCCGACCATTCCGTTTTCGAGCGACGTGCTGGCAACCGCGCATGGCGTGCTCGTCACCTCGGCGACGCTGCGCGATGCGCAAGGCGCGGAAGACTGGCAGTCGGCGGAAGTGCGCACGGGTGCGCATCATCTCGCCGAGCCGCCCAGGCGCGAGAGTTTCGGCTCGCCGTTCCGCTACGCCGATCAGGCGCGCGTCTTCGTCGTGCGCGATGTCGAACGGCGCGATCCGGAGGCGCTGGCATCGGCCTATCGCGAATTGTTTCTGGCGGCCGGCGGCGGCGCATTGGGGCTGTTCACGTCCGTGCGCATGCTGCGCGCCGTCGAACAGCGCATCTCGGCGCCCCTCGCGGACAGCGGGCTGACGCTTTATGCGCAGCACGTGGATCGACTCGACGCGGGCACCCTTGTCGATCTCTTCCGGGCCGAGGAGAACGCCTGCGTCCTGGGAACCGACGCGCTGCGAGACGGCGTCGACGTGCCGGGGCGGTCGCTGCGTCTCGTCGTCTTCGACAAGGTTCCCTGGCCGAGGCCCACGATCCTGCACAAGGCGCGGCGCGCGCGCTTCGGCCGCGGGTACGACGACCTTCTGACGCGGCTCCGCCTCAAGCAGGCATTCGGGCGGCTGGTGCGAGGCCAGACAGACAAGGGCTGTTTCGTAATCCTGGAACCCGCAACACCGTCGCGTCTCCTGGCGGCGCTGCCGCCGGAGGCGCCTCTGAAGCGCTGCGGGCTTGCCGAGGCCGCAGCCGATATCCGCGATTTCCTCGCCGGGCGAGGTGGCGAACATTCGTTGTTGCGGTAAATCCACACAGCGCGGGAATTTGTAGGTAACCATCTGACACCCATTGCGCGCCGCCGCAGTCCCGGCACATTTGGCGGTGCTGCAGTTTTCGTCGGGGGATGATAAAACTGCAGCGACGAGGGTCCGCATTGAAGGGGGCAGCATGAGGCGGCTACGGCGCGAAACGCGCCGGCCGCCTCATGGCATTTTCGGGGTGGGCGTTTCCGAAGTTTGCATTCCCGAGGACGCCGGTTGGCCCGGCCGGCAAAGCGCATGCTAAGCCCGTCTTGATGCATATCGTCCAGCACATCGTTGCCTTCATCCGGCTGCACGCCGTCTGGGCGGGGCCGGTCATGTTTGTGGTCTCGTTCGGGGAATCCTTCGTCGGTTTCAGCCTGCTCTTCCCCGGCACCACCGTGATGGTGATCGCGGGCACACTCGTGCGCTGGCCGCTCAATCCCCATGGCGTACTCAATGTCTGGCCGCTGCTGATCGGCGGCATCGTGGGCGCGGTCTTGGGAGACACGATTTCCTTCTGGTTCGGCCGTCGTTTCGGTCATCTTCTTGAAAAGCACTGGTATTTTGTTCGCCATCCCGACTTCCTGCCGCGCGGTTATGCGTTTTTCGACCGTTTCGGCACCGCCAGCGTGTTCATCGGGCGCTTCTTCGGACCGGTGCGCGCGGCCATTCCGCTGGTGGCGGGCATCCTCAACATGTCGTGGCCACAATTCTGGCTCGCCAATCTGGGCTCGGCGCTCATCTGGGCGCCGGCCCTGCTGCTTCTCGGCACGAGTGTTCGCGAAGGCTTCCGCGCCGCCGGGCTCAGGCACGGCGAGCCGATTGCGCTCGCGATCGGCGGGGTCGTGCTGCTGATGGTGGCGGTCGGGACCGCCTGGCGCTTCGGCGTCTTCGACCGGCTGCTCGCCCTCTGGCGCAAGCACACGCAGAAAGACGCGCTGTCATGAGGCAACGGGGCCGCCTCGGCCGCGCCATTTCCATTCTCGGCGCCGTTTTCCTCTGGGCGCAAGCCGGCCACGCGGCGGTGCTTTCGAGCTGGGTTCAGATGGCGCCGGGCGGTCTCTCCGAAGCCCGCGCCGTCGTAGTGGGCAAAAGCTGTCCAACCATCCGCATCGACGGCCGCGCCGTCGCGATGCGCCTGCGCGCACGCGCCGATTCGTCGTTTCCGCAGCTTTTGTGTGCTGCGACGCTCACGCCCGCGATGCGCCATGCCGCGATCGGCGGACACGCGCTGCCGTTGGCCGTCGCCGCGCCGCGACGCATCGTCGTTCTCGGCGACACCGGCTGCCGGATCGCAGGTCTGACCGTCCAGGCCTGCAACGATCCGGCAAAATGGCCTTTCCCGCATATCGCCGCGGTCGCCGCGACGCTCAAGCCGGATCTCGTCATCCATGTCGGCGACTATCTTTATCGCGAATCCCCCTGCCCGCCCCTCCATGCCGGATGCAGAGGCAGCCCGTCGGGCGACGACTGGCCGGCCTGGTCCGCAGATTTCTTCGCACCCGCAGCTCCGCTCCTCGCCGCGGCGCCCTTCGTATTCCTGCGCGGCAATCACGAGGAATGCGCGCGCTCGGGGACCGGCTGGCTCCGGCTGCTGGGGCCGCTGCCCGGCGATTTGAAACCTCCGTGCACGGATCATGTGACGCCGTGGTCGGTGCCGCTCGGAGGCGTCACGCTCGCGGTCATGGACGATGCGCATGCGCCCGACACCGCGGCGCCGGATGCTCTCGCGGAAATCTATCGCGCCGATCTTTCGGCCGTCTCGCGCATGGGTCCGCCGCCCGTGTGGCTTGCGATGCATCGGCCGATCCGCGGCGTCGTGGAGTTTTCGTTCGGGATGGTGGTGGGCGGCAACCGCACCATGATCGCGGCCGAAGAGCCAAGCGGAATTCCGTCCAACGTATCGCTGCTGCTCGCCGGCCACATCCATACCTTCGAAGCGATCAACTATGCGAGCGATTCCCCGCCGCAGATCGTGGCGGGAGAAGGCGGGGACCTTCTCGACCGGGCTCCGCGCGATCTATCCGGCCGCACCGTCGCCGGACTGAAGATTTCCTCGGGGCTTTCGTTGCCGGGCTACGGCTTTCTCCTCTTCACCCGCGCCGGTACCGCCTGGAACATCCAGGTGATGACGCAGGACGGCGTCCAGGAAGCGCTCTGCAAATTCGCCGACCGTCGCCTCGCCTGTGCCGGGAAGTGATGGGTGCGCGAAGCTGAAGCTTTGCGTGGGCGAAGGCAGGTTGGACGCCGCGTACGGGCGCGAACCTTGCGGCTGGTGAACCAGCCAGGGCAATCACCGGGCCGTGGATGTCACGGCGTGATCTCGAAGACGGTTCCACAGTCGTAGGCGCCGCCAAATTGCGTCGTGCCGTAGAGATTTCCCGCGGCGTCCGCGACAAGGCCCGCAGCGGGGAGCGCTCCATTCACGGCGTCATTCTTGGAGAACGAGTAGAGAATCGCTTCTGTCCCATTGGGCGCGAGTTTGAATACGGTCCCGCAGCCATATGCCTGATCGTATGCGCACGTACCGCCGCCGTATTCAGTCGTACCATAGAGATTGCCCGCACCGTCCGCGATCAACCATCCCTCCGGATTAGCGCCGTCTCCGTGCCTTCCGGAAAAAAAGTGAAGCACCGTTTCAGTGCCCCCCGGAAGAATCTCGAATACAATTCCGCAGCCGAGATTTCCACCGCAACCCGCTTTACCTCCGTACTCCGCCACGCCGAACAGGTCTCCGGATGCATTCATGATCAAACTTGCAGGCGGTCCCGCACCGTCATCTGGCGAGCCTTTGAACTTGTACAACACACGATAGACGCGCTCCGGCGTGAGTTCGAACACATCGCCAAATCCGTCGCCGCCGGAGAAATTCACACCGAACAGATTGCCATTCGAGTCCATGATTACCCCGGCACCTGGCGCATCCCCCGCCTCCCCACCCGGCTTAAACGAATGGAGCTGCTTTACGGAGCCGGCACGTGACAGTTCAAAAACGTTTCCAGCCCTATACTTTCCTCCACCCAATGTCGTGCTGTAAAATTTGTCGTTCGCACCTTCGATCAGAGCTCCTAGCGGGGTGCAGCCATCGTCTGGCGATCCGGCAAAGGTGTGCGCCACGCGTTCGCGACTATTTGGCTCGATTTCGAAAATGAGGCCGCAATCGGTGCCCCCTTCCGCGGTCGATCCGTAGAGGCGACGGTGTCGATCCCTCAGCAGCGGAGCGACAGGCCCTTCACCACTGCCCCCGCCTGTGAAGTCGTATAGCGGCGTTTCGCTGCCTCCGGCAGGAATCGTGAAGACCGTGCCCTTACTGCCCCCACCACCGCATTGGCCTGCGCCGCCGCCGCTGGTAACACCGTACAAATTACCTTCCGTATCGACGATTACGCCGCCGACCGGATCGCAACCGTCGGTATTGCCGGCGAAGGAATGAAGCAACTTGAAGTTAGCTGCGTGTGCGGCATCCGGATGCACAAAAGTGACGATCGCAAGAATGGCACCAAGGAGGCACACACCCACGCTCTGAGGTATTTTGCACATGCATCGAGCCCCCACTAAGGTGCCAGCTGTTTTTTCGTGCCGTCCTTATATTTTGCCCAGAGAGTGTTGAGGACACCGTAAAACACCCATCCGGAAGCCGGAGCAACTGGTTCGCTGGTGCCGGTAATCGTATGAAGCTCACTGAAGGCATTCGGCCAGGAGACGTTGGCGCTCCCCACAGTGGGACTTGCATTTGACGGGTATGTGCTGGGAATCGCGGCTGGCGGGTTCGCGGTGCTTGTGCTCGGGAAGCCGAGAGGTGCCATGGCCTGGCCGGTCGGAGTCTGGTCGTCGACGACGGAGCCCGTGTATTGGCCGATATAGGCGTTGACGCCGATGACCACGCTCTGCGCGCTCGGCGAGAGCACGATGGCGATGAGGCCGTGGTCCCCCGCGATGTCGTCGCCGAACTGGTTCTGCCCGATCAGCACGTTCTTCGCCTTGCCGGTCGCGGACGGGTGGTCGGCGTCGACATAGATATTGTATCGATTAGCCGCCGCCGCTCTGCTGAAGCGGCAGCCCATGATATTGACGACATTCGCGTTGCGCAAATGGATGCCGTAGGCGGTCCCGTAATTGCAATCGCCGCAGACATTGACGCCGTTCCCCGCATTGTAGAAGGCGCAGCCGTGAACCTGCCACTTGAAAATGTCGGAGAGATCGAGCCCGACGTCGCGGAACTCGAAATAGCTGTCCTGGATCATGCCGACCGGACATTCGACCGAATTGCCGTCGCCGTGCACCTGGCGCGCCCTTCTTAAGGTGTGATCTCGAACACCGTGCCGTAGCCGTATGCGCCGCCTCCGCGCGCCGTACCATAAAGATTGCCGAATCCATCTAACAAAAGGCCAGCGATAGGATACGCGCCATTCGTCCCGTCACTCTTTGAGAAGGAAAAGAGAATTGTCTCGGATCCGTCGGGGCCGATTTTATACGCTGTTCCGCACCCGTAGATGTCCATTGAGCATGGACCTCCGCCGTAATTCGTCGTGCCATACAGATTGCCCGCCCCATCTGCGATTACACCGCCGACCGGATTGCCGCCGTCCCCCTTTTTCCCGGTGAAAAAATGAAGGATGGTTTCCGTCCCGTCCGGCGCAAGCTCGAATACAGCACCGCAACCTTCGTTCCCCTCGCATCCAGCCCGGCCGCCTATAAGCAAGGTCCCGTATAGGTTCCCCGATAGGTCAGCGATCAGTGTACCGTCAGGTTCGCTGCCGTCATTGGCCGCCCCCTTGAAGGCGTAAAGCACCTTTTCTCGCCCGTTCGGATCAAGTTCGAAAACTGTTCCGGATTTCTTAGCGCCTCCTCCCTCATCGACACCGAGAAAATTGCCGCTCGCGTTCAACAAAAGGCCGGCTAATGGATAATTACCGCCGTGCTGAAAGCCGAAAGAATGAAGAATAACCTCCGAATTACTTTGTGCCATTTTGAACACGCTGCCTTCGTTGTCCTTACCCCCAC
The DNA here is from genome assembly GCA_050728995.1 of Rhizomicrobium sp. Taxonomy (GTDB): domain Bacteria; phylum Pseudomonadota; class Alphaproteobacteria; order Micropepsales; family Micropepsaceae; genus Rhizomicrobium. Next base: position 1,170 of record JBOHKH010000008.1, on the reverse strand, counting down.
CCGTGGTGGTTCCGTAAAAATTTTTGTGGCGGCCCGTTATCAAAGCTGCAAAAGCGGTGCAGCCGTCATTTGGCTCCCCAGTGAAGGTATGTACGAGCTTTTCATCGCCTTTCGCTGTGATCCTAAAGACAACCCCGCAACCGTTCGCATTACCGCCACAACAGGTGGTTCCCCACAGACTACCCTTCGCGTCCATGAATAGTCCGCCCGGTTGGGAGCCACCTGTTCCCCCAACAAAGGTATGCAGAACGGTCTCAACTCCATTCCGAGAAAGCTTGAATACCGTGCCAGCGGTGTATCCGTTGACTAGATACGTCGTGCCGTAGAGATCGCGTCGCGTGTCCATGATCAGAGCGGCGTTCGGAGAGCCACCGTCACTTCCCCCTGTAAAGGAATAGAGTACTTTCAATGTCGCCGCGTCGGAGTATTGGAGCGAAGCGCTCAACGCCAGCATGAAGCTAGCGCGAGAAACTACTCTCCGCGCGAATGCAACGATTTGGAGCACCGCAACTCTCCATCGAGACACGATTTATGGCGTACCAAGTGTGACTGTGGTACCGTTCGATGCGATCGCTTTGAGCTTGTTATCATCAGTGCTATCAGAGAAGAATGCCCATCCAGAGGACGGGTTGGTGAGGGGCGGGGAAGTGGAGGGCAGATAGTTCAACCAATTGTACGTCGCCGGCCAGACGGCACCGCCTGTACCAAGACTCGGGCTCAAATTCGCGGTGTATGAACTGGGAACCGTGGCGGGTGGAGTCAAGGCACCCGTGCTCGGGAAGCCGAGAGGTGCCATGGCCTGGCCGGTCGGAGTCTGATCGTCGACGATGGAGCCGGTATATTGGCCGATATAGGCGTTGACGCCGATGACGACGCTCTGCGCGCTCGGCGAGAGCACGATGGCGCTGAGGCCGTGGTCCCCCGCGATGTCGTCGCCGAACTGGTTCTGCCCGATCAGCACGTTCTTCGCCTTGCCGGTCGCGGACGGGTGGTCGGCGTCGACATAGATATTGTATCGATTAGCCGCCGCCGCTCTGCTGAAACGGCAGCCCATGATATTGACGACATTCGCGTTGCGCAAATGGATGTCGTAGGCGGTCCCGTAATTGCAATCGCCGCAGACATTGACGCCGTTCCCCGCATTGTAGAATTCGCAGCCGTGGATCTGCC
>JBOHKH010000007.1:0-143495 GCA_050728995.1 Rhizomicrobium sp. | reverse complement strand
CAAACGGCTCGAAAAACTCCCATTCCGCATCGCTCATCAATCCGCGAATCACTTCTGCCTCCCTCAAGAGGCAGTCTTGAATCACATCGCCGCTTGGCTGAGAATTCCTTTGTCAACAGGACCTAGTATCAGGAACGATAAGAGGCAAAGGACCAAATCCGGCCGTTCAAATCGAAGGGAAACAAAGGCAATGGATACCATCACAGCGAGGCAGAAAACCACGATTTGTACACTTAACGGATTTCGAAGATACGCCAGAGCATTGGTTGTCGGTAACGGCCTGAAGGCAGGCGCCCTGAGTAATCTTGCATAGGGGGACCGCTCTCCACCCATGCGATACCAGTTTGTCATCGACCACCGAGGCCCGGCTATCGTCCATGCAGTTCTCACGCTTGCGAAGATCAGCCAGCCAACGAGTAGTCCAAGTCCGGTTTCCACCGCGACAAGTGCCGCGAATTTATCAAGCAAAGCGGTGGCCGGGTTTGTTCGGACAGGATTTTGCCCTGGATAAGTGGATCCTCTGCCGGTTGCAGTGTGCCGATTTTGGCGTGGCACGCAGGGAGGGCGTAGCCCGACCGGAGTGACGCGACGAAATCGGCGGCGAAACTTTTCATGCTGCCGCGACCTGCGGCAGATGCTCGAAGTAGGCTTCATCTGGTGTGCGCCGGTCAAGGCTCGAATGCGGCCTCCTGCGATTGTAGAAGTCGAAGTAGCGGCCGAGCGAAACGCGCGCATCGGCGACGCTGTCGTAGGCGCGCAGATACACCTCCTCGTATTTGACCGAACGCCAGAGCCGCTCGACGAAGACATTGTCGCGCCACGAGCCCCTGCCGTCCATGCTGATGGCGATGCTGTTGCTCTGAAGAAGCCCCGTGAACTCGGCGCTGGTGAACTGACTACCCTGGTCGGTGTTGAAGATGTCCGGCCTGCCGTACGTCGCCAAAGCCTCCGCGACGGCATCGAGGCAGAAGCCGACTTCCATAGTGATCGAAACCCTCCAGGACAGAACCCGTCGCGTGAACCAGTCGAGCACAACGGCGAGATAGACGAAGCCGCGAGCCATGGGCACGTAGGTGATGTCCATGGCCCAGACCTGGTTTGGCCGCTCGACCGCCACTCCGCGCAACAAATACGGGTAAATCCTGTGGCCCGGCGCCGGCTTCGAGGTGTTCGGCCGCCGGTAGATCGCCTCGATCCCCATACGCTTCATCATCGCGATGACGCGGTCCCGTCCAACCGCGATGCCTTCGCGGTTCAACAGATCGCGAAGCATCCGGCTGCCCGCAAACGGGTGTTCCAGATGCATCTCATCGATGCGCCGCATGATCGCCAGATCGGCCGGCGAAACCGGTCGCGGGCTGTAATAGACGCTGCTGCGGCTCAGCTTCAAAAGCTCCGCCTGCCGCCTGACGGTAAGCTCGTGCGAACGGTCGATCATCGCTTTGCGCTCAGCATGCCGGCCTTGGTGAGCGCACCGGCCAAAAAGCTTGTCCCCGGCTCGATCGGGGATCGTTCTCCAGCGCCAGTTCGCCGATCTTGGCGTGCAGCGACTTCAGGTCCACAGAAGGCGCAGCTTGCGTACTCCCGCTACCGCCGAAGACCCCGGCCCCCCCCTCCAGAAGTTGCCCCTTCCAGGTCGTTATCTGGTTGGGATGCACATCGAACAACTGCGCCAGCTCCGTCAGCGTCTTCTCCCCCTTCAGCGCCGCCAGCGCCACCTTCGCCTTGAATGCCGGTGTGTGGTTCCGGCGCGTCCGTCTCGTCATGATTCTCCTCCCGATCCGCGGCAACCCTCGCCGCGATCAGGCAGAAAATCCACTTATCCTACCGTCCAGATTCTCCCGGCCACCTCTCAAGTAGGCGGACACGAGCAGGACTACGGCCAGACACAACCAAGAAAGAGACTCCACAAATAACTCTCTGAATTCGGAAGAACGCGGTCCTACCGCAAACGCAAAGATGGGATTCAGGCGAACGACCGCACGAAGGTAGCTCCCGATCACAGCGACAAACAAGTAAGCGGCGCATGCAATACAGATCGGCAGCCTGTCCGGCCCCGTCGCGCCGGAAAGTAGGCGCACTGTGGTTCCGAACATCGTAACAGCGGCCACAAGAACCAGACCAAAAAAAATGATTACCGCGACCCGATCTCCGGCCGACGCTCTGCGCCAACCGGCGAGTACGGATTTCAAAAGATAAAAGTACCAAGCCGGAAAGAGGATTCTCATACAATCGTCGCTATGTGTTGTGTTTTGTTCGTTCTTCCGCGTGAAGGCGCGCTGCTTAGCGGGACGGGCAGCAGCCGGCTTGGGGGGCGGTGTTCACGAGCCTTGCAAAGCCCGCCCGGGCAGGGGAGGAAGCGATGGGAAGAGGCTGGTTATTATCTCCTTCGGCTGCCGAAGGTCTTGGGCGTGTTGGGACGACCCGCACGGCGCAGGCGGGTGCGCGGGCGCGCGGCTCTTTCACCGATCGGCTTTGCCGGCTCCGTCTTCGTCGAGATCGTGCGCGCCGCGTCTTCCACCGCCATTTCCACCTGCGACTGGCGTGCAAACGGATCGTCGGCGATGGCGAGTTCGGTCGCCTGCAGGCGCTTGAGCTCGTCGCGCAGCCGCGCCGCCTCCTCGAATTCGAGATCGGCCGCGGCCTCGCGCATGCGCTTCTCGAGGCCGGCGATGTGGGCGCGAATATTGTGGCCGATGAACGCCGCGCCGTCTTCCGCCACGCCGGCATCGACGGTCACATGGTCGCGCTCGTACATCGAGCCCATGATGTCGGAGATACTCTTGCGGACACTCGCCGGCGTAATCCCGTTCGCTTCGTTGTAGGCCCGCTGCTTCTCGCGCCGGCGCGTCGTCTCCGCCATGGCGCGTTCCATCGAGCCGGTCACGCGGTCGGCATAGAGGACGACCTTGCCGTCCACGTTGCGGGCGGCGCGCCCGATGGTCTGGATGAGCGAAGTCTCGCTGCGCAGGAAGCCTTCCTTGTCGGCATCGAGAATGGCGACGAGCGCGCATTCGGGGATGTCGAGGCCTTCGCGCAGAAGATTGATGCCGACGAGTACGTCGAAAGCGCCGAGCCGGAGATCGCGGATGATCTCGATGCGCTCGAGCGTCTCCACGTCGGAATGCATATAGCGCACGCGGATGCCCTGCTCGTGCATGTACTCGGTGAGGTCTTCCGCCATTTTCTTGGTCAGGGTGGTGACGAGCGCGCGGTATCCGCGTTTGGCGATGTCGCGGCATTCGGCGATCAGATCGTCGACCTGGTGTTCGACGGGCCGCACTTCCACCGGCGGGTCGATGAGACCGGTGGGGCGGATCACCTGTTCGGCGAAGACGCCGCCGGTGCGCTCGAGCTCCCACGGGCCGGGTGTGGCCGAAACGTAGACTGTCTGCGGCCGCATCGCGTCCCATTCCTCGAATTTGAGCGGCCGATTGTCGATGCAGGAGGGAAGGCGAAAGCCGTACTCGGCAAGCGTCGCCTTTCGCCGGTAGTCTCCGCGATACATCCCGCCGATCTGCGGCACGGTGACGTGGCTTTCGTCCACGAAGACGAGCGCCTCGTCGGGCAGATATTCGAACAGGGTCGGCGGCGGCTCGCCGGCCTTGCGGCCGGTGAGCCAGCGCGAATAGTTCTCGATCCCCGCGCAGGAACCCGTCGCCTCGATCATCTCCAGATCGAATTGCGTGCGTTGATCGAGACGCTGCGCCTCGAGAAGTTTGCCGTTTGCGCGGTACCAGGCGAGCCGCTCGATCAGCTCCTGCTTGATCCCTTTCATCGCCTGGGCGAGCGTCGGCCGCGGCGTCACATAGTGCGAATTGGCGTAAACCTTGATCTGGTCGAGCGCGCCCGCCGACCTCCCGGTCAGCGGATCGAATTCCGAAATCGAATCGATCACGTCCCCGAACAGTTCGACGCGCCAGGCGCGATCCTCGTAATGCGCCGGGAACAGGTCGAGGGTGTCGCCGCGTGCGCGGAAGGTTCCGCGCACGAAATTGTCGTCGTTGCGGCGGTATTGCAGCTGGGACAGCTGGCGCATCAGATCGCCGCGATCGACGCTCTGGCCGCGCTTCAGCGTCACGGTCATGCCGGAATAGGTCTCGACCGAGCCGATGCCGTAGATACAGGAGACCGATGCTACGATTATCACGTCGTCGCGCTCGAGGATCGCGCGCGTCGCCGAATGGCGCATCCGATCGATCTCTTCGTTGATCGACGAATCTTTCTCGATATAGGTGTCGGTGCGCGGGATATAGGCTTCCGGCTGGTAGTAGTCGTAATAGGAGACGAAATATTCGACGGCGTTCTCGGGGAAGAACCCTTTCATCTCGGCGAAGAGCTGGGCAGCGAGCGTCTTGTTGGGCGCGAGGATGAGCGCGGGCCGCTGCAGCGCCGCGATCACCTTGGCCATGGTGAAGGTCTTGCCCGAACCGGTGACGCCCAGGAGCACCTGGTCGCGCTCGCCCGAGTTCGGCACGGCGCCGATCCCCTCGACCAGTTCGGCGATCGCGCTCGGCTGGTCGCCTGCCGGCTCGTAGCCGCTCTCGAGCCGGAAGCGCTTGCCCCCCTCCGATTTCTCGGGCCGCGCGGGCCGGTGCGGCACGAACGCCGCGATCTCCGCGCCGGTCGCGGGTGCGGGCGCGATTGCCGTGGTTACGCCCGGGCCGCGGAATTGGGCCGACGCCTCGGAAACCGCGCGGGGAACCATGCCGTTGTTGTGGGCCATGGCTCGGAATATAGGCGCGGCGGCGACCCTACTCCAGCGGCCGGGCCAAAGCGACAAGCGTTGGCGAACTACAGCGTCGCGAGGTCGCGCCGGAGTGGTGTGGCGGCGGGATTGCCGACTGCGTCGCCCAGTATCTGGGGGACACTTGCCGGACGCCCATAGAATTGCGCGTCGGCGCGCGTATCGGGCGCCAGCACCGAACCTTCCAGGGTCAATCCGCCATATGCGCCTTTCGAGGACGCCCAGACGATGATGTCGCCGGTGAGATTGGTGCTGGTTGCCGCCCGCGCGTTGGCGCCGAGTGTGATGACCGTCAGTCCCGCTGCACCGCCGAAAGTGAATTTGCTTTGCTCGATGGCACGAAGGGCGCGCTCCGTCCTGATGAACATCACCAATCGGGCTTCTTCGATGCCGATCTGCAACCCGAATGAGGCGGAGCCGAGCGTGTAAAACGCCGGCGAACTCCAGCGGCGGCCGATGCGCTGAAGAAGTACGCCCTGACCTCCTTCGCCTCCAACCATAAACCCGCCCTTCAAGAGCTGCGGCACGATCAAGACCGCCATGGAATCGCGCAGCAGCTGGTGCGACGGCCCAAAGGTCGGATCCGACTTCATCCGCTCCACGGTGATCATCGACTGATTGAGGATCGTCATCTGATCGGCGGCACGCGCCGGAGCACCGGCAAGCGCAAGGCCGGTGGCAAGCACTGCTCCCGCGGCAATTTTGGAGATGGTAGTCATGGGCGTCTGCCTCCCTTGCTCGTCTGCAGGAAAACGCGCCGGGCGGCAGCCGGGTTGCTTTTTGCTGCGGCTGTCCGCCGTAAAGCCTTTTGCAATGGGGGCCCCGCTACCATCTGAGCCACATGCGCAAGCTTCTGATCCTGGCCGGTGGCTGGACGCTGACCGTCGTGGGCGCGATTCTGACGCCCATGCCGATTCCTCTGCCGTTTCCCGTGGGCGCCACGATTTTTCTCGTTGGCTGCGCGATTTTGACGACCCATTCCAAACGCTTCCGCCGCTGGGTGCAGCGTTTGCGGCACCGTAGTGCGCGGATCTCGCGGGTGCTCGAATATCTGACCCGCCGGGCGCCGCGTCAGGTAAAGACCATGGAAGCCATCACCCGCCCGAGCGCGCTGGGTCGCAAGGCGCGTCTCGAGGCGCGGCGTGGCGCGCACTGCGCCTGAAGTCGTGACATCGATTCCCTTCGAGCGGAATTTCGAAGCACCCTACGGCATCTGCATGACAGTTGCCCCGAACATCCGGCGCGTGCTGGCACCCAATCCGGGGCCTTTCACCTTCAAAGGCACGGGCGTCTATATCGTCGGCGCGGACAACGTCGCCGTGATCGATCCCGGTCCCGATATTCCCGCGCATCTGCAAGCTCTGAAGCAGGCTCTGTCAGGACGGCGCATTACCCACATCCTGCTGACGCATACCCACGCCGACCATTCACCGGCTGCTGCGCCGCTAAAGTCCTGGTCGGGTGCCAGGACCTACGCCTTTGGTCCGCATCCTTCTCGCAGCGAGGAAACTCAGGTCAAAACGGAAGAGGATGGCGACACCGCATTCGTTCCGGACGTGCGGGTGAAGGATGGCGAAGTGCTGACCGGCGACGGATTTTCCATCGCGTGCGTCCATACCCCGGGACACACCTCCAATCACATGTGCTACGCGCTCCGCGAAGAACAGGCGCTGTTTACCGGCGATCATGTGATGGGGTGGTCGACCAGCGTCGTCGTTCCGCCCGACGGCGACATGGCGGCCTATCGCGCGAGTCTTGCCAAGCTGCTGCGGCGCGACGATCGCATTCTGTGGCCGACACATGGCGGGCCGATCCGCGATCCCAAACCGTTCCTCAAGGCGTATCTCGATCACCGTGCCGAACGGGAAGCGCAGATTCTCCAATGTCTTGAGGAAGGCGTCTCAACGATTCCGAAAATCGTTGCGCGCATCTATGCCGGGATCGACAAACGGCTCTACCCGGCCGCTGGCGTGACGGTGCTCGCTCATCTCATCGAACTTGCGGGACAGGGACGCGTGCTGGCCGAACCGAAGGTGGAATTGTCGGCAAAGTTTCGCCGACGCTAATTACGTCCCCGCGATTTTCTTCAGATAGGCGCCGATGCGGGCGGCGTTGCGGCCGAAATCGGAAACGCCGACGCGACTTTTAGAGCGGATGTCGAGACGGGCGCCGGTGCCTGCGGGCCGTACGCGGAGCGCGATGTCGTCGGTGAGACCGAAGAGAAACGTCGTGTCGCTTGCCTGGATCATCCCGCCTTGCGCATCGGGAGCGACCGCGACGATCGTCCATCCCATTTTCCTCGCCGCGGCGAGCGCCCTTGCGAACAGCTTCGCAGGCGTCGTTTCGAGCTGCGGATAATATCGGACTTCTCCGTAGTACAATTTCTGCAGCGTCTCGGTTGCCGAGAGCTTGCCGTCGAATCGCACGCGGACAGCGCCGTCATATGTCGCCGGATTTGTCGCGCCCGGACGGTGTGTATCGAGGAAAGGCGGGGGATGCTCGGTGTCCGTCGAAATGTCGTGGATCGGCGGGAGCGAATGCTCGATGTCGGCACGGAAGAGATCGTTCAGCGGTACCCAGAGGACCGCGATTGCACCCACCACGCCGACCAACGCCTGAAGCGCGCCCGCGCCGCCTCCCGAGAAAAATGCGGTCACCATCCACAGGATGCCGAGCCCGAGCGCGGCGATTCCGGCGTACAGGCAGTAAGGGAATATCCCGAACAGCCCCGTCTCGTAATTCCACAATCCGAATCGGGTGCCAAATCCCGCGGTGAGAGCGATTGCGATCGATGCGAGCAGCGCGGCAAAGGACAACCGCGCGCAAGACAGAAGAACGGTTCTCACCGCCCGTCCCGGAAGGCGCGCCGCGTCGGGGTCAAGGGTGGGAGCTGTGCTGGCCATAACGCTCGCGTAGTGCTGTTTTCAGGATCTTTCCGGTGGCGGTGTGCGGAATATCTGCCGCGAAAATCACGTCGTCCGGCATCCACCATTTGGCGATCTTGCCCTCGAGATATTGCAGGATGTCGCTGCGGCTTGCGTGCGTGCCGGGCTTGAGCACCGCGATCAGCAGCGGCCGTTCGTCCCATTTCGGATGTGCAATGCCGATGACGGCCGCCTCGGCGACGCAGGGATGGCAGACCGCGACGTTTTCGATGGCGATGGAAGAAATCCACTCTCCGCCCGACTTGATGACGTCCTTGGCACGGTCTGTGATGGTCAGGTAGCCCTCGGGGTCGATCGAGCCCACGTCTCCCGTATCGAACCATCCCCCGTCATCGAAGGCGTCGGCGCCCTCATCACGGAAATATCCCTTGGCGACCGCGGGCCCGCGCACCTTGAGCCGGCCGAACGTGCTGCCGTCGCGTGGAAGCTCGCGATCCGCACCGTCCACGATCTTCATTTCCACGCCGAACAGCGGCCGGCCCTGCTGCCGCTTTTTCACCAGCCGCTCCTCCTCGGGAAGCGCCGCCATGCTCGCCGTGAGCGAGCCGAGCGTGCCCAGGGGGCTCATCTCCGTCATGCCCCATGAATGCACGACGGTTACGCCATATTTCCTTTCAAACGCTTCGATGATCCGCTGCGGACAGGCCGAGCCGCCGATCAGCACCCGCTTGAGGTAGGGAAGTGTCTTGCCCGTTTCCTCGAGATACTGAAGCAGCATGAGCCACACAGTCGGGACCGCGGCCGTCGCCGTCACCTTCTCCCTGTCGAGCATTTCGTAAACGGACGCGCCGTCGAGTCGCGGACCGGGCAGAACGAGTTTCGAGCCCGTCATCGGCGCGGTGAAAGCAATTCCCCACGCATTGGCATGAAACATCGGCGCCACCGGCATGACCGTATCCGTGTTACAGGCTCCCAGCGCATCCGCCTGACAGCACATGTATGCGTGGATCACATTCGAGCGATGGCTGTAGAGCACCCCTTTGGGATTTCCTGTGGTGCCCGACGTGTAGCAGAGCCCGCAGGCGGCTTTTTCGTCGAGGGCGCGCCACGTGTAGTTCTCGTCGCCGTCTTCGATGAAATTTTCATAGGCGCAAACAGGCCCGAAATCGGTCTCGGGGGTTTCGTCGGCCAGAGCAACGAAATGCTTCACGGTTTCGAGGCGGGGCGCGATGCGCCCGACCAGCGGCGCCAATGCGGCATCGAAGAACAGCGCGCGGTCTTCGGCATGGTTGACGATGTAAACGAGTTGATCGGGGAACAATCGCGGATTGAGCGTGTGATAAACGCCGCCCATCCCGGCGATTCCGTACCACGCCTCCAGATGTCGCCACGTATTGGCGCCGAGCGTGGCGACCCGGTCACCCGGAGCGATGCCCTGCCGTTCGAGGGCGCTGGCCACCTTCCTGGCGCGGCGATGGATTTCGCGATAGTTCGTGCGGTGGATCGGGCCCTCGCAGCTGCGCGTCACCACCTCGCGATCGCCGTGATACAGCGCCGCATGATCGATGATCTTGTGGACCAGCAATGGCCAGTCCTGCATCAGTCCCTGCATGCGAACGTTCTACCTCCGGCGCGCATCATAGGAAGGACGACGCAGCCGGGCAACGCGTAGCCCTTGCCGGAAGCCCTCCAGCTTGCGTTAATCTCGGCCGAAGCTACGGAGCGGCCCCTCATGCCTCTCAGCAATGCCCAGATGCGCGATGTCGAAAGCGTGCTTCACCCTTACACGAACCCACTCAAGCTGCGCGAAACAGGGCCGGTTCTGATTGAGCGCGGCAAGGGCGTGCGCGTCTACGACGAGCGCGGCAAGGACTATATCGAGGCACTTTCCGGTCTCTGGTGCACCGCGCTCGGCTGGGGCGAGGAGGCGCTCGTCGAAGCGGCGGCAGAACAGATGCGCAAGCTGGCCTTCGCGCACCTGTTTGCGGGAAAGAGCCACGAGCCGGCGATTGCGCTCGCCGAGAAGCTGAAGGAAGTCGCACCGTTTCCCGTCGGCAAGGTCTTTTTCGCCAATTCAGGCTCGGAGGCGAACGATTCGCAGATCAAACTGCATTGGTATGCGAGCAATGCGCGCGGCAAACCGGCGCGAAAAAAGATCATCAGCCGAATGAAATCCTACCACGGCGTGACCATCGCCTCGGCGAGCCTGACGAGCCTGCCCGCCAATCACGCCAGTTTCGATCTGCCGCTCGACTTCGCGCGTTTCGCAGAATGCCCGCACTTCGCGCGCGACGCCCATCCCGGCGAAAGCGAACGTGCGTTCTCCTCGCGCCTTGCAACGAATCTCGAAACGCTGATCGAACGCGAAGGACCCGACACGATCGCCGCCATGATCGTCGAACCGGTCCAGGGGGCGGGCGGCGTGATCCTGCCGCCGGAAGGATATTTCGGGGCAATCGCAGCGGTGCTCGGCAGACACGATATTCCGCTGATCGACGACGAGGTGATCACGGGTTTTGGCCGCACCGGCAATCTCTTCGGCTGCACCACGTATGGCTTCGAACCGGACAGCATGACGCTCGCCAAGGCACTGTCGTCGGCCTATCTGCCCATATCGGCGGTGCTCATCTCGCCCGATCTCGCCGATGCCATCGAACAGGAATCGGGCCGCATCGGCACCTTCGGCCACGGTTTCACCTACACAGGCCATCCCGTCGCGGCCGCCGTGGCGCTGAAGACGATCGAGATTTACGAAGAGCGGGATATTGTCGGCCATGTGCGGCGCGTCGCGCCGCGCTTTCTCGCGCGTCTTGAAGCCCTCCGCGAGCATCCCCTCGTCGGCGAATCCGCCGGCGTCGGCCTGCTCGGCGCCGTCGGGCTCGTCGCTCACAAGGAGAGCAAGGCGGATTTCCCGGCAGCGAAGGCGGTCGCAGCCACTGTCTGCAAGCTGATGGAAGAGCAGGGCGTGATCGCGCGGCCCATGCTGGGCGACCGCATCGCGCTCTGTCCGCCGCTTGTCATCGAAGAGGCGGAGATCGATGAGCTGTTCGACCGCTTTGCGCGTGGGCTCGACCGCGGCCTCGACTGGATCTGGCAGGAAGGCCTCCTGGCCAAATGAGGGGATGATCGTCTCGCCGCACCTTCATTATTCGACCACAATCGAATTGCGCCGGTCCTGCGGGTGATAGGATCGCACATTCTCACGCAGGATATATCCTCCCGGCGCGACAGGTGAACGAAATGGCGACTCGCGAGCAGAAGTATGAAACCTTCCGCGCGCTCCACGAGCGCCCGGGCGCCTTCGTCATCCCAAATCCCTGGAATGCGGGCACGGCGAGAATACTTGCGGCGCTGGGATTCGAGGCGCTGGCCACGACCAGCGCCGGCTATGCCTTCGCCGTCGGGCGACGGGACTCTTCCGGCGCGCTGACGCGCGACGAGGTCCTGGACAATGCGATGAGTATCGTCGAAGCCACGGAGTTGCCGGTTTCCGCCGATCTGGAAGACGGTTTCGAACGCGCGCCGGAACTCTGCGCAGCGACCATCCGGCTTGCGGCAGACGTGGGTCTCGCCGGAGCCTCTATCGAAGACGCGACGGGCAATCCGCAAGAACCCATTTATGAGTTCGGACTGGCGGTCGAGCGAATCGCAGCGGCGGCGGAAGCCGCGCGCTATTGCCATGTCCTGCTGACGGCGCGCGCGGAAAATTTTCTGCACGGTCGTCTCGATCTCGGTGACACGATGCGCCGTCTGCAGGCTTTTGCGGATGCCGGAGCCGACGTTCTCTATGCTCCGGGGCTGCCGGACCTCCAGACGATCCGCCAAGTCTGCATGTCCGTGCCGAAGCCGGTCAATGTCGTGATGGGCCTGAAAGGCGCCGCCTACAGCGTCGAAGACCTCGCCGCGGCCGGCGTGAAGCGGATCAGCGTTGGAGGCTCCTTCGCCCGCGCCGCGCTCGGCGCTTTCCTGCGTGCAGCTCGCGAAGTGAAGGAACATGGCACATTCACTTACGCGGCCGACGCCCTGCCGCACGCAGAAGCGCACCGTTACATGGCGGAGGCGACGCGGTAGCACGACGGCGGCGTGGCACGAACTCCCGACTCTTGCTAGATTTTGCGCCGAAGCCGCACGGGTGCCGCTTCGGGATGCCCAGCCCGTGCCTCAGGGAAACCACCCGGTAGAAAAATGCCTGCCTCGCCTCTGGTCGTGGCCGCGCTGCTGGCGCTGCAATCGTTCGTCGTTCTGTTCATCGCGCTGCACGACTGGGTGCCGCTGGGGACTCTCAACGATGTGGCGGCGGTGCAGGCGGCCGACCCGACTATCAAGCTTGTCAACGTAACGGTGCTCAGCACGTTGCCTTTTGCGATTGGCTTTGTGGCGAGCGCCTGGTTTGCCGGCACGGAATTTCCCTCCTGGCTGATGTGGTGGTTATGGGTCAGCTACGGCGCAGCGGTTTACGGCATGCTGCGGGCCTGGTGGGTACCGTATCTCCTGGTCACGGATCCGGCCCGCGCCACCCGGTATCAGGCGATGTTCAGCCGGACGCACGCATTCCTGCCGGCGCGCAACGGGATCAGGCCGGACACACTGCACGTCACGCTGCACGCTGTGATCGTAGCGATCGTGATTCTGCTCGCCGTGATGTCCTTTTCCCCGCGGCTGGCTGTGGGCCTCTAACACTGGCGCAGGCGGCTCAAGAGAAACCGAGGCGCCGCGGGTTCACTCGCCGCGCTCGACGGTGCCGCCGCCGCTGATGGCCTGTGTGACTTTGGGATTGCCCCAGTAACGGATGAGGCCGCCGCCATTGACCGCAGCCGTGAGCCTGCCGCTCGCGCGCAGCCGAATCACTCCGCCACCGTCCACCCCTGCATCGACGTTCTGCGCGCCGAGCGCGCGCGCGTCCACCATGCCTCCGCCCTCGACGCCGAGCGCGAGCCGGCGCGGGGGCGGAAATCCGCCCGTGCTGTCGATCGCGCCACCGCCGGACACCCCAAGACCCTCGATGCGCGGCGTGGTGATCTCCACTTGCAGATCGTAATGGCGCGGGCACTCGCGATTACAGGCTTCGATGCGAAGCTTGCGCGATCCGTCCGTCACGAAGCGGGTAAATGCCGCGGAACCGCTCACGATCCGGACTTGCTGTGCCCTGCCGTAGTGGACGACAACATGACCGCCGCCCTCCAATTCGATGCTGTCGAATGGCGCGACACGGACGGTTTGCGCCAGAGCGGGTGCGGCGGCGAGAAACGCGAGCGCAAGAAAGGCAGAGCGTATCGAGTGAAGAGGCATCATCGGAAACCTCGGGCGTTTGCCTGCGGCGCGCGCAGCCTAACCGGCCGCGGCTAGTTTGTCCCCATGCCCATTCCTGCGCGCTGCCATGAAACGATTTTCTGTCTCGCACGCGAGAGACAGGAACCGGTCATTTCGAAAGAACGTTGCCGATAGAAATCTGGAGTTTCCGAACATGGCGAAAACGACCCCGCGGCAGCGGAAAACCATTGGCCGGGTGATGCACGAATACGAGCATGGCGAGTTGAAAAGCGGGCGCACCGGCAAAGCAGGCAAGGTGAAAAGCCGCAAACAGGCGATCGCCATTGCGCTGAACGAGGCGGGAGCGTCGCAATACCGGAGCAAGGTGCAGAACCAGACGGCAGAACGCAAGAGCGAGTGGAAAGAAGCCCGCGGAGACACCTATCAACAGGAAGCCGAAGGTAAGTCCCATGTGGGTGCCCGCGCGCGGCGCGAGAGCAGCCCGGCGATGGGTGGGAAGAACGCGACGCGCCTGAAGACTCGCCGCAAGTTGAAGAGCCCGCGAAAATCCGCCGGCGGGACAAAGCGGACGACCTCGCGCTCCAAACGCAAGCGAAGCTGAAAAAACCTTGATCTCCCGCGCGCGATGGGAGATTTCGGTCTTGCGACTAGCGGCGCACAGGGGGCGGCCTGCCGTCGCGCGACGCTCAAGCCTGCGTGCAGCGAGAAGGGGAGACGGAATTGCCGCGGACCTTGGGCTCCGCCGTCGCGGCGGCACTGTTGGGCGCGACATGCTGCGGCCACGCGTTCGCCGGTCCGCCCTACCTGACCGACGATTCCGAGCCCACCGATACCGGTCATTTCGAGAACTATCTTTACGTCGAAGGAACAAGCGCAGCCGGAGCATTCGCGGCTCCGGGCGTCGGGTTCGAGATCAATTACGGGGCGTGGACCGACGTTCAGCTCACTTGGTCGGCGCCGCTCAATCCCAATCCGGGACCGGGCGGCATGGGCATTGTCTGGGCGCCGCTGGGCGGTGGCGTCAAGTACCGATTTCTGGAAGAGGACGATGACGGCTGGCGACCGCAAGCGGCAATCTTTCCACAGATTTCCATTCCGGTGGGTGCTGCCGCCCACAGCACGCCGGTGAGCGAGCTGCTGCCGCTATGGCTGCAAAAATCTCTCGGGCCGTGGACCACCTTCGGCGGTGGCGGATTGGTGAACAATCCCGGATCGACAAACCGGGATTATGCGATTTACGGCTGGGCGCTGCAGCGCGATGTGACGAAGACGCTGCAGCTTGGCGCAGAAATATTCGGACAAACGCGCAGCGCCACAGGGTTTGGCGCGAGCACCGCGATCGGGCTGGCGGCGCTCTATGATTTCAGCGACCGGTGGCATCTCGTGGGATCCGTCAACACCGGCATCGTGAACGCGCGCGAAGCCGACCGCATTTCCTACAATCTCGCGCTGAAATGGACGCCCTGACCCGCCCCAGCCGCCAGATTCCGAAGTTTTCGGAATCTCGCAGAACACAACCAGGCGGGGGCATTCGTAATGGGCGAGACGATCGCCGCAAAAGACGATCAGGCCCCGTTGCGGGAGTTCGGGGCCGGCCGACGATTGCTCCCGAAGGAAGAGATTGCGCCCCTCCGGCACGGAGGGGGCAACCGTCAAATTACTTGCGTGGCGATACCTTCGTGACCTGGGAGGCGACGGCGACCCATTTGCCGCCGCGCATTTCGAAAACGTCCATCCAGGTATAGGTGCCGCTCGTATCCTTGCCGTTGTATGAGCTCTTTTCGTCATCGGCGCCCTGAACCAGGGCCACATTATGGAGCAGGCGCACATGCACGTCATGATTGGTCATGCTTGCCGCCGACATGTCTCCCGATTTGATCTCGGCAAGATACGCAGTCTTGTTCTCCGGTTTGCCGCTATCGTTCTGACCTATCCAGTCATCCGCCACGATTGTCGAAATGGCGGCCGTGTCTCTTTGCGTCATGGCCTTGGACCACGCCGTTTCGAGGTCGACAAGCTGCTGTGGCGCTGCCGCCATGCCGGCCGCTGCGGCAGGAAATGTCATTGCCAGCACGGCGGCACACGCCGTGATCACCGTCTTCATGATTGCCCCTCCTAGTGGAATCCGGCGCGGATGCGGCGGACGAACATATGTTAGTAGCAATTGATCCGGATGGCAAATGAGAGTTAACTGCAAGAAATCCCGGCACAAATCGGAACCCTGGGGCGCCGGACAGGGGACCCCGGATACGGCGCCACCATCCGCGAACGAATTATCGGAGAGATTTGGCGCGTTCGCGGAGCTTGAACTTCTGGATCTTGCCCGTCGAGGTCTTCGGAATTTCGCAGAACACGACGTGCCGCGGGCATTTGTAGTGGGCGAGACGCTCGCGGCAAAAGGCGATCAGGTCCTGTTCCGAAACATTCGGCTGACGGGATTTCCGCTCGATGAAAGCGCACGGTGTTTCGCCCCACTTGTCGTCCGGCTTGGCAACCACCGCCGCGTGCAGAACCGCAGGATGTTTCAGAAGAACGTCTTCCAACTCGATTGAGGAAATGTTCTCGCCGCCCGAGATGATGATGTCCTTCGAGCGATCTTTGAGCTGGAGGTAACCATCCGCGTGCAGCACGCCGAGATCGCCGGAATGAAACCACCCGCCCGCAAAGGCTTCCTTCGTCGCGGCGGGGTTCTTCAGATACCCTTTCATCACGATGTTTCCGCGAAACATCACTTCGCCGAGCGTCTCGCCGTCGGCGGGAACCGGCTCCATAGTTTCGGGGTTCATGACCGACAGTTCGCCCAACGCATGATAGCGCACACCCTGGCGCGCCTTCTTCGCGGCGCGCGCATTCGCGTCGAGACTGTCCCACTCCCGACGCCATTCGTTGACCACGGCGGGTCCGTAGGTTTCCGTGAGCCCGTAGACGTGGGTGACGCCGAATCCCGCTTCCGACATCGCGGCCAGCACGGATTCGGGCGGCGGTGCTGCGGCGGTGATGAACTCCACCCGATGCGGCAGCGGCCGGCGCTCGGACTTGGCAGCGTTCACGAGCGTGGACATCACGATGGGTGCGCCGCACAGATGCGTCACCCCGTGCTCCGCGATGAGGTCGTAGATCGGCTTGGCGCGTACCGAGCGCAGACAGACATGCGTGCCCGCGACCACCGACAGGCTCCAGGGAAAGCACCAGCCGTTGCAATGAAACATCGGCAAAGTCCACAAATACACCGGATGGTGCGGCAGATGGGCGGCGAGCACGTTGTCGTAGCCCATGAGCGCTGCCCCGCGATGGTGAAAGACGACGCCTTTGGGATTGCCGGTCGTACCCGAGGTGTAATTCAGCGCTATTGTGTCCCATTCGTCGGCCGGCGTCCTCCAGGCGAAATCCGGATCGCCACCCGCAAGAAATTGCTCATACGCGATGTCGCCCAGCCGCTCACCCGATTGCGGGAACTCCGTGTCGTCTGCGTCGATCACCAGCGGCCGCACCCTGGCGCGCGCAAGCGTCTCCCTGATCACGGGTGCGAATTCGCGGTCGGTGATCAGCACCTTCGCTTCGCCGTGATCGAGCATGAAGGCGAGCGCCGCCGCATCGAGACGGGTGTTGAGCGTGCAAAGGACAGCACCCGCCATCGGAACTCCGTAATGGGCTTCGAGCATCGGCGGTGTGTTGGCGAGCATCACGGCGACAATGTCGCCGCGCCGGATGCCGCGCTCCCAAAGGGCCGAAGCGAGACGGCGCGCGCGGGCGTAGAAATCGGCATAGCTGTATCGCGCCCGCCCATGGATGATTGCCGTGTGCGCGGGACAGACGAGTGCGGCGCGTTCGAGGAACGACAGCGGCGTCAAAGGCTGGAAATTCGCGGCATTGCGGTCGAGGCCGCGCTCGCACACGTCGCTCCCGGGCCGGCGCTTCGGTTGCCCGGCACGGCGCGGAGCCGCCGCCGGAATTCGTCGCGAGAGGTGCTGGCGCGGACGCAGCGGAACGGCGGGCTTGGCGACGGGCAGCCGCTTTTTCGCGCGTTTGACGGCACGGCGTTTGCCCGCCGGAATTTTCGGCGCGCGCCCCCGGGGCGATTTTCCCTTGCCGGTCCTGCCCGATCGTCGCGACGCCATGCGCTGCCGACTTTTTACAAACAGCCGGAAGCTAGCCAAAGCGATTTTTCGCGGCAAGTGCGCGCAGGATGGACGTTCGGCAGTGCGATTGGTAGGAACCGACGACTGTTCGGGGACGATTCGTGAGCGAGCGCATCGACACACCGGCGCGCGAAGGTGCGCTCAGATCGCTCTATCGCTGGATCATCGGGCATGCGGACGGCCGCTACGCCTGGTGGGCGCTGGCGGCCGCTTCCTTTGCGGAAAGCTCGTTCTTCCCCTTGCCGCCCGATGTGCTGCTCGTGCCGATGGTGCTGGCGGATCGCCGCCGCGCCTTTCTGCTCGCCGGATGGTGCACGCTGTTTTCGGTGACCGGAGGATTGCTGGGCTACGCGATCGGCGCGCTCCTGTACGATTCGGTCGGCCATTGGCTGATTCACGCTTACGGGTATGGCGCGAGCCTCACGGCGTTCCGCGCGGCTTATGCAAAATGGGGCGCCGCGATCATCCTGATCAAGGGGCTCACACCGATTCCCTACAAGCTCGTCACCATCGCGTCCGGATTCGCAGGCTACAATCTCGGCCTGTTCATCCTTCTGTCGATCGTCACCCGCGGAGCACGCTTCTCGCTCGAAGCCGGGCTGCTCTACATATTCGGAGAGCCGGTGCGCGGATTCATAGAGAAGCGCCTCGAACTCGTCTTCGTAGTTTTTCTGGTTCTGCTCGTCGCTGGATTTCTCGTGGCCCGGTACGCGTTTTGAGCGGCAGCCGTGCGCAATCATTTCCACAGCGGGAGTGCGATCCTGCGCAGACGCGATGGGGCAGGCGGAGTAAGCAAAGTTTCAGGGAAAGCCTTGTGCGCGGATGCCGCAGCCGCTAGCGCTGCTCCCATGACGGTCTCCGCCGGCGTTCCCACGATCCGTGCGCTGCAGGGTGCCCGCGCGCTGCCGCCGCTCGTGCTGGTGCTGTTTCATTACTGCGAAGGGCACGGATATCGCGGCGCCTGGTGGTTCGATCTCGTTGTCGCTCGCGGCTATCTCTGGGTCGAGTTTTTCTTTGCACTTTCCGGCTTCGTGCTGACATATGTTTATGCCGAGCGCCTGCGCGAACTCTGGCGGCCCCGCGGTTACGCGACATTCCTGCGGGCGCGGCTTGCGCGGCTCTATCCGCTGCATCTTGCGATACTGCTCCTCATCCTCGGCATGGTCGTCGCGCTGCGCTCGCTGGCGGCCCGCGGCGGTTACGTTTCGATCTACGACGAGCGCTGGCATCCCATCGTCAGTGCGCCGACGTTCATCGCCAATCTTTTCCTCGTGCAGGCGTGGAATCTCTTTCCGTATCTCTCATGGAACGGAGCCGCGTGGTTCGTGAGCGTGGAGTTTCTGCTTTGCCTGCTCTTTCCGCTTTATCTCCTTGCGTCGCGCGGCGGGTGGAAGACGGCGCTGCTTCTGATTATCGGCGGTGCGGCGGGACTCGCGCTGCTGGCCGAGCCGCGCTATGGCCTCGACCTCACATTTCACGACGGCATCTGGCGCGGGATGGCTGCGTTTGCGGTGGGCGTCGGTTTTGCGATTCTGAATCGCATGATGCGCGGGCGCGCGGCGGCATTGCCGGAGTTTGCGTTCACATTCGCGCAGCTTGTGGTCGTGATCTGTTTGTTCACTGCGCTCTACAATACCGGTTGGTCACACCGGCCCGCCGACATCTACACCGCACTTCCGGCAATTGCGCTGGTCTTTGTGCTGTCGTTCGATCGCGGCGCTCTCGCTCGCGCGCTGGCGACTCCGGTTCCGCTCGCGCTCGGCGCATGGTCATACGCCATCTACATCGGCCAGACGCCGCTGTTGCAGTTTCTTCGCCACGCCGAGGTTCATCTTTATCCCGCGCCGGGCGACCTGGTGCTGGGGCGCAGCTGGGCGGACTGGGCGCCGGTCTGGCACTGGCTCGAGCCCGCGCTGCTGGTGATGGCGGCGATTGCCTGGGGCGCGTTCCTGTATGCCGCGATCGAACGGCCGGCGAATGCGCTGCTGCGGGCGCCGCGTCGGCCGGTGGTGCGGCCCGCTTCAGCTTGACGCTTCAAAGCGGCATGGCAGACACTTGCGTGCGGAAGGCAGGGAAACAAACATGAGCATTCGCTTCGACGACAGGGTCGCCATTGTCACCGGCGCGGGCGGCGGGCTTGGCCGCACGCATGCGCTCGAATTCGCCCGCCGCGGCGCGAAGGTCGTCGTCAACGATCTGGGCGGTGCCGTGGACGGCACCGGCGGTTCTTCCGAGGCGGCCGAAAAGGTCGTCGCCGAGATCAAGGCCCAAGGAGGCACCGCGATCGCCAACGGCGCCTCGGTCACCGACGACGCAGGGGTGGCGCATCTGGTCGCCCAGACGCTCGACGCGTTCGGGCGCATCGACATCCTCGTCGCCAACGCCGGAATCCTGCGCGACAAGAGCTTCGGCAAGATGGAGCTGAAGGATTTCGCAGCGGTCGTCGACGTGCATGTCATGGGCACGGTCAAGCCCGCGAAAGCGGTGTGGACGCATATGCGCGAACGGCAATACGGGCGCATCGTCGTCACGACGTCGTCGACGGGTCTCTACGGCAATTTCGGCCAGGCGAATTACGGTGCGGCCAAGCTCGCGCTGGTCGGCCTCATGCATACGCTGAAGCTCGAAGGCGCGAAGGACAACGTCCGAACCAACGCTGTATGTCCGGTCGCGGCCACCCGCATGACGGAAAGCCTCATGCCGCCGCCGATGCTCGAAATGCTCAAGCCGGAATACGTCACGCCGGCCGTGGTGTTTCTTTCGAGCGAGGATGCGCCGAGCGGCGTGATCGTGACGGCGGGCGCGGGCGTATTCGCAGCGGCGCAGATGGTGGAAACGGACGGCGTCAATCTCGGCCGCGAAGCGAATGCCGATGCGGTTGCCGCGGCTTGGTCGCGCATCTCCGATTTTTCGGCCGCGCGGCCCTACGCCTCCGGGACCGAGCAGGTCGGCAAAATCCTCCAGCGCGCACAGACATCCGGGTGACCCCCCCGAGCATCGGCGAGGACGGGAGGAGGCGCTGCGCGTCACTCGCCCTTGAAATCCGGCGGGCGCTTTTCGAAGAAGGCAGTGACGGCTTCGCGGTGATCGGAGGTGAGATGCGCGAGCGACTGAAAGGCCGCCGACAGTTCCATCACCGTTTCGAAGCTCGCCCGCTCGGAATCGCGCATCAGGCGTTTGGTCAAGCGCAGCACATGGGGTGGCTGGCGGCCGATTCGCTCCGCCAGCGCGCGGGCTTCGTTCATCAGCTCCGCCGCGGGAACGATCTTTGAAACAAGACCCCATTCGCGCGCGGTCGTCGCATCGATGGTGTCGCCGGTGAAGAACAGTTCGGCCGCGCGCGCCTGTCCGATCAGGCGCGGCAGAATCCAGGCGCCGCCATCGCCAGGCACGAGCCCCATCTTCAGAAAGCTCGCGCCGAACACCGCGCCGTCGGCGGCAAGACGCAGATCGGCGAGACACGCGACGTCATTGCCGAGTCCGATCGCCGGACCGTTCACCGCCGCGATCAGCGGCACCTCGATGCTCCACAGCGCGCGCACCATGCGGTGGATGCCGGAGCGATAGCCTTCGCGGATTCGCACGCCGGGCCCGCCGAAGGGTCCCGTTTGTTCCCGCATCGCCTTGAGATTGCCGCCCGCAGAGAACGCCTTGCCCGCGCCGGTCAGGATCGCGCAGCGCACTTCGCGATCTTCGTTGATGCGCGCGGCGGCATCCTCGAACAGCGCGCCGTCGCCCGCTTCGCCCAGAGGGTTGCGCGACTGTGGCCGGTTGATCGTCAGCGTGACGATCCGGCCGGATTTTTCGAACAGCAGATCCGTCATGGCCCGATTCGATTTCGACTCCCGCGCGCTGCGCGGACGGATTTACCACATGGAGCATGCTCAAGAAATGTCTCCCCCGCGCCGACGCTACCGATGAGGGGGACAATCAGTCCTTTTCGATTATCGTCCCCCGGCGCCGACCGAACCCGCGCCCTCCGGCCCAAGCGAACGGCAGGGAATTTCGGCTGCGCCAAATACCGCCTGCGGGAATTGTGGCCGCCGCCGCCGGGGCGCTGAATTCAGCTCCGCGGACTTGCGCGACGTTGCGGAGGCGGCGGAGCGCTTCTAATGATGAGACGAGCGGCAAGAGCGGGGGCGCGCGGGCTTCGTCCGCCGGAAGATGATCGAACTACGCGACCTGTCGCGCGCTTATGGCCTGCATCGCGCCGTGGAGGGCCTCGATCTGCGCGTAGACTCCGGCGAGTTCCTGGTGCTCGCGGGTCTTTCGGGAAGCGGCAAGACCACCACGCTGTCGATGATCAACCGCCTTGTCGAGCCGACAGGCGGCGCGGTGCTGATTGACGGTGTGGACGTGCGCGCCCGCGATCCCGTCGCTCTGCGGCGCGAGATCGGCTTCGTGTTCCAGGACACGGGCCTTTTTCCGCACATGACGGTAGCCGAGAATGTCGGCATTGTGCCGAAGCTTCTCGGCAGGCGCGCGCGCACCAGCGATATTCCAACTTCGGACGAGCTCCTGGTCCTGGTGAGGCTCGATCCGGCACGCGTCCGTGCGGCTTACCCGTCTGCGCTTTCGGGTGGCGAACGCCAACGCGTCGGTGTGGCGCGCGCGCTGGCCGCGCGGCCGCGCATCATGCTGATGGACGAGCCATTCGGCGCCATCGATGCGCCGACGCGCGATGAGCTCTCCGCCGACTACCGGCGCATTCACGAACGGCTCGGGCTCACCACGGTCATGGTCACGCACGACATGACGGAGGCGATGCTGCTCGCCGACAGGATTGCGCTGATGCGAGCGGGAAGGCTCGTGCAGGTGGGTACGCCGCGGGAACTTCTTGCTGCACCCGCCGACGACTTCGTGCGCTCGATGGTCGAAACTCCGCGCCGCCGGGCGCGGGCGCTCGCCGCGCTCGAGGCGCGCAACGCATGAGCGGCGAAGGCGACGCGTTCGCAGCAGCCTGGGCGCACCTGCCGGATTATCTCGGCTGGCATGTGCTCCTTAGCCTCGCGGCGATCCTGATCGGTGTTGGCATCAGTATTCCGCTCGCTCTCGCAGCACTCGGATCGCGCACTCTTCGCGGCACGGCGCTCGGCTTCGCCAGCATCGTGCAGACCATACCGGGGCTCGCGCTGCTCGCGCTGTTTTATCCGCTCCTGCTCGCCGTCTCGGCCTTTGCACGCGCAGTCTTCGGCGTGGGTTTCCGCGCGCTGGGATTTCTGCCGGCGCTGTTCGCGCTCGCGCTCTATGCGATGCTTCCGGTGCTGCGCAACACGATCGCCGGAATCGAAAGCGTCGACCCTGCGGTGAAACGGGCGGCGCAGGGCGTCGGCATGACGCGGACGCAATCACTGGCTCTCGTCGAACTGCCGCTTGCCGCGCCCGTCATTGTCGCTGGCGTCCGCATCGCAGCGGTCTGGGTGATCGGCGCGGCGACCCTGTCCACGCCCGTTGGACAGACGAGCCTCGGCAATTACATCTTCTCCGGCCTGCAGACCGAGAATTGGGTCTCGGTGCTGTTCGGCTGCGTTGCCGCCGCGCTGCTCGCGCTTCTTGTCGACCGGCTGCTTGCGCTGGCAGAAGCCGGTCTCGTTCGACGGTCGCGCGCGCGGCTCGCAGCCGCTCTTGCAGGTCTCGTGCTCCTTTTCGGGGCGAGTCTTGTGCCTCTCGCGGGGCGCGGCCAAGCGCTGGTCGTGGTCGGAACAAAGAGTTTCGAAGAGCAATACATCCTGGGTGCGCTGATCGAGGACCGCTTGCGCGCGGCCGGCATTCCCACCGCGCGCCGGGACGGTTTGGGATCGACGGTGATTTTCGATGCGCTCGCGGCTGGCGATATCGACGTTTATGTCGATTATTCCGGCACGATCTGGGCCGACGACATGAAAC
Source organism: Rhizomicrobium sp. (assembly GCA_050728995.1). Lineage (GTDB taxonomy): Bacteria > Pseudomonadota > Alphaproteobacteria > Micropepsales > Micropepsaceae > Rhizomicrobium. The sequence continues at coordinate 120,567 of JBOHKH010000007.1, read as the reverse complement.
GCCGCGATCTCCCCGGCCGGCAGAAGCTTCTCGCGCGCATGACAGCCTGGCTTGCGAGGACGCGCGGCATCCGCTGCCTCGGTCCGCTCGGTTTCGAGAACGCCTACGCACTGGCCATGCGAGCCGACCGCGCGCAGGCGCTCGGCATTCACTCGCTGGCCGATCTCGCCCGCTACGCGCCCCGCCTCAGGATCGGCGGCGATTACGAAATCTTCGGCCGGCCGGAATGGCGTGCCGTGGAGCGCACCTACGGATTGAAGTTCGGCACCGAGCGCCAGTATCAGGCAAACTTTCTCTATCGCGCCGTGGTCTCCGGCGACGTTGATGTGATCTCCGCCTTTTCAAGCGACGGGCGGATCGCGCAGTACCATCTGCGGATTCTCTCCGATCCCAAAGCTGCCTTCCCGCCCTACGATGCTGTTCTTCTCATCTCGCCCGCCCATGCGCACGATTTACATCTCATCGCGGCGCTCACGCCCCTCGTGGGAGCCATCGCGCTTCCCGAGATGCAGCGCGCAAATTTGATGGCCGATCGCGATACGGACAAGCTCGCCCCGAAAACGATCGCCCGCTGGCTGGACGCATCCATAGCGGCTCGCCGCCATCGGGAATGGTGAAATTGATTCGATAGGTTATGATCCCGTGCCGACCCACCTGCGCGCCGCTATGCAGTTTCTCCCGCCTCATCTTCTCGATCGCTGTGACGAGGCAGTGCTCGCGGCGGAAGGTCTTGTCGCCTCCGCGAAGGCGCAGGTGCGCGCCGCTGTCGAGAGCGAGGGCACCGTCTCACCGGCGCTCTTCGACCGGGCGCAGCGCGCCACCCACGCGCTTGCGTGGTATGCTACGACGACCGAAGTTTTACGGCAGCTCGCGCGCTGGGCGCGAAATCTTGCCTGCGAAAATCGGCTGGGCGAACTCGAACGGCTGATCCTGGCAGCCGCGTTCGGCGAATATCTTGCTCAACTCGCGGGTGGCGTGCCCATGAGTCAAAACGAGATCGCGCGCGCCGGCGACATGGGTCTCGATGCCGACGAGATAAACGGCTTTCTCGCACCGGCGGTGCGCGAACTGATCGCACTCGGCGCCGCCAGCGCGACTCGCGCGGCGGTTGCCGAACGCCTCGCCGGCAGCGTCGGCGCGATGCATTTCGGCGATCCCGGCCTTGACGAAACGATGGATATGATCCGCGCGGAGTTCTTCCGGTTCGCGCAGCAGAAAGTCGCACCGCGCGCGCAGTCCTGGCACCTGAACGACGAACTCATCCCTCTCGATGTCGTTGAGGAGATGGGCGCGTTGGGCGTTTTCGGACTGACGATTCCGGAAATCTATGGCGGCACGGGTCTTTCAAAGACGGCGATGTGCGTGGTTTCGGAAGAATTGAGCCGCGGCTATATCGGCGTGGGCTCGCTCGGCACGCGCTCCGAAATCGCGGCCGAACTGATCCTCTCCGGCGGCAATGCGGCGCAGTGTGCGCATTGGCTGCCGCGCATCGCGCGCGGCGAGACGCTTCCTACCGCCGTCTTCACCGAGCCCGACGTCGGCTCCGATCTCGGCGCGCTGAAGACACGCGCCGAACGGCAGGGCGCGCTTTATCGCATCTATGGCAGCAAGACCTGGATCACCCATGCCGCGCGTGCCGATCTCATGACGCTGCTGGCGCGGACGGATCCTGCGTCGCGCGACTGGCACGGCCTCTCGATGTTTCTTGCGGAGAAGCCGCGGGGCAGCACCGCGGATCCCTTTCCAGCCGCCGGCATGACCGGCGGGGAAATCCGCGTCCTCGGCTATCGCGGGATGAAAGAGTACGAGATCGGCTTCGACGGGTTCGAAATTCCGGCCGGCAATCTCCTCGGCGAAGAAGAGGGCAACGGATTCAAGCAACTTATGCAGACCTTCGAGTCGGCGCGCATCCAGACCGCCGCGCGGGCCATCGGCGTGGCGCAATGCGCGCTCGACCTGGGTCTTGGCTACGCGCTCGCACGCCGGCAATTCGGCCGTGCGATTTTCGAATTTCCCCGCGTACGCGACAAACTGGTGGCGATGGTGGTCGACATCGCTGCTTCGCGACAGATCGCCTATTACGCCGCTCGCGAAAAAGACGAGGGGCGCCGCTGCGATCTGGAAGCCGGCATGGCAAAGCTTTTCGCCGCGCGCGCGGCTTGGGCGGCCGCCGACGGCGCGGTGCAGATCCATGGCGGCAATGGCTTTGCGCTTGAGTTTCCGGCGAGCCGGGTTCTATGCGACGCGCGCATTCTCAATATTTTTGAAGGTGCGGGCGAAATTCAGGCGCAGGTGATCGCCCGAAGGCTGCTCGATCGCAATACGAACTGAGAGGAGAGTGTGCGCCCTAGGGTGCCCCGGCGGGCTCCTCGCCATCCGCCAAAGTCTTGACGAGTTCGATGACACGCTTGCGAACCTTGCCTTCGCGAATACGCATGAAAGCCAGCGCAAGCTGAAGTCCCTCGCCGCTGGACAGAAATTCCATGACCGGTTGCGTTGTCTGGTCATTCGCAGCCGCCGCGCCGTCAGGTTCCCCGCCAGCGACATCCTCATAAAAGTAGCTGATCGGCACGCCAAGGATATGGGCGACCTGATAGAGGCGGCCCGCCCCGATCCGGTTGACGCCCTTCTCGTATTTCTGCACCTGCTGGAACGTGAGTCCCAGGAGATCACCGAGCTTTTCCTGGCTCATGCCGACCAGCATGCGTCGGAGGCGCACCCGGTTGCCGACCTGGGCGTCAATAGGGTTGGCCTGCTTCTTGGGCACTGCGTCGGACACGAATATTCCGTTTTCTGTGGCCCAACCTTAACGCGTTCCTGCAACTTGCAAAGGCATTTCCGAACCTGAAGGCGCCACCCTCCGAAGTTTTGCCGCGCGCACGTTTGCAAAGGCCCACAAAAAGCAAAGTAGCAGCAGGAGCAAAAAGGCCGTATCACCTAAACGCGCATAAACCGTGGTCGGCAGCGCTCGCGGCAGATCGCCGTCGATATCGCCCCGTTCTCCGAGTGCCAGACTTGTTGTAATCCGTCCCAAGGGATCGATGATGGCGGAAATGCCGGTGTTGGCGTCCCGCGCGACCGGCAGGCCTTCCTCGATCGCGCGCATCCGCGCGATTAGCAGATGCTGGTAAGGTCCCGTCGAGGGGCCGAACCAGGAGTCATCCGTGACGTTCACGATCCAACCGGGGCGTACCGCGCCAACCACCGCGCCGGGAAAAATTATCTCATAACAAATGAGGGGTCCAACTGGCGGCGCTCCGGGGATTGCAAAGGTTCGCGGCCCGGAACCTTCCGCAAATCCATCGGGCATATCGACGATCTTGCTCAGCCCCAGCGCGTGAAGTAGCCCCGGCAGAGGCAGATATTCGCCGAAAGGGACCAGATGGGACTTGTCGTAGAGACCGATCAGCCGCGCCCCATGCGCGAAGATGAAGAAGCTGTTGAAATAGCGGAACCCGCCACGTGGCAACGCCGCAGCCCGAACGGTGCCGGTCATGAGCACGTGATTGTCGGGCGTCAGGCGGGCAATCGGCTGCAAGGCTTCTGGTACCCGCTGCAGGAGAAACGGCGGCGGCGCGGCTTCGGGCCAGACGACGATAGTGGGCGTGCGCCGCGCGGGCATCCGGCTCAGATCGATGAGTCGCCGCCAATTGCGTAGCTCGAGTTCGGGGCGCATTTTCTCCGCCTGCGGAACATCGGGCTGCACGAGACGCAGGCGCACGCCAGGGACCGTTCCCGGATGCAAAAGGTCCAGACGCAGGTCTCCGCCAATCCAGAGGGCTGCAAAGAGTCCGGCCATCGCGGCCGGCAGAATCCAGGCGCGCTGGCGCGAGCTTCCCAGTTCCGCGAGAGACGCCCCGAGGAGCAGGGTGAGCAGCGTCAGCCCGTAGGAGCCTATCGCCGCAGCGCTTTGCATGATCCCCGGCACCGCGCCCCAGGCGTACGCCGGCAGGTTCCAGGGCAGTCCCGTCAGCAGATGCCCACGCAGCCACTCGCACACGGCGTAGGCGGCCGCGAATAAAAAGATTCGCCCACTGCCGGAAATCCGGACGGCAGCAGTCATCGCGCAGGCGAGCGCGGGGTATAGTGCAAGAAAACCGGGTAGCAACAGTGCGACGAGCGGAATCTGCCACGCATGGTCGGTGGCATCGACTGTGAAGGCGTATCCGACCCAGTAGAGGCCGGCGAGAAATTGTCCGAAACCGAACGTCCAGCCGACACACGCGGCCACACGCCATGGTCGTGCCTCCGCAGATGCGCCGTCGACCTGGAGCACCAGCAGCGATGTAGCGATCAGAAGCGCGGGGAAAACTCCAAAGGGAGCAAATGCGAGCGCCGAGACAAGGCCGGCACCGAATGCAAGCAGAAACCGCTTCCAGCCGCGCAGGGCACTGATCCTCGCGGCTGTCCGCCTGAGCGGGGCGAGCGGTTGTGGGGCCGCCGACGCCGTGAAGGGGATTGCCGTCATGTGCTTTGCTCAGTTTCGCCGGACGCGCTGCAAGAGCCCGGTGTTCTCCCGCAGCGCCTCCCGACTAGGGTGAAGGTAGCCGCCGAGTCAAACCGCATCGCAATCCGGCCGGCAGCGCCTGGGTCTGTTACACGCTTCAATGACAGCGGTTCATCGCCAGGCCGGTTGGAAGCAGCTTACCCAAGCAGAATTATCTTGCAGACCGGTAAAATGCTCGCGTGTCTCGGGCGGAAGGCGGGACACGGCCGCGGATTCTGCGTTGCGAGACTTCGTTCCTGCCATCTGGCGTACACAGCCTACCGATTCGCATAAAGCTGTCCGACCGTTCGGGGCTGTACGGCGAGTCCGATTTGGCTTGCGTCGGCGCCCATGCCGGGTGCAGAGCAGTCGCGCTGGTCGACTAGAGCCGAAACCGAATTGAACGGCATGTCGGGCCATTCCCCGGAAACGTCTTTGGGTGCTACCTTGCAGCCATTGCTCGCGCGCATACGGGCGTGCCGGACCTGCGCTCCTCAGCTGCCGCACGAGCCGCGGCCTGTCCTGCATGCAAGCAGGACCGCACGGTTGCTGGTTGCGAGCCAGGCGCCAGGCCTGCGCGTCCACGAGACCGGGGTCTCGTTCAATGACCGCTCCGGCGACCGTCTGCGCAATTGGATGGGAATCGAGCGCGAGACCTTTTACGACGAAGCGCGTGTTGCAATCGCCGCCATGGCGTTCTGCTTCCCCGGCTATGACGAGGCCGGCCACGATCTGCCGCCGCGTCGCGAATGCGCCGCCATCTGGAGACCGCGGCTTATGGCAGCGTTGCCCGACATTCGGCTCACGTTGCTGGTCGGGTGCCACGCCCAGCAATGGCATCTCGGCGCCCAGAATAAGCGGAGCCTGACCGAGACCGTGCTGGCATGGCACGAGTACGCGCCGCGTTATATTCCTCTGCCGCACCCTTCGTGGCGCAACACCGGCTGGCTCAAGAAACATCCATGGTTCGAACGGGATTTGCTGCCTTACTTGCGCAGACGCGTCCGGGACGTGTTGTCGCGCTAGGCCTTTTCGCCCTCACAGCCTGCGCACCGATGCTCGCACCACGCGGAGCCACAATCGATCGGCCCGTCATCGCGGGCGATGCATTTGTTACGCGTGACGGGCTGCGCCTTCCCCTCCGTCACTGGGACGCACCTCACCCGCAGGCGGTCATCGTCGCACTGCACGGCATGAGCGACTATTCGCAGGCCTTCGACCTGCCGGGTCCGTGGTGGGCCGCCCACGGCGTTTCCGTCTACGCCTACGATCAGCGCGGGTTTGGAGCCGCACCCAACAGAGGACTGTGGGCCGGCGCCGTGGTGATGCGGAACGATCTCGACGATTGCGTGGATGCAATCCGGGCGCGGTTTCCGGGAGTGCCTGTCTACGCGCTGGGCGAGAGCATGGGCGGCTCGGTCGTACTCACCGCGCTTGCGAGCGACCGGCCGCCGCATGTGAACGGAGTCGTTCTCGTTTCTCCGGCGGTGTGGTCGCGTGAAGACATGCCGTTTCTCTATCGCGCGGTTCTGTGGACCGTCGCCCACACGGTGCCCGGCCTGCACGTGTCCGGAGAAGGATTGCACATTCTCGCCACCGACAATTTTTCCCTACTGCGCAAGCTGGCCCGCGATCCTCTTTACGAACATGCACCGCGCGTCGACCAGGTTTATGGACTTGTAAACCTGATGAGCGAAGCGCGCGAGGCGCCGCTCCATTTGACGGCCGATCCGCCGATCCTCGTTCTTTACGGCGGCAACGACCAGGTCATTCCGGCTGCGCCGCTCAGGGAAGTTGCCACGGAACTCGAACCCGGGGCGACCGTCATTCGCTATGCGAAGGGTTATCACATGCTGTTGCGCGACATCGAGGGTCCCGCGCGCTGGGCCGATATTCTTGCATGGATCGAGCAAACGAATACTCGCGCGACACAGGACCGGAGGCGATGACCGGCCCCCCCCGGCCCTTGGTCGCAACGGTGCGCCGCGGCGCTCGTTATCTTTTCGAGGCTAACCAGGAGAGTCGAATGACCGGAAAGGCAGAGGAAAGTGAAAAGGGTCGACAGAAGAAACAGAAGCGCCTGCTGGACCCGGATCAACCGCGTATCACGGTGACGAACAGCGGCGGCGAATATGCCGGCCGGCATCCCACCCCGGACGAAGACGGGCCTGACATCGTGCAGCCCGGCGGCACGAGCACCAGCAACGAGACGACGCGGTCCCAGTAGCGGGGGGAAAATCCCGCCTTTGATCTGGTGGCGCGGAAAGGTTCGGCTGGTATCCCCCGCGATCTCCGGCTATTTCGTCTCTCTCTCTCTTCGCAGAGCCCGAAATGGCCGATCGATTTCACCGCTTCTGTGTCGCCCCCATGATGGAGTGGACGGATCGGCATTGCCGGTATCTCCATCGTCTGCTGAGCGTCCGAGCCCGTCTTTATACGGAAATGGTCACCGCCGATGCAGTGCTACGTGGCGACAGGGAGCGCCTGATCGGCTTCGATCCGGCCGAGTGCCCAGTCGCCCTGCAATTGGGCGGGTCGGAGCCCGACCGGCTCGCCGAAGCGGCGCGCATCGGGGAAGCTTTCGGATACGATGAAATCAATCTGAACGTCGGCTGTCCGTCCGAGCGCGTGCAATCGGGGCGCTTCGGTGCCTGCCTTATGCGGGAGCCGGAGTTGGTCGCCGCGTGCATCGATGCGATGCGCCGCGCCGTGCAAGTCCGGGTAAGCGTCAAGTGCCGGCTCGGTGTGGACGATCAGGATCCCGAAACGAGCGTCCGCGCGCTTGTCGATGCATGCGCGAAGGCGGGCGCAACAACGTTTATCGTGCATGCGCGCAAAGCGTGGCTCGATGGTCTGTCGCCCAAAGAGAACCGCGATCTACCACCGCTCGATTATCGGCTCGTCTATCGCATCAAGCGTGAAAATCCTCGGCTGTCGATCGTCCTGAATGGCGGGGTCGCGACTCTCGACGAGGTCGCGCGTCATCTGCAGCACGTCGATGGGGTAATGATGGGACGTGCAGCGTATCGAAGTCCCGCGCTGCTCGCGCAAGTCGATCGGCGCTTCTTCGGCGAACCTGTATGTGACCTCAACGAAGCCGTAAAAGCCTATGTTGCATATGTGGAGCGGCGCTTGGCTGAAGACGTGCCACTTCATGCGATGACGCGTCACATGCTGGGTCTGTTCAACGGCCGTGCCGGCGCCCGCTCGTTCCGGCGTCATCTGAGCGAGCATGCTGGGCGCGCCGGCGCCGGAATCGGCACATTGCGCGCCGCGCTGGAATATCTTGGAGTGGAATCGCCAGAGGTCGATCGCCGCATGCAGGCGGCCGCCTGAAGCCGTGGACATTCTGCACGCGCTTCCTCAGCCCGACCTCGCCGTGCTGGTGCTCGGCCTCGTCCTGGCAGGCGTGGTGGGCGGACTCTTGGCGGGCATTCTCGGGATCGGCGGCGGCATCGTGGTGGTGCCGGTCCTTTATCATGTGCTGGCGACCGTCGGCCTGGACGGCAGCATACGCATGCATGTTGCCATCGGAACATCGCTGGCCGCGGGCATTCCCGCCACGCTCTCCGGCGCGCAAGGCGCAATTCGGACTGCAGATCGTTCCTCGGTGCGAGAGTTGATCGTGCCCGCTCTCGCCGGGGTCGCACTCGGGAGCTGGCTTTTGGCGGTTGCGAGCGGGCAAATGCTCGCGGTGGTTTTCGCGACGAGTGCAACGGTCATCGCCCTCTTCGTCGCGTTTGCGCGAGGAGAACGGATTGCGGTCACTTTCTTGCCGGGTCTGGTCGGCCGGCTCGCGTTTGCGCTGATCGTGGGGACAGCCGCGGCTCTAACGGGAATGGGCGGAAAGACCGTCTCGCTTCCGGCCTCGATGCTGCACGGCCCTGCGCAAACGCAGCGCACCGATGCCGCGTCTGTCCTCGCCGCGATTGTCGTGATCCCGGCGTCGCTCGGCGCCGTATTGGCAGGTTGGCACGCCAGAGCACTGCCGCCGGATTCGCTTGGCTACGTGAACCTGCTGGGGTTTGTCCTGATTGCGCCCATCCTGCTGCTCGCGGAGCCTGCAGGGGATGCGCTGGCCCACTGGATCGACGTGAAGCGGCTGCGCGTCATTTTCGCCGCGCTCATCGTCATCACCACCGCGCGCATGCTCTGGGACGCGCTCGCCTGAACGGGCGAATCAGATTTTCTGGTCGTATTCGCCGACTTCCGGGTGCCTTGACAGTCGCCCATCGACGTCGGCGAACATCGCGCGCATGTCCGCTTCGGATGTCGGGCTTTCGACGACCACGACAAGCGAGGGCTTGTTCGACGAGGCGCGCACAAGTCCCCACGTGCCATCGTCGAGAGTAACCCGAACCCCGTTGACGGTCACGATGCGCGCGATGGCCCGACCAAGCAGCTTCTCGCCGCGCGCCTTGAGACTTTCGTACTCTTTCGTAAGAGCCTCCACGACAGCATATTTGCTCTCGTCGGAACAATGCGGCGCCATGGTTGGCGAACCCCACGTCCGCGGGAGGCCCGCGACGAGCTCCGACATTTTTTTTCCGGAGCGGTCCAGCATTTCAAGCACGGCGATTGCTGCGACAATGCCGTCGTCGTAGCCGAAGCCGATCGGCGGGTTGAAGAAATAGTGCCCGCTTTTTTCGAAGCCGGCCAGCGCCTTGATCGCCGCCGTGCGTCGCTTGATATAGGAATGCCCGGTTTTCCAGTAGTCCGTGACGACGCCGCGTTCCTTGAGCACCGGATCGGTTTCGAACAATCCTGTCGATTTCACATCCGCGACGAATTTCGCGCGCGGAAACCGCACGGACAGGTCGCGCGCAAGCAGCACGCCTACCTTGTCGGCAAAGATTTCCTGTCCCGTGTCGTCGACCACGCCGCAGCGGTCGCCGTCGCCGTCGAATCCGATGCAGAGATCGGCATTGTTCGCGCGTACGGCGTCGGCCATCGCGTGCAGCATGTGCATGTCTTCGGTATTCGGGTTGTAGTTGGGAAAATTGTAGTCCAATGCACAATCCACCTCGATCACCTCTGCTCCGATTCGCCGCAGCGCTTCCGGGCCGAACGCGCCGGCCGTGCCGTTGCCGCACGCAACCGCGACCTTCATCGGCCGCGAAAGCCGGTGGCCGCGAGTGACCGCATCGAGGTAACGCGGGCGGATGTCATGCACGCGGGAAAATGTGCCGCCGCCGCGCGAAAGGCCTTTCCCTTCGAGCACCAACTGTTTAAGCAGCAGCATCTCGTCCGGGCCGAAGGTCAAAGGCCGTTCCGCGCCCATTTTTACGCCGGTCCATCCGTTCTCGTTGTGACTTGCCGTCACCATCGCGACACACGGAGCATCGAGCGCAAATTGTGCGAAATAACAAATCGGCGTCGTCACCATTCCGATGTCGATCACGTGACAGCCCGCCCGCAGCAAGCCGATCGCCAGCGCGTCCTTGATCGCGAGCGAGTAGGAACGGTAGTCGTGCCCGGTCGCGACCCGGGGAACTGCACCTGCTCCGCGATCGTGAAACAGGCTCCCCAGCCCAAGCCCCAGCGCTTCTACACCCAGAAGGTTGATTTCCTCCCCATAAAGCCAGCGGGCATCGTATTCACGAAATCCGTTCGGGGTGATCAACGGCTCGGTTTCGTACTCGTAGGTATTGGGTCTGAGATCCGGCCTGGGCAGCGGCATTGGGCTCCGTTCCTTGTGCGGAAAACACCGGTGGCAAGCCCTAGCTCAAACGTTCTGTGCGGGCAAACGCGCCTTGGTCTGCCGCGATGGCAGCGCACGCATGACGCGCAGGCGTTCCGTATCGCTCATGACAGACCAGCGCGCGATCTCGTCGAGCGTGCGCCGGCAGCCGGCGCAAAGCCCGCTTTCGGGATCGATCGCGCAAACCCGGATGCAGGGCGAAACCGGAGACGCCGAAGAACTCACTGCCGCCTGTGCCGCCTTAACCACCGTTTAACGTGGGACTTCTAGCCTGTTCCGGCAAGCAGGGACGGCTATCATGGCCAAGGCCCAGTTCCACAAGAACCAGCGCGTTTATGTCAAGCCCGTCGGCACCTGGGCGCTCATCGAGCGGGTGGTGCCGCACTGGGCGAAAGGCATCGACGAGCCCCTGAGGATCTATTACGACGTGGGCCTGGGACGCGAATTCGCCGCGGACGAACTGCAAGCCGAACAGCCGCTCGCCGAAAACGCGCCGCGCGGCGCGGAGACATGGCGCGTCATGCGTGCGCGGAACAAATGGCAACAGGCGGAGGACTGCGCACGCCACCCCATTCCGGGCACCTATCCCATCGTCATCACCGGTCAGGCGGAATGGGGAGGCTGGAGAGTTCCTGGAGCGGAATACGACCTCGATCCGATGCGCATCGAGCGGCAGGCGCGTCTGATTGCGAGCGCTCCGCAATTCGAGACGTTCGCACAGGAACTCGTCGAATGGGCGCGGAAGTCGGGCGAGGAGATGCCCGCCGCGCTCGCTGAACTGGCCCATCAGGCACAGGACATTCTCGCAGGGGTCGACCACATCGAGAGCTGACCCGGGCGCCCGTTCCGTTACCTGGGAAAATGGCTTAAGACGCCTCGAAGCTCGCATTCGAGGACCGTCATGCGCACCGAAGAGCCGCGCGCCGTTCGCCTGAAGGACTATCGGCCGCCCGACTATCGGGTCCGCGACATCGCGCTCGATTTTTCGCTTGATCCGGAAGCAACGCGTGTCAGGGCACGCCTGGCTATCGAACGTGCGGGCACGGAGCCTGCCCCCCTCGTGCTCGACGGGGAAGCACTGAAACTCGTCTCCATTGCGATCGACGGGCGCGCATTGAAAACGGACGAATTTTCCGCCGGTCCCGAAACGCTCGTGATTCCTGCGCCGCCGGCATGTTTCGCGCTGGAGATCGAAACCGAGATCGCCCCTGCCCGCAATACGACACTCGAAGGGCTCTATCTGTCGAAGGGAATCTTCTGCACCCAATGCGAAGCCGAGGGTTTTCGGCGCATCACCTATTTTCCCGATCGTCCCGACGTGCTCGCCCGCTACACGGTCCGGATTGAAGCAGACCGCACCCGGTTTCCGGTCCTGCTTTCGAACGGCAACCCCATGGAGCGGGGTCATCTGCCGGGCGACCGCCACTTCGCCGTGTGGCAGGATCCGTTTCCCAAGCCCAGCTATCTGTTCGCGCTCGTCGCAGGCGACCTCGGCCACATCGAAGACGAATTCGTCACCCGTTCCGGGCGCCGAGTCACGCTGCGCATCTATGTCGAACACGGCAACGAGCCGCGCGCGCACTATGCGATGGACTCGCTCAAACGGGCGATGCGATGGGACGAAATGAGCTACGGGCGCGAATACGACCTCGACATTTTCATGATTGTGGCGGTCTCGGCCTTCAATTTTGGTGCAATGGAAAACAAGGGCCTCAACATCTTCAACGACAAGGTCCTGCTCGCAAGCCCCGAAACGGCCACGGACGACGATTACGCGCGTATCGAAGGCGTCGTGGCCCACGAGTATTTCCACAACTGGTCGGGCAACCGCGTTACCTGCCGCGACTGGTTCGAGCTTTCGCTGAAAGAGGGACTGACCGTCTTTCGCGATCAGAGTTTCTCAGCGGACATGCGCTCACCCGCGGTCAAGCGCATCGAAGATGTGCGCACCCTCAGGCTGCGGCAGTTTCAGGAGGATGCGGGCCCGCTTGCCCATCCTGTCCAGCCGCAAAGCTACATCACCATCGACAATTTCTACACGGCAACGGTGTACGAAAAGGGCGCGGAAGTCATTGGTATGCTGAAGACGCTGGTCGGAAAGGAAGCCTATCGCAAGGCGACGGACCTCTATTTCGCGCGCCATGACGGTCATGCCGCAACGGTCGGTGACTGGGTGAAATGCTTCGAAGATGCGACCGGGCGAGACCTGACGCAGTTCCGGCTGTGGTATTCGCAGGCCGGAACGCCTGTCGTGGAAGCCTGCGGCGTCTACGACGAAATGCAGAAAATCTTTTCGCTCACACTGCGCCAGGAGCTTCGCGCGAGTCCCGGTCAGCCAAAAAAAGAGCAGATGCAAATTCCGCTGCGTCTCGGACTTGTCGGTGCCGACGGGCACGCGCTGCCGCTGACGCTCGAAGGGGAAAACGCAATCGGACCCGAGGAACGGGTACTGGAACTCACCGGACCCGAGCAAACCTTCGTCTTCGTCGATGTTGGCGAGCGCCCGCTGCTTTCGATCGGCCGGCGGTTTTCGGCGCCGGTGATCTTGAAGACCTCGAACGGACGCGTGGAGCAGGCGGCCTTAATGGCGCTCGATCGCGACGGGTTCAACCGCTGGGAATCCGGTCAGGCACTGGCCCGAGAAGTGATGCTGGACATGGCGCGGCAGATTCTGTCGGAGAGTGCGCCGGAGCCTGATCCCATTCTTGTCGATGCTGTCGGAAAGATCCTGGCCAAGGCGGACGAGGATCGCGCGTTCGCCGGCCAGATGCTGTCTCCGCCGCTCGAAACCGAACTTGCCCAGGTCCTGACGCCCGCCGACCCGGAGGCGATCCACCATGCACGTATCGCCCTTATTCGCGCGCTTGCCCGTGCCCACAAAGAAGCATTCGCGCGGCTTTACAATCTGCCGGACGAGAGCGGCGTTTTCCGGACCGATGCCGAAGCGGCGGGACGGCGCGCGCTTCGAAACGCCTGCCTGCGCTACCTGACCGCCGCGGACGACGACGAAGCCGCGCGCCTGGCCGATGCACACTATCGCTCGGCTGTGAACATGACCGATATGATCGCCGGTCTCTCGCAGCTGTCGCGGATGGATTGCCGTCTGCGCGACGATGCCTTCGCGCATTTTCACGAGCGCTTTCGCAGCGACCCCCTCGTGCTGGACAAATGGTTCACACTGCAGGCGATGTCGCCGCTACCGGGAACACTGCGCCACGTGCGAGAACTAATCCAGCACGCCGCCTTCGACATGCGCAACCCCAACCGCGTCCGCGCGCTGGTCGGCGCATTTTCCGCCAACCACCTGCGCTTCCATGCGCCGAGCGGCGAGGGCTACGCGTTCGTCGGAGAAACGCTTCGCCGGCTCGATGCGATAAACCCGCAAGTGGCAGCGCGGATGGCCGGTGCCTTCGAGAACTGGCGCCGATACGATGCTGACCGGCAGGCACTCATGCGAGGCGAACTGGAGGCCATGCTCGCCATGTCGAAACGTTCCACCAACATGTTCGAGGTGGCGAGCAAGATGCTGGGCTGACGCCGTCAGCGCCACCACCCTCCGCTACGTGCCGCCGATCGTCTTCCAGGCCTCATCGCTATCCTCGACGACGATCGTCACGTAGCAATAGCCCAGGCGGTAATGGAACAGGCGGCTGCGCACCCGTCCCGAAAGCGGAATGTTGCGCATGCCCGGATTGTCGCCCGGGATACAGACATGATCGCCCACTCCAGGAATGAGCGCGAATTGCGTTTCGTCCACCTCCACATCGACAGGATAGGAATTGTCCGAGGGGATGGTGGCACCCTTCGCGAGATAGCGGAAATCGATTCCATATTTCATGCGACGGCCTCATAGGCGATTCCGGCTGGCATCGTCGCAGTTTCTGGGGCGGGGCGGAAGACGCAAGTTCTTCGTGGGACGTCGGCTGCGATATCGACACGGTCCGCACCCCCGCCATAATCAACAGACAGCGAATCACAGAGGCACAACGCCGGATCATGGCACAAGCGGGGGCCCTTGCCGGCAGCTTCGAAACCGGGTCGTTGCTGCGGAGGCTGCGGGCAATCGGCGGGCGCGCCCGCGCAATCGTGCCAATGTGCATGGTGCTGATTTCCGCCAGCTTCGTATGTGCCGGGACCCTCCAGATGTGGCTCGGCCGGGCTCACGCCTTGTCCCAGGCCGAGGAGTTCGGCGGCCTCCGCGCCCGGCAGGCCGCAAACGGCCTCGGACAGACGCTCGACCGGTATGTTGCAATCGCGGACGCCTTTGAAGCGGCAAGGACGAGTGCCGAAACCTCGGCCGCCCTTTCGCTGGCGGGTGGTGCGACGCTCCGAGACGTGGCGGTTCTCGACCGGAATGGCCGGCTTCGATCGGAAATGACCGGCGCCATGAACCACCTCCTGCCACTTCCCCTCACGGTCCTGGCCCAGGCGCGCAAGCACAGGACACTCGCTGCTCTTCCGGACGGGCAGACGCTCGCATTGCTGTTCCCGCGCGCAAACGCAATCCTTTCCGCGCAAGTGGACATCGGCCGTCTTCTTGCGGCCGACGGCGTTCTTGCCACCTCGTCGGGCCAGCTTCTCGCGCTCGGCAACAGGTGGCGCAGGATTCCTCCCGCGGATGCGCTGGCGCTCGCCGGCGCGAATTCGCTCTCGCGAATCGTCGAGGATGGGCAGGGCTCGCGCCTTGTTTCGCTTGCCCGTGTCAGCGACTGGCCGCTCGTCGTGGGCACGAGCGTTCCGATCGCCAAAGTCCCGAACCTCTGGTCCGGGTCGCTGCCGCTTTATTTGTTCATGGTTCTGGTTCCTGCGCTTGTCGGAGCGACTTTGACCGCGCTGTTCGCTCCGATTTTCATCGGACACGCCAGAACAGCGGCTCGATCGAAATCGCTGCGCGCGACCAGGACCGCTGAAACCCGGCTGCTCGTACGGCTCGCGCGGGCCGAGCGGCGCGCCAGCGAAGCCGAAGGCGCGACGTCCCGATTCATATCCCACGTGAGCCACGAACTGCGCACGCCGCTCAACGCCATCATCGGGTTTGCGGAGGCCCTTGAGTCGAACGTGTTTGGTGTGCCTTGTCATCCTAAATATTGCGAATATGCGCGGGATATCGGCGTTGCCGGCCGCGAGTTGCATACGAAAATCGGCGCGGTGCTGGAATACGCGGCTCTCGGAAAGCCCGCAGAGCCCGAAACCGCGACCGATCCCACGAGCGATGCAGCCACCGTTGCGAGGTCGCAAGTCCACGCTCGCCTCGCGGTGGCGCGGGAGCGCGGAGTAAGGCTCGAAATGGTCCTGCCGAACGAGGCGCCTGTGCGGATCGACGCCGAATCTCTGGGCCGCATTCTCGCCCATTTGCTGGACAATGCCATTGCCTACACGCCGAAGGGCGGCAGCGTGCGGGTGGAGGTGCGCGCGGACACCCGCGAGGTGGTCGTCACGATCCGCGATAGCGGCACCGGATTTACAGGCATCGAGCGCGAGCAGGCGGGCAGGCCATTTCAGCGTTTCACGCGGCCAGGCTCGTCGGGCGGAATGGGTGTCGGTCTTGCCATTGCGATGGGACTCGCCCGCCGTTTCGGGGCGACACTCAGCCTTGCAAGCAGTCCCGGCGAAGGCACCCGCGCGGAACTGCGGGTGCCTCGGATCGCGTGAGCTTCGTCTATTTCTTCAGCATGGGACGTCCCTCATGCGCGACGAGAAGGTCGTGCATGTCGTTTGCATGCTCTTCTTCGACAGCCAATATTCTCTCGAGCATCACCCTCGTGGTGGGATCGTCATCGCCGAAGTAGCGGATCAATTCGCGATAGTGATCGACGGCTATGCGTTCGGCGACGAGATTTTCCTTGATCATGTCCACGAGATTCTCGCCCTCCGCATATTGCGAAGCGGATCTGCTGACCAGACCCTCCGGATTGAAATCCGGCCTGCCGCCCAGCTGATTGATCCGTTGGGCGACTTCTTCCATGTGCTGGCGCTCCTCCTTGGCGTGTTGCGCGAACTCCTTCTTGACGCCTTCGCTGGAAATTCCCGTGGCCGCTATGGAATGCATCGTGTAGCGGAGAACGCAGACGATTTCTGTCGCAAGTACGGACTGAAGGATCGCAATAGTTTTCTTCGAATCGCCCGCATAGGTCGGCGTGATGTCGCCGGATTCAAGGTGCCGGCGGGCGCGTTCGCGCAGGGTTTTTACGTCGGTCAAGAACGGCTTTGACGCGCCTGTGGTCTCGGGCATTATCATCTCCTCGCTTGCTGAGCGGACTGGTGATGGAACAAACTATGATAACGTTCCGGCCCGCGTCAGCTTCCACGCCAAAAAAAGACTTGATTGGCAGGAACGAAATCTCTATGTGGACGTTTGTCGGCGCCGTGGCGCCGAGTTCCGCAGGCAGCAGGCTAAGCCGCGCTTGACGGATGTTCCGCTGGCCAAACAAATGATGGTCGTGCGGACCCCATCTCGAGAAGTACGAACGGGAGCGTGGCCCTGCAGAACATCGACACGCGCCTTACCGGCGCGAGCCCCTATGCCGCAAACCTTCACCCCAGCAAGTGCGCGCCGGGTTCGCGCGTGCACTTCGGAACTCCGGTTCCAAAAGCCCGCGCAAATCTGGCGCAAGGGGCCGCCAAGCTCGCTTTTTTGACCGGGATTGCAGCGACTGTTCTTCTTGCATGGCAGGGCATCACGCTGCACGTCCAGCAATTCTCAGTGCGCCCCGATACCGTAGCGCCGATGGCGACAACCGTCGCACGCTGGGTTCACAACTGGACCACTGCCCTGAAACCCGCACCGGCTGTCCCTCCGGTCGGGTTTTCCGCATTCGCGATAGAATCCCGAATGACCGCGAGCGAACTGATCGACCGCTGGACTCCGATCATCACGCAGGCCTCGCAACGGTTCGATATCCCGGCGCGCTGGATTCGCGCAGTCGTGCAGACGGAAAGCGCCGGCCGCACGATGTCGTCCGCCGTCCAGCCGATTACGTCGCGAGCGGGTGCCATGGGTATCATGCAGCTCATGCCCGGCACCTACGGCGAAATGCGCGTGCAATATCATCTCGGTTCGAATCCCTACGACCCGCACGACAACATCTTTGCCGGTGCGGCGTATCTTCACTGGCTTTACAGGAAATACGGTTATCCCACGATGTTCGCGGCCTACAATGATGGCCCGGGGCATCTCGGCGAACGCCTCGTACGAGGGGGACTGCTTCCCGCAGAAACGCGCAACTATGTGAGTCACATCGTCACGGAATTGGGAGGCAGCGCCGCACACGTTGCAGGCTCGCGAAACACGGTTGCAGTGTTTACCCGTCCGAACGGGACGCCGGTGAAAATCGAACTTGCACGGATCACATCCGTGCGGGTCCCTCTTCCCGGCGAATATTCCCGCGATGTCCACGCCGTCATCGCCACCGGCGATGTTCGTCAGGCCGTGCGCGAACATTACGACGCCGTGAAAAGGGCAATGCTCGCGAGCGGCGCACTGGGATCACCCACCGGTTTCGCATCCCGGGACGTCCACGCTACCCGCCATACGAGGCGTCTCGCCGCGGCGCACCGGACGCGCCATCGCGCGCCGCACAACAGATTGGCGGAAGACAAACGCATCAACGTCAGGTTCGGGGAGACCGTCGCCGCTTCGAGCCGCGTGCACCTTCATCCTCTTCGCGTTCGCCGACAGGGCTGATCCCGCAAGTTTCATGGGGGCGTAACTCCTGGCTCCCTTCCCATTGTGGTGGGGAGCCGGGAGGCCGCTGAACTGGGGGAACGGCGTTCGTTGCAAGCGTCCGAATTCCATCGCTGCGTCTCGGAGATTCCGCTCATTCGCGTGGAGTTGTCGAGATTTCGCCGGGAAGGGAATCTATGAGATTCCGATTCCGTCCGGCTTCAATACTCCGATGTTTATTGAAACCAGTCTGGCGTTCAGCGGAAATTGGGGGTGGGGGGACGCGAACAAAAGCCACGCCGTTCCCCTCGAACATGAAGATCGACTATATCTGCGTGTGCCGCGCGGAACCCTGAATTCTCCCAAAATCGCGGCTTTCCCGCGACGACGGAACCGTCTCTTTTGGCCGCTCGCCCAGAAGCCGGACCTCTTTCCCGCGCTTGACAAGATGCCGTGTGCGCTGAACAGCTTCGGCCATGCCGGTTTCCCGCGCAGAATCTCCGCCGTCGCGCCGGACGCTTCTCGAAATGCTGGAGGCGCCGTTCGCCGATCTGTGCGGCCACGCGAGCCGGCTGCGCGATGCGGGACATGGCGCGATCGTCGGCTATTCCCGCAAGGTGTTCATTCCGCTGACCCGGCTTTGCCGCGATGTCTGCGGCTATTGCACCTTCGCTCGTCCAGCGCGGCGCGGCGTGCGCTCCTATCTCGCACGCGACGAGGTGCTGGCGATTGCACGCGCGGGTGCCGCAGCGGGCTGCAACGAGGCATTGTTCACCCTCGGCGACAAGCCCGAACTGCGCTACCGCCAGGCCCGCGAGGAACTTGCCGAACTGGGGCACGCAACTACCCTCTCCTATCTCGCCGAAATGTGCCGCGCCGTAATCGACGAGACCGGTCTGCTGCCGCACGCCAATCCCGGCGTGATGGAAGCCGACGATATTGCGATGCTGCGTACAGTCAGCATTTCGCAAGGCTTGATGCTCGAAAGCGTGTCGCCGCGCCTCTGCGGTCGCGGCGGCGTGCATTTTGGTTCGCCCGACAAGCATCCCACGAGGCGTCTGGAGACAATCCGCCGCGCCGGTGCAGCACGCGTGCCGTTCACGAGCGGAATCCTGATCGGCATAGGCGAAACGGCGGAGGAGCGTCTCGAGTCGCTCCTGGCGCTGCAAGGATTGCACGCCGAATACGGACACCTCCAGGAAATCATCGTCCAGAACTTCCGCGCGAAGCCCGGTACCCGCATGGCGGATGCCGAGGAACCGACTCTTGAAGACCTGATGCGGACGATCGCTCTCGCGCGCCTTGTATTCGGCCCGGAAATGAACATCCAGGCACCGCCGAACCTCAGTGCACACGATTACGGACGCTTGCTCGAAGCGGGTATCAACGACTGGGGAGGTATTTCGCCCGTAACCCGCGACCATGTGAATCCGGAAGCGCCCTGGCCGCAGATCGAGGAGCTGCGCCATGTCACGGAGGCGCGTGGCAAGACGCTGGTTCCCAGACTCGCTGCCTATCCCGGCTACTGCCGCGACCTTGCATACTGGGTGGCTCCCGAGCTTCACAAGCACGTCCGTCGCCATTGCGATGCGAGCGGGTACGCGCGCGAGAATTCCTGGACGCCCGGCGTTCGTCATCTGCCCTTGGACTGTGCGACCCCTTCGGCAGGCCTGCGGCGGAACATCGATCCGGCAATTGCACGCGCGATCGATCTGGCGGTCTCGGAACGGGAGCTCTCGCAGTCCGATATCGTCGCCCTATTTTCTGCGCGCGGCGCGGACTTCGATGTGGTCTGCGCTGCAGCGGATGCGCTCCGCCGCGCAACTGCAGGAGACTCCGTCGGTTACATCGTCAATCGCAACATAAATTACACGAACGTCTGCACTTACCGGTGCGGATTCTGTGCGTTTTCGAAGGGGAAGACCTCGGTCGATCTGCGCGGACCGGCTTACGATCTTGCGCTTGAAGAAGTGGCGCGGCGAACAACGGAGGCATGGGAGCGCGGTGCCGTCGAAATCTGCATGCAGGGAGGAATTCATCCCGATTACACGGGTGTCACTTATTTGGAATTGCTGCGCCGCGCGAAGGCTGCCGTACCGGACATTCACGTACACGCATTTTCGCCGCTTGAGGTGAAACACGGTGCGAGAACGCTCGGGCTATCGGTCGATGCGTTCCTGCGCGAGCTTAAGGGCTCAGGCCTTGGCACTCTGCCCGGAACCGCGGCCGAAATCCTGGATGACGAGGTGCGCGCCGTCATCTGTCCCGACAAGCTGAACACCGGGGAATGGCTCTCGATCGTCTCGGCCGCGCATGAGGCAGGCCTGCCCACAACCTCGACGATCATGTACGGCCACGTGGAAGGTACTCATTCCTGGGCCCGCCATCTCCTCCGCCTGCGAGAGCTTCAGAAGCGCACAGGCGGCATCACGGAATTCGTTCCGCTTCCCTTCGTCCACATGGAAGCGCCGATCTACTTGCGTGGGATGGCGCGCCGGGGGCCGACGTTCCGGGAAGCGGTTCTCATGCATGCCGTCGCACGGCTTGTGCTTCACCCGCTGATCACGAACATCCAGGTGTCCTGGGTAAAGATGGGGCCAGAGGGTGTTTCGCGCTGTCTGGAGGCCGGCGCGAACGATCTCGGCGGAACGCTGATGAATGAAAGCATTTCGCGGGCCGCGGGCACGCAGCACGGACAGGAATATCCTCCGGCGAAAATGGACGCGTTCATTGCGAGTCGGGGTCGCCAGCCTCGTCAGCGCACCACCCTTTACGGCGTTGCGCCGATCGCCCAACAACGCAAGTCCTACGATGCTTGCGATCTGGAGCCGCCCGTTCAAACGCCGCTGCGGAAGAAACAGACGCAACATGCAGGACTCTCGTCCGGCGCATAGGATCGAACTCATTGCGCCGGACGGCATTCCGCTCGTCGGCGAAGGAGACGATCTCGCCGGCATCATCCTCGAAGCGCTCGCACGTACGGGCACAGATGTGCGCGATGCGGACGTCCTGGTGATTGCACAGAAGGTCGTCTCCAAATCGGAGAAACGGTTTGTCCGGCTCGAGAGCGTGGAACCTTCTCGGCAAGCGCGAGCGATCGCAAAAGACGCAGACAAGGACCCGCGGCTGGTCGAAATCATTCTGCGCGAGACGCGCGAGGTGCTGCGCGTGCGCGCAGGCGTCATCGTTGTCGAGGATGTGCGTGGTCTGGTGCTGGCAAATGCCGGTGTCGACGCGTCGAACGTCAACCCCCAGGGGGGCGACACGAGCGTCTTGCTGCTTCCCGCCGATCCCGATGCCAGCGCCGAGCGGCTGCGCAGAGCCATTCACGAACGATGCGGCTGCGATGTCGGAGTGATCGTCAACGACAGTATCGGACGGGCCTGGCGCAACGGCACGATCGGCACCGCAATCGGCGTGAGCGGTCTGCCCGGGCTTCTCGATTTGAGGGGTACGCCCGATTTGTTCGGAAGACGCCTGCGCACCACCGATCTCGGTCTTGCCGACGAGATTGCCGCCGCTGCATCTCTCTTGATGGGCCAGGCGGGAGAAGGGCGACCTGTCGTGCTCGTGCGTGGCGCACCCTACCGGCGACGCGAAGGGAGCGCACGGGAACTGCAGCGCCCCAGGGCGCTCGACTTCTTCCGCTGATGCCCATCATGCGGATTGTGATTCCGGTCAAACCGTTTGCGGAGGCGAAACGGCGCCTTGCCTCCGCCATGGACGCAACGGCACGCGCGAGACTCGCCCACGATATGTTCCGGCACGTATTCGCGGCGGCTGTGGAATTCGCGGGTCCGCGCTCCCTTATGATCGTCAGCCGTTCGGCCGAGATTCTGCAATTTGCAATTGCCAACGGCGCAACAGGTTTGCCCGAAGTCTCCGAACCGGATCTCAACGCAGCACTCGCACAGTCCGCCGCGCACGCGCGGGCGCACGGCGTTGGAAGACTGATCGTCGTCGCGAGCGATCTTCCTCTGCTCCACGCGCAGGATCTGGCAATACTTGCCGAATACGGTTGCGCCATCGCTCCGGACCGGCACGGCCGGGGCACGAACGCGCTGTCATGGCCGTTGACGCGTGGCCCCGGCTTTCACTTCGGGGAAAACAGCTTTGTGCGCCATTGCGCGGCCGCAAGACGTTGCGGATTGGAGCCCCATACGGTGGTTCTTCCGGGGTTGGGGCACGACATCGACATTCCGGACGACCTCATCGATCGGTTGAGGGTGCCGGAGACAGTCTGCGCGCGGAAAACACGCTGACGAAACTTACCTGCCGAACCGCTCTCGCAGGAGAGGCAGGACCCGTTCGGCGTATAGATGCAGGAAGCGCGCCTGATCGGTTCCCGGCGCATGAAATACCAAGTGATCGAAGCCCAGATCGATATACGCCTTGAGCCGCTCCACATGCTCCTCGGCGTCGTCGGATACGATCCAACGGCTCGCCGTTCTCTCGACGGGCAACGTGTCGGCGAGCCGCTCCATCTCGATGGGATCTGCCGTGTCGTGTTTTTCCTGCTGCGAGAGGGCGAGTGCGCCCCAGTTGCGAGTATCGGCGCGCGCGCGAGAGAGATCGGAGTCGAAGGATACTTTCATCTCGATCATGCGGTCGAAGGAATCGGACGCGCGGCCGGATTTCGCAAGACCGGCAGCCACATTGGGCAGTAGTGTGTCCCGATAAAGCGCGCTCTCCTTGCCGCTTGTGCAGATAAATCCCGCCGCTTTCTCGCCGGCGAGTTTTGCCATCACCGGACCCGCGCCAGCAACATAGATCGGCACGGGATCCCGCGGACGGTCGTATATTGTGGCTTTGGATGTACGGTAGAACTGTCCGGCATAGGAAACGCGTTCCTTGCTCCAGAGCGTGCCGATGAGATCGAGCGACTCCCGAAACCGCTGGGTGCGCTCGCGCTGTTCGGGCCACGGCATGCCCGTTGCGGGCGTTTCGTTCATCGACTCACCCGTTCCCATGCCCAGGATGATGCGTCCGGGATAAAGGACCCCCAGGGTCGCGAAGGCCTGCGCCACGATGGCGGGATGATACCGGAAGCTCGGCGCAAGCACGCTCGTACCCAGAAGAACACGTCTCGTCCGTGCCCCCAGGGCGCCCAGCCATGCGATCGAGAACGGCGCATGGCCGCCGGTGTGTCGCCACGGTTGGAAATGATCGCTAACGAAAACCGAATCGAATCCGAGATTTTCGGCCAGAATAGCGAATTCGAGGAGTCGCGCGGGATCGAACTGTTCCGCCGAAGCCTTGTATCCGAGCCGCAGTTTCATCGTGTTTTCCGAGTTCGCTGGTGAGCCAAGAATGCGCAGATTGGGGTTTTGGCTTCCCGTTTACCTCAAATCGTTGTCGAACCGCGATGTTTCCCGCAAAGCTTTCTTAGCACCCGCCCGGGCAAACTCGCCCTGCATGAAAATCCAGGGGCTGCCCATGACACGGACCCTCGCATTCGTTTTCGCGCTCGGCCTTTTCGGCACGGCAGGAGTGACGCCCGCAAACGCGGCTGCTTCCCGGGCGGTACAGCCCGCCGGCCGGCCCGTTCCGGTCGTAGCGGCCGTGGCGCCGGCCGTCCGACCGCTTCATGCGGTGTTGCGTTACGACGCGACCACGGCGGCCACCTGCCGAAACTTTTCCGAAGCGTCCTCCGAGTTTTGCCTTCTCCTCGCGCTTCATATCATCCAAATGTCGGAGAAGCCGCTGCCAGGTGGGGCTCTGTAGGACTGCCCCTCGCTGGAATTGCGTTCAAAGCGGGAAAGCAAAATACTTGCAGTCTAATTAACTTCTTGTTAATTACCTCCCCGAGCGGCCTTCGGGCGGGGAGCGCGGCGCGTATGGATCGCGAGCTACTTCAGGAAATGGCGATGATCGGGGAGGCGCCGCTGGCGGCGCCCGGACCGGTCATGGGCGATTTCCTGACTCGCGCACGTGCATTCGAACGGCGCGCGCGCGGCATCGTTCAGCCTTTGACGAACGGCTTTCCCTGGCCGACGCTGCTAACATTCCTCGGCATATTGGCTGGCGTCTCCTCTCTCGGAGTTCTGACGGCAACCGGGAGGGTCCCGTACGGGTTGGCAATTCCCCTCGATGCGATTCTGATCTATTGCATCTTCACGCCGCTGCATGAAGCGACTCATGGCAATATAGCCGGGCGGGAACGGCGCTTCGCCTGGCTCGAAGCCCTGATCGGACACGTCAGCGGGTTCGTACTGCTCGCGCCGTTTCCTGGTTTTCGGGTCCTGCATCTCCATCACCATGCCAACACCAACGATCCGGCCGAGGATCCCGATTACTGGGTGCGAAGTCGGACCTGGATCGGACAGGCATTGCGCAGTCTCGTCATCCAGCCGGTGTACATCATTCACCTTTGGAAAATCGCCCGTGATCCACGCACGATGCGGGCCTTCGCGTGGGAGATCGTCTATGTAATCTCCTACATTGCGATTATCGTTGCAGCGTTCCGGTTCGGCATCGGAAAGCAGGTGCTGCTGCTCTGGATACTGCCCGGTTACATCGGGGTCGTGCTTTGTCCCATGATGTTCGATTGGCCTGTGCATCATCCGCACAATGAGCGCGGACGCTACACCGACTCGGCGATCCTGCTTTTCCCGGAACCGATCCGTGCCGTCATGGACTTCGTCTTCTGCGGACACACCTACCACCTGATGCATCATCTGTACCCGCGTGTGCCGTTCTATCGCTACGGCGACGCATGGCACGCGCTGAAAGACGAACTGCTGACGCTCGGCCCGAAAGTGCGCACGCTCTGAAGATGCACGGGTTTAAGGCGGCCCCTAGTCTATTTGCGGCTGGCAGTCCAAAGCAGGAAAGAGGAACCGGTGCTGCAATTGGGGGGCAAAGTCCAGCCGCTGTTCCCCGCATTCTTCGGCATGCCTTCGTTATTTGGATTGAGCATGGCCTGGGAAGCCCTGATCCCTGAGGGCCAACTCGATTTGATGAAAGCAAGCACCGCCAGGATTTGTCGATCGGTCATGCGACCGGCAAATGCCGGCATGTAGTAGCGGCGGCCCGCCGGCTCGGTCGGAAAGCGTCCAAACTTCGTTTTCTCGAACAATGCCTCGTCGGAATGCTGCCAACTATCTCCCGTCGCGTCCTCGGGCGGAGCGCGGCGCCCCGCATACTGATCCATCACCTGCCACAGCGCCTGGCCCTGCAGCCTGCGGCCGTGACATGACGAGCAACTCATCATGTAGATGGTCCGCCCTTTGCCCACCAGGGCAGCATTATCGGCGTTGGCGAAATGAAGTGACGGGGCCGAGCCGAATGCAGGCGATAGCCGCAGCGCCAGAAGAACGACCAAAAGAACGCAACTGCGCTTCACCGGACGAGTTTTTTCACATCGTCCGCGATTCGATGCCCCGGCGAATCGGGCGCAAGCAGCTGAACGAATCGACCCTTCGGATTGAACACGTAGATGTAGGAACTATGATCGATGGCATACTGACCATTGCCGATGCTGCGCGCCCGATAATAAACGTGAAAGCTCTTAGCAGCCGCCTCGGTCGCATCCCCATCGCCGCGCAACCCTGCGATCCGCGGATCGAACGCTTTCAGATAGCGCCTCAGAACCGGTACCGTATCCCGCACCGGGTCCACGGTGACGAAGAGCGCCTGCACGCGCTTGGCCGCGGGACCGAGTTCTTTCAGCGCCTCGCCGAGTTCCGTCAGAGTGGCCGGGCAGACATCCGGACAGGAGGTGTAGCCGAAATAAACCAGCAGCCATTTGCCGCGGTAATCCGCCTTCGTGACGCTGCGGCCATCGAGCGTATCGAGCGCAAACTGCCCATCGATGACCGGAGGCGAAGCGAAAGCCTCCGCGGACGAGACGAACGCGACAAGGGCCGCCGCGAAGGCAAGTGCGGTGATTCTCATGTGCGTCTCAACACGCCCTTTCTCTCGGGCTTTGCCCTCTTTGTAAGGCTGGCCTGGTGACTGGGCAGATCCGCTGGACGGGCCTTGGGCGGAGGAGCGGGCAACACCAGGATGTTTGCCATCATGCCCGCATCTTCGTGATCGAGAATGTGGCAATGATAGACGAATTCGCCCGCAACGGCTCCGCGGAAGTCCAGCCGGATCTTGATGCTCGGCTTGGGACCTGTGCCGGTCCAATAGGGCACCTGATAGGTATCGTACCATTGACGCTTCTCGGGTGGAACCTCCTTGCCGTTAACGGCGAGGAGCAGGAAATGAATTTGATGGATGTGAAACTCGTGCACTTCCCCCGTCCAGTTCTGGATCGTCCAGTCCTCCACCGAACCGCGATGGGTGATGATCGAAGGGGGATTATCAGGCGAGTACACCCTTTCATACTGTCCCAGCACGGTGATAAAGAAATTCTGGCCGCCGCCGGGGCCTTTCGCGCCACCGCGGATGTGCTCGTCGAAATAGAGCGTGCGGTGCGCGGTGACCATGTCGTCGGTGACGCCGGCAAAGCGCTCCCCCGTCACGGCGGCGGTGGTGGCCAGAACAGGTTTCGGGATTTTCCTGAAATCGTTCGTCAGCTGAATTTGCGCGAGCGGCCGTGCGGTATCCACGTCGCCGGCCGGACCGGTATCGATGTGTTCCGTATAGAAAACCGCGTGCTTCACGTGGGCCGAAGGTCCGGTCACGATGAATTCGGCGCGCCCGGCGGGCGGAATCAGAACGTCCTTCTGGGTTATGATCGTGCCTTGGTGGTGGCCGTCCTGAGATCCGGTCGGCACGCCATCAAACGCCACGATCTGAAGCGGTTGGGCTTTCAAGTCATACAGCAGTTCAAGGTCCACCACCGTGTCGGCAGATGCATTGACCACCCGCCAGAATTCCTTTGCGCCGGGCCGCATCTTAATGATGCTCGGCACGTATTTCGGATACGAAATCGGGACGTAATTGAGCGAGATATCCCAGAACGGCACCAACGTGACGGTTGGCTGACCGGGCGTCGGCGGATTGGCCAATGGCTGATCGCGAATGAGCAAAAAGCGTTCAGGCAGCCCCTGGACTGCCGGTTGCAGATTGGCGATGCCTTCAACCTCGATGGCGCCCGAGGCACCGCCCTGTACGGCAGGGCTCGAGATGCCGTGAACGTGCTGATGGTACCAATACATTCCGGGCGGTTCGTCCGGGGGAACCCGGAATCTGTAGTGGAAGCTCTCGCCGGGATTGACAGCCGTGTGGATGACGTCATCCCCATGACAGTGCGGCGTAACATTCATTCCGTGAAAGTGCAGATTGGTCGACATGACCGTCATGGTATTGCTGGCGCAGGCGCGTGCCGGATCGGTAAGCGTCTCCGCGCCCGAACCGAGCGACTGGAGCACTTTCGCGGCACTGTAGCGGCCGCCATTCGAATTCGCGATCTCCATGTTGTTCAGTGTGACGTCGAAAGTGTCGCCCGGATTGAGATGCAGCGTCGGTGACTCGACACCGCTGGGTGTGTTGTAGCAAAAGAGCGTCCGTCCCCACCGATCGACGGTCGTGTAGTAGTCCAACGTAACCTTGAGGACGCCGTTTTTGCTGTAGATGTCCGGCGGGTTGGCGATGACGCTGCCCTGGGCAGGCCGTGGACACACGGTCTGGGCGGCCAGCGCGCAACCGGGCGCGAGCACAAAAGCAAGCAATCCGAGGATTGCGGAGACGATTTGAGTGCGGCCTGTACGCATTGTGGACCCCTCGAGCGATGGAGGACTATAGTGCGAATCGTTCTCAGACGCAAAACGGGAGTCGTTAAATCTGCGATTGCGGTGAGGCGTCCCGGAGAGCGGCAACTTCGAAATCTCCGACGTGCAAGGACGGGCGCCGTGAAATCGACACCGCAGAGGGCAGCGATGGCTGCGGAGAAGGCGTAGGACGCCAATGGTGTCGGTTCAAAGCGTCGAGAACAACGGTCGCACGTGGACGGCCACGTATCGGCGCTACGAGCGCCACATCTCGGCCGCTGCCATGGTTCTGGGGTTCACGGCGGACAATTACACGTTCGGGCGTGTGGACCGTCCGGGGCCCCATATTGTTTTTCTCGCATATCTTGCGGTCGCAGGCGGATCGATCGCACTCGCTCATGCACTGCAGACGCGCGCAGACCACCGCAAGGAACGGCTGGAATTGCTGCAGCACCGGACAGCGGACGCGTCGGTGCGTCTGTCGGTGGATACCACTGGTGTGGCCGATTGGCCGTCGCGCTTCCGGCTGTGGCTGCCCGCGATCACTCAATTCGCCCTCGGCGGACTGTGGAGCGGGTTCCTCGTCTTTTACTGGCGCAGCGCCGCCCTGGCGGTCTCCTGGCCCTTCCTCCTTCTCCTTGTCGGGTTTCTGATCGGCAATGAGGTATTTCGCCGATACCACTCCAGGCTCGTTTTTGCAGCGCTTCTGTTTTTCTTTGCACTGTATTCCTATGCGGTGTTCGTGGTGCCCGTGCTCACGAAGACCATCGGTGTGGGAATGTTCCTGTTGAGCGGTGCGCTTGCAGTCGCGCTCTTCCTGGCTTTTCTCGCGGTGCTGAAGATTCTCGGGCGCGCACGCTACCGCCAGTCCCGCGTGAAGCTGCTGGGTGGCGCGATCCTGATCGCCGCGGCGATGAACGCATTCTATTTCGGTGGCATTCTGCCTCCCTTGCCACTCGCTCTCTCCGACGTCGGCATTTATCAGGCTATCCGCCACACCGGAGAGGTGTATGTTGCGCGCGCGGAGGACGAACCTTGGACCGTCAGGTTGGGATTGGCACGACCGGTCGTCCACGTGGCGCCGGGCCAGAGGCTCGTGCTCTACAGCGCCGTTTTTGCGCCGATCAAGATGACAACGTGGATCTCCCATCGATGGAACTGGTGGGATACCCACCTCCATCAGTGGCGCATGCAGTCGGTCGTTTCGTTCCAGATTTCGGGCGGCAGGGCACGCGGCTACCGCGGCTACTCGCTGAAATCGAACCCCCGGCCAGGCGACTGGCGCGTCGATATCGACACGGAAGACGGAAGAAGAATCGGAAGGGTGACGTTCACCGTCGCGGCGGTTCCCACTCCGGTGGAAACGACCGAGAAGATTTTGCAGTAACCTTTCCGTGGCAGCCAGGCGTCAAGACCAGGTTCCGCGATGTCATGTTGTAACAGAGAACGAGGACAGAGCTTACCATGACCGGCATGTTCAACTGCGCGAAATGTCCTGGGTATTGCTGCTCCTACGAATTGATCCCGCTGACAAAGCGCGACGTCGAGAGGCTGGCCGCACATTTCGGGCTTGGTTTCCGCCAGGCGCGGCGCAAATTTACCGTGGCGCGCGACGGCGAGCGCTACGCCATGCGCCGCAAGCAGGACGAGATTTTCGGCATGGTCTGTCGTTTCTTCGACACCGACGCGCGCCGCTGCACGGTCTATGCGGCACGCCCATCGACTTGCCGCACCTATCCCGGCGGCCGCTGCGGCTATTACGACTTCCTCTGTTCCGAGAGGAATCGGCAGGACGCCCCCGATTTCATTGCCACAACCTGGAGCCGCTAGGTCCGGCACGGCGAGGCGGCCATCGGGTCATACCCCGTTGCGGTCGTGCTGGAATTTTGGGCAATATGACCGACTTGGCGCCGCACGCGTGGCCGGTCGTGCGACGGCGCGCTTCGATCCGTCCGGCAGAGTGGCAGCGGCGACTCATGGCTAGTTTCGACAACAGCGGTTCCAAGCCCCTGGCGATGGCATCGGTCAAGGGGACCGTCAAATGGTTCAACACCGCGAAGGGCTACGGCTTTATCACGCTCGAGAATGGTACCGACGCCTTTTGCCATGCCTCGGCACTCGCGGCACTTGGCAACCCCAACGTGCCGCCTGGCACCACAGTGGTCTGCGACCTTCAGGACTCGCCGCGCGGACTGCAAGTGGTTGCGGTGCACAGTGTTGATCCGAGTACCGCCGAACCTGAGGCTCCGCGCGCGCATCGCCCAGGCCGTTTTGGCGGTGGTGATCGTTTTGGCGGTGGAGACCGCTTTGGCGGTGGCGATCGATTTGGCGGCGGCGACCGTTTTGGCGGTGGCGATCGATTTGGCGGTGGCGACCGCTTCGGTGGCGGCGACCGTTTTCACGGGGGCGGGTCTTCGTCCCATCGGGACCGCGACCACGGCCCGTCCGGGCCAATGACCGAAGGCAGGGTGAAGTTCTTCAACGAGCAGAAGGGCTTCGGCTTCGTCATGCCGGAGAACGGGGGGGCCGACATCTATATCCATGCGAGTGCGCTGCGGCGATCCGGGTTGACGGCCCTTGCGCCCGAGCAGCGGATCCGCTTCTCGACCCGACAGGGAATGAAAGGCGTGGAAGTCGATCGTATCGAAGCGATCTGATGCTCGCGCCGTTCTCTATTCCACCATCCGCGACCGCGTGACCACCAAATCGTGCGTTATGAGTTGCTGCGCGCGCTCGATAAACCGCAAGGTATGCGGCATCTGCGCATGCAGGTCGAATGCGGCCTCATCCCTCCATCGCGAATGGAGATAAAATAGGCCGGCAACTCGCGTGGCTCGAAAAACATTGATCGAAGCGCAGCCGGCTTCCGCTCGCACCGGCGGAAGCATTTCGTGAAATGCCTGAAGGAGTTGCTCCTCGCCGCCTTCGCGAGCCTGAAAACGGACGAAAACGCAAAGGTCCGTCGAGCCTTCGGAGGAACTGTCCATTGCATGCCGCCTGGTGTTGAATGGTTGGGGGATCGCAGAGGCGTCCCGTGCCCGGAACCGCGCATGCTCAGCCGCAATTATTAAAAGAGATAATGTCGCCGGTACCAAAGAAAAAGCGCGATGCCACCCCAGAATGGGAGGCAGCTCGGGAACAGGCATTGGAATGCCACGCCTGCGATCTGTGGCGGCTGGGCACCCAGACGGTTTTTGGGGAAGGGCCGGTGAGCGCCGCTCTGATGCTCGTGGGTGAGCAGCCGGGAAACAAGGAGGACATCACGGGCAAGCCATTCGTGGGACCCGCAGGACGAATCTTGGACCGCGGTCTGGCCGAAGCGGGCATCGACCGCGAGAAGACCTACGTCACCAATGCCGTCAAACATTTCAAATTCGCGCGGCGAGGAAAAATTCGTCTGCACCGGAAGCCCGATACGGCCGAAATCCGGGCCTGCAACCCTTGGCTCGCCCGCGAGCGCGCGATCATCCGGCCAGCGCTCGTCGTCGCAATGGGCGCGACGGCTGCGCGTGCCGTGTTCGGCAAAGCGATGCCGATCGGAAAGAACCGGCGACATATTTTCGATCTCGCAGGTGCGAAGGCGGTGATCACCGTCCATCCATCCTATCTCCTGCGTGTCCAGGGCGAGGACAAAGAACGCGAATACGCGCTCTTTCTGGCCGATCTGAAGCTCGCCGCGGCTTTCATAGGCGGAGGGGCGCGCGCTTCCGCTTGACGGAACGACGGCGCCGCGACGATATCTCGTCCGGTCTTGCCGCGCCGTCCCCCCGGGTCTTTTCATGCAGAACCGCCAGAAGCTCAGTTTGCATATTCCGGTACCGCCCGCGCGGCCCGGCGACCGGCCGGACTTCAGCAGGATTCGGCTGGCGGGAGCGGGCGCCGCGCGGCGCCCCGATACCGGGATTGCGGCTCACGAGGTCCCCGATCTCGCCTACACTCTGATCCGCGTGCTTGATCCGGATGGGCGGGCGGTGGGTCCCTGGAATCCGCGGCTCGATTCGGAGACGCTCCGCCGCGGACTTCAACTGCTGCTGCTCACACGTGCCTTCGACGACCGAATGTTCCGGGCGCAGCGCCAGGGCAAGACGTCCTTCTACATGAAATGCACAGGCGAAGAGGCGATCGCGGTTGCGCAGGCCATGGCCCTTGAGCGGGGCGACATGTGCTTTCCCAGTTACCGCCAGCAAGGCTTGTTGCTCGCGCGCGGCTATCCGCTCGTCGACATGATGTGCCAAGTGTATTCCAACGCGCGCGATCCTCTGAAGGGCAGGCAACTGCCCATCATGTATTCGAGCCGCGAATTCGGCTTCTTCTCCATATCGGGGAACCTTGCGACGCAGTTCGACCAGGCGGTGGGATGGGCCATGGCCTCGGCTTACAAGGGCGATGACCGCATCGCCGCGGCCTGGATCGGCGAGGGCTCGACAGCAGAAGGGGATTTTCATTCGGCGCTCACTTTCGCTGCCGTGTATCGGGCGCCGGTAATCCTCAACATCGTCAACAACCAGTGGGCCATCTCGACCTTTCAGGGGATCGCGGGCGGCGAGCAGACCACCTTCGCCGCGCGGGCCATCGGTTATGGATTGCCCGGCCTGCGCGTCGACGGAAACGATTTCCTCGCCGTTTTTGCAGCGACCCAATGGGCGGCGGAGCGTGCCCGCGCCAATCGGGGCGCGACTGTCATCGAACTCTACACCTACCGTGCCGAAGGCCACTCGACGAGCGACGACCCTTCCCGCTACCGCCCCGCGGACGAAGGCAAAAGCTGGCCGCTCGGCGATCCGGTCAATCGGCTCAAATCGCATCTGATCGCGCTCGGCGAGTGGAGCGAGGCGCAGCACGCGCAAGCCGAGAAAGATGCGGCCGAACAGGTGCGCGCCGCCAATACGGAAGCGGCGAGTTGCGGAATCCTTGGCGAGGGAAAGATTGCCAGCGCGAAAACGATGTTCGAGGACGTGTACAAGGAAATTCCGCAGCATCTTCTCCGTCAGCGTCAGCAGATGGGTGTTTGACCATGGCCCGGATGAACATGATCCAGGCGCTCAACTCAGCCATGGATGTGATGCTCGCAAAAGATTCCGACGTGCTCGTTTTTGGCGAAGATGTCGGCTATTTCGGAGGCGTGTTCCGCGCGACGGACGGGCTGCAGAAGAAATATGGGCTGACACGCTGTTTCGACGCGCCGATCGGCGAAGGTGGCATCGTGGCAGTCGCGATCGGCATGGGAGCGTACGGACTTCGGCCTGTGGTCGAAATCCAGTTCGCCGACTACATCTACCCCGCTTTCGATCAGATCGTTTCGGAAGCGGCCCGGTTGCGCTATCGTTCGGCGGCCGATTTTTCGGCCCCGATTACCATCCGCACCCCTTATGGCGGAGGAATCTTCGGTGGCCAGACACACAGTCAGAGTCCGGAAGCGCTGTTCGCCCATGTTGCGGGATTGAAAACCGTCATACCCTCGACGCCGTACGACGCCAAAGGCCTGCTCATCAGCGCCATCGAGGACGATGACCCGGTGATCTTTCTCGAGCCCAAACGCATTTATAACGGGCCGTTCGATGGGCATCATGAGCGGCCCATCTCGCCCTGGGCTCAGCACCCCTCGAGCGAGGTTCCGGAAGATCATTATACCGTGCCGCTCGGCAGGGCGGCCATCGTGCGGAAAGGCAGCGACCTGTCGCTGCTTGCCTACGGCACAATGGTGCATGTCTGCGTGGCTGCGGCGCAGGAAAGCGGTATCGACGCCGAAGTAATCGATCTGCGCACGCTTGTGCCGCTCGACCTTGAGACGATCGTCGGTTCCGTTCAAAAGACGGCGCGCTGCGTCATCGTGCACGAGGCGACACGCACCAGCGGTTTCGGCGCCGAACTCGCTGCCCTCGTGCAGGAACATTGTTTCTGGCATCTGGAAGCGCCGATCGAGCGCGTCACCGGCTGGGATACGCCCTATCCTCACGCGTTCGAGTGGCACTATTTTCCCGGACCCGCTCGGATAATCGAAGCGATGCGGCGCGCAATGGGGAGCTGAGATGGGCCGCTACGTTTTCAAACTGCCGGATGTCGGCGAAGGAACGGCCGAAGCCGAAATCGTCGCCTGGCACGTGAAGATCGGAGACCGAATCGAGGAAGATCAGCAACTCGTCGATGTCATGACCGACAAGGCCACCGTCGAGATGACGTCACCGGTGACGGGCGTCGTCGTTTCTCTGCACGGAACGCCGGGAGAGATGGCGACCGTAGGCGCGCCGCTGGTGGAAATGGACGTCGAAGGCGCCGGCAATGTCGGCGAAGGCGCCCCCGCAAAAATCGAGGACAAGCTGGCATCCGAGACGAGGACTTCAACGCCGCAGGCCGGTAAGCCCGTTGCCGGGAACAGGGCAGATACGAAAGGCACGAAGGAAATGTTCCCCGCATCGTCTTCAGGGGGTGGGGACCAACGTGAGAGTGCTGCACGTACCCCGAAGGCGCCCCCGGCGTTTGCGACGCGCGTATCCGGCGCCAAACCGCTCGCCTCGCCCGCCGTCCGCAGGCGTGCGGAGGAGTTGGGTGTTCGTCTGCAGTTCGTGCCGGGCAGTGGGCCGGCCGGGCGGATCGAACACGCTGATCTCGACGGTTACGTCGCCTCTGGTGGCAAAGCGGAACCCTCCCGACAGGCCTATGCGCAGCGCGGCGGCACGGACGAGATCCGCGTCATTGGTCTGCGGCGCAAGATCGCCGAAAAGATGCAGGAGGCAAAGCGGCGCATCCCGCACTTTGCCTATGTCGAAGAGATCGACGTGACGGAGCTCGAAGGACTGCGTGCGCATCTGAATGCGACGCGCGGGCCCGACAGACCAAAACTAACGCTGCTTCCGTTCCTGATTCGCGGTCTGGTACGCCTGCTCCCGGACTACCCGCAGATCAACGCGCGGTTCGACGACGAAGCCGGTGTCGTGCACCGTCATGGGGCCGTGCACGTAGGCGTTGCCACGCAGACTGCGAACGGCTTGATCGTACCCGTCGTCCGTCACGCGGAAGCGCTGGATGTCTGGCAGGCTGCAGCGGAAATTGCGCGGCTCGCGCGGCTGACGCGCGACGGCAAGGCTTCGCGTGAAGACCTTTCCGGATCGACGATTACGATCACGAGCCTCGGGGCACTCGGCGGAATTGTGACAACCCCGGTGATCAATCACCCCGAAGTCGCGATCATCGGACCGAACGCCATCGTCGAACGGCCGGTGGTTCGCCATGGCCTGGTGGTCGTGCGCAAGATGATGAATCTGTCCTCTTCGTTCGATCACCGCGTGGTGGACGGTTACGACGCCGCGGAATTCGTCCAGAAATTCAAGGCCCTCCTTGAACATCCTGCCATGCTCTTCATAGTTTAGCTGTCGATGGCGAACGGGGCGTAGCGAGTGGGAATTGGCGAAAAGGGTTTTTGCAACAGATAACGCTACTCATTACTCACGATTCAACATTCGCCGCTCGTGAAAGCAGAGACCCATGACAGCGCATATCACCACCAAAGTCCTGGTCGTCGGCGGAGGGCCCGGCGGCTATGTTGCGGCGATTCGCGCCGGTCAGCTCGGGCTCGATACGACTCTCGTCGAAGCGGATTGGCTCGGAGGAACCTGCCTGATCTGCGGCTGCATTCCCTCGAAAGCCATGATTCACGTGGCTGGCGAGTTCGAGACCATGCATCGCGCGGCGAGCGCTGGCGGCCGGCATGGAATCGCACTGGCCGGCCCGCCATCGCTCGACATGCCGGCTCTGGTGCGCTGGAAGGACGGCATCGTCGCGAAGCTCAGCAATGGCGTCGCTGCGCTCTGCAAGCGCGCAAAGGTGCGCGTGCTGGCGGGCCACGCCCGTTTTTCGGATGCCAAGACATGCGTCGTGACGGGGAAGGACACCACGATCATAACGGCCGAACATGTGATCCTCGCCAATGGCTCGGTTGCCACCGAACTGCCGTTTCTGCCCTTTGGAGGACCGGTCATTTCCTCGAGAGAGGCTCTGTCGCTCGATTCGCTCCCGGAAAAACTGGTCGTCGTCGGCGCCGGGTATATCGGGCTCGAACTTGGCATCGCCTTACGAAAGCTTGGTTCACAGGTAACAGTTGTCGAAGCGGTCGATCGCATTCTGCCACTCTTCGATGCCGAGCTGTCCGCACCCGTGAAAAAATGGCTCGATCGCAACGGCGTTGCTGTCCATCTCGGCGCTTCCGCAAAAGGCCTGGCGACACTTGGGAGCGGGCATGCTCTTGCAATCCAGACGAAGGACGGCAAGACCGAACATTTGTCGGCGGACAAAATCCTCGTAACCGTCGGGCGCAGGCCCAATACCGATGGCTGGGGACTGGAAGTAATGGCCGTCGAAATGGACGGTCGCTTCGTACGGGTGGACGACCGGTGCCGAACCTCAATGAAGAACGTGTGGGCAATCGGCGACCTCGTCGGAGAGCCCCTTCTGGCCCACAAGGCGATGGCGCAAGGCGAGATGGTGGCCGAGATCATCGCCGGCGAGAAGCGGCGTTTTGATCCCGTGGCGATTGCGGCAGTCTGCTTCACCGAACCGGAAATCGTCGTTGCAGGTCTCGCGCCAGGCGATCCGGAAGCCGCGCATGCCGACGTCATCAGCGCCACATTCCCGTTCGCGGCAAACGGGCGGGCTCTCAGCATGGATGCGGGCGAGGAGGGCGGGTTCGTGCGCGTGCTGGCGCGCCGCGACGACCATCGAATTCTCGGCATCCAGGCCGTTGGTGCGCATGTCTCCGAGTTGGCCGGGGAATATTCGCTCGCGCTCGAAATGGGCGCCGTGCTCGAAGATATTGCCGGTACCATTCACGTGCACCCGACTCTCGGAGAAGCTTTTCACGAAACCGCGCTGCGCACGCTCGGTCACGCGCTGCATATTTGAGCGGATCCTCCGAATATGCTTGCGCCGGATAGCATGAATAGTGACGGTCATTCGCAAATACGCCGCAGGATCAGCAAGCAGATTCTGACCATAGGGACCGCCGTCGTATTCACGCTGGCTGTCGGCTCGTGGCGCGAGTGCCGAAAGTTCTGCAAACAGGACCTTTGGACACGCACCTTACTCGTTTTCGGACATTCCCGACGGCAGAATTCCTGGCCTTGTCTTGCCCGTGACTGACACCCGCGCGGGCCGGATTTCCCGCAGGGCACAAAGAATGACTCGTCCCAATGAGCGACCCAACTGACGGGCAGCCGCCGCCGCAGCGCTACTGGGCTATTGCAACGGTGGCTCTCGGCATCACCATGTCGGTGCTCGACAGCGCCATCGCGAATGTCGCGCTGCCCACCATCGCGCGCCATCTGCAGACCAGCGCCGCGTTCTCGATCTGGGTGGTGAACGGGTACCAGCTGGCGATCACGATTTCGCTCCTGCCGCTTGCCTCGCTCGGAGACATCGTGGGCTACCGCCGCATCTATCTCACGGGTCTTGCGCTTTTCACACTGGCATCGCTCGCCTGCGCGCTCTCTCACACGTTTGTGCTGCTCGCATTGGCGCGCGTTCTCCAGGGCTTCGGTGCAGCGGGGATCATGAGCGTGAACACCGCTCTGATCCGCTACATATATCCGCGGCGCATGCTCGGTCGCGGCATCGGCATTAACGCAGTCGTG
Source organism: Rhizomicrobium sp. (assembly GCA_050728995.1). GTDB lineage: Bacteria > Pseudomonadota > Alphaproteobacteria > Micropepsales > Micropepsaceae > Rhizomicrobium. The sequence goes on along the minus strand of JBOHKH010000007.1, from coordinate 83,432 downwards.
GTCGCGATTTCTGCGGCCGCAGGACCGACGATCGCCAGTGGTATTCTTTCCGTTGCGTCCTGGCCCTGGTTGTTCGCCGTCAATGTGCCGATCGAAATTGCGGCGCTGCTGATCGGCTCGCGGGCGTTACCGACGAATCCCTGTGCCCCGCACCGGTTCGATTTTGCGAGTGCCGGACTGAGTGCCGCCTCTTTCGGATTGCTGATCGCCGGCATCGATGCCGCAGGTCACGGCGCGGCCGCATATCTGATTGTTGCAGAACTGGTTCTGGCGCTGGTGTGCGGTGCGCTGCTCGTTCGTCGCGAACACGGGAGACCCGCCCCTCTGTTCCCGCTCGATCTTCTCGGAATCCCCATGTTTGCGTTATCGGTCGCCACGTCCGTCTGTTCGTTCGCTGCACAGATGCTGGCGCTGGTCGCGCTCCCGTTTCGCTTCCAGTTGCAATTCGGTTATTCGGCGGTGGAAACCGGTCTTCTCATTACACCCTGGCCGCTGGCGATCGCCGTCGCCGCGCCGATCGCTGGACGCCTCGCAGATCGCTATCCCGCCGGTCTGCTCGGGGGCGCAGGTCTTCTTGTCTTCGCAGCCGGACTCTTCTCTCTCGCCGTTCTGCCGCACCAACCGGAATTCCAGGATGTCGCTTGGCGCATGGTGGTCTGCGGATTGGGTTTTGGATTTTTCCAGTCGCCCAACAACCGCGCGCTCATCGCTTCCGCCCCGCGGAGTCGAAGCGGAGGCGCAAGCGGCATGCTCGGCACGGCTCGCCTCCTTGGACAAACGACGGGTGCGGCCCTCGTGGCACTGCTGTTTGGAAGGCTGCCCGCCCAAGCAACAATCGCTGCGCTCTACATCGCGGCGGCTCTGGCCTTGATGGCAGCCGGAGTCAGTTCGCTCCGTCTCTTCCAGAAGACACCAGCGAGCGACGCTTTCGCCTGATCAGGCCGGCGGCACGCCTTTGGAGCGGCGCGGCAATCCATTTCCCTGCGACGCGCCTGGAGCCAGGCGATCCAACTGCGCCATGATTTTCTCCGCCGCAGCTCCTTCGGCAGGCTGGTGCGATCGAGGCAGAGGGTCTTCGCCTTCGAGGATGGAGAGGAGCGACTTGCGCGCACGTGCGACGCGACTTTTCACCGTGCCAACGGCGCAGCGACAGATCGCGGCCGCATCTTCGTAGGAAAACCCGCCCGCGCCAACGAGAATCAGCGCCTCGCGCTGTTCGTCGGAGAGTTGGGACAGCGCACGCGCCGTATCGGAAAGCTCGGCTGCCCACGACTGTTCGGCACTCGAACCGGGAATGCGCTCCGCCGCATCCTGGTCCCATGGCGCCTGACGCCAGGCACGCCTGCGATCCGAATAGAATTGGTTGCGCAGAATCGTGAACAGCCATGCCTTGAGGTTTGTGCCCGGCGCGAACATGCTTCGCGCCTGCCATGCCTTGACCAGTGTCTCTTGTGCCAGGTCGTCCGCGGTTTCCTGGTTGCCGCAAAGTGAGCGCGCGAACGCGCGCAAGAAGGGAATAAGGTCGAGCAGGCCCGCCTTGAACTGCGCATCCGTGTCGACTTTGGCGTGCAGCGCCGGCGTTGCGTCGGGTTGTGGCGCGGTCACGTCGGGCTCTTCCTTCTTTCTGAGCCCGCCTCATCGATTTTGTGAAGCAGCTCCAGAAAGTCGTCCGGCACGGGCTCCTTCGCCACGGTGTCATACATGCGCCTGAGCTCGCGCCCGATCGCACGCTGGCGCGCGCGTATGTTGCGCGCCTTTTCCAGGTCCGATTTATGCTCGTTGGTCAAGGAATCGATGTCCAAACCCCGCCTTTGAGTCGCGGTCGCCACTTGTGCCACTCCAGCCTTTGAGATCATACAAGATTTAGCGGGCCGCCGCCTTCTCCGGTTCCGCCCAAGGTCGCAAACGCGGCTTCGCGGGAATGGTTCCGATTGGCCCGGAACCCTTGCGGAACTCTTTACGGTGGTGCCCGTTCCCGTTTTCGCAGCCTTAGCTGTGGTCGAAGGAGCTTTCCAATGAACGTCACTCATGCATTGGCGCCGCATTTGCCATATCTGCGGCGCTATGCGCGCGCGCTGACCGGTTCGCAAAATAGCGGCGATGCCTATGTCAGGGCGGCGCTAACGGCGCTGCTCGCCGGCGAGCATGTGCTCGAACCGGATCTTTCGCCGCGCGTTGCGCTCTATCGTCTCTTTCACCAGATATGGGCCAGCCCGGCAGCTCACTACGACGTGCCGGCGCAATCTGCCGAAGAGAACAGCAATCCCGAAGGGCGTCTGCTTGCGCTTTCCGCATCGCGCCGTGCCGCCCTGCTTCTGACGGCCGTCGAGTCGTTCAGCCTGGACGAGGCCGGCGCCATTCTGGGGGAATCTCCGGAGGAGGTCGAACGCGCGATTGTGGAGGCGCAGCGGGCGATCGAGACCGAACTGGTATCACGAGTGCTGATCATCGAAGACGAGCCGATCATCGCGCTCGATCTCGAGAACCTTGTCACCGAACTCGGGCATGAGGTTGTGGGGACGGCAGCAACGCGCGATGCCGCCGTGACGCTCGCCCTCTCCGCGAGACCAGGACTCATTCTCGCCGATATCAATCTTGGAGAAGGAGGATCCGGTATCGACGCGGTGAGCGAGATTCTGGACAGCTTCGATATTCCGGTGATTTTCGTCACTGCCTACCCGGAAAAGCTGCTGACCGGCGAACGTCCAGAACCGACCTATTTGATCGCCAAGCCTTTCCTGCCGGAAACCGTTCAGGCGACTGTGGGACAGGCGCTATTCTTTCATCCGATCAAGCGCAAGGCAGCCTGACAAAGGGATTCGCGCAATGGGGATTTTCCGCCGTCGCAAAAGCACGGATGTACAAAGGATCGCGGGCCAGCTTGAAATCCTGCAATCAGAATTGAGCGCGCTGCGGCACGATGCGAAGAAGCTGAGCGAGGGCCTCTCGAAGACGGCGGGAGCAGCCGCCGACACAGCCGAAGCGGCCTACGACGGCATGGGAAAGTGGGCGACGGGCAATTTGGGGCTGATGCGCGAATGGAGCAGGGGCCAGCCGCTGACGGCCTTGCTCGTCTCGCTCGGGGCCGGCGCGGTTCTGGGTGCCCTTTTCCTGCGCCGCTAGCTGCGCACTTTCGGCCACGCCTTTGTTGAAACGGTTCGGAACGGCCCCGATGCGCGGGGCGTTTCCCTCCCTGCGCTTGCAGGAGAAAACCATGCTTCGTTGGGCCCTTCTTTTTCTCATTCTGGCCGTTATTGCGGCCGTGCTCGGCTTTTGGGCGTTGGCCAGTACCGCCGCCCTCATTGCGAAGGTTCTACTCGTAGTCTTTCTGATTCTTCTGTTGGTCAGTCTGTTTTCGGGAGCGTTCCGCGGCCGTCCCCCCGCCTGACGGCGCAGCGAAGCAAAAAAAAGATTGCATCCACACGCCACCGGATGTCCCTTCGCCCGGGAACCCCCTTTCGTTTCAGCGACTTGGTCGAAGGGCTTTTTTTCGCCGTCGCGAAGGAAATCCGGAACCGAAGCCGATTGGGGACGTTCTATCCCCCGAGCGGATGTCCGGTCCGGTACGCCCCAGCCCCTTCGACACCCCGCATCGGTTGTCCGCTCGCTTCCCCTCTTCCCATCCGTATAGGCCGGAACCCGCCGGAAAGCGGGCCGTTGTTCTTTGGCACCGAGAAGAGCGAGCGGTATGGATCAGCGAACGCCGCACGAATTGCCGCCGAGCCGCAAACTGAGGAATGTACCCACCGGTCGGGCCCGGCAGGGCGTCACTTTCGGCAGAATGCGTTATGTTCTGGGGATCGGCCTTGCGCTCGTTATCATCGCTTTCGCCACTATCTGGTTTCTGAATTTCAACTTTTGAGCTTTCAGCCCTTGGCCCGTTCGACGTAGGAGCCGTCCGCCGTCAGCACGACAACCCTGGTACCCGTCGTGATATGGGTGGGGACCATGGTGCGCACGCCATTGGACAGTGTTGCGGGCTTGAAGGAGCCCGAAGCCGTCTGGCCGCGCACGACAGGTTCGGTGTCTGTGATCTCGAGCGTCACTCTGGCGGGAAGCTCGACCGCGATGGGGGTGCCGTTGAACAGAGACAGGCGGACTTCCATATTCTCGACCAGAAAAGCGGTCGCTTCGCCGAGAATTGCCTCTGTGACCGCCACTTGGTCGTAGGTCTGCGGATCCATGAAAATGTAATGGTCGCCGTCATGATAAAGATAGCTGTGCGTCCGCTCGTCGATGAAGGCCTTTTCCAGTGAATCGGTCGTCTTGTAGCGTTCGTTGACCTTCACGCCGTCACTGATGCGACGCATTTCCAGCTGCGTGACCGGCGTTCCCTTCCCGGGATGGATATTCTCTGCCGTGAGGACGACATAAAGCTTGCCGTCCTTCTCGATCACATTGCCCTTGCGTACATTGCTTGCAATAACCGAAGCCACAGACCGAACCCTTGCGCTTGCCGCGGGGTCTTACCAGCCGCCACTTCGGCGGCCAAGAGCGATGTCGTCCCAATCCTGGTGGACCGCCCGCAGCCATGCCGACCGTCGGCCAAGCCTCCTGGCACGGGGGCGCATCCGCTCGGCCCTTCGCAGCCATTTCGAAGCGGGCGGGTTTGTCGAAGTGGAATGCGCGGCGCTGCAGCGGTCGCCCGGAAACGAAGCGCACTTGCATGCCTTTGCGACGGAGCGCATCGCTCCGTCGGGGGCGTGCGAACGCCTCTACCTGCACACCTCGCCGGAATTCGCCTGCAAGAAGCTTCTGGCCGCGGGCGAGCGCCGCATCTTCGAATTTGCCCGCGTCTTCCGCAATCGGGAGCACGGCGCGTTACATGTGCCGGAATTTGTAATGCTCGAATGGTATCGCGCGAACGAAAGCTACCGGCACGCAATGTCCGACTGCGTCGATGTGCTCCGGGTCGCCGCAAGCACCGTTCCTTCGCGCCTCTTCTCATTCCGGGAGCGTCATTGCGATCCTTTTCTCGAACCCGAACGAATGAGCGTCGCCGAAGCATTCGAGAAGTTCGCCTGCATCGACCTGCTGTCCACATTGTCCGATACGGGCGAAGGAGATCGCGATTTGTTTGCAGCTGCAGCTGGGGCCGTCTGCAAAAGCAGCGACACCTGGTCCGACATATTCAGCAAGCTGCTGGTGGCGCGAATCGAGCCCAAGCTCGGCTTGGGCCGTGCGACGCTCCTCTATGGATATCCGCGCTGCGAAGCGGCGCTGGCGCGGGCCACGCTTCACGATCCGAGAATTGCCGAACGGTTCGAGCTTTACGTTTGCGGGGTCGAACTGGCAAACGGCTTCGGTGAATTGACCGATGCCGGCGAACAGCGTCGGCGCTTCGAACTGGAGATGGCTGAAAAAGAACGGGTTTACGGAGAGCGTTATCCGCTCGACGAGGATTTTCTCACCGCTCTGGCCGCAATGCCGGAGGCGAGTGGCGTGGCCCTCGGGTTCGACAGACTTGTGATGCTGGCACTCGGTGCGCCGCGAATCGCAGACGTGATCTGGACGCCGCTTTGGGCATTGCCGCCTGCATGAACGGTTCCCTCAAAACGATACGCGCTCTGGCGGAAGCGAAGCTGATCGCACTCTCCCGCGTGAAGGCGCTTGCGCCTGTTGCCGAGCGCTATTCCGTTTCCATTACGCCGGCAATTGCCGCGTCGATCCGATCGGAAGATCCCAACGATCCGATTGCGCGGCAATTCGTCCCGAGCGAAGCAGAATTGATATTGGCTCCGGGGGAGCGCGCCGATCCGATCGGCGACGGCGTCCACAGCCCTGTCCGCGGCATCGTCCATCGCCATCGCGACCGGGTTCTTCTCAAGCTCGCGCAGGCTTGTCCCGTTTATTGCCGCTTCTGCTTCCGACGCGAAATGGTCGGGCCGCACGGCGAAGCTGCGCTTACCGGCCGCGACCTGAATGCGATCTTCGCGTATCTGGATGGTCACTCTGAAATTCGGGAGGTGATCGTGACCGGCGGAGATCCGTTCGTGCTGAGCGTGCGCCGCATCCGCGACGTGACGAGGCGTCTTTCGGGAATTGGTCACATTCGCATTCTGCGTTGGCATACAAGACTTCCCGTTGCGGAACCCGAGAAAATTACTCAGGCGTTCGCGCACGCGATCAAGCTTGCTCGCGGTGCGACCTATGTCGCGCTCCATGCCAATCATTCGCGCGAGCTGACCGAGGCGGCGCGCGCCGCCTGTGCCCGCCTCGTCGAGGCCGGAATCCCCATGCTCAGCCAGACGGTTCTGCTCAAAGGCGTGAACGACGATATCGAAACGCTGCTTGAACTCATGCATGCCTTCGTGGAGATGCGGATCAAGCCCTATTATCTGCATCATGCCGATCTCGCGCCGGGAACCTCGCACTTCCGGGTTCCTCTCGCGCGCGGCCAGGAACTCGTCCGTGAATTGCGCGCGCGTGCGTCCGGCCTGTGCCAACCGGAGTATGTCATCGATATTCCGGGAGGCTACGCCAAGGCCCGCGTCGCGCTACCGGATTTCAAAAGTGCTCCCGAGGGCCTCAGTCTGCGCGACCATACGGGCCGTCTGCATCCTTATCCGCCAGCCGACGCACGGAGGACCTGAGGTCCTCCGTGGGTCCCGAAGTCGATTCCTATTGCTGTTGCGAATTTTCCCCCGGGGGAGGTCCTTCCTGGTCGGCCGGCGGATAAGCACCTTCCTGCCGTTCCTGCCGACGCAGCAGTCTGCGGCATTTGTGCGGATGGTTGGCGCACCATTGCGCGGTGTAGCCGCGTGGTACGGCGGGAGGCGCGCCTGCCTCGTAGCCTTCGCCACTTGGCGGCGGCCCATAGCCTTCCTGACCCGGCGGGGGGCCGTATTCGCCGCCTTGGGGCGGCGGTCCGTATTCCCCGGGCTCCGGCGGAGGACCGTACGCACCTGGCGGCGGCGGTCCGTACGACGGGGGCGGTGGCGGGGGCGGTGGCGGATAGCACCCGCCCAGTGTTACGGCCGTTGCGAACAGGGCCGCAGATGCCAGTACAAGACGCATGATGTTCTCCTCGAAACGGAGGCGCCCATCCGCGGGATATCTAAGAACACCCCGTTCCGGCGTGCAACCTCGCACGCGTTAACGTGCGCGGCCGCCCGTCAGGGGCGATACGAGCGGTTGATTTTTTCCAGTGCGCCCGCCCCCGGACACAAATCGTCTTCGGCGAGACGGTTTAGCGGCCCGGCGACCGTGTTCAGATGCGCGTGGATGTCCTGGGGAGCGGAATCGAGATAGAGCAGTCCCGTTACGATTTCGCCGGCAGCGTGGCGTTCCTGCAGATACCGCATGGCGGCAATGCGGTCTTGCGGATCGTAGCCCTCATGCAGCTTGGCAAGCTTGATGATCGAGCCGTCATGCTGGGTAACGGACTCCACCGTGCCCGGCGCGTAATCGACCGCGATGGTTTCGCGCGGCGTAATGAAATCGAGCCGGTTTACCGCATCGTTGTGCTCGCGGACGTAATCGAAGCTCTTGGTGGATCCTGCGTGGTTGTTGAACTGCACGCATGGGCTGATCACGTCGATGAAGGCTCCGCCCTTGTGCGACATCGCGGCCTTGAGCAGCGGCACGAGCTGCCCGCGATCTCCCGAAAAGCTGCGCGCCACAAAAGTGGCGCCCAGGAGGAGCGCCATGCCCACGAGATCGATCGCCGAATCGGTATTGCGGCCGCCAACCTTGCTCGTGGAACCCGGATCGGCCGTGGCCGAGAACTGGCCCTTGGTCAAGCCGTAGACGCCATTGTTCTCGCAGATATAGACCATGTCCACGCCGCGGCGGATGCAATGCGCGAACTGGCCGAGCCCGATCGACGCGGAGTCGCCGTCGCCCGAAATACCCAGATAGATGAGATCGCGATTCGCAAGATTGGCGCCCGTGAGCACCGACGGCATGCGTCCGTGCACGCTGTTGAAGCCGTGGCTGTTGCCGAGCAGATAATCCGGTGTCTTCGAGGAGCAGCCGATGCCGGACATCTTGGCGACGCGATGGGGCTCGATCTCGAGCTCGAAACAGGCCTGGATCAGGGCTGCGCTGATGGAATCGTGTCCGCAGCCTGCGCACAGCGTCGAGATGGAGCCTTCGTAGTCGCGATGCGTAAACCCCAGCTTGTTGACCGGAATGCCAGGGTGGCGGAGCTTCGGCTTGGCGAGATAGGTCATTCGGCAGCGTGCTTTCGCGAATCCATGGTCATGCGTTCGGCAATCGCCGCGGCAATGAAGCGGGCGGTGATCGGGGTGCCGTCGTAATGCAGGACGGAAATGAAGCGCGCCGGATCGATCGCACATTCGTTGACGATCAGCTTCTGCAGTTGCGCATCGCGATTCTGCTCGACGACGAAAACCTGGTCGTGCGAGTCAACAAAGGCGGATACCTCTTCCGAAAAGGGAAACGCGCGGACGCGTAGCGTGTCGAGGTAGAGGTCGTTTCTCCCGAGCGACTCAAGTGCTTCGTCCATGGCTGTCGACGTCGAGCCGTAATAGATGACGCCGAAACGCGACGGTCGCACCGACCTGCGGTGGCACGGCTTCGGCACCAGCGACTTTGCCGTCTCGATCTTCCTTAGCAGGCGCTGCACGTTATCCACGTAAACCGCGCCTTCTTCGCTGTATTTGGCATAGCGGTCGTGGGAAGAGCCGCGGGTAAAGTAGGCGCCTTTGGTCGGATGGGTGCCGGGCAGCGTGCGATACGGGATGGCGTCGCCATCCACGTCCAGGTAGCGGCCGAATGCCTTGCCCGCTTCGAGATCTTCTGCGGTCATCAGCTTGCCGCGGTCGTAGCGGCGCGAGCCTTCCCAGGCCAGCGGATCGCAAAGCCAGTCGTTCATGCCGATATCGAGGTCCATCATCACGAAAATGGGCGTCTGCAGGCGTTCCGCAAGATCAAAGGACAGCGCGGCGAACTCAAAGGCTTCGCGAGGGTCCTCTGGAAAAAGCAGAACATGCTTGGTGTCGCCGTGACTTGCGTAGGCGCAGAGCAGAATGTCGGATTGCTGGGTACGCGTCGGCATGCCGGTGGACGGACTGCCGCGCTGGATATCGAAGATCACCGCGGGAATTTCCGCGTAATAGGCGAGCCCGAAGAACTCCTGCATCAAAGAGATGCCAGGGCCCGAGGTCGCGGTGAACGCCCGTGCGCCATTCCATCCGGCACCGATCACCATGCCGATGGCTGCAATTTCGTCCTCGGCCTGGACGATGGCAAATTTGTTCTGTTTCGTTTCCGGGTCGATGCGCAGCCGGCGGCAATGCACGCCGAAGGCTTCGGCGAGCGAGGTGGAAGGTGTAATCGGATACCACGCAGCCACGGTCGCGCCCCCGTAGACACAGCCGAGTGCTGCCGCATCGTTGCCGGCGATGAAGATCCGGTCGCCGACCGCATTGGCGCTTTCGATTCCGAGTTTGCAGGCGCCCGCAAGGTTTTGCTTCGCGTAATCGAATCCGAGACCGAACGCCTGCACGTTCGGCGCGATCAGCTTGTCCTTGCCCTTGAACTGAGCGGCGATGGCGCCTTCGGCCACCGCCGGCTCGATGCCGAAGAGGGAGGCGAGTGCGCCCACATACAGGATATTTTTGAACAGCTGCCGCTGCCGGGGTTCGCTGTAGGAGCGATTGCAGATTTCCGTCAGGGGAATGCCAAGCACATTCACATCGCTGCGGAATTTGGACGGAGGAAGCGGCTTCGTACAATCGTAGAGCACGTAGCCGCCCGGCTCGATGCCGGCGATGTCCTTGTCCCAGGTCTGCGGGTTCATGGCCACCATGAAATCGACCCCCCCGCGACGGCCGAGCCAGCCGGCGGCGGAAACGCGAACTTCGTACCAGGTCGGCAGGCCCTGGATGTTCGAGGGAAAGATGTTGCGCGTCCCCACCGGCACGCCCTTGCGCAGAACGCACTTGGCAAACAGCTCGTTGGCGCTCGCCGAGCCCGAGCCGTTCACATTGGCAAATTTAACGACGAAATCGTTGGTGGCTACTATCGGCTGCGGCATGAAGGCGCCTGCGCGGGCTCGAAGTAGAACTTCTTCATGTCCCAGGCGCCGGTCGGACATCGTTCGGCGCAAAGCCCGCAATGCAGACAGACGTCCTCGTCCTTCGCCATGATGCGGCCGGTCTTGAGCACATCGGAGACATAGAGGTCCTGCGAAGTATTGCAGGCGGGCGCGGTCAGGTGCTGCCGCAGATCGCTTTCGGGCGCGTTCTTCGTAAACGTGATGCAGTCGACCGGGCAGATGTCCACGCAGGCGTCGCACTCGATGCACAGCTTCGTCGCGAAGACCGTCTCGACATCGCAGTTGAGGCAGCGCTGCGCTTCGAGATAGCCGAGCCGCGGATCGAACCCGAGCTCGACTTCTACCTTGACATTGTTGAGCGTGAGTTCCTGCGGCGCGTGTGGCACCTTGTAGCGCAGATCGAGCGACACGTCGTTGTCGTAGCTCCACTCGTGGATGCCCATTTTCTGGCTTGCCAGATTGACAAGCGGCGGTGGACGGACTGTGACGTCGTCGCCGTTGCAGAGAAGGTCGATGGAAATCGCCGCCTCGTGGCCGTGGGCAACCGCCCATATGATGTTCTTCGGCCCGAACGCGGAATCGCCGCCGAAAAATACTTTCGCATTTGTCGATTGCATCGTTACGGGATCGACTTTCGGCATGTCCCAACGGTCGAATTGGATGCCGATGTCGCGTTCGATCCAGGGAAAGGCGTTTTCCTGCCCAACTGCGACCAGTACATCGTCGCATTCCATGTCCACAAGGGGCTCGCCGGTGGGCACAAGATTTCGCCGGCCTTTCGCGTCGTACTCCGCCCTTACTTTTTCGAAGCGGACTCCCGTCAGCTTGCCGTTCAAATGGAGAAATTCCTTCGGCACAAGAAAGTTGTGGATCGGGATTCCTTCTGCCATCGCATCGTCCTTTTCCCAGGGCGACGCCTTCATTTCCTCGAACCCGGAACGGACGACGACGCGCACTTCCTCGCCGCCCAGCCGGCGCGAGGTGCGGCAGCAGTCCATCGCCGTGTTGCCGCCGCCCAGCACGATCACGCGGCGGCCGATCGTGTCGACGTGCCCGAAGGAAACGCTCGACAGCCAGTCGATGCCGATATGGACATTCGCCGCAGCTTCCCTCCGGCCCGGGATTTCGAGTTCGCGTCCGCGCGGCGCTCCGCAGCCGACGAATATCGCATCATAATTTTCGGCGAGGAGTGCCTTGAGGCTGTCGACCCGTTCGCCCAACCGCAGCTCGGGCTCCAGATCGAGGATGTAATTGCATTCCTCGTCGAGCACGCGCTCGGGCAGGCGGAATTTGGGAATCTGCGTCCGCATCATCCCGCCGGTCAACCTGTCCAGATCGTAGATCACGCAGGTGTAGCCGAGCGGCAGAAGATCGCGCGCGACCGTGAGCGAAGCGGGGCCGGCGCCGATCAGCGCTATGCGCCTGCCATTTTTCTCTTTCGCCGCCCTGGGAAGCCTGTCTCGAATATCGCCCTTGTTGTCGGCAGCAACACGCTTCAGACGGCAGATGGCCACGGGCTCTTTTTCGATCCGGCCGCGCCGACAGGCGGGTTCGCACGGACGATCGCAGGTGCGACCGAGGATCCCCGGAAAGACATTCGACTGCCAGTTGATCATATAGGCGTCCGAGTATCGCCCAGCCGCAATCAAACGGATGTACTCGGGAACGGGTGTGTGCGCCGGGCACGCCCATTGGCAGTCCACGACCTTGTGGAAGTAATCGGGATTTGCGGTGTCGGTGGGCGCCATGCCCAAAGCCGGAACAGATCCGGAAAGGGGCGCCGGCGCGGCTGGAACAGCACTCATATCAGCGAACTGATCTCCATCGCGGTTTTCCGCCAGTATGGTTCAACATGGTCCGGAATCGGGCGATATTAACCTTCGGGAGCACCCGCGCAATTGCAGAATCCACGCGGCCGGTGCAAAAAGCCGTGTTTCGACGGGATAGACCCGATCTCTCTACACCCAGGTTAACGCCGCGGCTCCGAGGGCTTGCGCCGCGGAATTCCGCGAGGGAGTTCAAGGCTTGGACATCTCGCTTTCCGACGAACACCGCGCCATCGACGAAAACGTCGCCCGAATCTGTGCGCGCTTCGACGATGCCTACTGGACCGAATGCGACCGGACGCCGCGCTTTCCCGAGGAATTCCATCGCGCGATGGCCGAGGCCGGGTGGCTCGGCATCACGATGCCGGTCGAGCTTGGGGGCGCGGGTCTGGGCGTCACCGAAGCCGCAATCATGATGCACGCAGTCACGCGCGGCGGGGGAGGGTTTTCTGCGGCCTCCACGATACACGTCAACCTCTTCGGCCCCCATGCGGTGGTGGTGCACGGCACGGAAGAACAGAAGGGACGCTGGCTGCCGGCTCTGATCGAGGGGCGCGAAAAGGTTTGCTTCGGAGTGACCGAGCCGAATGCCGGGCTCGACACCACGAATATCGAAACATTCGCGCGGCGCACGAACGATGGATATGTCGTGCGCGGGCGCAAGATGTGGACGACGACTGCGCTTGAAGCCGACCGCATTCTTCTGCTCACCCGGACAACGCCGCGCGCGGAGTGCAGGCGCCCTTCGGAAGGCATGACGCTGTTTTACACCAAGATGGACAGAGCGAAGATCGAGGTTCGGCGAATCGAGAAGATGGGCCGCAGCGCCGTCGATTCGAATGCGGTGTTCATCGACGACCTCTTCGTAGCCGACGAAGACCGCGTCGGCGAGGAAGGCAAAGGGTTCCGCTATCTGCTCGACAGCCTCAATCCGGAGCGCATCCTGATCGGCATCGAGGCGGTAGGCCTCGGGCGCGATGCGCTTGCCCGCGCCGCCGCGTACGGGAAGGAGCGGCGGGTCTTCGGTCGTCCGATCGGGCAAAATCAGGGCATCCAGCATCCTTTGGCCGAGAACTGGACGGGGCTCGAAAGCGCGTACTGGATGTGTCTGCGCGCCGCCCAACTCTACGATTCGAAGCAACCCTGCGGCGCCGAAGCAAATGCCGCGAAATTTCTGGGCGCGCGGGCGGCCTTCGATGCCGCCACCCGCGCAGTCCTCACCCATGGCGGGATGGGATACGCACGGGAATATCAGGTCGAGCGGCTGTTCCGCGAAAGCATCCTCACGCGAATCGTGCCCGTGACCGAGCAGCTCATCCTTTCCTTTATCGCGGAAAACGTGCTCGACCAACCAAAGTCATATTGAGACGGAGTGCCCAGATATGCCGGGGCTTTTTTTCGAAGAGTTTTCGGTCGGCCGGAAATTCGCGCATCCGATCCGGAGGACGGTGACGGAGGCCGACAACGTCTTCTTCACCGCCATGACACACAACCCGGCGCAACTGCATCTCGATGAGGAATACGGGAAGACGACGGAGTTCGGCGCGCGCATCGTCAATTCGCTGTTCACCCTGGGACTGATGATCGGTATCTCCGTGGGCGAGACGACACTTGGTACGACGGTGGCCAATCTCGGAATGGACGAGGTGCGGTTTCCGAAACCGGTCTTTCACGGAGATACGTTGCACATCGAGAGCGAAGTCCTGGAAATGCGTGAAAGCCGCTCCCGTCCGCAGAACGGAATCGTCGTATTGGCCCACCGTGCTTACAACCAGCGCGGCGAACTCGTTGCGTCGTGCAAGCGATCGGCCCTGATGTTGAGAAAGCCGGCGTGATCCTGCGCTCGCTCCTCTTTGTGCCGGCCGACAGCGAACGGAAGCTGGAGAAGGCGCACGCCACCAAAGCCGACGCTTTAATTCTCGATCTCGAAGATTCTGTCGCGCCCGATCGGCGGCCGCGGGCGCGCGAATTGCTGCGGGGGTCCGGCGGTCGAGCCACAGGCCGAAGGGCCATATGGATCCGTATCAATCCGGTTGGCAGCGCCGACTACCCGGACGATCTCGAAGCGGCCGTCGCTGCGCGACCGGCGGGTATCGTGCTGCCCAAACCGGATTCACCGGATGCATTGCGAACACTCGATCGGAATCTGACCGAGGTCGAGCGTTCGCACGGCGTGGCGCCAGGCGCAATCGGTGTCATTCCAGTCGCCACCGAAACACCCGCCGCGGTGCTCGTGCTAAGCGAATACCGCACGCCGCCGCCCAGACTGCGAGGTCTGACCTGGGGCGCCGAAGATCTCTCCGCTGCGCTCGGGGCCACAACGAACCGGGATGCGAGCGGCGAATTCGCTTTCACGTACCGGATGGTGCGATCGCTGTGTCTTGTTGCCGCCAAAGCGGCGGGGGTGGCGGCAATCGAAACGCTTTACGCCGATTTCCGCGACCTGTCGGGCCTCGTCCGCGCCGCCCGAAACGCCCAGCGGGAAGGCTTCACCGGCATGCTCGCGATCCATCCCGATCAGGTAGACGCGATCAATGCGGCGTTCACACCGTCTGCCGAGGACGTCGAACATGCCCGCCGCGTGATTGCCGCTTTTGCGGGCGGGGCAGGTGTCGCATCGTTGGATGGCAAGATGCTCGACCAGCCGCACCTCAAGCAGGCCCGACAGATTCTCGCTCTCGACGAGTCGTTGCGCTCAGATCCGTGAGCGCCGGATCATCCACCCGTAAAGAACGGCGATCAGAAGCGCGAAGGTGGCAAGTCCCACCCAATTGGCGGGTGCGAAACTGGCGGAGACGAGCGCGAGCGGTGCATCGGTCGCGAACGTGACTATGAGTCCGGCCAGCAGCACGCCGAACAGACTCTCGCCGACGATCATGCCCGACGCGACGAGGACGCCAAGTCTTCGGGCGTGTTCGGGATTTGCTGCGCGAAGCGCGCGGCGGTCGTACCAGTGGCCGATCACCGCGCCGAGCACGACGGGAAGGGTTGCGGACATGGGCAGGTAAATGCCGATTCCCACTGCCAGCGGAGGCAGGCGCCGCCATTTGCGCCAGGCGAGGAATTCATCGAGCACAACGACGAGAGCGCCGAGAGCTGCGCCGATGCCCAGCATCAGCCAGTTCAGTTTGTGCGTAATCACGCCCTGCGCCAGCGCCGATATGAGCCCGGCCTGCGGCGCGGGAAGCGGCTTGGCGACTGCCGTGGCGGAATGCGGCGCGCCCGCGAATCCATAGGCATGCGCGAGCAAATTGAGGACCGGTGGAATCACCGCCGCGCCCGCGATGACGCCCAGTACGAGCGCCCATTGCTGGGCGCTCGGCGTGGCACCAACCAGTTGCCCGGTTTTGAGGTCCTGCAGATTGTTGTTCGAGATGGTGGCAATCGCGAACACGATGGCCGTCGCGAACAGGGCGTAGGCGACAAGCGCGCTGCGGGAAGACGGGTCCGCTCCTGCGATCGCAACGAGCAACGCGGCGCAAACCAGGATCGCAAGTATGCCTACGCCGGAGATCGGGCTGTTGGAAGCACCGATAAGGCCCGCCATGTACCCGCAAATCGCGGCGACCACGAATCCGCCGAACACCACAAACGGAAGTGCCGCCGCGACGAGCACGACCGTCTGCGAAGCAAGCGGGGTGGTGGCGAGAAACTTCGCAAGAATGAGCGCGATCACCACAAGACATGCAAGGGCGAGAAGTCCTATCCAGACGGCGGGCATGTCGACGTCGCGGCGATCGGCGATTGCGGTCCGGGCAGCCCGGGATGCGGAAATCGTGGACGCGAGTCCGCGAGCGACAGGTCCCGCCAGTTTCAACAGAGTCCAGACGGCCGCCACTCCGATCGTGCCGGCGCCGATGAAGCGGACCTGGTGGGTCCAGACGTCCATCGCGCGGTCGCCGAGTGCGGCCACCCCGACGGGCGCCATAGCGGTGAGCCACGGCACGGCGACGGCCCATGCGATCAGAAGGCCCAGAAGCATCGCCATGCCAACGGAAAGCCCGACGAGGTAACCCGCGCCGAGGAGCGCCAGCGAAAACGACATGTCATAACCGCTGACCGCCGCCGGGCCGAGCCGAAAGAAGTGTGTGACCTCGCCCGCAGCGATCCGCGTAGCGGCGAAGGCTGCCAGCGCGGCGGCTGCAACCGCTCCGTATACCACGGCGATGAGCCCTTCCCGGGCTTGCAACGCGGCTCCTGAGGAGACGGCCTCGCGGGCGTGGGAGCCCACCTGCAGCACTTCTGCGGCAGCTACGCCTTCGGGATAAGGAAGATCGGAGGTCGTCACCATTGCGCGCCGCAGCGGAATTGTGAACAGCACGCCGAGAATGCCGCCCGAAGCACAGATGAGAAACGAGATCCAAAAGGGAAATCCCGTCCACCAACCGACGATCACGAGCCCCGGCAGGACAAAGATGATGGCGGAGAGCGTTCCGGCCGCCGACGCCACCGTCTGAACGATATTGTTTTCGAGAATGGTGGCGCCCTTGAACGCGGAAAGCACCGCCATGGAAATGACCGCCGCAGGAATGGAGGTGGCGAAGGTCAGGCCGACTTTAAGACCGAGATAAACGTTGGCGGCCGTAAAGACGGTGGTGATCAGCACGCCGAGCACGAGTCCGCGAACGGTGAGTTCGCGTATCGCGGGTCTGGCCCGATTACCGACCGAAATGGCTGTTCCTGCCGCGGCATCCTGCATGCGGCCACGATTCCCGGAAACCGCTCCGCAGTCAACGGCGGGTCAGCGCGGACTCCGCCGTCGGCATCGGGGGCACATCGCCTCTGCCGTCAATAATGGACGATCTGCGCGTTGTTGCCGATGGCGACGGACGTCGCTGCCACACTACCGGTCGTGTTGGCGATCGTCGCGTTGATGTTCGAATATTCCGTCGAATTATTCGTCTGGTAATTCCTGACGGTCGAGTTCGGCGCGTTCGTGTCCTCTTCGAAACTGTTGCCCTCGGCGAGGCTGTTCAAAGTCACGCCATTGCCGGTGTTGGAAACGTCTGCGTTCAATTCCGAATAGGGGTCGGTCGCGTCGCAGTCCTGGTGGCTGTCGACGTTCACGTCGTGAGGATCGGTGGAGATGCTGACCTGATTGCAGACTGCCTCCGAATCGAGATTCACGCTGCCGCCCGTGTTCTTCACGTCCGCGTTCAGGACCGAAACGATGTCGGCCCCGCTGCCTACGAACTGGTTGTTCTTCACATTGGTGTTGTTCATGGTCAGAATCTCGGCATTGTTTCCGCCTGCTATAGAGTCTACCGAAACATTCCCGCTGGTGTCCGTGACCTGCACGTTCACCTTGGATATGTCGGATTGCAGGTTGATTTGGCCGTTCAGAATATTGCTTTCATTCGACCCCTCCGCGGAGGCCAGGCTCGGCATCAGGATCGCTAGAGCTGTACCAGCGATAAGGATTGTTGCGCGTTTGCTCATAGTGGTTCTCTTTCATGATTGCCGGACGGGTGGACGCGATTTGCGCGGGCGACGGAGGATCGGCAGGAGGAGCCGCTGCTGCGGTGCTGGCGCGGGGCGGATCTCCCGGTCCGGCGAGCGGATCCGCAGGACCGCCCAGTTGCGAGGTGCAGGCATCGGGCGGCGTGTGATAGAGTCGGGAGACCATTTCGAGCACGGCGCGCTCGATGACGGAACGCACCGCGAGCTGGATGGGTTCAAGCGCGCTTTCCCCCATGCTGGCGTCGAAGAAGGTCTGGCCCATGAAGTCGAAGACGCCGGCCTGTTCCTGGCGGCCGATGATCTGCTTCTGGTACGAAATTACGTCGACAACCTCGAGTGTGTTCGTGTTTACCAGGCGAAGGTCGAGTCCGACGTTCATCACATAAAGATTGGCGCCGGCGGTACCCTTCACGCTGTTTGTGGCGGTTCCGCCGCCGTCGCCATTGGCCCCGAGCGAGCGGATGTTGAAATTGAGTTCGGTGATGCCGCCCACGAGGTAATAGTCGGAACCCGGAATCGATCCTGCGAGAATGCGGCGATAATCACCGCCGCCACCCTTCAGTCGCGCATCGTCGGTGATGAGCTTCACGTTGGCGTATTTCAGCTCCATTTCGGCGACTGAAGTGTCGAAACGCTCAACCAGCGGAACTCCCGCCTTCGCGAGCGCCGACATCGCCATCAGCGCGGCCCCCTGTGTCAGTTTGCGGCCGCTATTGTCGGATTCGAGTTTGCCCGTGTAATCGGCAATCTGGCCCACGGCGAAGCGCAGTGGCCGGTTTGCGGTGTAGTTCCTCAGGCAGCGAAGCGCGGCCGAATAGGGTGTCTCGTTCGGAATCACCGGAGAGTTGCCGATGGGAACCGTGTAGCGACCGGTCTCGTCCGCAGACGGACTGATGCAGCCCGTCATTGCAATCCCGGCGAGTGCAAGCACCAGAGGCATCGCAAGATATCGGCGTGCACGGGATGTCATGAGAAGCTGCTTTCTGTGGTGCGACGGCTTCAGTGGCCGTTCTGGTTGACGGTCGCAGTCTGATTGCCGTTGTCGGTCTGCGTGGAGTTGACGATCACGGTGTTCCCCTCGCCGACCGTGACGACATTGAGCGAATTTCCGATTGCCGTGGCTTGGCCAAGCGTGGTTTGGCCGAAGCCGGCGCCCGCGTAGGCCTGGCCGTTCGCCAGTGTGGCGCCGAGCGCCGCGGCGCCTAGCACATTGGATTGCTGCACTCCGGTTTGCTGGCTCATGGTCGAGCTGGTGAAGACACCGTTTACGACGGTGAGATTGCCGTTGGCATCGCGCAGGGACGAATCGACCGGCGCATTCTCCTGTGCCTGGGACATTCCGTAGGGATTGTTGTAATTGCCCGAATTGTTGTTGAGCATCTGGGCTTCTGCGCCCGTTGCCCATGCGGCCACCGCGCAGACCGCGAAGCCAATCCGTCCGATGTTGTGGGTCATTGTTCCCGCGCCTGTCCGATCCCAGGACGTGTCCGAGCAACCGCCGTGCCAGACACAGACCGCCGTAATGGCGAACGATTGTTCCATTGCGGGATTTTGCCGGTTAGGTTCGGCGCCAGTACCGGTCCCGCGCGGCCGGCGGCGCGAAACGGGTTAAGGGGCGGACAGCCGGTGGCATTTCTCCGGGAGACGAATCCCAGCCAGCCATTTCTCAGGGCGCCCTCGGTCGTCCTCTGGCTGATCGCCATCCTGATTGCCACCCACGCGCTGCGCGTGTTCGCCTTCGCGCGCGAATCAGATGCGCTGTTGGTGACCTATGGCTTTGTTCCGGCTCGTTATTCCCATCACTATCTGGCCTCTCACAGCGTCAATCCTGGCAGTGTGATCGACCAGGCTCTGCCTTTCGTCACCTACATGTTCCTTCACGGCAGCTTTACGCACGTGATCGTCAACAGCGTGTGGCTTCTCGCCTTCGGGCCCGTGGTCGCCCGGCGATTCGGATGGCTGCTGTTTCTTCTGTTCTTCTTTGTTTGCGGAATCGCAGGCGCTGCAGTGCATCTTGCCTGCGCCTGGGGCTCCGCTGCTCCCGTGATCGGCGCCTCGGCGGCCATATCGGGGCTCATGGCCGCGGCCTTTCGCATGCTGCCGCTTTCGGCCGAGCCCAGGCGGCCGCTGGCGCCGATTCTCTCCCCACGCATCCTCGTTTGGAGCGGACTTTGGGTGCTCGTGAATGTCCTGGCCGGCCTCACAGGTCTCGGAACCGGCGGCGAGGTGCAACTCGTCGCCTGGCAGGCCCATCTGGGCGGCTATGCGGCCGGCCTGCTTCTGGCCGGCCCCTTCGATTCGCTGTTGCGTTCGGCGCCTTCCTCTGACCGCCGCGCTTGAAGATTCGTAGCGCGACCATATTTCCCTGAAGGGCTTGGCCTTAGTGGGCAGAGGAAAAACGGTCATGGCGGACGGACATACCATCGACGGATCGGCGAATGTCGGGCCGGCTCCCCGAACTCCTTTTCCGGGCGTCCGGCTGCTCTACGCCCTGGGATTTGCGCTGCTCGCCTGGCTCGCTTTCTGGATGCTTCTGGTGTTGAGTGCTGTTCAGTTCGTTGTGTTGCTGGTTGCCGGACGAGTAAACCCCGAGTTGAAGAATTTCAATCTCAGTCTCCTGCAATATCTTTGGGAATTGCTCGCTTTCATCTTGTTCGAGCGCGATGAACAGCCCTTCCCCTTCGGACCGTTCCCCCGGGTGGCCCACTAGCACGGACCCGCTCGACGCATTCGAGCTTGATCGCGGCCGTCTTCATCTCAATCACGGCTCCTACGGGGCGGTGCCAAGGGCTGTCCGCATTGAGCAGGATCGCCGACGCGCGGAAATCGAGCGGGATCCCACGCGATTCTTTACGGACGAGCTTCGCCCGGGCCTGCGCACGACCGCCGGGCATGTGGCGCTCCGGCTCGGGGGTAAGGGCGAAGACTGGGTTTTCTGCGAGAACGCAACGGCGGCCGTAAATTCCGTTCTCCACTCGCTGGACCTGCAGTCCGGCGACGAAATCGTGACGACGTCCCATGCCTATGGCGCGGTCCTGAAATCGATTGGGCTCGTTGCAGGCCGCCGCAAAGCGATACTGAGGCAGGCGCAGCTATCTCCGGTTACGGAGAGCGATGACCAGATCGTCGAGAGCATCGAAGGTGCGCTTACGGACAGGACGAAACTGCTCATCGTCGATCACATCACTTCGGCCACCGCGACGATCTTCCCCGTCAGGCAGATCGCCGCGTCGGCGAGGTCCAGAAACGTGCCGGTCCTGATCGATGGTGCGCACGCGCCCGGCCAGCTTGCGCTCGATGTGCCCTCGCTCGCCGCAGACTGGTACACCGGCAATGCCCACAAATGGCTGTTCGCCCCGCGAGGATGCGGTCTTCTCTGGACGGCGCCCGAGCGGCAGGCGAACACGCGCCCTTCCGTGCTGTCACACGGTGCGGACGAGGGCTACACCGAGGCATTCGACTGGATCGGAACGCGCGATCCTACGCCTTGGCTCTGCTTTGAAACGGCTGCCCGCGCCCATGACGCATTCGGCGGCAGCCGCCTGATGGCGGAAAATCGTAAGCTGGCCACATTCGGAGCCCAGGTGGTTTCCGATGCGGTGAGTGCCCACATGACCGCTCCCGAGAAGCTTAGGGGATCGATGGTCAGTTTGATCCTTGAGGGCTGTTCGTCGCACGCCAAGGCTGCCGAGGCTTTCCGTCGGGCCCTATGGGAGCGCCACCGCATCACTGTGCCGGTTTTTCCGTTCGCCGGACGGCTCTTCCTGCGGATTTCCGCCCAGATTTACAACAAGCCCGGGGACTACGAGGCTCTCGCCAGCGCCTGCCAGGCACTGCTCTTCCGGTAAGGTTTCGACCGGCGTTTGGCACGATTGAGTACCGATCAAGTCGGGGCGCGCTTCGATTCTTGCGCAACCGTTAACCTTATACAGACGATTCGATGCGAAACGTTTCGTAGCGGGGGCTGCGATTTGGGAAGGCGCGCACCGCACGACATGTGACTGCGCCTGCCGGGCGAGACGGGGAGCCGGAATTGCCGAAGCCTTTTTCAGTGCGCACCGCACAATCCCTCCTGCTGTTCAATTCGCTCCTGTTGTCAGAAGCCGTCGCCTCTCCCGCACTCGCCCAGATCGAGGAAGTCGTCGTTACGGCTCAAAAGCGTGCACAGGATATCCAGACCGTTCCGATTTCGATCACGGCCTATTCAGCGGAAGATCTGTCCGCCCATCAGATCGAGCAATTCAAGGACCTTCAGTTCAGCACGCCGAGCGTCTCGTACACCAAGGGAAATTTCTGGAGTTCCGACTTCTCGATCCGCGGCATCGGCCAATCCGTGGTGAGCGGCGATGAGGAAGCCGGCGTGGCCACCGACGTCAACGACGTCTACCTGCTTTATCCGCTGCTCGCGGAATCAACGTTCTACGATCTGCAGCGCGTCGAGGTCTTACGCGGTCCGCAAAGCACGCTCTACGGTCGCGGCGCAACGGGCGGTGTGGTGAACCTGATCACGGACACGCCCGATCTGGCCACCGGATATGCCGACCTTTACGCCAGTTACGGAAATTTCGATGCCGTGGAGACGCGTGGCGATGTCAACATGCCGATCCAAACCGATCGGCTCGCCGTCCGTCTTGCCGGAGACTGGGTGAGACATGGAGGTTACATCGATAACGAGTTCAACGACACGCACATCGATTCACAGGACACTTACTCGGTTCGGGGAAGCCTGCGCTGGGAACCGACCGGCCGCACGACGGTGGATCTGGTCGCGGAATTCACCCGCGAAGACGACAGTCATATGCGCAGCACGCGTCAACTGTGCAACAGAGACCCCACGGGGATCCTGGGCTGCCTGCCGAATGGGGCGGGCAACGAACCGGTCAACGAATTGTCGATGGCGGCGTTCATCGAATCGACCACGCAGGCACTCGGAAACCTCGGCGCGCTTTTCAACCCGGCGCTGGCGCCCGAATTCGCCCGAATGGGCCTCTTCAACCTTGCGAATCCTCCAGGGCTGCCGGCCGGATTCACCGAACCGGGCAACCCCTTTCATGTCTATTCGGATTTCAATCCGGTGTACCTGGCTCAGGATAACTTCCTGGAAACGACGGTCAGACAGAACGTCACGCAATGGCTGGATGCGACGTTCGTCGGCGGTTTCGACCATCCCTCGAACCTGTCGCAGGAGAGTTATACAAACGCGCCCGGATTCTCGCTGGATACGCCGCAGGGTATCCGGACCCTCGAAACGGCCGTTGGCACTTTTGAGGGCCTTCTGCCGTTGTTCGGGCAATCCTTTGTTCCTTATGCGCCATTTTTCCAAAATATCGGCGAGGGCGAACTGCCCCAATCGCAGATCCGGCAACTGGGCCTCGTCAGCGGAAATTACGGATTGACCCGGGATCTGACGCCCTACGATCAATCGGATTTCGGTGAAACACAATGGTCGGGCGAGCTGCGCCTTAACACCAAGTTCAACGGTCCGCTCAACTTCATGCTCGCGGGCTACAGTCTGCACGCAAATGTCGCCACCGATTATTATGTGGCGTCGCCGATGCTCGATTACGCGTCCGTTCTCATCGGCTCGTTTCTGGGTCCGCTGTTCAATCCCACCCAATGCGCGGCTGGCGGGTGTGTCGAGGCTCCGCCATTCTATCACAACGAGGCGACGGAATCGCTGCAGTCGAACGCGATCTTCGGTGAAGTCTATTACACGGCCATTCCCGACACGCTGAATTTTACGGCAGGACTTCGCTATACCGAAGATACGAAATCCGAGGTGAACCGGATCATCTTCGAATCCGTTCCGGCACCGATCGGAACCACCGCGATCGACGGGTCGATCGACGATGCCAATGCATTCCATCTGCTCGGCATGGCGGGCGAGCCGGGCTGCGTGTACGATGCGAATCCGACGCGATCGGGCTGTCAGAATTTCGAAGATCAATCCGTCACCTATCGCAAGCTGACGGGACGGTTTGTCGCCGAGTGGACGCCCCAGCTCGACTATACTGACACGACGCTTGTCTATGCGTCTTACGCGCGCGGGTACAAGGCAGGTGGCTTCAATCCGGGCGTACAGCCGGGTCTGACGGTGCCCGTTGCCTACGGCCCCGAGCAGGTGGACGCCTTCGAGCTCGGCAGCAAAAATACGATACTCGCCGATACGCTGCAGGCGAACGGCGATATCTGGTATTACAACTATAATGGCTATCAGGTGTCGTCCATTCTCGGGAACACCTCGGTCAACGAGAACCTGAATAACGCCAGCCTGTGGGGCGTCGAAGGTGAATTCGTCTGGGCCCCCGCCGATCGCTGGCAGTTTGGCCTGAATTTGTCCCACGAGGACAGCCGGGTCGGCAATCAGTTGCTGCTCGATTCGCGAAATCCGACCGGCGGCCGCACCGACGTGGTTCTGATCAAGGACGACAACATCTCCGCTGCGGCGGCACAGAACTGCGTCCTCTACAATTTCAATCCGGCGCTCAACGCCGGCCTCACCCCCGGCCAGCTCGGGATTCCCGGATTCACTGTTCCGCCCGGCGGCGCGCAGGCGCTGGCAGGCTATGGCATAGCCAATGCGAATTTCGGCTTTTGTCCTGTCGATGCACCGCCCGCAATCACCAACGCGCTGGCATCGGTGGGCTGGTCCTTTTCCGATCCGAAGGGCATAGGCGACGCGAATGGCTCGCCCGTGAACGTCGGTGGCAACGAGCTCGAGAACACGCCCGATCTGCAGGTCGGCATCAGCGGCCAGTACACGCAGCCGCTCGATGGCGGATACGGCCTCGTTGCGCACCTGGACTATTACTGGCAATCGCATATGTGGGGGAGGGTCTGGCAAGATCCCGCCGACCTCATCCATTCGTGGGACACCATGAACGCGCTGCTGACGCTGTATCCGCCGGACAACCGCTGGTACGTGCAACTCTTCGTCAAGAACGTATTCAACAGTTCGAACGTGACCGGCGAGTATCTGACAGGCGCCGCATCCGGACTGTTCACCAATGCTTTCCAGGAGGATCCGCGAACCTACGGGATTGCCGCGGGGATCCATCTCTAATTTCCGTGGTCCGCGACCCTTACGCGGTCACGCCGCGCGCCGTTCCCCGACGACGGGCGGTGCGCCATTCGCGGACACGGCGGCCGAGCGTATCGAGATAAATGTAAATCACGGGTGTGATGTACAGCGTGAGGAGCTGCGACACGAGCAACCCGCCCACCACTGCGAGCCCAAGCGGTCGGCGGCTTTCGCCGCCCTGTCCGAAGCCGATGGCGATCGGAACGGTCCCGAGCAAGGCGGCCATGGTCGTCATCATGATCGGCCGGAACCGGATCAGCGCTGCTTCGTAAATGGCAACTTCCGGCGAAGCATTGTCGCCGCGCTCGCGCGTCAGTGCGAAATCGATCATCATGATCGCGTTTTTCTTCACGATCCCGATGAGCATTATCATGCCCACGAAGGCGTAGAGACTGAGCGGAATATCGAACAGCCACAGCGTCAGCAGCGCCCCCACCGCCGCCGAAGGAAGCCCGGACAGGATGGTGAGCGGGTGGATGAAGCTCTCGTAGAGAATGCCGAGCACGATATACACGACGAAAATCGCGGCGATCAGCAGGAGACCCATGTTACTGGTGGAGGCTTCGAAAGCCTGTGCGGTACCCTGAAAACTCGCCTGAATACCTGCCGGCATGCCGATGCGATGCTGGACACGGTTGATTGCGCTGACGGCATCGCTCAACGCCATCCCCGGGGCCAGGTTAAAGGACACAGTGACGGCGGGAAGCTGGCTCAGGTGATTGACGCTCAGCGCGGTCGTGCCCGTGCTCTCCCTGGTCACCGCCGTCAGGGGAACAAGCGTCACACCGTCGGACGCAAGCACATAGAGCCGGGCCAGGTCGGTGGGATTGTACTGATATTGCGGCAGGAGCTCGAGCATCACCCAATACTGGTCGATGTTCGAGAAAATCGTTGAGACCTGCTCGCCTCCAAACGCCGCTCCCAGAGCGGTCTCGATCTGCGCAGGCGACACGCCAAGCGCCGCCGCACGATCGCGATCGATCGTAAGGTTGGCCGCCGGAGCAGACAGGTCGAGATCGGTCGTGACGTCCTGGAATCCGGGCGTTCGGGAGAGCGCCTGCGTGAGATTGAGTGCGCTGGACTGAAGCTCCTGCTGGTCAAGGTCCTGCAGCGTGTATTGATACTCTGATTTTGTGGTGTGCGCGCCGATCCTTATGGATGGCGGGTTCTGCATATAAACCCTGATGCCGGGAATGTGCGCCAGTTTCGGCTCGAGCTCCTGGATGATCTCATCGGCAGACAGGCTGCGCTCGTTCGGCGGCTTCAGCACCATGAAAATTGTGCCGTTGTTGACACCTGTCCGGGCGCCGCCTGCTCCCACCGACGACATCGTATTCTGCACGTTGGGATCGCGGGCGATGATCGCCGCCGCCTGCCTCTGGTATTCGACCATTTTCAGGAACGACGTACGGTCGGATGCTTCCGTAAATGCGACGATCTTGCCGGTATCTTCACTCGGAAGAAAATCTTCGGGGCTGATTTCGAACAGTACCCAGGTGGCGGCGAGGCTTGCCAGGAAGATCGCGAAAACGAGCGGACGGTGCCGAAGACTCCATTTCAGCGAACGTTCGTATCCGGCATGGACGCGTTCGAAAGTCCGTTCGCTCCAGCGGTAGAAGGCACCGTGCCGAACGCCCCGTTCACTGTGGAGAATCCGGCTGCAAAGCATCGGCGTCAGCGTGACGGAGACAAGTCCGGAAAAAATGATCGCAAGCACTATGGTGACGGCGAATTCGTGAAGCAGCCGTCCGACGATGCCTCCCATGAAAACTAGCGGAATGAAAACGGCCGCAAGAGAAAGAGTCATGGAAAGAATCGTAAAGGCGATCTCGCGCGAGCCGTTGAGAGCCGCCTCGAAAGGCCGTTCGCCCATTTCGATATGGCGCACGATGTTCTCGAGCATCACGATCGCGTCGTCGACCACGAATCCGACGGAAAGCGTCAGTGCCAGCAGCGAAAGGTTGTCGAGGCTGTATCCGAACAGTGACATGCCGGCAAAGGTGCCGATCACCGCAATCGGAAGCGCGAGCGAAGGAATGACGGTGGCCCACAGCGTACGCAGGAACAGGAAGATCACCATCACCACCAGACAGGCAGCGATGATCAGCGTTGTCTGGACGTCAGAAACGGAAGCGCGAATTGTCTGGCTGCGGTCGTAGAGCACATCGAGGTGTACCGAAGCCGGCAGGGTGGCTTCGAAGTGCGGCAGGATCTTGCGGATTTCGTTGACGATGGCGATCGTGTTCGTGCCGGGCTGACGCTGTATCGCAAGAACAATCGCGCGATGCCCATTGAACCAGCTCGCGACGAGGTTGTTCTGGACGCTGTCGATCGCCCGGCCGATATCGGCGATCCGCACCGGCGCGCCGTTGCGCCAGACGATGATCTGACGGTTGAAGGTGTCGGCGTCGACAAGCTGGCCGTTGGCCTGAATCAGGGTGGCCTGATTGGGGCCATTGAGCTGTCCCGTGGACGTTTCGACATTCGCCGCCTGTGCTGCTGCTGCGACCTGGTCGATGCCGATGCCGCGGGCGGCGAGCTCGCGGGGATCGGCCTGGATTCGCACGGCGAACTTCTGCGATCCATAGACGTTCACCTGCGCCACGCCGTTCAGGGTGGAGATCTGCCTCGACAGAAGCGTTTCGGCGTAGGTGTCGACCTGCGACATCGGCAGCGTCGCCGAATACATCGCGATATAAATGATCGGGGAATCCGACGGGTTGACTTTGCGGATCGTCGGCGGTGTCGGAAGATTTGCCGGTAGCTGGTGGCCTGCCGCCGAAATGGCGGCCTGGACGTCCTGGGCGGCGGCATCAATGTCCCGGTCGAGATTGAATTGCAGTGTGATCGACGAGGAACCCAGACTGCTCTGCGACGTCATCGAGGCGACATCGGGAATGGTCAGGAACTGGCTTTCCAGGGGAGACGTAATGGCTGCCGCTACTGTCTCCGGCGCCGCTCCGGGCAACGAGGTGGAGACGACGATCGTCGGGAAGTCGACGTTGGGAAGTTCGCTGACGGGCAGGGTCGCATAACCGAACGCGCCGAAAATCACGAGCGCTGCCATCAGCAGCGTCGTCATGACGAGCTTGCGGATGAATGGTTCCGAGATATTCATGAGGCGGCGGTGGGGGGCTTTGCGGCGCCGGTCACCTGTACCGGCTTGCCCGGAATCACGCGCAGCTGACCTTCCACAACGACACGTTCGCCTGGCCGGACGTTTCCCTCTATGACATCGTTGACGCCGTCGTCATATACGAGCCTGACTGGCCGCATGGCGGCCACGTTGCGCTTACCGATGACAAATACGTAATGGCTGTCGGGCCCGATATTGACGGCGTCGCGCGGCACTACGATCGCGTGCGGATAGGTTTCCAGCGACACGGCTGCATCGACAAACTGCCCTGGCACAAGGCGAAAATCTGCATTGTTGAAGGTCGCGCGCAGTTCAACCGTACCCGTCTTGGCGTCGACCTGGTTGCCGATGAAATCGACGGGGGCCGCGATCGGCGCGCCCGCGCCGGGACTTAGCGTCATAATCAGCTTCTTTGCTGCCATCTGCTGCTGAATGGACGGCAGTTCGGATTGCGGCAAGAACATAGAAACCTTGATCGGCCGCAGCTGGGTGATGATAACGAGGGGACTGGCGCTGTTGTTTGCCGTGATCAGATTGCCAGGTTGAATCAGCAGCGGTCCCGTCTTGCCGGTGATGGGCGAGCGGATAGTCGCGTAGCCGAGATTGAGTTCCGCGGTTTTGACGGCGGCGCGGTCAGCCTCGACAGTGGCCGCGTCCGAATTGGCGGCGGCAACGGCCTGGTCGCGCTGCTGCGCCGACGCGGCGCCCTGCGCTGCGAGATTCACGTAGCGCACCTTGTCGTTTTGCGCACTGATGCTGATCGCGATATCGCGCGCAAGGGTTGCCTTGGCCTGCGCGAGTGCTGCCGCAAACGGACGCGGGTCAATTTGAAACAGGAGTTGTCCGGCCTGCACAACCTGCCCCTCGGCAAACCCTGTCGACAGGAGTTGCCCCGTCACCAGCGCCGTTACCTGCACGGTCGACACGGCGACGACGGTGCCGATCGAATGTGCGAGTCCGGAGACGTCCTTCTCTTCAACGCGAGCGACTCGCACAGGAGGCGGAGACGGTTTTGGCGTGTGTTGCGAGGAGCCTTCGAAAACGCGCCACAAAATGGCCGCGACGAGCAGGACAGCAAGCAACCCCAGAACCACCTTGGCCCGCGATGCATGCCTCGTCCGTCGGTCCGTTGCAGCGGGAGGTGCCGCGGGATGAATGGGGCTGGAAATCCTGATATTCATTCCTCGATTCCCGCGCCGGCACGTCTATCCCGGCGGGCTCCGCGAGGAGATCGCGGAGGACCGAAAGCCTTCGCCTTTCGCCGGGTGTCCTAGCATGACATCCCCGGAATGCGAGAGCGGCGGACAGTCCTGCGACTTTTTATTACAAAATGGGTACCCACGACATGGGCGACCGGCGATCACGCAGCGCAGTTCAGGTTTCGCGCGATTGCGGCGGATGACCGATGTGCCTATAAGCCGCGCGCCTCGTAACGCGCAGTTCTCATGGACATCCGCAACATCGCCATAATCGCCCACGTGGATCACGGAAAGACCACGCTCGTGGACCAGCTCCTGAAACAGTCGGGGGCGGTGCGCGAGAATCAGACCGTCCAGGAGCGTGCCCTCGACTCGGGCGATCTCGAACGCGAGCGCGGCATTACCATTCTCGCCAAATGCACCAGCGTGGAATGGAAGGGCGTGCGTATCAACATCGTTGATACGCCGGGCCATGCCGATTTCGGGGGCGAAGTCGAGCGCATCCTCTCTATGGTCGATGGCGTCGTTCTGCTCGTGGATGCGGCCGAGTCCGTGATGCCGCAAACGAAGTTCGTTCTTTCAAAGGCACTGGCGCTCGGATTGAAGCCCATCGTCGTAATCAACAAGATCGATCGCGCCGACGCCCAGCCGAAGGAGACGCTGGAAAACATCTTCGATCTCTTCCTTGCACTTGAAGCAAACGAGGACCAGCTCGATTTTCATGTGCTCTACGCGTCGGGACGACAGGGATGGGCTGTCGCTTCGCTCGCAGATCCGCGCGACAGCCTCTCTCTGCTCTTCGATCGCATCGTCGCCGATGTCCCGAAACCGCGCCCCCTCGCCCTGGCCGCGGATTCCCATCCGTTTTCCATGCTCGTCACCACGCTCGAAGCCGATCCATACCTCGGACGGGTTCTGACAGGCCGCATCGAATCGGGTGCCATCACCGTCAACCGGCAAGTCAAGGTCCTGTCGCGGGAGGGAAACGAAATCGAACGCGCGCGGGCGACCAAGCTCCTCGCGTTCCGCGGCCTTAGCCGGATTCCGGTGGAGCGCGCCGAAGCCGGAGATATCGTAGCGATAGCTGGCCTCGTTTCGGCGACCGTTGCCGATACACTCTGCGATCCGGAAGTGCAGAACCCGATCGCGGCTCCGCCGATCGATCCCCCCACGCTCGCGATCACCGTCTCGGTAAACGACTCGCCCATCGCCGGACGCGAAGGCGGGAAACTGCAGAGTCGCGTAATTCGCGAGCGGCTTCTGCGCGAAGCGGAGGGAAACGTCGCGATCCGGGTCCGCGAAGCCGGCGAGGCGGCATTCGAAGTCTCCGGGCGCGGCGAGCTCCAGCTCGGCGTCCTCATCGAAACAATGCGGCGAGAAGGATACGAGGTTTCGATCAGCCGGCCCCGCGTGCTTTACGATACCGATCCCGATACCGGCGAACGCCTCGAACCGATCGAAGAAGTCACCGTCGACGTGGACGATGCATATTCGGGGGTGGTGATCGATAAAATCAGCCGGCGCAGGGGCGAATTGCAGGACATGCGTCCGACGGGCGCCGGAAAGACGCGGCTTGTCTTTCTCGCCCCCTCACGTGGGCTCATCGGCTTTCACGGAGAATTTCTGACGGATACGCGTGGGACCGGCGTCGTCAACCGAATGTTCCACGGTTACGCATCGTTCAAGGGTCCGATCGAGGGGCGACGCAACGGCGTGCTGATTTCGACCGCGGACGGAGAGGCCGTGGCTTACGCGCTCTGGAATCTCGAAGCGCGCGGCAAGCTGTTCGCCGTGCCGGGGACAAGAGTGTATCGTGGCATGATCGTGGGCGAACATTCGCGCGACAACGATCTCGACGTAAATCCGCTCCGCGCCAAGCAACTGACCAACATCCGCACCCACGCCAAGGACGAGGCGGTGCGGCTGACCCCCGTCATGCCCATGACGCTCGAACAGGCGATAGCCTATGTCGAAGACGACGAACTGGTCGAAGTGACACCGCAATCCATTCGCCTGCGGAAAAAGGAACTGGTGCCGCACCTGCGCAAGCGGGCAAAGCCGGAAAGCGTGGCAGGTTAGCCTGGCGATTCCCGGCTACTTCGGGAGCAGCTCGAGCCGGCGCGCGATCATGCGGTCCACGATGCGTTTGGCAGATGTGTCGCGAGCGAATTCTGCGGGCGATCCGGCGTCACCATGCAACGGACGCTTCCGACACCCGAAAGCCCTTGGCGACCAGAAATTGCGCTCAGCTGCGGCCGATTCCGGTGGACGCGCCGGTCACGACAACGGCGTTCATGCCTGCTCCTCGAAGGGTGGATCATCCAAAGTCGCCGATAAACCGGTCGAACTGCTGCCAGAAGACGGCGCGTACCGGCTCCTTTTCCATCAGGATTTCGTGCTCGGCGCCGGGGATTTCGACGTATCTTCCTCGTGGGAGTCGTTGTGCGAACTCCCGCACGGCGTCGGTCTTGACGATGCGGTCGCGCTCCGCACCGAACAGAAGCAGAGGTGTCGAAATCTCCTCGGCAAAGCCGGGCGCCATGACCTGATTCATCGAGCGCTGGGCGGCTTGGAGCCAGCCCCAGGTCGGTCCCGCCAGACGGAGGTTGGGGCAGTCGCGAAGAAGGGCCTGGTTGCGCGCGAAGCGCTCCTCGTCGGAGGTGACGAGGTTCAGTCCAAAGAGCAGGCGAAGCGGATCGCGCATCTTCATCCCCCATACCCAGCGATCGCCGAGTCCGACACGATTCTGGGTGTTGCAAACGAGCCGCACAAGCCAAGTCGGAAACCCGCGCATGTCGGCCCGCAACATCGGTGCGGTCATTACGGCGGATGCGAACCGGTCGGGGCGCGCGTGAAGGGTGCGCAGGAGAATGTGTGCGCCCATAGAGTGGGCAAGCACAACTGGCGGCTCGCCCGATAGCGGACGGACGATCTCGTCGAGAAAGGACGAGAGGTCTTCGTCGTAGTCCGAAAAATCCCGGACATGGGCCTTCAGAGGATCGGGCAGCAGGCGCTGAGATCCGCCCTGTCCCCGCCAATCCAGAGATGCGCCAGCAAATCCCCGTTCGGCAAGCTCGCCGAAAACTTCCTCATATTTTTCCAGGAACTCGGCCTGGCCGCCGAGGACGATACAGACCCCGCGGGCCGGAACGCCGCGAACGGCGTCCCAGACTGCTGACCGCAACCGCGTGCCGTCGCGGCTCTCGAAAAACTCGATCCGGCACCAGAGTCGCACCCGTCGGGCGGGTTAGCCGCCGGCCGATTTCTGCAGCACTGGGCCAAGCTTCATCGCCAGTCCCATATCGCCGGCCACCCGCAGCTTGCCTTGCATGAAGGCTGACGTGGGGTCGAGCTCGCCCCGAGCGAGCTTCTCGAACGTATCGAGACCGACGTTGATCGTGCAATCGGCGTCTTTCCCCGTTCCCTCCGTCACCGTATTCGGTGAGGCCTTCCCGTCGATGAAGACACTGCCCGAGTCGCCGAAATCGAGCTTGACCGTTCCGCCGAGTCCCGAGTCCGTTCCGACGCGGCCGCGCATCTCGTTGATGATCCTGTCGATCTGTTCGGAACTCATGGGAAGCCTTTCTCTTGAGCGCACAGGGCCAAACTCGCTGCCGGCCGACAGTATGAGCACGCGGGACGGCTGGTCAAACCGCATCGATCGGGTTGCGTGGCCGGAACTTGAAACTGCGCGATCATGCCCTACGTGAAACCTGCGGGAAGGCCCTTGTGGCTTCCCCAAGGCGTGGCTCGGCTCCTTCGGAGCGGGCCGGAAACAAGACTTCGCTTCTAAAGGAGGTTATCATGCGCAGTTTCGACTTTTCTCCCTATTTCCGTTCGACCGTCGGCTTCGACCGGCTGTTCGATCTTCTGGACGCGCTGCCGCAGTACGACACCGCCCAAAGCTACCCTCCCTACAACATCGAGCGAACCGACGAGACGCACTACCGGATCACTCTCGCCGTCGCCGGGTTCGACGAGAAGGATTTGACCCTCGAGGTTCGCGAAGGCGTCCTGACGGTACAGGGCAAGCGCGAAGAGACCGGCGAGAGCAGATCGGCCTATCTCTACCAGGGCATTGCGGGCCGCGCCTTCGAGCGCCGGTTCCAGCTGGCGGAGAATGTGGAAGTTCGCGGCGCGAAGCTCGAGAACGGGCTGCTCCACATCGATCTGGAGCGGATCATTCCCGACGAGCAGAAGCCCCGCCGCATTCCCATCAACGGCGGTGACATGAAAATCATCAACGGCAAGGCCAGGGCCGCCTGAGGTCCTCAACCGAAATTCTTCGGGCACCGCGCGCGAGCCGCGTGGTGCCCTTTTTTTCGTCCGTGTGCCGTGTCGCCGGGAAATCCCCAGCCGGCGTAGCCTCTTAGCCCCCCTAGCGCGCTCTTTCGAAATGCGCTTAAGGTAACCGGCCCGTGCGGTGCCGGGAGCTGGGATGAACGTGTGCGGGGTCGCGGAGTGCTTCGGCGCCGCTGCGGGCCGGGCAACCCTGCTTCAAAACCGCCTCCAGATGCTGACGGCCTTCAACACGAGAGGTACGCCTTGAACAAGCGCGCGTTGATGCTTTCCGCTGCCGCGGTCGCGTTGCTGTCGGCTCAGGCCCTGGCCGACACGACCATCAACACAAAACTGACCTCGCCGATCAATACGGCAACCGACGGCAACATCACCATCGACAGCGACGGCTCGGTGGTGATTACGACAAATCCGCCGACGGTGGCGGCCGTGACGATCAATTCGGATGCCACTGTGAACAACTCGGGGACCATCTCCTACAAAGGCGTAACAGACGCGACCGGGGTAGAACTGGTCACGGGCAATACCGGCGAATTCGAGGGCATCGGCACGGTCGATCTGACGGGCAGCGGCGACAGCAAGACCGGGATTGTCGTTTCGGGGCCCGCCGGCAACCTCAACAGCGGTACGTTCACCGGCGTCATTCCCAACGGCGGCACCTCTCCGGTGGCCATCGACCTGATGTCCGGCTCGACTCTGTCGGTGCAGGGTGACAATTCGGTCGGCATCAAACAGCTGTCGGGTACGAACATTGTCGGCGATATCGACCTCGCCGGAATCGTGACCATGGTGCCGACCTCCGCAACTTCGACGAAGACCTCCCTCGGAAACGAAATCGCGGTCGATCTGGCCGGCACGCTGACGGGCAACATCGACATCGCGTCGGGCGCGTCGGTCACCGCCAGCGGTCAGGGTGCAGAAGGCATATTGCTGCTCGGAACGGTTACCGGCAGCTTCATCAACAACGGCACCTTGCAGACCTACGGAACCGCCAACGTCGTCAACGTCAACGTGACGCAACCGGAGGCGGCGAATGCGCTTGGCATCGGCGCAAGCGTCACGGGGGGCATCTACAATGCCGGACCGAGTACGGTATCGGATACGACCACCTTGCGCGCGCTTATCTCGACGGCGGGAGACGAGTCGGCAGTCATCATCAATCCGGCGCTGAGCAATCCGTCGCCGAGCGGCAATCTTGAAATCGGTGTCTACAATGACACGACGGATCCGGGGAATTCCTTCATCAATCGCGGCGACATCTCCGGGACATCCATTAACCCGGACATCAATGTCACGACATTCAGTATTGTCGGGGCCAACAACAATCCGGTAACACCGGCCCAAACGATCTTCGACGGTGGCTTTTTCAACGGCGGCGCCATCACCGCCGCCGCGACGACGGACACGAAAGCGTCGACCGTCTCCGCAAACGCGCTGTACATCGGCGACTACACGCTCATATGTAATTCGCCAACGTTGCCGAACTGCGCCACGGCGGCTCTGAACAATTCCAACGAATCCGGAGCCGGGACGATCTCCGCAACGGTCGAAGGCCCCGAATCCGGCAACGCCACGGCCATCCTGATCTCGCAATACGGAGATCTTCCCTCCATCAACAACAGCGGCACGATTTCCGCCTCCGTGTTGACATCAAATCCGAAATTCGTGACCAGCCTGTCGGCCTTTGCGATTCTAGACCAGTCGGGGACGCTGCAATCGATTACCAACAGCGGGACCATTTCGGCTATTGCCACAACGCTTGCCAACAACGGGCAAATCACCGTTGCTGCCGATTTGTCGGTCGACCGGAACAACGTGCAGTTCGACAATTCTGGAACCGTCCTCGGCGCAATCAGGTTTGGCAGCGGTGCCGATACATTGACCGACTCGGGGACCGCGCAAAAGCCGGCCAGCATCATCGGAAATGTGAGCTTCGGCGGCACCGCCACGGGTGGGGGGGGCGACGACACGCTCGATATTGGATTGTTCGGATCGCTGACGGGGGCGGTCACCGAGACACTCGGGAGTCACGTGAACGTCTCGATCGCCCAAGGCGGAACGCTCGACCTCCAGAACACCTCTGCCAATCTCGGCGCCGCTGTTGTGGGGCTCTATGCAGGTTCGTTCGACGTCGACCCGGGGGCCAATCTCGGTATTGTCGTCTCGCAACCGTTCAATCTCAGCGTCAATCCACAGTCCCTGGCGCTGATACAGACGCAAAGTGCGATTATCGGCACCGACGCGAACTTCGCTGTAACCTTTGGCAGCTACATTGGAAACTATCTACCGGGGCTGGGCTATCAGGGCCGTGGGCCGACCGCCACCTTCGATCTGTTGAGCGCGCCGATCGGCAGCCTGTCGATTTCGCCGGACGAAATCGCTCTGATCAACGACAGCTTCGCAAAAACCATCCCCTATCTTTTTACCGGCCAGCTGTGCACCTGGAACATCAACGGGCGGAGCACGTGTGGCGGCATCAATCCCGGCGATTCCCAACTGGTTCTCGATCTGACGCCCAAGAGTGCCCAGACTCTCGGTTTGACCGGCTACGCCTTGAAGATGTTCCCATACGCCAACGAGTCGCTTTTCTCGGATGACCTGCTGGGAGCGGCAATGCTCAACAACGTGAACAACGCGCAGGAGGCCCAGGCGGCATATGATGCGTATGCGCCGGACGTGTCGGGCGCGACGCGCGCGCTGGCGGTTTCGCTGACCGACGAGGCGACCAACGTCGTCGCCGATAGGCAGCGCGTGCTCCGGGAATATGCCGGCCAGGACGGCGATCTCACCCTCTGGACTCAGGAGTTCGCCGAGCGCCTGAACCAGGACAATACCAACGTGGGGACCGGCTACTCGGATTCGGGCTTCGGGTTCGTTGTCGGTGCGGACGAAGGCAATCCCGAGGACGGCCGCTACGGCGGCGCCTTCACCTTCTTTTCCGGCGGCATGAGCGCCAAGGCTCCGCTGCTCCAGAAGACCGAGTCCGAATGGTACATGGCCACCGGCTACACCGATTGGCACGGAAAAGTCTTCTTTCTCGATACCCAGGCGACGGTCGGCTACGCGCATCTCACAGGCAGCCGCACCATCGAGCTGGGTTCGTTTACCCGCTCGGCCGACGAAACCCATCCCGCGGAATATGTGGCCGGCGGCGCAACGGCAGGCGTGCAATACGACGTATTGGGCGCCGCCGTCATGCCACAGATCAGCCTGGACGGACTTGCCATGCGCGAGGAAGGCTACACCGAAGAAACAGCGCAGGCCCAGGCGGGGCAGATCGCCAACGGGTTCAACCTGCACGTCGATCCCAATTACGCGGCCTCCCTGCGGGCCTTTGCCGGTCTCGACACGCGCGGCGACATCAATCTCGGAGACTTTCTGCTGCAGCCCGAGGCCCGTGCCGGATACCGGTACGATTTTGCGAACGGACAGGAAAGCGTCACCACAAATTTCGTCGACGTTGTCCCGATCGACCAGTTCAAGATCAGCGGGCCGAAGCCGTCGCCGGGCAACGCACTTGCGGGCGCGGGACTCTCGCTTTCGACGGGCGCATGGTCGATCGGCCTGAGCTTCGATTACCTGTATGCCAATTCGGGAAATACGTCCGAAGAGGGGACGCTCACGCTGCTCGGGCGCATCTGAGGCTCAGCCGCGCGCGATCGCGAGGAACGCGTCGATTTCCGCCTCCGGAGTCAAACAGGAGGTCACCAGGCGCACCAGCGTGCGCCCCTCGGCCGCTTCCCTCCAGTCGTAGAAATGCGCTCCGGATTCGCGCAGTCGTGCAACGACGGCGTCGGGCAAGAATACAAATACCGCGTTGGTTTCGACGGGGTAGGCGATGTCCGCCCAGGGAAATTTCGTAAGGTCTGCAGCGAGCCGTGCGGCCAGCGCGTTGGCGCGGGCGGCCCAGGCGAGCCAGCGATCCTGCTCGAGCGCGCAGAGAAGCTGGGCCGACAGGAAGCGCATCTTGGACGTCAGATGCCCCGACTTCTTGCGGCGGAATTCGAAATCGCGCACATCGCCGCGATCGAAGAAGACGACGGCCTCGGCGCCGAGCGCGCCGTTTTTCGTGGCGCCGAACGAGAGGACATCCACGCCGGCCTTCCACGTTGCCTCGGCCGGCGAGCAGCCGAGGTGGGCTATGGCATTGGCGAATCGCGCCCCGTCCATGTGGAGTTTCATTCGGTGCCGGTGCGCCAGTTCGGCAATCGCAGATATTGCATCCGGCCGATAACAGGTGCCGCACTCCGTTGCCTGGGTAATGCTGACGGCCGCGGGTTGGGCATGATGGACATCGCCCCTGCACGAACGTTCCAGTGCGCGCCCGAGCGGCCCCGGCTCCAGCATGCCGTTGCGGCCGTCGAGCGGGACGAGCGTTGCGCCGTGGGTGAAAAACCCTGGAGCGCCGCATTCGTCGGTCGCGATGTGCGCGAGCTCATGACAGAACACCGCACCGTGGGGGGGAACGACCGTCGCGAGTGCGAGCCCGTTCGCCGCAGTCCCGCTGATGACGGGAAACGCGAAAACCGGCCGTTCGAATATCCGGCTCATTACCGCCGCCAGGCGCATGGACAGCGCATCCTCGCCGTAGGGGGCCGCGGCTGATTTATTGGCGGACAGGAGCGCTTCCAGCATCTCGGGCGCCGCACCCCATGCGTTGTCGCTCGCAAAATTCATTCGTGACTTCCCTGGTGGAGAGACATAGTTTGTCCGGCAGCCCAGCCATGCCGCTTTTTCGCCGCACCATAACAGGAATTCCGCATGGTCGAGACGATCCGTAAACAGCCGGCGCGCTCGGCGCTCGAGCTGATCGGCAACACACCCATGGTCGAACTCACACGGTTCGATACGGGGCCGTGCCGCCTTTTCGCAAAGCTCGAGAACCAGAATCCGGGCGGTTCGATCAAGGATCGCATTGGCCTTTCGATGATCGAAGCGGCCGAGCGGGAGGGTCGGATCAAACCCGGCGATACCATCATCGAAGCCACGGCCGGCAATACCGGACTCGGACTCGCGCAAGCCGGCGTGCTGAAGGGCTACCATGTCCTTCTCGTCGTTCCGGACAAAATGGCACGCGAAAAAATCCAGCATTTGCGCGCATTGGGCGCGGAAGTGCGCCTCACGCGCTCCGATGTTGGCAAGGGGCATCCCGACTATTACCAGGACGTGGCCGAGCGCCTCGCGCGTGAAATGGGTGCCTGGTACGTCAACCAGTTCGCCAACCCCGCCAATCCCCAGGCGCATGAAGAAGCGACGGGCCCCGAGATCTGGGAACAGATGGATCACGACCTGCAGGCGATCGTGATTGGAGTCGGTTCCGGCGGAACCCTGACGGGTATCGGACGATTTCTCCGCCGTGTCGCACCGGATGTGCAGATCGTTCTTGCCGATCCCCTGGGCTCCATTCTCGCACCGTATGTGCGAACGGGCGAGATCGTGCAGGCGGGCAGTTGGGCCGCCGAGGGCATCGGCGAGGACTTCATTCCGGTCAATGCCGACCTTTCTCTCGTCAACCGTGCTTATTCCATCTCCGATCGCGAAGCCGTGGAAGCGGCGCGCGCGCTGCTCTCGAAAGAGGGAATCCTCGGCGGTTCGTCTTCCGGAACATTGCTGGCGGCGGCGCTGAAATATTGCCGTGAACAGACAAGGCTGCAGCGCGTCGTGACGCTCGTGCCGGACAGCGGCAACAAATACCTTTCGAAGATCTACAACGATTATTGGGTTCTGGAGCAGGGGCTTGCGGATCGCGAACTTCATGGCGATCTGAGCGATCTGATCGCACGTCGGTTCGACCGCGGAGGCACGGTCACCGTTTCGCCCACCGACACGCTGCTCGTGGCCTACAACCGGATGCGCGACGCCGACGTGTCGCAGCTTCCCGTCGTGGAGAACGAGCGCGTGGTGGGAATTCTCGACGAGAGCGACATTCTCGCGTTTGTGGAAGGAGCGGAAGCCCGTCGTGCCGAGCGGTTCCGCGAGCGGGTCGATGCCGCGATGACGCGCGAGCTTCACACGATGCAGGTCAGCGACAGGCTCGATTCGCTCAGGCGCCTGTTCGAGCGCAATGAAGTGGCCATCGTGCTCGACGGCGCGAAGTTCGTGGGCCTCATCACCCGTGTCGATCTCCTCAATCATCTGCGGCATGCCCGATGAGCCGCCGGCGGAACCGTCTCGATTTTTCAACCCGCACGATACATGGCGGGCAGCATCACGATCCCCTGACAGGTGCCGTGATGGTGCCGATCTACGCCACTTCGACGTATGCGCAGGAAAGTCCGGGCGTGCACAAGGGCTACGATTACGCGCGCAGCGAAAATCCCACGCGTGGCGCGTTCGAACGCTGCATCGCAGATCTGGAGACGGGGACGGCGGGCTTCGCATTCGCCTCGGGCCTTGCCGCGATCGCCACCGTGCTCGACCTCCTCGACAGCGGCAGCCACATCGTGGCGAGCGACGATCTCTATGGCGGTTCGTTTCGCCTGTTCGAGCGGGTGCGCCGACGTTCGGCCGGTCTGAGTTTCAGCTTTGTCGATATGAGCGATGCCGGAACGATCGAAAAGGCCCTTGCGCCGAATACCAGGATGATCTGGGTGGAAACGCCGACCAATCCCCTGTTGCGGCTCGCGGATCTGGAGACGATTGCGGCCATCGCGCGGCGCAAAGGTATTTTGGCCGTCGCCGACAACACGTTCGCGAGCCCCTACGTCCAGCGACCGCTAGAACTCGGATTCGATATCGTGGTCCACTCCACGACCAAGTATCTGAACGGCCATTCCGATATGGTGGGCGGAATTGCTGTGGTGGGCGAGAACCGCGATCTCGCCGACCGGCTGAAATTTCTCCAGAATGCGGTCGGCGCCATCCAGGGACCATTCGACAGCTTCCTTGCGCTTCGCGGCGTGAAGACGCTCGCACTGCGGATGGAACGACACTGCGCCAATGCGCAGGCCATCGCCCAATGGTTGCAAAAATGCAGGGATGTTGAACGGGTGATCTATCCGGGATTGATGAGCCATCCGCAGCACGAACTGGCAAAAAGCCAGATGCTCGGATTCGGCGGTATCGTGACGGCAGTGTTGGGCCGCGATCTCGTTGGCACGACGCGCTTTCTGGAGCGTTGCCGGCTGTTCACGCTGGCCGAAAGTCTTGGCGGGGTGGAAAGCCTGATCGAGCATCCCGCCATCATGACCCACGCTTCGCTGCCGGCGGAGCTGCGCGCGAAAACCGGGATTTCCGATTCGCTCGTGCGTCTGTCCTGCGGGATCGAAAGTGCCGACGATCTGATCGCCGATCTGGCCCAGGCACTGAACGGATAAACCAGCTGCGGCCGTGTTTCAGGGGTTATCGGGGAAACACGAGGTCGCAGTCAGCGTCCTGTTTGCCAGAGCGGGTACGAGCTTTGCCGCGACGGTGTTGAACGTGTAGGTAATCTGAACCTGCGCAAATCCCGCAACTGTTCCGCAGCTTGTGCTTTGGGTGGGAACGATGTCGGCGCTCGGAACGCCGATGCCCCATCCGCTGGCCACGCCCTGCACATAGGACGTTGTCGCCGAGGCGCTGTAAGAGCCGCCGGAGTAACACGAACTCGATTGGACACCGATGCAGCGCGCGCCCTGTGTGGCGCTTTCCTGCAGGGCTTCGAGAGTCCAGCAGGCGCGGCCGAATTCAAACACGCCAAAGGCAAGCGCCAGAAACGGCACCGCCAGGAATGCGAATTCGATGGCTGCCGTCCCCCCGGTTGCACGCCCGAACGCGCGCCATGGTCCGGGTATCATCGGGTTTGGACCGTCCCGGTGCGGGAAAGCGTCGCATTGGTGATGAAACTGTAGAACCGAACGAGCGGCACATAATTGTAGCTCGCGGTAATTGTCACGAATTTGCCGGCCTCACCGGAGGGACAGGCGGCACCGCATTCCATGGCGCTTCCCCATGCCCATGTGGAGCCGGAGCCCGTTGGGCAATAGCAGCTGTCGGCATTCGATGCGGTTCCCCCCGTCGTGGCAGTGCCACTCGCGACGGTCAC
The DNA here is from genome assembly GCA_050728995.1 of Rhizomicrobium sp. Taxonomy (GTDB): domain Bacteria; phylum Pseudomonadota; class Alphaproteobacteria; order Micropepsales; family Micropepsaceae; genus Rhizomicrobium. The sequence continues at coordinate 42,384 of JBOHKH010000007.1, read as the reverse complement.
CGAGGGCCCGTCGTTCACCACGACCGCATCGTTCGCCCAAGCCGATCCGTTGGCGTTCTCGACGATCGTCGCAATCGAGCTGGCCAGTGCACCGCCGCCCGTCGAATTCACATTGCCGCCGTTGAGTGCGGCGTATTGCGATCCCGCGGCGACGGCCTGGTCGAGCCGGTAATACGTATAAAGCATCTGGCCCATGTCGACGGCTCCCATGAGCAGAATCAGCAGCACCGGAACGATGAACGCGAATTCGATGGCCGCGATCCCCTCGTTCGCGCGGAAGGCGCGACGCTGGCGCGCCGCGACGCGGCCGAACGCATGCACCATGCGAATCGTCGCGCTCATTGGACGAGCGACACCACGCCGCTGCCAGAGAGACCCACTCCGGGAATGCTGCAGCTGGAGGCGAGCGCCGAGCCGCCCGAGAGCGTAACCTGTGAAGCGATGAGTTCGAGACATTGGCCGGAACCATTCCCGACGCTGGCGGCGCCGCTCATCGAAAGGTTTCCGTAGGGCATGTAAAAGGCGCCCTGGATCACCGTGTTCGTCGAGCCTTCCGTGAAGACCGCCGAGCCGGTATCGGTCGAGGAGGTCGGCCCGATTACGGCGATGTTCTGCGTGCTTCCGGAGGTGGGGGCGCTCAGCGTGACGCTGCTGTAGCCGGCGCCCACATAGAAGGCGTGACCCGAAGCATCGAGCTTGTCGCCGCCGATCACCAGTGTCACGCCGCTCGCCGAGACGCCCGTCGAGGTTCCCCAGCAGGTGACATTGCCGCCATTGCTGCCGCCGAGCGATACGTAGTCGGCCACCGTATAGACGCCCGATCCCAGGATGTTTCCTCCCGCCGTCAGGAAATACCCGTTGATGTCGTGATTGGTGGCGGCCCCGACTTTGAGACACGTGCCGCCATTCGGGTCGTTCATATTGCCGGCCATCTGAAAGAGGTCGCCGGTGCCTGTCGCGTCGCCGAACGAGACGATTGCGCTACCGCTAACATAGAGACTGTTTCCGTCGGCTGCCTTGCCGATGTTGTAGCTGTTGGTCGAGCCGCTTCCGAGCGTCAGAGTCGTGCTGCCTTTGGTATAGATGCCGCCCTGCAGGACAAACGTGCTTGGCCCGGCAAAGGTCATGGTCGGCCCGGTATTGCAGATGCTGTAGGTATTCGAGCTGTTGCAGCTCACCGAGCTCGATGCGCCGATGTTGAACGTGCCGGCAGCGAACGTCGTCACCGCGCTGCCGTTGGTCGTTACGACTCCTTTGGCGACGTTGTAGGTGCCGGGGCCGAAGTTCAGCTTTCCCGATCCGGTGCTGATCTGCGTGATGTTGTAGGTGTCGCCCGAGCCGTTCAGGTTGAAATTGACGGTCACCGAGCCGGATACCGAGATGGTGCCGAAATCGAGCGTCGCGTTCGAGGGGCAGGTGACCGTCCACACCGAAGACAGAAGCGCGGCGGTGCAACCTTGCCCCGCCGCTGCGGCGGCTATCGTTGCCGAACCGGAGGAGCTGAAACTCAACGAAGTCCCCGTGCCGGCGACGGGACCGGACGGCGACGCCAGCGTCTCGACGGCGGCAAGCCGGCTTGTCTGGCCAAGGACTTCCGAAGTCCCCATCAGCGGGTCGGGCGTGTAGGTCTGGGTTTCCGTGGGCGTGCCGCCGGTCGACGTCTTCAGGCCGCTGCAGCTGGGCACCGCCGAATAATAATAGACGGTGCCGACGGTGATGGTGGCGCCGCCGCTGCATGTGATCGTCTGATTGGAGGCGACCGAGCAGTTTTGCGCCGTGACCGAAGTACCGCCGCTGGCGGTGACGCCGCTTCCGCCGGATTTGAGAGCGATGATGCAGCCCTGCCCACCCGGCTTCATCTCCGCGTAGGAGACGGCCTGAATTGCGATCTGGGTTTTGCCCGGCTGCAGCAATCTCGCGAACGTCAGGGGAGCGGTGGAGGAAACAGTGACTTCCACTGCCTTGTTGCCATCCCCGGTCGGAGAATTCACGAGAGACGACACTACCGAGCCGCTCGTGACACCGTTGTACGAGGCGACATTGGTCACCGCTGCGCCCATCGAGGTGCCGGAGGCCGTCTCCGAATAGATGGTGGCGCCTGCAATGGCCGCGGCGTCGGCGACACGCTGGTCTTCGATGCGGTTGAAAAGACCATTGCCGTAATCGGCAACCAGGCCGGCCGCGCCGACCAGGGAGGTAAGCATCACCGCCGTAAGGACAGAGAAGTTGCCGCGGCGGTCGCGCAGGAACGATGTCAGCATATTACACCCGTCGGATTTGAGACTGGCTCCGTCCGGGGAGGATTGTGAGGCCGGGTTCCTTAAATCGCGTGAAGATTTTGCCCGCACCGCCGCGCCGCCCTTTCGAAGCGGTCGCTGTATTCATTCATATCGATTCAAATACAATCGAATGCTGACGGCTTGGTTGGAAAACCATTAAAGCCGTCGAGCCTCGATCGTTCCAATATGAAACATCGTCTGTCTGCGGCGATGTTCGAAAGCGTTCGATGCATGGTTCATGCCAGAACGGTCACACGAGATCTGAGAAACGCCTGTCCGCCGCGTCCGGTATGGAAGGATCGGGGGTTCGAGCCCTGAATTGCCGCCTGCAAGGAGGCGCCCTGCGTTCGACTGTACGCCGAGCCGCCATTCCGGAAGGCCGAAAGCTCAGCAGCCGTTACAGGCCACGGAAAGGGACTCTCGCGGGCGCGAGTAGAATTGATCCGCGATGGGAATGTTGGCGATGAAACTCGCGAAGGGAGGCGTGTAATCGTAGCTTACCGAGACAAGGATGGTACTCGCACCGTCCATGGTTGCAATGACACCGGCCGGCACGGTTACGACGCTTCCCTGGGTAAGCGGCGTGCCGTTTTGGGACCGGCTCCATGCTACCGTATCCTGCTGCGTGGTGGCCGAATACGTAATGCTGGAGATCACGATCGTGATGTTTGTCGACGAAAACGGATACATGATCGCGTTGCCGGCGCTGTAGGCGTTCGAAATATCGGTGCTCGACACCGACGAAGTCATCGCCACCAGGCCCGAAACGCTCGACGCAAGATTGATTACCCTTTCGCGGCAGATCAGGGCATTGCAGATGTCCACTGTTCCCAGGAGCATCGCGACCAGCAGCGGCGCGATAAAGGCAAACTCGATCCCGGACAGGCCCGAGGTGGATCTCCACAGCCGGCGCATCCCCCTCAACATGACGAACCGACCACGAAGGGCTCATTTCGGAACGCGGTCGCCGAGGTCATCAGATACTGTCCGTTCGGCATGTTTCCCAGCAGCAATTTCATGAACGGCGTCATGATGCTCCACGGATAAAAGGCGCGGACGAGAACGGTATCGCATGCGCCGCCCGTCTCGAATTGCATCGCGGCCGTGTCGAGGCTGCCGTCGGGATTCACCAGATTGGTATAGTTTGCATCCGTGAAGCTGTCGAACGACTCCATATCCACCTGAAGGTTGGCGGCGCAAGTGACCGCATCGACCATCGCCATCTCGCTGCATACGCGGGCTATGTACTGGGTCTTTGTCATATCCCCTGTCTGGACCTGTCCGGTCCTCACCATCCTGGCGGCGTCATTTGCCGCGTTGGTCAGAGTGGAGTTGAAGTAATAAATGGCGCCGACCTCGATCAGCCCGAACATAAATAGTGCAAGAACGGGCATTATCAGCGCGAATTCGATTGCAGCAGAGCCTTCGTTGGCACCGTAGAACCTGCGGCGGCCGTCAGTGCGGGACAGTTGCGTCATGACGCTGATGATGGGGCCTGATGTTCCTCCCTTACGTCAATAAATCACCGCGGTTTTCATGAAAAGGCAAAGCATGTCTCTTGGTGAACGCGCTGCTAACGACAGACTTGGTGCATTGTTTAACTGATAGATAAGAAATTCGTGCGAGTTACAGCGATCGCCGGGATTCCCGCATTGCGGGGCGTACGCGAGGTGCGGTGACATGTTTCGCTGGAAAAACATCTGTGTGGCGATGGGGCGACTGGCCGGATTTGCGTCAACAACCCGCGGCAATGTTGCCATGACTGTCGCGTTCTCGATCATTCCGCTTACGATCGCGATAGGCGGAGGTGTTGACCTGACGCGGACGATGGTCGTCCGCTCGAATCTGGCCAGCGCACTGGACGCGGCAGGGCTGGCTGTCGGCGCCACCTCCGGACTTACTCTGGCCCAGATGCAGACGCTGGCGCAGCAGTATTTTACGGCGAACTACACGACACCCGTCGGGTACGGCGTGCCAAATCCCGTTACGCTCATCCCCGCCATCACTGGAAGCGGTAGTGTAACGAATACGGTGACGGTCAGCACGAGCGTTTCGGTCCCCACCGTGTTCATGAGGATCGTGGGCATCAACACCGTCCATGTGGGCTACACGTCGAAGGTCACGTGGGGTCAGACGAAACTCTGGGTGGCTCTCGTTCTGGATAACACGCTTTCCATGGCGGAGACGGATATAAACGGCGTCAGCAAGATCAGCGCGCTCAAAACGGCAACCAATCAACTCCTGACCATGCTCAAGAATGCATCGGCAAACCCCGGGGACGTCCAGGTTGCACTCGTCCCGTTCAGCAAGAATGTCCAGCTGCCGGCTTCGATGGGGACGTCGGGAATTGATTTCACCGATTTTCTGTCTGCGCCGCCGAATTCGATGCCCTCCGCGCTCGTGGGCCCCGGGTCGTTATGCCCTTACGTCCAGAATGTGGTGGGCTACGGCTGCACCAGCGGGCCAGCCAATGGAAGCGCTGCGGTAACGACGATTCCTTCGAGCGGCACGTACAAGGGTTATATCTGCCCGGGCATGGACATGGGCGTGAATGGCACCAACTATGTCGGCCCATTCTTGCACTTCTATAATGGCTGTTATAACAGCGTGGCGGGTCTCCTCGGGCTGGTATATACGCATACCTGGATTCCAAACAGCACTTCAACCTGGGATCGGTGCGTGATGGACCGCTCGCAGGATTATGACGTGAGCGATACCACGCCGACCGGCACGGCAACCGATTTCCCGGCGGAGAACAATTATTCCTGTCCTCCGGCCGCACTGATGGGATTGAATTATAACTGGACTTCCCTGACCACCGAAGTCAACGCGATGACGCCGAACGGCTCGACCGATCAACCGATCGGCCTGGCGTGGGGCTGGCAGGCGATGACCCAGGGTGCGCCGTTCAATCCGCCGGCGCTTCCTCCCTACACAAGCAGAATCATCATCCTCCTGAGCGACGGGTTGAACACACAGGACCGCTGGTACACAGGGACCTACGAGCCACCGCCGGAGTATCTCGCGCAGGATACGGATGTCGATGCCCGCATGACGCTGGTGTGCAATGCCGCGAAAGCCGACGGCGTTACGATATACACCATCTACGTCGATCTGAACGGCACCCAGGGGAGCTCGACGGTGTTGCAGAATTGCGCCTCGGATCCGAGCAAGTATTTCGACCTGACAACGTCGGGCCAGATCGTCACAACGCTGAACGAGATCGGAACCCAGATCACCCAGCTGCGCGTGGCACTCTGAATTGCGTCTTCATCGCAGGCTTGGCAGACCGAGACCGTGTTCCTTTGCGCACGCGAGGGCGGACTCGTGATGCGCATCGGCGTGGTGCATGACGCCGCTCGCCGGATCGTTCCACAAGACGCGCCGACCAAACCCGGCGCGCCGCGAGCGGCAGGCAGGATTTGGTCCTACCGTGGATAATCGGTCCGCGTAAGACGACAATCGTCCGGAAAGGCCCTTGCCAGGCAATGACGATGTTCCTGGTTCATTGCACGAGCACCACGTTTCCGGCCGCCGGGGCGGTGTCAACGCCGGTGCAGGTGGAACCCGTGGCCGAGGCGCTGGTGACGGTAATCTGTGCCGCAATCAGCATGAGGCAGACGCCCGAACCGCCGCCCAGGCCCGATGCGGAACTGATTTTCACGGGGCCGTTCGGGATATAGACGGCTCCCGAGAACGATCCGCTGCTTGCCGATTCGAACAGGCCGCCGGCCGTATTGGACGGGGAGGTTGGCCCGATCACCACCAGACCGGCCGTCGGGCCGCCGCTGGGGGCGACCATGGACGAATGCGAGGCTGAGAGCACGCAGATCGCCATCGACTGGCAGGCGCCCGATGCAGGCGTCGTGGTGGCGCCGAGAACGAACGTCACACCGCTCCCCGAGGTTCCGCCGGACCATCCCGAGCAACCGCCGCCGCCCGAGGCGGACTCATTATCCAGATAGCCGCTCACTGTGTATACGCCCGCGCCCAGAGTGGTGTTGCTGGCCGAATTGGCGATGACGGCGCCCTTGATATCGTGCTCGGAGGCGACGGGCAGAGCCACGCAGGCGGCCGAAGCCGCTGTGACGTTGCCGACCAGCTGGAAGGTGTTCGATCCGCTAGTGGCGTCGGCGAACAGAAGGTTCGAAGCGCTCGAAGCGACGGCGCTGTTGCCGTTGCTGCTGGAGCCAATCGCATAGCTGTTTGTCGTTCCCGAGCCCAGCTTGATCGTTGCCGACGATCCCGCATAGACACCGCCGCCGAACGTGAAATTGCTGGGGCCGCCCAGGGTCAGGCTCGTGGCGCTCTCGATGCAGAGGCTGTATTTGCCTCCATCGGTGCACGCGGTGGTACCGGGACCGATGTCGAAGGTGCCGGCACCGAAGGTGGCCTTCGAGGCGCTGGCGACCGTGATGCCGTCCTCGACATTGAACGTGCCCGGTCCGAAGGCGAGTGTGCCTGAACTACTGACCGTAATTCCCCCGATAAAGTTGTAGACGGTCAGGGGCGATCCGCTCGTGTTGAAGCTGACGTTGGCGGTCGAGGTCACACTGAGCGAGCCGATGTTGAAGGGACCGATACTCGAGCAGGTCACACTCCAGGTGCTCCCGGAGTGCGACTGGCTACAACCTGCAGGCAGCGTTCCGATGAACGTTGAGGCCGAATAGGACAGATTACCGCTTTGGCTCGTCACCGGGGGAGGGGCGGCCGGAGAGGTGAGCGCCTCCACGGTGCCAAGACGTGCCGTTGCCGTAGCAACCCCGGAGTTGCCTGCCAGCGGATCGGTCACGGGGGCCTTGGTAATGCTGAGGGTCTTGCCTGGGGGAGCTGCGATGGTGCTCCCGCCCGTGGCCGTTGGAGGTGTGGTGTCGTAGTCGATCGCGATCGTGGTGATGTCGGATGCGCTCGACGCGGTGACGGTGGAGTCGGACTCCACTGCGCAGGCATCGGCGGTGATTCCCGAAGCGCTCGTCACGGTCACGCCCGTACCGGCCTGGTTGAGCGCCACGATGCAGCCCTGGCCGCCCGACTTCATTTCCGCCCAGGAGCTCGCCTGCACGGGAATTGCTGATCTGCTCGGTTGCAGGACCCTCGCAAAGGTGAGCGGTGCCTGCGATGTCACGATCACATTCACCGCCTTGTTGCCGTCGCCGGTCGGTGAGTTGACAATGGCATCGGAGATGGCCCCGCTCGAAACGCCGTTGAGCGCTGCAACATTCGTCACCGCCGCCGCGACCGCCGAGTCGGATTGGGTTTCCTCGTATACTCGCGCTCCGGCGGCGGCCGCAATGTCTGCAACGCGCTGATCCTTGAGGCGATTGTAGAGGCCGTTTCCATAATCGACGGCGAGGCCGGTCACGCCGACCAGTGACGTCAACATGACCGCGGAGAGGATTGTGAAATTGCCGCGACGGTCGCGGAAAAACTTGGCCAACATGGGTGCACCTTTCGAGGTTACCCATATCGTGGTCGAGCCCGCTCTAACGGCCGATTGCCAGAGTATGGCAAATGATCTGCAAGATAGAGCGAAGCTTTGTCGAATTTGGCAGGATCGCCCGGCTACCGCCTGATGCCCGGCATCAGGGCCGCAAAAGCTCGCGTTGTCAGCTATTGAAGGCCTGGTAAGTCCAGCGCGTGTTCCTTTGCGCAGGCGAGGGCCGACTCGTAGCCCGCATCGGCGTGACGCATGACGCCGCTCGCCGGATCGTTCCACAAGACCCGTGCAATGCGGCGCGCGGCCGCTTCTGTTCCGTCGCAGACGATCACCTGGCCCGCGTGCTGCGAATAGCCCATGCCGACGCCGCCGCCGTGGTGAATCGACACCCAGGTGGCGCCGCTCGCGCAATTGAGCAGCGCATTAAGCAGCGGCCAGTCCGACACCGCGTCCGAGCCGTCCTTCATGGATTCCGTTTCGCGGTTGGGCGAAGCGACCGATCCGGAATCGAGGTGATCGCGGCCGATCACCACAGGCGCGTTCAGCTCGCCGCGCGCCACCATCTCGTTGAACGCGAGCCCGACGCGATGGCGATCGCCCAGTCCGATCCAGCAGATGCGTGCCGGCAGGCCCTGAAAGCGGATGCGTTCGCGCGCCATGTCGAGCCAGTTGTGCAGATGCGTGTTGTCGGGAATCAGTTCTTTCACCTTCGCGTCCGTGCGCCAGATGTCTTCCGCATCGCCGGAAAGCGCGCACCAGCGGAACGGGCCGATGCCGCGGCAGAACAGGGGGCGGATGTAGGCGGGAACGAAACCGGGAAAACCGAACGCATCCGAGACACCTTCGTCCCTCGCCATCTGGCGGATGTTGTTGCCGTAATCGAAGACCGGAATTCCCATCCGATGGAATGCGAGCATCGCGCGCACGTGCTCGGCCATGGATTGTTTGGCGGCGCGCTCCACGCTCTTGGAATCGTTTGCGCGCGCGGCTTCCCACCGGGAGAGACTCCAGCCCTTCGGCAGATATCCGTTCACCGGATCGTGCGCCGATGTCTGGTCCGTCACCGCATCGGGGCGAACGCCGCGCCGTACCAGTTCCGGCAGAATTTCTGCGGCATTTCCGAGCAGCCCGACCGAGAGCGGCTTTCGCTCGTGCGTCGCTCGCGCGATCATGTCGAGCGCGTCGTCGAGCGACTTTGCCTGTGCGTCGAGATATTTCGTCCGCAACCGCATCTCGATGCGCGAAGGCTGGCATTCGATGGCGAGCATCGCCGCGCCCGCCATCGCGGCGGCGAGAGGCTGTGCGCCGCCCATGCCGCCCAGACCCGCCGTCAGAATCCAGCGGCCGGAAAGCGTGCCGCCGTAATGTCGCCGGCCCATCTCGGCGAAGGTTTCGTACGTACCCTGAACGATTCCCTGGCTGCCGATATAAATCCAGCTGCCCGCCGTCATCTGCCCGTACATCATCAGGCCCTTGCGGTCGAGCGCATTGAAATTATCCCAATCGGCCCAATGCGGCACCAGATTGGAATTGGCAATCAGCACACGCGGCGCATCGGGATGCGTGCGGAAAATTCCCACCGGCTTCCCCGATTGCACGAGCAGGGTCTGATCGGCTTCGAGCCGCTTCAGCGCCGCCACGATCCGGTCGAAGCTTTCCCAGTCGCGTGCGGCGCGACCGATGCCGCCATACACGACGAGCTCTTCCGGTCGTTCGGCAACCTCGGCGTCGAGATTGTTCATCAGCATCCGCAGCGGGGCTTCGGTCAGCCAGCTCTTTGCATGGAGTTCCGGCCCCCGCGGCGCGCGGACGGAACGGCTGTTGTCGAGACGGGTCATGAGGTGCTCGTGAAATCGAGACAGGTTTCGAGGATGGTCCGCAGGAGCGTGCGGAGCGGGGCGGCGCGGTTCGGATCGTAGCGGCTGGGCCAGTTCTCCGGTGTCGGCAGCTCCGGCTCTCCCATGTAGCCGCGCATGGCGAGTTCGAGCTGCACCGCGTGCACGCCGTGCGCCGGTCTGCCGTAATGCCGCGTCGTGTATCCGCCTTTGAACCGTCCGTCGGTCACGCGGCCGAACCCAAGTGAGTCGCAGATTTGTTCGATGGCATTCGCCAGCGCCAACGCGCAAGCGACGCCCGAATTGGTCCCGATATTGACGTTCGGAAGCTCGCCTTCGAACAGGCGCGGGATTCGCGACCGGATGGAATGGGCTTCGAAGAGTACGATCGTGGGGTGAGTCTTGCGAAGCCGATCGATCTCCGCCCGGAGCGCAGCATGATACGGCTCGAAAATCTGCGAGCGGCGACGTGCGATTTCGTCGTCATCGGGTGCTTTGCCCTCCTTGTAGAGCGGTTCGCCGTCGAACGTCGTCGTCGGACAAAGGCCGGTCGTGTGCTGGCCCGGATAGAGCGATATTCCGGAAGGATCGCGATTCATGTCGATGATACTGCGCGAAAGCGTCGTGCGGATGGTCGTGGCGCCGAGTTCCGGGGCGAAATCGTAGAGACGGTGAACCCAGAAATCGGCGTCTTTTCGCGCCGACCAGGCCGACACGAACCGGTGTTCGAGTTCGGCGGGAATGTCCGTTCCGGTGTGGGGCATCGAGACGATCAGCGGCGCGACGCCGCGCGACACGCCGAGCCACGGGGCCAGCTCGCTCATTTGCCGCCTTTCACGCGCGCGTGAAGCGGATTGAAGCCCATGCGATAGACGAGTTCGGCCGGTTGCTCCACGTCCCAGATCGCGAGATCGCAGACCTTGCCGCGTGCGAGCGTGCCCGTCCGGTCAAGCCGGCCGAGCGCACGTGCGGCTTCGCGCGTGACGCCTGCGATGCATTCGAAAATCCCCAGACCAAAAAGCGTCGCCGCCATATTCATTGCGAGCAGAAGGGAAGTCAGCGGCGAGGTTCCGGGGTTGCAATCCGTCGCGAGGGCGATCGGCACCGCGTGCTTGCGCAACAGCGGGACGGGTGGCTGACGCTCCTCACGGAGAAAGTAGAACGCGCCCGGCAGCAGGACGGCTGTCACGCCGGCGTTGGCCATTGCCGCGATTCCCGGTTCGTCGCTCCATTCGAGATGGTCTGCCGAGAGCGCATGATAACGCGCAGCGAGCGCCGCACCGTCCACATTGGACAATTGATCGGCATGCAGTTTGACCTTGAGGCCGTGTGCGGTTGCCGCCTCGAACACGCGTGCGAGGTGCTGCGGCGTGAACGCGATCGTCTCGCAGAAGCCGTCGACCGCCTCGGCAAGGTTCGCGCCCGCGATATCGGGAATCCAGTCGCGGCAGAGCGTATCGATGTACGCGTCTTTGTCGCCGTGCGCTTCGGGCGGCAATGCGTGAGCGCCGAGGAACGTCGTCACGATGTCGATATGGCGCTGCCGCCCCAGCGCCTGCGCCGCGCGAAGCTGCTTTTTTTCGTCATCGAGTGAAAGACCGTAACCGGATTTGATTTCGACCGTGGTTGCGCCTTCGGCGATAAGGGCGTCGAGCCGCGGCAGGGCGGCTGCCACGAGACCTTCCTCGCTGCAGCGCCTCGTCGCCTCTACGGTCGACAGAATGCCCCCGCCCGCCTGTGCAATTTCGCGATAGGTCGAGCCGGCCAGGCGCATTTCGAACTCGCGTGCACGGTTGCCCGCGTAAACGAGATGGGTGTGGCAGTCGATGAGCCCGGGCGTGATCCAGCGGCCCTGGCAATCGTGACGTTCGGCGGCTTCGAATCCGGGCGCCCCATCGGCGGGGCCGGCGTAGAGAATTGTTCCGGCGCGCGAAGCCAGCAGACCCCGCTCGACGGCGCCCGGTCCCGGTCTGTCGCCGGCAAGCGTGAGCAGCCGTGCATTGTGCCAGACGGTGTCGCAGCGCATCGAACCTCGCAACTACCCGCTTGGCGAGGCGGGCCGGAACGTCTCTTATGTCCGGGAAAGCTGGCACGCAACGGGACGGCATGCTCTGGTTCGAAACCGCCTTGCTCGAAAACGGTTGGGCAGAGAGAGTCGCAATCGAATTTGCCGACGGCCGCATTGCCCGGATCGAGACGGGCGTTTCTCCGGCGCGAGGGGCCGAAGCCCATTCCATTGCCATACCCGGTCTTTGCAACCTGCACAGTCATGCCTTTCAGCGCGGAATGGCGGGCCTTGCCGAAACGCGAGGACCTGCGAGCGACGATTTCTGGACGTGGCGTGAGGTGATGTATCATTTTCTCGACCGCCTCACGCCCGACGATGTGGAAGCCATTGCCGCGCTCGCATACATCGAGATGCTCGAAACGGGATTTACCCGCGTCGGCGAATTTCATTATCTCCATTGCGACGCTATGGGCCATCCATACGACGATGCCGCAGAAATGGCTTCGCGCATTGCAGCCGCGGCTGGGACGACGGGAATCGGTTTGACCCTGCTGCCGGTCTTCTACGCCCACGGCAATTTCGGCGGAACGCCGCCTGCTCCGGGCCAGCGCCGATTTCTGACCGACATCGATTCGTTTGCGCGGCTTATGGAGGCAAGCGGCCGCGCCATTGCGCATCTGCCGGACGCGAATCTCGGCGTGGCGCCGCACAGCCTGCGAGCCGTCACGCCGCAGGAGTTGGCGGCCGTCGTCGGGCTGGCGCCCGGTGGTCCGGTCCATATCCATGCAGCCGAACAGGTGAAGGAAGTAAACGATTGTTTGGCGTGGAGCGGCGCGCGTCCGGTGGAGTGGCTCCTGGATCGCGCAGGCGTCGATTGCGCATGGTGTCTCGTTCATGCGACGCACATGACTGCGGACGAGTGCAAACGGCTGGCGGGGAGCGGCGCCGTTGCCGGTCTGTGTGCGATTACCGAAGCCAATCTCGGAGATGGCATATTTCCGGCGCAGGACTATCTGCGCGACGAGGGCCGCTTTGGAATTGGCACGGATTCCAATGTGCGAATTTCTGCGGGCGAGGAGCTGCGTGGTCTGGAATATGCACAGCGCCTTGAGCATCGCTCCCGCAACTGCTGGCCCGGCGCGTCCGGCGAATCGACCGGGCGGTCCCTGTTCGATGGCGCGCTTGCGGGCGGCGCGCGGGCACTCGGCCAATCTCATTACGGGCTGAAAGTGGGCGCGAGCGCGGACGTCATCAGCTTCGATCGCGACGATTCCGCACTGGCCGGGCGGACCGGCGACAGGCTCTTGGACAGCTGGATTTTTGCAGGGGCGGGTGTGGATTGCGTGTGGCGCGGCGGCCGCAAAGTCGTTGCCGCCGGCCGCCATTGCGCCCGCGATAGCGTCGTCGCGCGTTACCGACGGACGCTGTCGCAGTTGCTCCAATGAACGGCGCGTCGTGATGGCCTTTCGCGGAGACCGCGGTCGATGAGAAATCTCACTCCTCCTATCCGGATCGACTCGCCCGCGAGCGTGCATCTGGACAATGGCGCCCAACCGCCGCGACTCGTGCTCGGCGGCGAGTGGGTGGTGGCCGAGGCCTCGCGCATGGACAAGGCGTTGCGTGCGCTGCCGATGGGTGGCTTGACCGAAGTCTCGATCGATGCGGCTGCCGTGACCGTGCTCGACAGCGCCGGCGCATGGCTGATCCTTCGCGAGCAACGCAATCTCGAAACCCGGCGTGTGCGGGTGCGCGGGCCCGACCTGCCGGATCGCTATCGTGCGCTGTATCAGCTCCTTGCTGCCGATGATCAGGCACCGCCGGTCATCCACCCAAGGCGACGCAGCGCCGAATATTATCTCGAGCGCATCGGCCGCGGCACCATGCACGTGCTGCACCAGACCTACGATCTCGTAGGATTTCTCGGCCGTGTCGCGGTGGAAACCTGGGAGGCCGTGACATCGCCGCGCCGGGAACTTCCGCTGCCTGCCTTCGTGCAGCAGATTGAAGACACGGGGCTGAGCGCGCTTCCCATCGTTGGTACACTGGCGTTCCTGCTCGGTATCGTGCTCGCCTATCAGGGGGCCGATCAGCTGAAGCGTTTCGGCGCCCAAATCTACACGATCGATTTCCTCGCCGTCGGCTTTTTGCGCGAACTGGGCGGCCTGATTACGGCCATTATCGTCGCGGGCCGCTCGGGCTCCGCTTTCACCGCACAGATCGGGACGATGCGCGTCAACGAGGAGACGGACGCGATGCAGACGATCGGGCTGAACGTCGCGGAAATCCTGGTTCTGCCACGTGTGCTCGGGCTCGTGATCGCACTGCCGCTCCTCACTTTTTTTGCGGATGTGGTGGGCATCGTGGGCGGCATGGTCATGACGTATTTCGATCTCGGCATCACATTTCCGGCGTTCATGCGCGAATTCGACAGCGCCGTGACACTGAAAACCCTGGCCGTCGGGCTCGTGAAGGCGCCGGTTTTCGCCTTCGTGATTGCGCTGGTCGGCTGCTTTGAAGGTCTGCGCGTCGAACGCAATGCTGCCAGCGTCGGATATTTGACGACTCGCTCGGTGGTCGAATCGATTTTCCTCATTATCGCGCTCGATGCGGGGTTTTCGGTGCTCTTTTCGGTAGTCGGCTTCTGATGCGAAAAACCGAGAACCGGGGCGAGGTCGTGATCCGCGTTCGCGGCCTGGTGAACGCATTTGGAGACACCGTCATTCACGATCATATCGATCTCGATGTGCTGCGCGGCGAAGTATTGGGCGTGGTGGGCGGCTCCGGCGCCGGAAAATCCGTCCTGCTTCGCTCGATCGTCGGTCTCAACCGCCCGCAGGCGGGCAGCATCAGCGTCCTCGGACAGGAAACGGCGGATATCGACACCGAGAGCCTCAGAGGACTGCAATTGCACTGGGGTGTGCTATTCCAGGAAGGCGCCCTGTTCAGTTCGCAGACCGTGGCGCAGAATATCCAGGTGCCCATGCGCCGATGGACAAACATGAGCCAGGAACTGATGGACGAAGTTGCGGCGATGAAGCTCTCGCTTGTCGGCCTGCCGCCGGACACGGCGCTGAAATATCCCGCAGAGCTTTCGGGCGGCATGAAAAAGCGGGCGGGGCTTGCGCGGGCGCTGGCGCTCGATCCCGAGCTACTCTTCCTGGACGAACCCACCTCCGGTCTCGATCCTATTTCGGCCGCGCGTTTCGACGAACTGATGCGGAACCTTCAGCAGAGTCTCGGGCTTACCGTTTTTCTGGTCACCCACGACATCGATTCGCTGCGCGCAACCGCCGACAGGATCGCCGTCTTGGTTAACAAAACGATCAAAGTGGGAACGATCGACACCCTGAGCAGCGATCCCGATCCCTGGATCCACGAGTATTTCTGTGGCGTCCGTGGACATGCCGCGCTGGCGGGGCGGGGCTGAGCCATGGAGACAAGAGCCAATTATGTTGCCGTCGGCATTTTCGTCATTGTCTGTCTGCTCGGAATCGTCGTGGCGCTCCTGTGGCTCGGCGGCTCGCAGTACACGGAGGAATACGCCTACTATCGCACGTACTTTTCCGGCAGCGTCACGGGGCTGGGCGACGGTACGCTCGTGCGCTACAACGGAATCCAGGTCGGGCGCGTGTCGCACGTACAGTTCGACCCCAACAACCCCAAACGGGTCATCGTCACGCTTCAGATCAATCCGGATCTGCCGATTCATTCCGATTCCGTAGCCACCGTCGCGAGCGAGGGACTGACCGGTGGGACGTATGTCGAAATCGACGGTGGCTCGCAGTCCGCGCCGGTGCTCCCGCGCACGATGTTCGGCGAATATCCGGTGATCAAATCCAAGCCGTCCACCTTGCAGGAGCTGGAGGAGTCCGCGCCCCAGCTTCTGGCCAAGATCAACGGCATTGCCGATCGGTTGAACGATGTGTTGAGCACGCAAAACCGCCAGGCCTTCGCACAAACACTTTCCAATTTGCGGGACGTGACCGGCGTTCTCGTGAAGGATTCGTCCCACTTCGACCGGACACTGAAGAACCTCGACACGGCGTCCGCGGGAATCAATACGGATCTCGCAGATCTGCACACTGTCCTCGCGAGTGCCGGCGAGACGACAAAGAAGCTCGACCGTCTGACCGACGATGTCGACAAGCTCTCCGGCGATCTCGATACACAGGTGAACGGCGCGCGTTTCGACCAATTGATGGGCCAGACCCGCGATCTCTTGCGCAGCATGACGCACCTGTCCGACGAACTTGAGCATGAACCGACACGACTTATCTTCGGCGATCGGCGCAAGGGATACACACCACCGTGATGCAACTCGCGATGCGGCTCTCGCGACGCCGCCTGATGCTGGCAAGCGGCGCGGCGTTTGCGCTGGGTGGCTGCAGCAATCTCATCGGTCCTTTGCCCGCGCCGCAGATTTACCGGCTGGAACCGCTGCTGCCGGCTGCGTCGGTTGGCGCGCCGGTGAGCTGGCAGCTCGCAATTGAGCGGCCCGAAGCACTGCATGCGCTCGACACGGAACGAATTGCGCTCAGCCGCGGCGCGGCAATGGATTACTACGCCGATGCGGAATGGAACGACACGGTTCCGCGGCTCGTGCAGTCCCTGCTCGTTCAGGCATTCGGACAGGGTGGCCGTATTGCGGGCGTTGCGCCGGAGTCGGAGGGTCTGCGCGCCGATTATCTGCTTGCGACCGCAATCCGCGACTTCGAAGCCCAATACGACAGCGAAAATGGCGCGCCTACCGCGGTCGTCGCCATTGCGGCGAAGCTCCTCGATGCGCGCGGAAAAGTTCTATCCTCGTTAGAGGCGCGCGGGACGGCGCGCGCGGCCCGCAACAGCGTTCCGGACGTGGTGACGGCTTTCGATGAAGCTCTCGGTGCGGCGCTCGCGCAGATCGTCGTCTGGACCCTCAAAGTCTCTCCGCCCTCAGTCCTCCGCGAAAGCGTCAAATCCTGAAAACCAGCGACTTCAGATAGGCCGTTTCGGGCAGCAGCGGATGAATCGGGTGATCCGGACCGGCGCCCGCCGCTCGGATCAGGCACCCTCTCCGACCGGTGCGGCGGATGCCGGCCGCGCATTCCGCGAGAAATCGATCCGCAGAAATGTTGTGCGAGCACGAAGCCAGCAGGAGAAAGCCGTCGGGCGCGGTAACGCGCGCGGCGAGTCGCGCGAGCTTGCGATAGGCGCGGGCGCCGGACTCCAGATTCTTGCGCGATCTGACAAACGGCGGCGGGTCGCAGATCACAACATCGAAAACCTCGCCCGTCGCGCCCAGGCGCTCCAGTTCGTCCATCGCGTCCGCTTTGACGAACTGGCAATGGACACCGACATCGTTCTCGCAGGCGGCGTCGCCAGCGAGGGCGAGCGCAGCCGCGGAACTGTCAATGCCCCTGACCTGCCGTGCTCCCGCCGCGGCTGCGGCGATGGCGAAGCCGCCCGAGTGACAATAAAGATCGAGAACCGATCTCCCGCGCGCGAGCTTCGATATAAATGCGCGATTCCCGCGTTGATCGAAATACCAGCCTGTTTTCTGGCCGCCGGCCGGTTCGGCAAGGTAGATCAGACCTCCTTCTTCGACGCGCAGGCGGTTGTCCTTTCCGCCTCGGACGGTCTGGACATAGGCGGGCAGGCCCTCCAATGAGCGTACCGGTGCGTCGGCGCGCAGCAGAACGCTTGCCGGCCCAATGACCCGATCGAGAGCATCGAGGACGTACGGCAGCAGCGCTTCCATTCCCGCCGTCGTGATCTGCACGACGCAGGTTTCGCCGTAGCGGTCGATAACAAGCCCCGGCAGCAAATCTCCTTCCGCGTGGACCAGCCGGTAAAACGGCCTGTCGAAAAAACTTGCGCGCAGCGCCAGCGCCCGCGTAAGCCGCGCCGCGAAGAAATCGGCATCGATCTCCTGGTCCGGCGCCACTTCGAAGAGCCGCACTGCGATCAGGCTGCCGGCGTTGTAATAACCGACTCCGAAGCGTCTACCATCTTCGGCTTCCATCTCGACGAGCGAGCCGGGCGGCAGGTGTCGCGTCGATCCATCCATCGCGATTTCGTTGGAGAATATCCACGGTGCGCCGGCGCGGGCGCGGCGTCCCTGGCTCGGCTTCAGACGCAGGTGCGGCAGCTTCGTCATGTCAGTCGTCGCCCTCCGCGGCGGTTGCGGCCCTGCGCCGCGCTTCATTGGCTCTGGCGCGTGCAACCAGAGCCGGCGACGCATGGGCGCGCGCCGTGAGATAGTCGTAAAGCGCCATGATCTCGTAATCGGCAAAAAAGCGGAAGCGCGCGGCGGCCAGACGATGCATCATCGCAATGCGGTGGCCCCCGACACCGATCCCGCGACGCAGAAGATCGAAAAAAGCCGGGCGCGTGTAAAGCGCGACCGAATCGAGGTCCGGGGCTCCTTGCGCCGGTACGCCGTCGAGATCGGTGCCGTGGCACTCGCTACAAGAGATGCGCGCAAGATAACGACCTCCGTCGTAACGCGGCCCCATGTCCAGCGACGTTGGAGCCTCGCGTACGGCCAGTGCCGCCGGCTGCATTTGTCCGTCCAACAACGCAAGCCGTGCGCGGCGACTGAAGACCGGGCGTGGCCGCAGCGCGCCTGCGGGTCCGAGAGCGCGCAAATAGGCGTATAGCGCCGCGACATCGCTCTCGGCAATATAGGCATAGTCGGGAGACGGCATCGCCCAAAGACTCGTGGCATCCGGTGCGATCCCGTGACGAAGCGCTCGCTCGAATTCGGCATCCGTCATTCGTGCTGCCTCAAGCCTCAGATTGCTCGACCACGGGCGCAAGGCGGCCGGCCTGTTCAGGTGGCGCCCTTCGAGATCGGTCGCGTGGCAATCCGCACACCCCGCAATGCGGGCGAGATGCTCGCCACGCGCAATACTCACCTTTAGGCCGAATCCGCTATCCGTCGGAAGCGGATAGCGCCGCTCGATCAGGGCCTCTGAAGCGAGATACACGTAAGCCGGGATGGCGAATGCGCACAAAATCGTGGCGATCGCCAGCGCTCCCAGATACTTCGCGACTGAATGCATCGTTTCCGCTCGCCGCGTCAGATCCGTCCGGGCCGATCAGCTTCGCGCGGGCGCGGGCACAAGCCCCGATCCACGCGCGGTCAGGACGCCATAGACGGCGACCCAGACATAGCAGGCGGCCGGCACGGCGAGCGCGGTTGCGAGGCTGGTCGCGTCGGCCACTGCGCCCGTGAGCTCCGGGACGACGGCTCCCCCCACGATCGCCATGCAGAGGAGTGCCGAACCGTTCGGCTTTTCCTCGCCCAGATTCTCGCTCGCCAGCGCGAAGATCGTCGGAAACATCACCGAATTGAACAATCCGACGCAGATGAGCGTCCAGGCCGCAAGGGCACCACCTGACTGCGAAGACACAACGACAAGCGCGCAGGCGCAGGCCGCGCAGCTCGCCAACACGATTCCCGGGCGTAGCCGCCGCAACATAAGACTTCCGACGAAGCGTCCGATCATGGCCCCGCCCCAGTAAAAGCTGACGAGTTTGCCGGCGCGCTCGGCGATCAACCCGAGCGTCGAGGGCTGCATGAGGTAATTCGTCATCATGCTGCCGATCGAAACTTCGGCACCCACATAGACGAAGATCGCTGCCGCCCCCAGGAGAAGGCGCGGCTTGTCCCTGAGCGCCCAGAGCGCACCAAGCGAAGCCATTCGCGCGCTCACCTCCGGCGCCCGGCTCCCCCGCATGAACCAGAAAAGCACTGCGACGACTGCAAGGCCTGCTGCGATGATGAGGAACGGCAGTTCCACGGCGTGTGCCTGTGCGATACGCGCGGACTGCAGCGCTGCGGGTGCGAGATGTCCGCTGCCGATATTGACCCCGCCACGCAGGATCAGAACGGCTCCGACCCAGGGACCGATGGTCGTTCCAAGCGAGTTGAAAGCCTGCGCGAGCGTCAGCCGGCTGTGCGACGATGGTTCGGGTCCAAGTTCTGCGATGAAAGGATTGGCCACGACCTGAAGGAGCGTGATGCCGGCTGCCATCACAAACAGTGCCGCGAGAAAGGCCGGATACACCCCGGAAGCCGCAGCAGGGATAAACAACAGGCATCCGCAGATCATCACCGCGAGCCCGAGTATCGCTCCGGCAATATAGCCGACACGGGAGAGCACGAATCCGGCGGGAATGGAAAAGATCAGATAGCCGATGAAAAAGCTGAACTGCGTGAGCATCACTTCCGTATAGGACAGCGAAAACACACCTTTCAGTTTGGGGACGAGTGAATCGATGAGAACGGTTGCAAACCCCCACGCAAAGAAAAGAAGCGCGACCAGCGCAATCAGCGCGGGCCGGTAGCGACGCGCATCGCTTCGGCGATCGACTTTCCCCGTGTCGGCGGCAAGCGTCACTTGCGAATCCCCATGCGTGCTCACCAGTCACCGATCAGCGTTTGTGCGATATCTCGCGTACGGGGAGCGGGACATTGCACAGCCCCACATGGCCCGGAGAATGGATGTACCAGGGATCTGGTCGCGTACGGCGCTCCTCGATCAACGCGCGGAAAGTGCGGCTGTCGGTGCGCAGCGCTTCGAGATGCGGCTGCCGGGAAGGCGGCAGATCGCTGCCCACCCGGATGGCGGCGACAGGAATATCCCGAGAAGGGTTCTGATAGAAGCCGAGCGCGCCGGTCCCGCGCGGCAGGGCCGACAACAGTTCGATGCCTTGCACGACCCGACCGACAAGCGTGACGTTGCGATCCAGATTGCGCGGCGACTGGCCGATCACCGCGTAGAGTTCGCTGCCATTGCCAGAGTCGGCGGCATTGTCGCGGCCCACGCCGACCATGCCGTAGCAATGCGTCAGCCACTCGCGACCATGATCGCGCGCCACGGGAAAGCCGGACAGGAAGCCCATTTGCGGGGCGTAGGTGTCCGGGTCAGACAGCCGGATGAACCCGGGATTGCGGCGAAGGGCGCGATCGAACTCGGGTGCGATTCGGGATTTGGCGCTTCCGAGGGAACGATGGTCCGTCCGCGACCACTGAACGACAAAGTTGTCCTGCACGCGGACGATGGCAGAGCCGTCAAAATAATGCCCGCGCACGAGAGTCTTGATGTTGGCAACGGTATGCGGCGCGAAGCCCGGCGCGAGTTCAATGACGACGGGGCCGCCCGGCAGCTGCATCACAAGCGTGTTGGCTGGATCGATCGGCCGCCAGTCGCTGTGCGGGGACGCGGCGAGTATGCCGTCAAGCGTGAGCGGGGCGGGTGTGGCGCCGCTGCCAAAGCCCAGAACAGCCATGGCCACTCCGATCCGCAGGAGATTCTGAAACATCTTCGGAGTCACCCCTTGTTCTCCTTGATCCGGTTCGCGCCGCTTCATACCTGATTTGCGCGTCCGACCGGAGGTTAGAATGTCACGACCGATTTCGGCAGCCGTTGCTGCCCTGGTGATTGCGGCTTCACTGGCGGGCCCGGCAGGTGCCGGGTGCCTCAAAGGTGCAGTCGTCGGAGCCGTCGCAGGGCACTATGCGCATCATCACGCGGTCCTGGGCGCAATGGCCGGCTGCGCCGTCGGCCATCACATGGCCGTCAAGGCGCGCGAGAAGAAAGCAGCGGAGGCGAAGTCCGGTGCCACTCCCACGCCGGCGCCCGACCACCATTAGGTTTGCAGTCCTCTGCGCCGATGCCGCATAAGTCCGGTCGCATGTTCCGCGGCTGCTGCGTCTCTTCGGCCATCATGGCGGCACTGGCTTCGGCCCCGTGCAGCCATGCGGCTACGCGCAACCTGCATCGGTTTCTCGAAATCGCCGTCGCTCCCGACGGCCGGCATGTTGCGTCGGTCGAGGGCGATGCTTCGCCGTGGGGCGGCGAACCCGTTGTCCGCTCGCTGATCATCCGCGCGAGCGACGGGAGCGGCGCTGCGACCGTGCGGTTGCCCTGTGGCATCGCGCGGGAATGCTGGCCGTCTTCGCCTGCGTGGAGCGCGGACGGACGAATGCTTGTCTTCGCGCTGCGCACGCCCGGCAGCCATGCACGGTCGCTCTATTCCGTCGCGGCGAATGGAACCCACCTCACCAGGCTTCTCGCCTTCGACGGCACGCTCGGCAATCTGCGCTTTGGACCGGACGGCAAACTCGCCATGCTCGCTGTCGCAGGCGCCAACAAGGAAGTCGGCGCCACCCAGGCAGGCGCACCCGTGACCGGCGATCTTGCCGGTGCACCGCCCGAGCAGCGCATCGCCATTCTGGACAAGGGCCGCCTCCGTTGGGTCTCGCCGCCGGAGTTCTTCGTCTATGCGTATGATTGGCTGCCGGATAGCCGAGGCTTCGTCGGCACCGCGGCGCCGGGCAGTGGCGACAACAATTGGTGGGTGGCGAAGCTCTACCGATTCGACGCGGCGAGCGGTGCGGCACGGGTGATTTTTGCGCCGCCGGATCCGCGCCACCAGTTGGCCGATCCAGTGGTGTCGAAGAATGGAATGGTCGCTTTCGTCAGCGGCCTCATGAGCGACGAAGTCTCGACCGGTGGCGACATTTTCACGGTGCGCGCAAGCGGCGGAAATGCGGTCGACATTACGCCTGGCATGCACGCATCCGCACGCAGTCTCGCCTGGGGCTGTGACGGGCATTTGCATGCGCAACTCCTCGCGGGAGAGGCGACGCAACTCGTCGCGTTCGGGGATGCGACAAGACCTGGCGCACCCGCAGTGATTTGGCAGGGAAATGAATCGCTGCACGGCCGCGATGGCGGTCTCGCGCTCGGCTGTCCGTCACCGACAACCGCGACCGTGCACGAAAGCTTTGCAGCGCCGCCCGAGATCGAAATCGGTCCGATCGGTCATTGGCACGACCTTACCCACGCCAATGCCGGACTGACGCTGCCGGCTTCGGCCCGCAGCATCAGTTGGAAGAACGACGGCTTCGATGTCCAGGGCTGGCTGCTGCTGCCGGCGAGGACCGCGGGAAAGCTTCCCCTTATCACGATCGTGCATGGCGGCCCCGCTGCCGCCGCCGTCCCCGGTTTCCTCGGCGCGGGGACAGATCGCGCCCTGCTGGAACAGGGCTATGCGCTGTTTCTGCCCAACCCGCGCGGCAGCTTCGGACAGGGCGAGGCCTTTACCGAAGCAAATGTGCGCGATCTCGGACACGGCGATCTGCGCGACATACTTGCAGGCATCGACGCGGTCGCGCGACAGGCGCCCATCGATCCCGATCGGCTCGGCATCATGGGCGGAAGCTACGGCGGGTTCATGACCATGTGGGCAGATACTCAGACCCACCGCTTCAGGGCCGGTGTCGCCGCGGCGGGAATCAGCGACTGGCTCTCCTATTACGGGGAAAACGGGATCGACGAATGGATGATCCCCTATTTCGGCGCGAGCGTTTATGATGATCCGCAGGTTTATGCGCGCTCCTCGCCGATCAATTACATCCGCAACGCAAAGACTCCCGTGTTCGAATATGTGGGCGCCGACGATATCGAGTGTCCGGCGCCCCAGACGCAGGAATTCTGGCATGCGCTGCACGATCTCGGTGTACCGACGTCGTATGCGATCTATCCTGGCGAAGGCCATGGTCTGCGCGATCCCGCCCACTTCGCCGATTCGGAAGCCCGTACGCTCGCCTGGTTCAAACGGTATTTGAAATAGCTCTGCCGCGCGTCGCACCGGCACGCGCAATGCGGTACGCATTTCGAATGCTCTTCGTTAGCCCCGCAGCAATTCGTTGATCGAGGTTTTTGCGCGCGTGCGGGCATCCACTCGCTTGACAATGACTGCGCAGGCAAGAGCAGGCCGATCGGCCGCATGCGGCAGCACGCCGGGAACCACGACGGACCAGGGCGGTACGCGGCCGTAGCAAATCTCGCCCGACTCCCGGTCCACGATCTTTGTTGACTGTCCGATAAAGACCCCCATCGACAAAACCGAGCCTTCGCCCACGATCACGCCTTCGGCCACTTCCGAGCGCGCCCCGATGAAACAATCGTCCTCTATGATCACCGGGCCGGCCTGCAGGGGCTCGAGTACGCCGCCGATCCCGGCCCCCCCGGAAATGTGGCAGTTGCGGCCGATCTGCGCGCACGACCCCACCGTTGCCCATGTATCGATCATGGTGTTTTCGCCGATATTCGCGCCCAGATTGACGAAACAAGGCATCAACACCACGCCTTTGCCGACAAAGGCGGAGTGGCGTACCAGTGCGCCCGGGACGGCGCGGAATCCGGCGGCGCGGAATTTTGCTTCATCCCAGCCACGAAATTTGGAATGGACCTTGTCCCACCAGCTTGTACCGCCGGGTCCGCCCGCGATGGCCTCCATGTCGTTGAGACGGAAAGACAGCAGAACCGCTTTCTTCAGCCATTGTCCGACCTGCCAGATGTCCCCGTGTTTCTCTGCGATCCGCACTCGACCGCAGTCCAACGCATCGAGGACCTTTTCCACGGCATCCCGGACAGGGCCGTGGGTCGAGGCATTCAGGGTTTCGCGCTTCTCCCAGGCCTCGTCGATGATTTGTGCCAACTCGCCCATTTCAGATCCGGATCGATTCGAGAAACCGGCACAAATCGGAAGTCTCGTAGTGGACGTGCGTGGACGAAACCTCCGGCGTGTCCGGCTGGTGTTTCGACCCAATCGAGCCTGTGTTCACCCAAACCGTGGTGCATCCGAGCGTTTGCGCGGGCACCAGATTGCGCGCAATGTCGTCGAACATGGCGCTTCGTGCAGGGACAGCTGACGCGCGCGCGAGAATCGCCCGGTACGCCTCGATATCCGGTTTCGCCCGGCCCTCCAGTGTGCGGATGTCCCACAGTTCTTCGAAGAGGTGTGCCAGCCCAAGGCGCTCGAGCACCCGGCCTGAATGGTTGCGGCAGCCGTTGGTGAAGACGAAACGCCGGCCGGGCAGACGCGAAATGGCCTCGGCGAGTGCGGCGTCCGGCTCCAGCGCCGAGAGATCGATGTCATGAACGAAGGCGAGATAGGCTTCGGGATCGATATCGTGCCGGCGCACAAGGCCGCTCATCGTGGTTCCGTGCTCGCGGTAATACTCTTTCTGAAGGCGCCGGGCCTCGTCGAAGCCCAACCCGAGGACCTCCTGCACGAACCCGGTCATACGCGCTTCGATTTGCGAAAAAGTGCCGGTTTCCGGGCGATACAACGTGTTGTCGAGATCGAAGATCCAGACATCGACGTGCCGGAAATCCGGCGCGGCGGCACGGGCCGTGGCTGCTGGCATTGCGCGGCCAACATGGTCGATGGCAAAACGCCGCGCAAGTCTGAACATCGGATATTCCCCTGTCGTCGAAACCCGTTCTGGCCGTCTCCAACTTGCGGAAGACCTATCGCGGCACAGTCGCGGTCGACGGCGTGTCGTTCACCATCGCGCCCGGTGAGATCGTGGGCCTCCTTGGTCCCAATGGCGCGGGCAAGACGACGACGGTCAATATGATACTGGGCGTGCTGGAGCCGTCGGAGGGGAGCATCCGAGTCGACGGGGTCGATCTCGCACAACGACGCAGCGCGGCGCTCTCCTGTACCAACTTCGCGGCCGTTTACGCCGCCCTGCCGGGAAATCTGACCGTCGAACAGAACCTGCGTGTATTCGGACTTCTCTACGATGTGCCTGCTCTCTCGAGCCGCATCCGCGAACTCCTCGAAGCCTTCGATCTCCTGCGGTTCCAGAGGACGCGTGCCGGCGTGCTGTCCTCTGGCGAACAGACGCGGCTGTCGCTCGCCAAGGCGCTGCTAAACCGGCCGAAGCTGCTTCTGCTGGACGAACCAACGGCGTCGATCGATCCGGCCACGGCCCGCGATATCCGCGCGCGCATTCGCAGCTTTGCCGAAGAGAATGCAAGCGCGGTCCTTTGGACGAGCCACAACATGTACGAAGTGGAGGAGGTCTGCGATCGCGTGATCTTCATGTCCCGCGGACATCTGCTGCTCGACGGCAATCCGAAAGCTTTGCCGCGCGAACACGGCGCCGCCAATCTTGAGGATCTGTTTGTAAATGTGGCGCGGGAACAACTCAGAACCGGGGTGGTCTGATGCGAGCCCGCCGCGTGGCCGCCGTCGCGCTGCGGCAGTTCTATCTCTACCGCGGCAGCCCGACGCGCGTTGTGCCGCTGTTCGCCTGGGTCGCCGTCGATATCACCCTGTGGGGATTCATCACGCGGTATCTGAACAGCGTGGCGTCGCCGGGATTCAACTTCATTCCCGCACTTCTCGGCGCGGTGCTGCTTTGGGATTTTCTCACCCGGGTCATGCAGGGGGTCTCCACCGCGTTTCTGGAGGACGTATGGTCGCGAAATTTTCTCAACATGTTCGCGACGCCGCTTGTCATTTCGGAATATGTGCTCGGACTGGTGATTACCGCGATCGCAACGAGCCTCGTCGGGCTTCTGACCATGCTTCTTCTCGCGTCCGCGGCGTTCGGGCTTTCCTTTCTGGTCTACGGTTTGGCACTCGTTCCGTTTGTCCTCGTGCTGTTTCTGTCGGGGATCGCGCTCGGCATTGCCGGCAGCGCGATGGTGCTCCGGCTGGGGCCGGCTTCGGAGTGGTTTGTCTGGCCCTTTCCCGCGTTCCTTTCGCCCTTCGTCGGCGTGTTTTATCCGGTTTCGGTCCTGCCAGGCTGGATGCGCGCGATCTCGCGCGCACTGCCCCCGGCGTACGTCTTCGAAGGCATGCGGGCCATCGTCCGCGGCACGCCCTGGCACATGTCCGACCTCGCCATCAGCTTCGCGCTATCGGTGTTCTATATTTTTGCCGCCGCATTGCTTTTCAGGCAGGTCTACCGGACGGCCGTGCGCACCGGTCTGCTCGCCCGCTACACCGCCGAAAGCACGGCGTGAGGGTCCGCACGCGGTGTCCTCGATCAATACGACGGCGGGCGCGAGCGGCGGCTGTACGCTGTCGCGCTGTCTCGTGAACGGAATCTCGAATCCGGATTTCTACTACGACGCCGAAGGCAATATGCTGTGCGTCACGAACGCGCCATCGTGTGATAACTCTGCGGCCCGCCTGTACAGCTGGACCTCCTTCGACATGGCCAAAACGATCGCCTCGGGCGCAACCAGCACCACCTTCGCCTACACGCCCGAGCACCAGAGGGGCTCGCTCACCAAACGGGGCGGGCACGATGTATTACCTGAACAATCGCGCGGGCGCCGACGCGGAGGAACTGGTCGCCGGCGCGACATCGAGCTGGCACACCTATCTCACCGCCTATGGTCATATCGTCGCCGAGTTGTTCACGAGCGGAGCCACCACCACGCCATATTATTTCGTGGGCGACCATCTGGAATCGACCGTGGCGCTCGGCGACACCAACGGCAACCAGGCGGAAAACGACTCCTATGACGCGTGGGGCCTCGGGCGAAATGCCAATGGCAGCGATTACGGCACCGGCTGCCTGACGCTCCATCCGCAATCGAAGACGCTCCGTCGCTTCACCAGCCAGGAGGCGATGGACAGCTACTGCCTCGTCAACCTCAACGCCCGGCTCTATGACCCCGCGCTGGGGCGCATGCTGAGCGCCGATCCGACCGTGCCCGACGCGGCGAACGGACAGTCGTTCAACCGGTATTCCTATGCCGACAACAGACCGACGGCGTTCGCCGATCCGACAGGTCTGACCTCGAACGACTGCGGGCCCCAGTGCCAGATCGTAAATTACGGGAGCGGCAGTTGCCTCACATGCGACCAGCCCGTGTATTATGGCTGGGACGCGATTTCGATGTTCCTGCCCTTCGGAGGGCTGGGTGGAGTCGGAGGAGGCGCAGGGGGAGGCTTCGGACCCGGCAACGGCGCCTATATGGGCAGCATCAGCGGCGACGACACGGAGAATTTCGGCGGGAGCGGCTTTTTCATCGACACGGGCCTGGGCGGATCGGTCGATCTCGGCGGCGATCCCTTCACCGTCGTTGTAACTGCCGACGTGATCTGGATGAATGGGTACGACGTGAGCGGGGACGGCTTTCTGGAATGGAACGGAGTTCCGGGAAGCGCCGGCGCAGATGAACCCCGGACCCTGCTTGGGGGAGCCGGAGGAGCCGGTCTAGCCGCTCTTGTCGTGACGGGTGCCTGCATTGCCGCAGAACCATGCGAAATGGCGGAAGGCGCTCTCGCCCTCGGTGGCGTGGCAATCGGGGCTGCTACCTCATATTTTGCCGCCAACCGAAGCGGCATCACTAGTCCACTCGCAATGGCAGCGACCACGTTTTTTGGCGGTCTTGGTGGAGGTTTGTCGGGCGTCGTCGGGCGTTCAGTGACGCTCGGCTCGGTGTCGAGCTTTTCGGCTGGAGCTATCGGCGAGGCAAGCGGTGAGTATCTGCAAGCGGGAAGTGTAAATTTGGCGGATGTCGGGATTGCTGGCGCGGCCAACCTCGGAGGATATTGGCTCGGCGGATCCGCAGCTCTCGATTACGGGCCGGCCGGTCAGTCTGTGGGTTGGTACGCCGCAGACAGCGCGCAAGGTTTTGCCTCCTTCGGGGATGGATTTATGAGTTATGGATTCCAAACTGCTGGTGTGTTCGCTTGCGGCGCTGCGTGCCAATGAGTGGCCTGAAGCCGGAGGTGCGGGAAATCAATCAGTATTCTATGAGGACCACGATCGCCTATGGAATCCTCTGGATGACGATGTTTGCAGGTCAAGCATTTGCCCTCTATATTACAACTAATCAATATCTAACTAGCGTTGATACGAGCGTATTCTTGCCGGGAATGTTTGCGGTCTTTATTATGCTCTGGGTTGTAATAGGACTGGGATGGCTCCGCAATCGGCCGACGCTCGAGTTTGAAAATGGCGGCATGCGGATATCGGCAATTGGCTCAAGAAAATTCCTGTTAAGGTGGTCTGACATCCAATCTATTGATGACTTGAGACACTTCAATGGCAAAACAGGACGCCACTTGCGCTTTTTTGAAATCCACTGGCGCGGCGGAGTGGTGAAATTCAACCAATATTACAATCAGGTGCCGCGGCTCATCGCGCGGCTAAATGCCGAGATTCAGAAGCATGGCATCAAGGTCGTCGTGCACGATTATGAACCAAACGCGTTGCGAGTCGCGGTCGCCGCCAGTAGCACGCGATTCGAGAAGAGACGATTCAAACGATTTGGTGTTATGAGAGGTACCGATGGCCTCGAATTGCCGTGTCGTTTGAAATGAACTGCCGATTCTGCCCCACGATTTTTGTCTGTGACGAACTGGGTTCTCTCCACAGGCTTCGATTGACCGCCTTCCCAAAGCGATGTGCCCGAGCGAGGTATCTTCGCGGGACTGACGTTGCCCCCAACTTTCATCCAGCGGCAACTTGAGTCTGGCGGTTGATTTTCTCCATCTGCTCTGGCGAAGCAATGGGCCAAGGCGCGTGGGCCGCGCGATCGAACGATCGCGCAAAAGACGATCGGCTATGACGACGGCAACGCTTACGATGGCAACATCAGGGGCAAATCTGAGATCGGGATTGACTCGTACGGCATGAGAAGCGGCCGGTTGGTAGTTCCTCGCGGAGGGACGAGGAAAATCAGCACATCATTTCGGCGAGCGCGCCAGCGGGAGTCGTGGCGCCGGCGGCAGAAGGCCGTCGTTTCCGATATGCGCGACAAATCCGCTTACCCCTTTGGTCGATGTCGGCGCAAATCCGGCGAGGGCCAGTCTGCGCCCCGCACAGCGGGGATTTCCAGATGTTTCGAACGCGCGGTTCGTGACGCAAAAATCGGCAGGCCCGCCGACGAGTTTCCTGTTACGCCGCGATTCTGCGAGCAAATACACGGTATCGAAGTTCAGGGCGCTGGTCAGCACCTTTGCGCAGGCGCCTGGCGGCACGTCCCACCATCCGCGCGCTACGCTGATTCGCGGCGAGCGCAGCGCGATCGCCGCCCATAATTCCGCCTCTCCGTCATTGCACACGGAATATCCTTCCGGCGCCGCCGTCTTCTTCGCCTCGGTTTCCAGGGCATCGAACAGTTGCTTGTCGCTCGCTTGCGCCGGCAGTCTCACGCGCGTCCGGAAATCGGCAAGCGCCCCGGCATCGGAAGCCGCATTGATTCCAAGCCCAACCCGGTAGCCTATGTCGGCGAGCAGGCGTGCGATGCCGGCAGCGCGGGCGGCGGCGGACGTGCCGAAATGATTTGTGCCGGTGAGCGTCGTCGTCCACGACGCCTTGTGTCCGGTTGAAAGCGACGCGAACGGCATGAGGAAAGCGTCGTCGGAGCCGCAGCGGGCGGCGCCGACCGGAACATCGATGGCAAAGTTCGATTCCTTCGCGCACAGTCGTATGCGCCCGCCCCAGGCGCGCGCGGGTCCGGAATGGGCGCGCGAACTGCGCGCGTAGAGAAAATAGGCGGGCTGGTCGAGTCTTCCTTCCAGCGCTATGGCGCAGTCGCCGGGCACCACGCGCGTCCAGCCGCGCGTCAGCATCTGCGTGCCCGATTCGTATCCGACCGCGGCATAAACGATGTAGCTCGTGTGATTGCACACGCGCAGGTCGGCCGCAGCGGGGCCGGCGCAGACCGCCAAGGCGACGAAGAGCGCCCCGCAAAAGAGCGCGAGTGCTTTCATTCCTGGGTGATCATGGTTCCTGCGCCGTGCTCGGTAAACAGCTCGAGCAGCAGCACGTGAGGAATTCGTCCGTCGAGAATCACTGCGGCGCGTACTCCGGATTCGACCGCCGCGATGGCGGTGGCGATCTTCGGAATCATGCCGCCGGAAATCGTGCCGTCGGCGATGAGCGCGCGCGCCTCGTCGATGCTGAGCCGGGGAATGAGCTTGCCGTCCCGGTCGAGCACGCCTTCGACGTCGGTGAGCAGCAGCAGGCGTGCCGCTTTCATCGCGCCCGCCACCGCGCCCGATACCGTGTCGGCATTGATGTTGTAGGTTTCGCCCTTCTGTCCGATTCCGATCGGCGCAATGACGGGAATGAGATCGGAATTGATGATGGTGCGCAGCACTGCTGGATCGATACGGTCCGGTTCACCGACGAAGCCCAGATCCACGGGTTTCATTTCCAGCGTTCGCGGGTCGAGCTTCAGCCGCTCGAGTTTCCGGGCGGTGACGAGATTTCCGTCCTTGCCGGAAAGCCCGACCGCGCGCCCGCCGGCGGCGTTGATCCCGCTCACGATCTGTTTGTTGATGGCGCCCGTCAGCACCATTTCGACCACTTCGATGGCAGCTTCGTCGGTCACGCGCAGCCCGTCGACGAAGGATGATGGGATTGCGAGTCTGGACAGCATGGAGCCAATCTGCGGGCCGCCGCCATGCACCACGACGGGATCGATTCCCGTCTGCTTCATCAGCACAATATCCTGGGCGAAATGCTCCGAGACGCCGCCTTCCATCGCGTGGCCGCCATATTTCACGACGATCGTTTCGCCATCGTAGCGCAGAATGTACGGGAGGGCCTCGACGAGGACGCGCGCGGTCGAGCGCCAGCGCGCCATGACGCGCAGGTTGCGATCCTGACCAACTTCGTCCTGCAGCGCCATTACGGATTTTCCAGCCGACCCGGCCGATTATAACCCATGGCGCCACGCCGCTGCCAGCGCGGCGATATGGTCCCTGAGCGGCTGCAACCCTTCGGCCTTCCGCGCGGATGTCGCGAACAGTTCCGGGTGGGCAGCCGGACGTTTCGCAAGCTCTTCCGCAGAGGCTGCGCACACATGTCGGAGCTCTGCGTCGGTCAGTTCGTCGGTTTTGGTCAGAACGCCTGCATAGGACACCGCGGCCCGGTCGAGCAGATCCGTGGCGTCACGATCCGGTGGCATGACACCGCGGCGGGAATCGAGAAGGAGCAGGGTGCGAGCCAGATTTGCCCGGCCGCGCAAATAGGCAAAAATCAACTCCTGCCATTCGCGCGTCAACGTGCGCGAAGCCTTTGCGTATCCATAGCCCGGCAGATCGACCAGCATGCACGCATCGCCGAGCCGGAAGAAATTGATCTGTTTCGTCGCGCCGGGCGTATGGGAAACACGCGCGAGCGAGCGCCGCCCTGTCAGCGCGTTGAGGAGACTCGACTTGCCGACATTCGAGCGTCCAACGAAGGCGATCTCGGGAAGCGCGGGCGCCGGAAGTGCTCCGATTGCTGCTGCGCCGGCGACAAATTCGCACGGACCGGCAAACAGCTTGCGGCCGTCCACATCTGAGCCGCGCACACCCAAGCTACTCCCCGGCCTCGGCGCGGGCGCCATGGGTGCCAAGCCGCTTGAGGAACGCCGGTGCCTTCAGATTCTTGAAAAGATGCACCTCAACACCCTGGCGTTTCATCATCACATATTGCTGCGTCGCCGTCAGAACATTGTTCCAGGTCCAGTAGATCACGAGACCTGCCGGAAAAGTGGCCAGCATGAAAGTGAAGATGAGAGGCATGAAGGTGAACATGCGCGCCTGCACCGGATCCGTCGGCGCCGGATTCAGTTTCATCTGCACCCATTGGGTCAGTCCCATGATCGTCGGCCAGATCCCAAGATGAAGGAAACCGGGCACGAACGCGGGAATCGAATATGGCAGCAAGCCGTAGAGATTGAGAAAGCAGGTCGGATCGGGCGCCGAAAGGTCGTGGATCCAGCCGAAGAACGGCGCCTGCCGCATTTCGATGGTGACATAGAGAACCTTGTATAGCGAAAAGAACACGGGGATCTGAATCAGCATAGGCAGGCATCCGGAGACCGGATTCACCTTCTCGCGCTTGTAGAGCGCCATCATCTCCTGCTGCTGGCGCATCTTGTCGTCCGCGAAGCGCTCTCGGATTCGCTCGACCTCGGGCTGCAACTTCTTCATCCGGCTCATCGAGCGGTAGGAGGCATCGGCGAGCGGGAAGAAGAGCAGTTTGATCGTGACGGTCAGGAGCAGGATCGCGACGCCGAAATTGCCGATGAAGCCGTAGAAGAAGTCGAGCAGCCAGAAGATCGGTTTCGTCAGGAAGATGAACCAGCCCCAGTCGACGGCCAGATCGAAGCGTTCGATGCCGAGCGTATTTTCATAGTGGCGAATGACGGAGACGATCTTGGCGCCGGCGAAGAGACGCTGCGTCAGGTTTAGCGTGGCGCCCGGCGCGACCGTTCGGCCGTCGAGCCGATAGTCCGCCTGGTAAGCCTTGGTATTCTCGAGCGGGGTGGCGCGGTAGGAGCCGTCGAACGCCTGGTTCTGTGGTGGAATTGCCGCCGCCATCCAGTATTTGTCGGTGATGCCGACCCAGCCGCCGGTGGACTGGAACGTGATCGGCGGCTTGTCCTTTTTGAAATCGCCGTAGGTCGCGTCTTTGAGCGCGCCGTTCGCTGCGCCCACGAACCCTTCATGAAGCAACCAGTAATGCTTCGTATCCGGAACACCGTCGCGGGCGACATAGGCGTACGGATACAGCTGCGCGCTCCGGCCGCTCCTGTTCGCGACCGAATCGGCGACGGTGAACATGTACTGGTCGTCAACCGCGATGGTGCGGGTGAAGGCGAGACCCTGGCCATTGTCCCAGCTGAGCGTCACCGGATGGCCGGGGGAGAGCGTCGTTCCGCGATCCAGCTTCCAGCGCGTATCTGCGCCCGGCACCGCGAGATGCGCGCCCGGCGAAGCTGCGAATCCGAACACCGCGTAATAGGGGTAACGCGTGCGTTCCGGCGAGAGCAGCGTGATTTCCGCGCTCTTCGGATTGATCGTCTCATGATAGCGCTTGAGGCGCAGGTCATCGAAGCGCGCGCCGGTCAGACTGAGCGAGCCGTCGAGAGTCGGGGTTTCGATCGGGACGCGCGGGCCGGACTGGGCGAGCGCCTTGCTGCGGGAGACCTGTCCGGGGCCCGCCGGCGCAGATACGCGAGGCGTCGGCCTGTTCACCGCGCTCTGTGCCGCCTCCTTGTGCACGTAAGCGTGACGGGCCCGTTGGGCCTGCATCTGCGGCTGCGCGACGAAATATTCCCAGCCGAGCAGCACGATGGCCGAGAGCGCGATGGCGAGAAAGACGTTGCGGTTTTCGGTCATGGCTCTTTACCGGCGTGGTGGAACGGGATCGAAACCCGAAGAACCCCCAAGCGACGTGAAAGGGTGGCAGCGCAAGAGTCGTCGCAGGGCGAGAATCAGGCCTTCTCCGGGTCCATGGGTCTTCAGGGCTTCCAGTGCATAGGTCGAGCAACTGGGTGTAAAGCGGCAGACACGGGGCAGCAGCGGCCCGATGAACCACCGATAGAGGTAGATGGGCGCGAGCAGGAGAACGAGCGCTGCCGCGCGAAGATACTGGGCCATGGACGGATCACCGGGGTTTTTCCGTGCGGGGCCGGCCGAGCCGCGCATGAGCCGCGCCGAGCGCGGATTCGAGGTCGCAAATCAGATCGGCGAACGACCGGGTCAGCGTCGCCACCCGCGCGACCAGAACATAGTCGCTGCCCGGCAGCCCATAAAGGGGAAGCGCTCCCCGAGCTGCGGCTTTCAGCCGGCGGCGCGCCCGATTTCGCGCGACGGCGCTGCCGATCTTCCGGCTGGCGGTAAATCCGACTCGTATGGCGAGGTGGGAGTCGGGTGCCGGACAAGCCTCCAAAATGAGCCCCGCTGTCGAGTGCCGGACGCCGCGTGCGGCCCGCAGAAATTCCTGCCGTTTTTTCAGGCGTTCGATCTTGGGTTTCCTGCCCGGCCGAGAAAGCCCAGAATCGGCGGTGTCCGTCAGGCGGAGAGCCTCTTGCGCCCATGGGCGCGCCGGCGCGACAGCACCTTTCGGCCGCCCACCGTTGCCATGCGCGCGCGAAAGCCGTGCCGACGTTTGCGCACGATCTTGCTGGGCTGATAGGTGCGTTTCATGCCACGTCTCCGGAGCGCACGGGAAAGAGCCGGGTTCTAGGGAGGGTCCCACCGGCTGTCAACCGCAGGGCCGGGTCTTGCGGCGCTCCGGAGGAGAAGGCTTCGACGGGTGCGAAATTTGCAGCGGCATCTCCCTTGTCCGCGCAGGAAGAAATATATTGTTGGCGTGGGCTATGCTTGGGCAGATTCGATCGCGGAAGGTCGAAGAAAGGTTGTGAATGTGACGTGGTTGCGCTTCGGGTCATTCGGGGCGGTTCGCAGCCGGAGGTAAGCCGGCAACGTGCCGACGATCCCCCGGACGTTGCACCGGACGGGCCAGCCGGTCGGGGTGGTGCGAGCGCGCGGCCCTTCTCGCGAGTTGGTCGGCGTATCGCAACAGGCTGGGAGCTCGTGGCGCATAGCCTGTCCGGGCGGCTGCTCCTTCTGACCATCCTCTACGTGCTCTTGACCGAAGTATTGATCCTGCTGCCGACGCTCGGGCGCTATGACACGAGCCTGCTCGAATCCCGCATTGCGAATGCCGAAATAGCCATCCTGCCGTTTACCGAGCGCGGCGGAGAGCAGCTGTCGCAGCATCTGCGCCAGCAATTGCTCGCCCGGGCAGGCGCCGCCGCGGTGATGCTCACGCGGCCAGACCAGCGCGAACTGTTTCTCGCCTACGAGGAGCCCAGCCATTTCGACCTGACGATCGACCTTCGCGGACAGGATCCGTTCGTACAGATCGGACATGCGCTCGACTGCATGTTTCTCGGCGGAAACCGGATTCTGCATGTCGTGTCGGCGACGCGCATTCTGCACGCGCAAACCGTGGAACTGATTACCAACGAAGCGCCGATCCGCGCGGACCTGCTTTCATACGCGGGGCGGCTGGTGCTTGTGGCGCTCGGCATTTCGCTCGCCACGGGGGTGCTCGTCTTCCTGAGCCTTTACGCTGTTTTCGTGCGCCCCATGCGGCGGCTCACCCGTGCCATGATCCGCTTTCACGAAAATCCGGAGGATGCGAGCCGGATCGCCGGGCCGTCCGACCGGAAAGACGAAATCGGACTGGCCGAGCGCGAGCTGGCGGCCATGCAGCGCGACATTCTGGGTTACCTCCAGCAGAAGGCGCGGCTTGCGGCGCTCGGCAGCGCAGTGGCGAAGATCCAGCACGACCTTCGCAACATCCTTTCGAGCGCCCAACTGGCCTCTGATCGCCTCGCCCGTGTCGAGGATCCCGTGGTGAAGCGCCTGGCGCAGCGGATCGTGACTTCGCTCGATCACGCAGTGACGCTCGCGACGCGAATCATGCGCTTCGGCCGAGCCGACGAACACCCCCCGAGATGGGAGCGGTTTCAGCTTGCTCCTCTGCTCGACGAAGTGGGGGAGGCGGCAATTGCGGGTGAGCCGAGCGAAACCATGATCGTGTTCGAGAATCACATCGATCCCAGGTTCGAAGTGGTCGCCGATCGTGAGCAGCTCTTCCGGGTCTTCCTCAACCTCGTGCGCAACGCCGCCGACGCCGTGAAAGGGCGGGAGCGCGGCCACATTGGGGTCAGAGCCACGCGCGAGGATGCCGGCACCTCGGTGCGAATCTCGGACAACGGAACGGGAATTCCCGAACGCGTGAGCGAAAGGCTGTTTCAGCCTTTCGCCGTCTCGACCCGCTCGGACGGTGCCGGTCTGGGGCTTGCGATCGCGCGTGATCTCGTCCGTGCCCATGGCGGCGACGTCGTGCTGGAGTCGACAGGGGGGACGGGCACCTGCTTTCGCGTTGCGGTCCCGGATCGGAGTGCGGCGTAGGTGGATTGGGATCCGAATGCCTATCTCGCTTTCGCGGGCGAGCGCAACCGCGCGGCCGGCGAACTTCTCGCGCGCATCGGGCTCAGATCGCCCGGTCGTATCGCCGATCTGGGCTGCGGGACAGGAGCTTCCGCATCCCTGCTCGCGGCGCGCTGGCCGGAGGCGGAGATCGATGGCATCGACAGTTCGCCCGACATGCTCGCCAAGGCTCGCAGGAGCGGGGCCAAGGCGCGCTGGATCATGGCGGATATCGGCGCGTGGCAACCGGACAGGCCTTACGATCTCGTCTATTCCAATGCGGCGCTGCATTGGGTGGGCGATCACGAGCGGTTGCTGCCGAAGCTCCTGTCTTTCCTGTCACCGGGCGGCGTGCTGGCGTTTCAGGTCCCCCGCAATTTCACCGAACCAAGTCACACGATCGCACAAGAGCTTGCGAAGGCGCCGCGTTGGGCCGAGAAGCTCGCCGGCGCACGCGACTGGTGGACGATACTCGAGCCCGAAGCGTACTGCGCCATTCTCGAACCGCTCGCCCCGCGGATCGACATCTGGGAAACGCGCTACCTTCACCGTCTGAAAGGCCCGGATGCCGTGTTCCAGTGGGTGTTGGGCTCCGGATTGCGGCCTTACAGAGATGCGCTCCGGGAGAAGGAGCGCGAGGCGTTTCTCGCCCAGTACCGCACCCTCGCGGATCAAGCCTATCCGCAGCGCCGGGACGGCATCACGCTGTTTCCCTTCAAAAGACTCTTCTGTATCGCCGCGCGGCCATAAGGGTGCAGCCGTCTGGGTCTCATCCGCCTGGAGAGTCCACGCGGCACGCCTCAATTGCGCGGTATTCCGCGGCAATTGCGTCCCACATCTCGGCCACTTTCAGCCAGTCGACCTTGAGGCGGCTGTCGCCGGCCAAAAACGCTTTCTCGCGCGCTTCGAGTGCCTGCCGTAAGGCTTCTTGAACACGATTTTGCATACCGCACCCTCGACATTCTCAGGATACCGGTTCCTCCCGCGGCGCGCCATCGGCTTTCGTATTACGAGCCGGATTCCGGAGGTGCTCGGTCGTCGACGCGGGAGCGGACTTTCGCGCAATTCAAGCTTGCGTCACGACGGCGTTGGCCACGGGCCCATTCGTAAGCCGCACGCGGATCATTCAGAAGAATGGCAAAGCCAGCGGCAGAAGCTGCGGAAGGAGGACGAGATTCGAGTCGCGCATGGAACGGGGCAGGAGCCGCGGCAATCCGTTGGTGAAGGCCGAGCCCGTGGCTAATGTCAGAGCAAGGCACATTCGCCACAAATGCCGCGCTGTGCCGGGCGCACCCGAACTGCCGCCAGCCAGAACCATCTTGGCGTCGGTGATCGCCGCGATTCTGACGACAAAGGTGAAACTATAAATCGCAACGAGGACCGGGCCTTTGAGCGGGAGAGCACTCCTGAAGAAGGGCGTCGATCCGGTCGCCGGCTGAAAGCTCAGAACAATGAACGGCGCGCAGAGGCAAAGGATAACTGAGAGCGCGACCTTTTCGGAAATGCCGACGATGCCCGGTTTGCGCCGGACCGTGATCAAGGCCGTTGCCACCAGGTAGAATACGAGAGTGCCGATAAAGAGGTTGACGGTCGCGCCGGGAATGGCGACCGCGAGAGAGATGGCGAGTGTCGCCATGACCAGCATGGAAACAAAAAATACCGTACCAGCGCCGCGGTGAAGACTCCCGCCTTTGCGCGCGACTACCGCAAACGTGCCCGAAACGAGCCCGAGCGTTCCCCCGCCGATGTGAAGCACATAGGCGAGGACTGTCGGTTCGCGCAGCAAGGACGCTTCCCTCCGCCCTCGCCCCAAGTCGGAAAAAATTTCGGGTCTGGGGGCTTGACTGTGCTGTTATACATATCTAAATCACCAAAGCGATGGTACCCGCTCCCGAAGAAGGGGAGCAGGCCTGGATGATCGGAACGGCATGGAAGACTGGAACGACAGCCAGCCGATTTATCGCCAGCTGCGCGACCGCGTGGTGACGATGATTCTCGACGGCGCGCTCAAGGAAGGCGATCCGCTCCCGTCGGTGCGGACTGTCGCCGCCGAAAATCGTCTTAATCCTCTCACGGTGCTGAAAGGCTATCAGCAGCTGGTGGATGAAAACCTGGTGGAAAAACGCAGGGGGATCGGGATGTTTGTACGCACCGGCGTGCGCGACGCCCTGTTGCACACGCAACGGGAAAGTTTTCTCAGAGTCCAATGGCCACAGATTCTCGAAACGATTGAACGTCTCGGACTGTCGCCGCGCGAACTGCTCGCGGGATGCGCGCAAGACGGTTCCGGCACCCTTCAGGACAGCAAGGCGGTGATCCCATGACGTGCATCCAAGCCCGCGGCCTCAGAAAGAGGTTCGGCACGACTGTGGCGCTCGATGGTATAGATCTGCGCGTCGAGCCGGGCCGCATTCTCGGCCTGATCGGTCCGAACGGCGCGGGAAAGAGCACGGCGCTCAACGCGATGCTGGGCCTCATCCCTTACGAGGGTGAGCTCAAGGTGCTCGGCCGCGATCCCTGGACCGAGCGCGATGCACTGATGCGCGATGTCTGCTTCATCGCCGATGTCGCGGTAATGCCGCGGTGGATGGGCGTGACGCAGGCGCTTGATTATGTTGCCGGCGTGCATCCGCGGTTCGAGCGGGAAAAGGCGGAACGATTGCTGGCGCGCACCACCATTCGGCGCACGAGCCGGGTCCGCGAGCTTTCCAAGGGAATGGTGACGCAGCTCCATCTTGCGCTGATCATGGCGATCGACGCGAGACTTCTGGTGCTGGACGAGCCAACGCTCGGTCTCGACATCCTTTATCGAAAGCAGTTTTACGATTCGCTCCTGAACGATTACTTCGACCACACCCGCACGATCGTGGTGACAACCCATCAGGTCGAAGAGGTGCAGCACATCCTCACAGACCTGATGTTCATCGATCGGGGGCGCATCGTGCTCGACAGCACCATGGACGCCGTGGAAACGCGCTATGCGGAACTGTCGGCGCAACCCGAGCAGGCCGGCGCGGCGCGCGCGCTCAAGCCCATCTACGAACGGCAGGCCTTCGGGCGCACGGTTTTCCTGTTCGATGGCGTGGAGCGTGCCCGGCTTGCGCCGCTGGGAGAGGTTCGTACGCCGAATATCAGCGATCTGTTCGTCGCCACGATCGGCAATCGCACCGACGAAAAGGGAGCACTCGCAGCATGAGCATGCGATCCGACGCCATGTCCGACGCGCAGACCGCTCCGGGAGCTCGCGCAGTCGCGGCCCTCTCGCCGACCTGGCCCTATTTCTGGTCCCTGCGCCGCGAGATCTGGGAACATCGCTCGGTGTGGATCGCGCCCGTTGCCGCGGCAGGATTCGTTCTCTTCGGATTTGCCATCAGCCTGCTTCGCATGCCGCACACGCTGCGGGAGATTTCGAAGCTGCCGCCAGCCGCGCAAAACGCGCTGCACATGGTTCCATTCGGAATCGCCGCAGCGGCCGTGATGCTGACGACCGTGATCGTCGCCGTATTTTATTGTCTGGGTACGCTGTACAACGAGCGCCGCGACCGCAGCATCCTGTTCTGGAAGTCGATGCCTGTGTCGGGGACCACGACGGTGCTTGCCAAGGCCACCATCCCCATGCTCGTGCTGCCGCTGGTCGGGTTTTTCGTCATCTGTGCGACACAACTCGTGATGCTGGGCCTCGACACGATCGCCTTCGCGGCCAACGGGCTCAATCCGGGCGCCTGGATACATCTGCCCCTGCTTCGCATCTGGTTTCTGTTGTTCTATGGATTTGTGACGCTCGCGCTCTGGTATGCGCCGATCTATGGCTGGCTGCTGGTAATTTCGGCCTGGGCGAAGCGCGGGCCGTTTCTCTGGGCCGTGCTGCCCGTGCTCGCCATATGCGTCGTCGAAAAGCTTGCATTGGACACGAGCCATTTCTTCGATCTCGTGAACTACAGATTGGGTGGCGCATTTCGCGAGGCCTTCGTAGCGATGCCGCGCCATTTGCACACGTTTCAGTGGCCCGAGCCCGATCCGGCGAAGTACTTCAGTTCGTTTGGGCTGTGGATCGGCCTGGTTGCCGCCGCGGCTTTCCTCGCTGCCGCCATCTGGCTGCGCCGCCGTCGCGAACCGGTGTGAATCCCAGAACCGCCATCACATTTCTCGGAAAGGGGCGAGGGCCATCATCTGGAAACTTGGACTAGCAGCAGCTTTGCTGGCGTTCGGTTTTTTTGGCGGCGAGGCTTCTGCAGCGGTTGCCGCGCGTCCGGCAGGTCATCCTTTGACGACGCAGGATCTCGACGCGTTCATGGACGGTTTCATGCCGCTTGCACTGGAGCGTGGCGACATTGCGGGCTCTGTCGTTATTGTGGTGAGGGGCGGTCAGATCATCTTCGAGAAAGGCTATGGTTTCGCGGACGTCGCCGCGCAGAAGCCGGTCGATCCCAAGACGACGATGTTCCGGGTGGCTTCTATCTCGAAGCTCTTCACCTGGACAGCTGTGATGCAGCTCGTTGAGCAACATAAGCTGGACCTCGACACAGACATCAACACCTATCTCGACTTCAAGATTCCGGAAGCGTTCGGCAAGCCGATCACCTTGCTAAATCTGATGACGCACACGCCCGGATTCGAAGACACGCTCAAAAACCAGGACGCGACCGATCCGAAGCATCTCATGTCGCTCGAGGCAACATTGAAGAGTTGGGTGCCGACACGCGTGTTTCCGCCCGGCGAGGTCCCGGCTTATTCGAACTACGGCGGCGCGCTCGCCGGCTACATCGTGCAGCGCGTGTCAGGCGAGCCGTTCGCCCAATATGTGGAGCAGCACATCTTCCGGCCGCTCCACATGACGCATTCGACTTTCGTGGAGCCCTTGCCGAGAGAGCTCGCGGCGGACATGTCGGATGGATACGACAGAGCATCGGAAGTGCCAAAGCCGTTCGAACTGGACCCGCAGAGACCGGCAGGCGCGCTTTCGGCAAGTGGCGACGACATGGCGCATTTCATGATCGCGCACCTCGCCAATGGCTCATATGAGGGTGTGCGCATCCTTGCGCCCGAAACCGCGATCAAGATGCACTCGACCGCCTATCAGCACACGCCCGGCATTCCCGGCATGGCGTACGGCTTCTATCACGATGACCAGAACGGCCACGACGTCCTAACGCATGGCGGCGATACGCAATGGTTCCACAGTCAGTTGTATCTCATTCTCGACGAGAATGTCGGCATCTTCGTATCTCAGAATAGCGCGGGCAAGGACAACTCGGACATTCGCGCACCGCTTTTCCGGGGCTTTATGAACCGCTATTTCCCAGCGGCGCCCTTAGCGGCGGAACCGACTCTGAAGACCGCGCAGGCCGACGGCGCGCTGGTCGCAGGTGATTACATCATGAGCCGAGGTTCGTTCGACAACTTTCTCGACATTACGGGGCTCATCAGCCAGCCCGCAGCAAAAGTCAATGAGGACGGCACACTCAGCATCAACTTCGTCAGAGACTTCGCGGACAACCCGAAAAAATTCAAGGAGATCAGGCCGTTCGTCTGGCGCGAGGTGCATGGGCGCGAGTTCCTTATCGCCAAGCGCAAGCACGGCAAAGTGACGGAGATTGCGACTGATGCGTTTCCGCAGATCGAGTCGTTGTTAAAGGCGCGGTGGTGGGACTCGGCGAAAGTAAACTTTCCGGTCTTCGCCGCCATGCTGGCGATGTTGGCGCTGACCATCATCTTCTGGCCGATCAAGGCGATCCTGCGCTGGCGCTATGGCGCGGCCTTCCCGCTCTCCGGCCGCGCCGCGTTCCTCTATCGGATGACGCGGATCGTGGCGCTGTGCGATGTGATCTTGTTCGCGGGCGTGCTCGGCTTCATCATCTATGGCCTGAGCAACCACGATGAATTTCTCAGCACGCAACATGACTGGGTGCTGCGAATTCTTCAGGCTATCGGGCTAGCCGGCACCATCGGCGTGATCGCGGCGGTGCTCAACGCGATCGAAACGTTTCGGAGGGTCGGGCGGCCCTGGTGGACGAAAGCCACGGAAGTGCTCGTCGCGGTCGCGTGTATACTCAGCGTCTGGTACGCGATCTCTGAGCACCTCTTATCGATCAGTTTGAATTATTGACTGCCCGGCGCACGCTTGCGAAGACGAAACTGACGAAGTAATCGCTGCTGCTAGGTCCTGTTGACAAAGGAATTCTCAGCCAAGCGGCGATGTGATTCAAGACTGCCTCTTGAGGGAGGCAGAAGTGATTCGCGGATTGATGAGCGATGCGGAATGGGAGTTTTTCGAGCCGTTTG
>JBOHKH010000006.1:0-153270 GCA_050728995.1 Rhizomicrobium sp. | reverse complement strand
TGAGGTTGACCTTCCAGTTGCGCCTGTATTTCTTCAGCGATTTCTCGCGCCGGATGGCGGCGATCATGCTGTCATGATGCTCGTACCGGACGAGCCGCTTCAGGCCGTGCTTCCTGTTGCTTGCGCGGAACCATTTCTGGCATCGGTTTCTATGGGTGGCCGGGACAACGGCCCGGCCATGACGGGCTTGGAGTTTGAACCGGAACACTAGCGCGGTCTCCCCTTCCGCGATTCCGCCGCAACCGTTATGATTTTCCATGCCTTCACTTGGTTTGCCGCCGGGATTGTCCGAATCGTCGCCGCTTGGCCGGCTGCTTGCGCAGGCTCGAGAGCTGATCGAGCAGGCGCGATTCGCCGAAGCCATCCCGCTGATGACAGACGCTGCGGCGCTGCAGCCCGACCATGGCCGCATCCACGCGGATTTGGGCGGCCTGTACGTCGAAACGGCCCAATATGCCGAAGCATTGGCCCCCCTGCGCCGAGCGCTCCAGATCAATCCGCGGATCGGCGTCGCACATTGGCGGCTCGGCGTGGCGTTGCAGGCTCTTGGCGATCCCGATGGCGCGATTTCGGCGCTGGAGCAGGCCGTGCAGAACCGCCCCGATCTGACCGATGCGCATATGCGGCTCGCGCTGCTTTACGAGGACCAGGGTCGCCAGCACGAAGCGATCGAATCGTTTGGCAGCGCTGCGCGAGCGGCGCGCGATCCCGCAGAAAGACAACTCTTCGAGGCGCAGGCGCTGATATTGGAAACGCGCGCCGACGACGCCGAACCTCTCTTGCGTTCGGCGCTGGCGCTTCAGCCGGATCTGCCGGCGGCGCATGGGCTCCTGGCACGCATCCTGTCGGCTTCCGGACGATTTGCGGAGGCAGGCCGGCATTACGAGGCCCAACTCGCCCGGTCGCCGCGCGCGGCACTCCTTTATTACGATCTGGTACGGACCCGGAAAATCACGGAAGCCGACGAGCATCTGCTGCGCCGGCTCGATGTCGCGATCGAAGACCGGGAGATTGGCGGCATCAACCGGGCGATCCTGCTGCTGGCGCGGGGCAAGGCGCTAAGCGATCTCGGCCGTTACGAGGAGGCCATGAAGGCGCTGGATTTAGCAGCGGACCTTCGCGCGCACGCCTTCTCGATCGACATCGAAAAATTCGAGCGGCAGGTCGATGACGTCATCGCCCTGTTCGATCCAGAGACGATTGCCCGCTGCGGTTCGGATAATTCCGATCGCACGCCCTTGCTGATTCTGGGAATGCCCCGATCGGGCACGACGCTCGTCGAACAGATCGTGTGCAGCCATCCGGCGATCGTAGGCGGCAGCGAACTCGCCTACTGGCGAAAGCGCGCGGCGGCGGCGCTCGAAGCCGGGGCCGGAGGCCTGAACCGCCCCGTTCTTGCGCGAAGTGCGTCCGAATATCTGGGGTTACTGCGGGCGATTTCACCAACCGCAGCCCGGGTGACCGACAAGGACCCGTTCAATTTCCTTGCGATCGGACTGATCCATATGACATTCCCGCAGGCGGCGATCATTCATTGTCGGCGGACGCCCGTCGACGCGGCCATCTCCATCCACCATACCCATTTCTCCAGTTCGACGGGCCTGCCGACGGGCGGCGAAGGTCTCGTCCGCTATTTCCGCGCCTATCGGCGGCTGATGGCTCACTGGCGCCGGGTGCTGCCGCAAGGGCGCCTGTACGAGCTGGATTACGAACGCCTGACACAGTGGCCGCGGAGCGAGATACCGCGGCTCATCGAACACATCGGGCTTGCCTGGGACGAAGCGTGTCTCTCCCCGCACGTCAACACGCGGATGGTGGACACCCCGAGCGGCTGGCAGGTGCGCCAGTCCATCAACCCGGGCTCGGTGGGACGCTGGCGTCTGTACGAACCCTGGCTCGGCCCGCTTGCGGCGCTCGTCGAAGACGG
Organism: Rhizomicrobium sp.; assembly: GCA_050728995.1. Classification (GTDB taxonomy): domain Bacteria; phylum Pseudomonadota; class Alphaproteobacteria; order Micropepsales; family Micropepsaceae; genus Rhizomicrobium. Next base: position 151,343 of record JBOHKH010000006.1, on the reverse strand, counting down.
GGAGGAAGAGTAAGGGGGAATGAGTCACAAATCCTCGAATAGATTATCCCAATAGGGGTTGATCGCTTCGATCAGCGCGAGTTTCCAGGCGCGTCGCCGGCTCTTGATGCATTTTTCACGATAAATCGCGGCGTTTACATCGTCATGAAGTTCGAACCAGACGAGTCTGTGCACGCCATTTTTTTGTGTGAGCGCACTGCCGACATCGTTCCTGTGCCGGGACACACGGAGCGGCAAATCATTGGTGACGTCCGTATAGAGCGTGCCGTGACGTTTGCTGGCGAGGATATAGACGTAGTAGTGACCGGGATGGCGCATCGGTGGGCGGGCGCGTTAAAGTTCGCAGACATCGTCATACCCGACCATTGCATACGTTTCGCGCAGGCGTCGCAAAGCGTGGCACAGGGGCGGCTGTTAAGACAAAAACATATTGTCATCCCCGCTTTCGCGCGCGCACGCGGGAACCGAACTAAAAAACTTTGTCATCCCTGCGCAAGCAGGGACCCATTTTCATGCCGATGAAGAAAAAAGGGCGCAGACGGTGAGGTGTCCTTTTGCGCTCTGCGTTCTGGGTGCCCGCCTTCGCGGGCATGACAACGAGTTTCAGCCAAACAGGAAAGAATGCCAACCTTACCCGAATTCCGGCACGTCCGGATAACGCGTCAGCACGTCTTCCAACGCGTCTTTCATCGGCTGAAGCCATGCCGCGTAATGCTCCCACGCCTCCGTCTTCTTCTTCCGGATCGGCTGGCGCACCTGCTGCGAACTCGACGTGCGCACGCTGCGATCGGTTTCGTGGAAGCGCAGGCACCGGTCCTCGAACGGGAGGTCGCAATAGGCCAGCAGCCGCCGGATTTCCCGCTCCGGATCGCGCACAAGCTCCTCGTGGACAACGCGGTGGACGCGGCCCGGCAGGACCTGGTCGAAATGCGCCAGCGTTTCTACGTAATCGCGGTAGAACCGCCCGATATCGGTTTGATCGTAAGCGAGGTGAAGGGCGCCGGGCGCAAAGGCCTGCTTGTAGCAGGAAAAACCGCAGGCGAGCGGATGGCGCCGCGCGTCGACCACCTTGGCGTTCGGCAGGATGAGGTGAATGAGACCGATATGAAAGAAATTATGTCCGGCCTTGTCCGTGAAGAAGGGTCGTCCCGATTTTCTCTGGCATCGCGTGCGCTCCAGATACCTTTCGCCCAATCTTGCGAGAGTTGAGTCATCGAAATCTTCCAGGAACACCGGGTAGCTTTTTGCGGAACCATGCTCTCGAATGATGTCGCCGACGAGATTGCCGAGATCGGGCAGCTCCATTGTACCTTCCACGTCGGAGTGGCTCGCCAGAATCTGCTCGATCAGAGTCGAACCCGAACGCGGCAAGCCGACAATGAAAATCGGGTCGGGCGCGGGACAGCCCGGACTTCCTCGCCTGGAGAAGAACTCCTTCGTGTAGAATGCTTTCAACAGCTTCACATTCTGGTGCATGCCGTCGGCGTCGTACGGCACGTAGGGCCGCCGCAATTCGTTTGCGCGGCGGTAGTGCTCGAAGGATTCGGCATAGGCAGCTTCGTCTTCGAGCGCACGTCCCAGCGCGAATTCGATGTGGCAGCGTTGCCCGTCGGAGAGATTGCCGGATTCGAGCTGGTTCCGCATGACGGCGACCTCGGCCGGCGTGAAGCGGTACGTCTTAGTATCGGCCAGACCCCACCACGCCGCACCGTAGCCCGGGTCCAGTTCGATGCACTTCCGATAGGCGCCGACGATCGTCTCTTCGTCTTTTCCCAGCATGCGGGCCGTGTTGCCGAAGTTCAGCCAGAACAGGACGTCGTCGGCGGCCGCGTGCCGGGCTTTTTCGAACAGACGGAGCGCTTCGTCCTGTTCGCCGAGCATCACGAGATTTGCGGCCATCAGCGCTTCAAAGCGCGGATTGTCCGGTTCCTGCCGCAGGAGTTGCGCGAGCTGGGCATTTGCTCCCGTCCAGTTCATCCGCTGGGTGAGCACGATTCCATACAGATTGCGTGTCACAGCGCAGCCAGGCGCCAGCTGGAGCGCGCGTTCGACCGTGGCCTCCGCCTCTTTGAGAAGGCCCCTCCAAAGGTATGTCTCGCCCAGCATTCTGATCGCGCTAACATCCGTCGGATTGATGGAAAGCGACTGGCCGAGCATGTTTTCGGCTTTGGTGATTTCGTTGATGCTCCCGCCCATGGAACCTTCGACGAGCTTCAGCTCGCGGAGCGAAAGCATGGTGTGGCGTGTGTATGCCTGGCCCGCGCCGGCCCGGTCTCCCGTGCGGGCAAGCCCATCGCCCAGGGCACGCCACGCTGCGGAGTGATTGGGCTCGAGCGCCACGGCGCGTGAGAGATGGGCGATCGACTCCGGCGGCTTTCCGAGCCTGCCGAGCAGGACGCCGAGCATAAAGTGAACAGAGGCGAGCCGCGGAAAATCCTGCCCCATCGATTGCAGGAGCTCGCTTGCGCCGCTTTCCACGCCCATGACTTTGAGTGCGGCGACGAGCAAAAGAAGGGCCTGGGGCTGCCCTGGAATGGAGTCCAGGATCTCGCTCGCTTCGGTGGCCGAGGCTTCCACATCCGAGCGGAGCGAACCCGCAAGGCTCTCGAGCTTCGCGGAGAGCGTATCGGCGGTCTGTGTTTCGCTTTGCTGTTCCATGGCGTTTCTTGCTCGATTTCAACGAAATACAATTCTGTCATGGCCCCAAATGCGGGCCACAACAAAGTCGATGCAAATGTCCCACGACGCGGAACACCCCTAAAGCCCGTCCGGCGCGGCGGGCCATGCGTCAAGAACCGGCCCGAGGGCAGTCTTGAGCGGCCCAAGCCAAGGCTCGAAATGCCGCCACGTTTCGATCGAATCGGCGTACAGCGGCTGCCTCACCTGTTCGGAACTCACAGTCAGGACATTGCGCCGGGTCTCGTAAAAACGCAGGCACGCATCTTCGAACGGCAGCCCGCAATATTCGAGAAGGCGGCCGATTTCGCGTTCCGGATCTCGCACCAGGCTCTCGTAGATCACGCGGTGGACGCGGTCCGGGAGTGCGCGGTCGAAATGCGCCATCAGTTCGACATAGCCGCGATAATAGCGGCCCATGTCGGCAAGCTCGTAGGATGGTCCCTGCCGATAGGGAAAAATCTGCTTGAAATTCGAAAAGCAGCAGGCGAGCGGGTGGCGACGGATGTCGATAATTCGAGCCTTCGGAAAAATGGCGCAGATCAGTCCGAGATGGTGGAAATTGCTGAGCATCTTGTCGGTAAAGTGCGGGCGCGCCTGCTTCCGGTATTTCCGGCAACGGTCGAGATATTCCTGGCCCAGGGCATTGAAATCTTCTCCCTGCAAGGGGCCCGGCGCGCCGCTTTCGTCACGCGCGGCATCCGCGTGCTTCGCTTCGAGCCGCCTGACGAGAGTAGTGAGCGGCGGCAACTCGCCGGAACCTTCGACAGAGGAATGACTCGCCAGGATATGCTCGATCAGCGTGGAACCCGAGCGCGCGACACCAACGATGAAGATCGGCTCGGCGGACAAACAGCCCTGTCCATCGTGGGCGAGAAAGAAGTCGCGCGTGAACTGCCGCTTTTCCCGGCCGACGTTCTCCGCGATGGCCTCGGCATCGTAAGGGTTCTCGAGCCGTACGAGCGCGTTTCCGCGCCGATATTGATCGAACGATTCTTCGTAAGCGCCCAAATCTTCCAGCGCTTTGCCCAATGCGAAGCGCAGATGCAGACGACTTTCGTAGCTCAAGTCCGCCGCTGCAAGCTGTACCCGCATGGCCTCAAGGTCGTCGGGGGCAAAACGGAACGTCTTGAGATCGGCCAGTCCCCACCACGCTTCCCCGAACCCGGGCTTCAACCGGATGGCCTCCCGGAAGGCGGAAACGCATTCTTCCCGACGCCCCGCGCCGCGCAACGCCCGCGCATGGGAGAGCCGGTATTCGGGCCTGCCTGGCTCCGCCCGAACCATGCCCTCGCAGGCGGCAACGGCCTCCTGTGCATTGCCGCTCGCGGACAGGGCCGATGCCCTGAGCGCACGGTAATCCGGGTTGTCCGGATCGTCCTGCAGGAGGATGTCGAGCACACGAATTTCGTCGTCGTGCTTCATCTGTTGCTGCAACGCCCGGACCAGATCGTGACGCCCGGATCGGAACGACGGCGCAATTTCCAGAGCGCGAGCCAGGATCTCTTCCGCCGACTCGTACTGGCTCGCGCGCATGTGCAAGCGCGCGAGCATTTGCAGCGCGCCGAGGTCGGTGGGACTGACATCCAAATATTCGCGCAGCACGCTTTCCGAAATTTCGAGCTGCTCGTGCCCGAGCGCGCTCACCTGTTCCAGCGTCTTCAGGTCCACCACGGAGGACGCCAACTGCTGCGCATAAGCGTTCGCCGCGCCCGCAGTATCGCCGGCCTGCATCAAGGCGTCACCCAGCCCCTGCCATGCCTGCGGGTGTTTCGGTTCCAGTTCGACCACGCGCGAAAATGCGCGTATCGCGGCCTCGCCCTCCTCCATCTCGGCGAGAAGCAATCCCAGTTCGTAGTGGATCGCAGCGAGATCCGGGGTTTCCGAAGCGAGCGATTCCAGCTTTACCCGCGCGCCGGCCAAATCCCCTGCCATCCGTCGCGCGCTCACCAAAAGCTGAAGCGCCTGGGCCTGGCCGGGAGCATATTTCAGCACCAGGAGGGCCCGGCGTTCGGCTTCGTCCGCATTGCGTTCGAGGTGGCTCGCGGCTTCGGCCAACATGCCCCAAACCGGACGGGTATCCTCTGCCGCGCTTAACTGATCCATCGAATCGACCATCGACCATCGCCCTTCGCCCGCCCCCGCAAGCGGGCGCCCGTATGAACCAATTGTCCTGTCGGGAGACGTTTGTCGTAGCTGCCCCGCCAGTCCGTGTCCAGCAGGATGGTAGGGGGCTTGGCCTATCGCATCTTCCGGACTATTTTCCCGGCCGGAAGTCCGGGCTGGTGTTTGGCGATGCGCTTAACCGTCGTTTGTTGCGTTCTCTGCCTTTCGTCCACGGCAGCTTTGGCGCTGCCCCCAACTGCTCCCCATCATCCGCCGGCTCGCCACGAAGCCACTTGTGCCGCGGACGCGCGGCGTTTCTGCGACGCCGTACCCTATGGCAACGGACGAAGGATCGCCTGCCTCGCCAGGCACATGAAACAGCTGGAGCCGTCGTGCCGGAAGCTGGTTCCGATCACGCAGGCTGCCTTCGAGTTCGGACAAGAGCAGCAAAAGCGGACTGAGGAAACCCTTGCCAAACGGAAAGCTGCCGAGAAGAAGGCTGCCGCGGCAAAAAAGGCGGCCGCGCCCACTCCGCAGAAGTAAACGTCCAGCCACGACGGCTTGACGCGTACACGGACTTGCCGGATTCCTGACTCATGCCAGCCGCTTTTCCCGATCTTCGCATGCGTAGGCTACGCCAGCACGACTGGACGCGCCGCCTCGTTGCCGAAACGACGCTCGCGCCCGCCAACCTGATCTGGCCTTTGTTTCTTGTCGAAGGCGATAATCGTCGCGAGCCCATCGCCGCGATGCCGGGCGTGGAGCGCCTGACCATCGACCTCGCGGTGGGCGCGGCCGACGAGGCGGCGGCACTCGGCATTCCCGCGCTCGCTCTGTTTCCGCACACCGACCCCGCCCTCAAGACTACCGACGGCCTGGAGGCGCTCAATCCCTCCAATCTCGTCTGCCGCGCCGTGCGCGCCATCAAGCAGGCGGTGCCTTCCATCGGCGTGCTCTGCGACGTGGCGCTCGATCCCTACACCACCCATGGCCATGACGGCGTGCTGATCGGCAAGCGCGTCGCCAATGACGAAACCGTGGAAATCCTCGCGCGCCAGGCGATCCTGCAGTGCGAAGCCGGCTGCGATATCGTGGCGCCTTCGGACATGATGGACGGCAGGGTGAGCGCGATCCGCCGCGCTTTGGACGCGCACGGTTTCAAGGACACGCTGATCATGGCCTACGCGGCGAAATACGCCTCCGCGTTTTACGGGCCGTTCCGCGACGCTATCGGCTCGGCGAAGGGACTCACCGGCGACAAGCGCAGCTACCAGATGGATCCCGCCAATGGCGACGAGGCGCTGCGCGAAGTGGCGCTCGACATCGCCGAAGGCGCCGACATGGTGATGATCAAGCCGGGCCTGCCCTATCTCGACGTGCTGGCCCGGGTGAAACAAACCTTCGGGATGCCGACCTTCGCCTACCAGGTCTCGGGCGAATACGCGATGCTGGTGGCAGCAGCGGAGCGCGGATTTCTCGATCGCGACCGCGCCATGCTCGAGAGCCTCATTGCGTTCCGGCGCGCCGGCGCCTCGGGAATCCTCACCTATTTCGCGCGCGAAGCCGCACGGCTGCTTAAGAATTAGTCCCTGGAATCGAAGGTAAGTGTTCCACATCGCTGCGTCCGGATGCTTCGACAGGCTCGGCATAAGGGGTTTGTTCCTCATGGTGAGGTTGCCGAACCACGACAGGCCCGGCATGAGGACGAAAAAACGCCTCATCCTGGGCCCGTCGAAAGGTGTGGTCCCACTCGCTCATTGTTGAAAGCGGGTACGAGCGGCCAGGCACTTTCGCGGCAAGACTCCGTCACGGCCTCGTGATGTGCGCACCCATTGCCCCGAATGCCGTGCCGGACAAGAATGCCCGCGAATGTTTCGGGAGATGGACCATGCGTGTTCGAATTGTTGTTGCTGCCGCATCACTGTTGCTCGCGTCCGGACCACCGCTCTTCGCGCAGGAGGCAACGACGCCGGCAAGTCCCAATCCGTCGACGGCGACTCCGGCTGCACCCGCTGCTGCCCCCAAACCGACACCAGCCAAGAGTAACTCGGTGCTGTGCGAATACATCGAAGACCAGGGCGAAGTGGTGCCGCTGCGGCAGTGCGTTTCGCGGGACGAGGCGACGCGGCGCCGGATCGAGCAGCAGGAAGCCATTCGCCAGTTCCAGATGCAAAGCCTGACAACGCAGCCTCATTAGACAGCTTAACGATGCGCTGCGGCCCGCCCTCACTGCGACGTGATGAAAATCACGCAAGCGTGCGGCGGCCGCACATTGAATCGGCCGGCGAGCAGTCCCACACTCGCAGGTGTAACGAACCTGGAGAGTTTCATGCACAAAGTGATTGCTGGCGCCTGCCTCGGCTTGGCGCTGCTGCCCCCGGCCGCCATGGCCCAAAATGCGGCACCCCCCATGCAGACGGCGCCGCCCGTGCACGCCACATCGACCGCGGCGCCGGCGGACCCCGTGGTCTGCCGCTATTATTATCATGAGGGCCTGGTGATCCGCCGGCCGGTCTGCCTCACCGCGCACGAATGGGAGCGCCAGCGTCTGTTCCAACAACGGCTGATCCGCGAATTCCAGATGGACGCTCTCATCCAGGGCAACTGAGGTTGCTGAGCCTCAGAGGTCTCCGCGGCGGAGTACTTCGGTGCGGGCGAACAGGGCGGACGTATCCCAGCGCCGCCCTCCCATGCGCTCCACTTCGCCGTAGAACTGATCCACGAGTGCGGTGAGCGAGAGCGGAGCGCCATTGCGGCGCGCTTCGTCGAGGCAGATGGCGAGATCCTTGCGCATCCATTCGACGGCGAATCCGTGGTCGAAGCGGCCCTCGAGCATCGTTGTGTGGCGATTCTCCATCTGCCACGATTGCGCGGCTCCCTTCGAGATCACTTCGACGACGGCACGCGGATCAAGCTCCGCGGCGCGCGCGAAACTGAGAGCCTCCGAAAGCCCCTGCACGATCCCGGCGATGCAGATCTGGTTGACCATCTTCGTCAGTTGACCGGCGCCCGCCTCGCCCAGCCGCTGGCAGTGCCGTGCATAGGCGCCAACCACCGGTTCGGCTCTCGCATAATCGCCCTCGCTGCCCCCGCACATGATGGTGAGCTTTCCGTTGCGCGCGCCCTGCTCCCCACCCGAAGCCGGTGCGTCGACGAAGCCCAGCCCGCGTTGCCGCGCGCTCTCCGCAAGTTCGCGCGCGAGCGCAGCCGATGCCGTCGTGTGGTCGACGAACACCGCACCCGGTTTCATCGCCGCGAACGCGCCGTTGGGCCCACGCGTCACCGCCTCCACATCGGCGTCGCGGCCAACGCAGGCCAGCACGAATTCCGCATCGCGGGCTGCCGCGGCCGGTGTTGGCGCGGCGTGGCCGCCATATTCCTTCACCCAGGCGTTCGCCTTCGCCGTTGTGCGATTGAACACCGTTACGTCATGGCCCGCGCGGGCCAAATGCCCGGCCATCGGATAACCCATGACGCCCAACCCGATGAATGCGACGCGCAGCGGCATTTTCCTGTTCCCGTTTCAAATCGAGCGGAGTTAACCGCCAATGCGCCAGAACGCCAAGCCTACTCCATCGCTTCGATCTGCGGCGGGTGACCGGCAAGAGCGGGTTTGCGCATCAGAAGCAGCACGAGGAGCGCTGGCAGCGAGATGAAGAACATAAACAGGAAATCGTTGGCATAGGCCGTGACCTGCGCATTGTACTGCACGATCGCATCAAGCTGTCCGGCGCCGGACGGTATGTGCGGATTCCAGTAAAGGCTCGGCGCGTTGACGGAGAGCGCGCGATTGAACGGCGTGACGCGGCTCGCGAGCTGCGCGTGCACGCTCTGGATGCTGTCCGCGAGCACCGTCGTAGTGATCGACACGCCGATCGCGCTGCCGACATTGCGCATCAGGTTGAACATGGCCGATCCGTCGGTGCGCAGCGCTGAAGGCAGTGTCGAGAAGGCGACGAGATTCATCGGCACGAAAATCAAGCCCATGCCCACCCCCTGCACGAAGGACACGAAGCCCAGCCACGGGGGAGCCACCTCTGGCGTCCAGTGCGACATGTCCCATAGGCTCCACAGGAGGAGCGCGGTGCCGGCCGCCATGACGTGACGCGCGTCGAGTTTCATCGCCAGACGGCCGACGAAGAACATCGAGATCATGGTGCCGATGCCGCGCGGCGCCATGAGAAATCCCGTTGCGGTGACCGTATAGCCGCCGAGATTCTCCAGATAGGGCGGCAGAAGCGCCGAACTCGCCAGCATGATGAGGGCGACGAGCAGCATCAGAACGAGCGCACTGACGAAATTGCGATCCGCAAAGATCTCGCGCGGCACGAAGGATTTGCGTGCGGTCATGAGGTGCACGACAAAGAGATAGATGCCAAGGCCCGCCAGCACCGCTTCCGCCAGGATTTCGCTCGAGGAGAACCAGTCCTTGTCGGTGCCGCGGTCGAGCATGAGCTGGAGCGCGCCGAGCCCGAGGCCCAGGACCGCGAAGCCGAACCAGTCGAATTTGAGGCTCGCATCGCGCTGCGTCTCGCGCAGGAACAGCCAGATGCCGGTGATGGCGGCAATACCGAACGGCAGATTGACGTAGAACACCCAGCGCCAGTTGTAGGCATCGGTCAGGTAGCCGCCGAGTGTCGGACCGAGAATCGGTCCGACCATGACGCCCACGCCCCAGATCGCCATCGCCGAGCCGCGCTTCTGCGGCGGATAGAGATCGAGCATGATCGATTGGGAGAGCGGCGACAGCGCCGCGCCGAACGCGCCCTGGATGAGACGGAAGATAATCATCTCGTCGAGCGTTTGCGCTGCACCGCACATCATCGACGCAATCGTGAAGCCGGCGAGGCTGACGAGCGCGAAATTCTTGCGGCCGAAACGCGCAGCGATCCACCCGACCGGCGCAGTCATGATCGCGGCCGCGACGATATAGGAGGTCAGAACCCAGGTGATCTGGTCGCGCGATGCGGAGAGGCTTCCCTGCATGTAGGGAAGCGCCACATTCGCGATCGTGCTGTCCAGCGCCTGCATGAGCGTGCCCGCCATCGAGCAAAGCATGACGATGCGCAGCTCGAGCTTCGTCGTGTAGGCGTCGTGGCTGTGCCCTGCAGCGCGTGTCATTCGGCGGTGGTCGATCTACAAATATCCGCCAAAGCGGGAATGGCGCAGTGGCTGCGGTCTCATCCGTAAAGCAGCCGGAACCAGCGGCGGTGGCCGGTGTCCAGGGACACGTACGTGCTCATGCCGGCGCGCAGTGGTGGATCGCCGGGCCTCAGAACGAGGCGGATCTTTACCGTGACGCGCTGCGTCACCTTCACCCAGTTGCCGCTCGCGTTTTCTGCCGGCAGCACCGAGAAGTCCGCCCCTGTGGCAGGGCTGATCGAATCGACCTCGCCTTTCCAGATTCTTCCCGGATAGGTGTCGACACTGACGTCCACCGGATCGCCGCGATGCACGTGTGTCAGGTCGGTCTCCTTCAGGTTCGCTTCAACCCATAGATTTTTCGTCGAGACGAGACCAACCGCGCTTGTGGTGGTGAAAGCCGATAGCGCCGAAACGACGAGGGCGCCGGGCTGAAGCGAATCCACTTCGGTGACAACGCCGTCGAAGGGCGCACGCACCGTCGCGTGGTCGAGCTGACGTTGCGCTTCGTCCACCTGCGCCTGGGCCTGCCGATATTGCGGTAGCCATTCGACGGGAATTGCGATGTTGCCGCCCAGCTTGGCGAGCTGCACTTCGGCCTGATCTTTCAACGAGGCGAGCGTGCTCTGCGCGGTCGCGAGTGCAAAACGCGCCTGGTCGTATTGCGCCTGGGCGATGCTGTTCAGCTTCAGAAGGGCCGCGTAGCGGTTGAAAGTCACCTGATCGAGCGCGACCTGCGCCTGTTGCGCCTGGATGTCTTTGAGCATCCGCGCATAATCGTCTTTCATCGAGAGGAGCGTAAGCCGCGTCTGACCGAGATTGGCCCTCGCATTGTCGAGCGCGATCTTGAACTGGCGCGGGTCGATGCGGAAAAGCACCTGTCCCGCCCTGACGTGCTCGCCCTGGCGCACGTCGACGTCCTCGACGAGGCCCGAAACGTCGGTCGAAACCAGGAGCTGCGCGGCATGAACGTAGGAATCATCGGTTCCGACGTAGCGGCCGCCGAAGAGCCAGAAAGCGAGCGAAGCGGATACCACGGCCGTAACGCCGCCGATCATCAGCACGCGCCGCAGAACATTGCGATCGGCTTTCATCCGCGCCAGCCAGTCACGCGTTCCCGCGATCTCGCCTGCAGTTCCCGCGTAGGGCGATGCCGTGTCCGTCTGTAATGCCGCCATCTGTTATCCCCCCACGGCAAACGCCGTCGGCTCGCCGGTCAAATTGTTCTTCATGCGCAGAAGTGCATCGACCATCTCCGTGCGCGTCTCCTGGTCGACTCCCTCGAGAAGTTCGGCGCCCAGGACCTCCCGCGCTTTGGAAATTTCCTCGAGCACCGGCTCCGCAGCGGCCAATAGATGCAGACGCCAGATGCGCCGGTCCGCCGGATCCGACCGGCGCTCGACGAGGCCCCGCGATTCGAGACGGTCGATCAGTCGGCCGACGCTGATGGGCTCGACTTCCAGCAGCGAGGCCAGCTCGTTCTGCGACAGGCCCGGCGTGGCGTGCACGCGGGCAAGGATCACCCATTGGGCCCTCGTCATGCCGCGCGCACGCGCCCGCTGGTCGAAACGGGTCCGCAGCAGGCGGGCGACGTCATGGAGAAGGATCAGGAGGTCCCGGTCGAATTGCTGCACTGCATTAATCCCTGAGCGAGCGGAATATAAGCAGCGTTATTATAGGCCACAAGATGAATCCGGAGTAAATGGGCGTAGGCCCTCAGCCCGGACCGGCAACGGTACCGTAGCGGCCGCGGAAGAAGATCAGCGGCGCCCCTGCGGGCCGTCGCGAGAATCGCTCTACGCGGCCGACGAGGATGAGGTGATCGCCGCCTTCATGCGCCCATTCGCGGACGCATTCGAAAACCGCAAGGGCATCGGCGAGCGCTGGCGGGCCGAGTACGGTCGCAGCGAGTGGAATGCCGTCCAGCGCATGAGCACCCGGCCGCGCTAGTCGTGCCGAGACCCCGCCATGCGTGGCGGCGAGCACGCTGACGGTGAAGCCTCGCGCAGCCGAGAAGGTCTTGAAGCGATCGGAGCGGCGATCCACGCACCACAGCACGAGCGGGGGATCGAGCGACACCGAAGCGAAGGAGTTGACGGTGATCCCCATGGGCGGGCGGTCGGCGCTTTCCGCGGTGATCACCGCAACGCCCGTCGGATAACAGCCGAGAGCGTCCCGAAATGCGCGTGTGTCGAGCGCCATCCGCCCAACATAGGCTCGCCTGTTTCCCGGTGAAAGCGACCGTACCATTCGCACTGGCGCAGATGCGAGTTTCGTTGTCATATTCACCCGTGCGGGAGTGTGGGTCGGCCAGTGACGGACCAGAGAACAGCGCGCGTACCCCAATTCTTCCTGACGCCGGGGGGGCCCTGCCCCTATCTCCCGGGCCGCACCGAGCGAAAGGTTTTCGCGCGCCTGAACGGCCCGCTGGCCCAGCCGCTCAACGAAGCACTGACCCATTCCGGATTCCGGCGCAGTCAGATGATCGCGTACCGGCCGGCTTGCGACGGCTGCTCGGCCTGCGTGTCGGTGCGAGTCGTGACGAAGGCGTTCGCGCCGTCCCGCAACCAGAAGCGCATCGCCCGCCGCAACAATGACCTTATCCGCCGCGAAGTGCCGGCAGAAGCGACGCGCGAGCAGTTCGCGCTCCTGCGTGCCTATCTCGACTCGCGTCACGCCGGCGGCGGCATGTCCGACATGGGGCTGTTCGATTACGTCGCGATGGTCGAGGAGACACCGGTGAACACGCACATCGTCGAATATCGGGAAGAGCCCGCGGACGGGCGTCGTGCGCAGCTCCTCGCCTGCGCGCTGACCGATGTGCTGCGCGACGGGCTGTCGATGGTGTACAGCTTCTTTCATCCGGGTGCGGATTCGCGCAGCCTCGGTACGTACATGATTCTCGATCATGTCGCGGCGGCACGTCGGCGCAAGCTGCCATACGTGTATCTCGGCTACTGGATCCGCGGCAGCACCAAGATGCAGTACAAGTCGCGCTTCCGCCCACTGGAAGCGCTCACCCGCGACGGCTGGGCCAGGCTGGAAGTGTGACAACCATCGGTGCCAGCGGCACAAATGCTGAATGACAAGAGACTTCCTGGCTTAATACTCTCCCGCCCCCGCAAAACGCGCCTGCCATGCGGCGATCTGCTCGTCGGTGATCTTGGCGACCAGGACATCCGGCGCGCGCACTTCCATTCCAGGATCGAGCTGGTCGAGGAATTCGCGCATCGGCTCGCGGGGCCATGGAATGATCTTCGGCGCCGGCATGATGGCTTCGTGCATCGCCCGTGCCATGGAGGGAATGATCGGCCACGCAAGATGGCCGAAAAGGTGCACGAGATTGAGTCCCACGCGCACGCCGGTCGCGGCGCGGGCGCGATCCGATTTGATCGATGTCCAGGGCGCCGCGCGCGTCAGGTATTCGTTGCCCGTCACCCAGATGGCGCGCAGTTCGCCGAGCGCCTTGCGGAATTCACAGGCTTCCAAATAATCCGTGTACGTACCAACTCGCGAGTCCAGGGAGTCGGCGAGCGCCGCTTCCTCACCACGCCACTCCCCTTCGCCCGGAACGCGCGAGTCGAAGCGGGCCGCGCAGAACTTCATCACCCGGTTGACGAAATTGCCGACTACATCGGCGAGGTCCTTGTTCACCGTGGCCGCAAAATGCTCCCAGGTGAAGTTGGAATCGGAACTCTCGGGCGCGTTCGCCATCAGATAGTAGCGCCAGACGTCGGCGGGCAGGATCTCGAGGGCAGAGTCCATGAACACGCCGCGTTTCTGGCTCGTCGAGAATTTGCCGCCGCAATAGTTGATGTAATTGAACCCCTTGATGCGGTCCACGAGCTTCCAGGGTTCGCCCGATCCCATGATCGTCACCGGAAAGCCCACCGTGTGGAACGGCACGTTGTCCTTTCCCATGAACTGCCAGTACGAGACTTTGCGCGAGTCATCCCCGTACCACCAGTCGCGCCACGCCTCGCCTTTGCCGCATGCCTCCGCCCATTCGCGCGTTGCCCCGATATATTCGATGGGTGCGTCGAACCAGACGTAGAAGACCTTCCCTCTCAGCCTGCCCTCACCGATGTCGTCCGGCACTGAAATGCCCCATTCGAGATCTCGCGTGATACCGCGGTCATGCAGCCCCTCGTCGAGCCATTTGTGCGCGATCGATGTTACGAGCGCCGGCCAGTCGGCGCGGTGGCCCTCCACCCAGCTGCGCAACTCGCCCGTGAACTGCGACTGTTTCAGGAAGAGGTGGGCGCTTTCACGGATCTCGATGTCGGTCGCCCCCGATAGCGCGGAGCGCGGATCGATGAGATCGACGGGGTCGAGCACGCGCGTGCAGTTCTCGCACTGGTCGCCGCGGGCGCGCTCGTAACCGCAATGCGGACAGGTACCGATGACGTAGCGGTCGGGCAGGAAGCGGCGATCGGCCCGCGAATAGACCTGCTTCGTCGTGCGCACTTCGAGATGCCCGCGGTTCCACAGCGCGCGCGCGAAGTGCTGCGTCAGTTCGCGGTTGGGTGCGCGCGACGAGCGGCCGAAATAATCCCAGGAAAGCCCGAACGCCTCGCCCAGCCGCTTCTGGATTGCGTGCTGTTCGGCACAGTAAGCGGCGACGCCCTGCCCTGCCTCGAGGGCAGCCAGTTCCGCAGGCGTACCGTGCTCGTCGGTCGCGCAGATGAAGAGCGTGCGCCGTCCCCGTGCCCGCTGGAATCGCGCAAACACATCGGCCGGCAGCATCGAGCCCACGAGATTGCCCAGATGCTTGACCCCGTTGATGTAAGGGAGCGCACTGGTGACGAGAATCGAATCCATGAAACTCCGCGGGTTCGCGAATTGCCGGCGCTTGTCACCATAGCCAAGCGCGCCGTTGCGTCCACCCCGCCCTCCGCCTGGCGCATTGCGCCGCGCTGCAGAGCGGCGTATGTCCCGCGACAACGCCGGCTTAGCTCAGCTGGTAGAGCACGTGATTTGTAATCACGGGGTCACAGGTTCGAGTCCTGTAGCCGGCACCAACCACTCTCCGTCGCTTTGGAAAAAGCGCAAGCAACTCAAGGCTCTCCTGTTCATCTCCGGTTCAGCTTGAAAAGCCTAATTCTGTATTCGACTTCGGAAAGGAACGCGTCACATGACAAGCCGGATTTCCATCGTCGCAGCGCTCCTTGCAGGCACAGCGCTCTTCGGCGCCGCACCATCGGTTGCACAGCCTTCAACGCATGGCTTCGCCGCGCATCCCCACGCATCGTTCCATCGTCCGGCGCCATTTCATTCTGCATTCCGACCTTCGTTCCACCGCGTTGCGCGTCCCGGGTTTCATTCCCGCGCGGTGCGCGGCGCGTTCGTACGGCGGGGATTTCACCCGTTGCATGCGGCGATCATCGGGCACGTCGGATTTGCGCATTTCACGCCGGCCGAACGGGCCGCGTGGGTTCGCGGGCGCTGGTCTCACCGCTGGTGGCACGGCCGTTTCGGCTGGTGGTGGGATGTCGGCGGTGACTGGTTCTGGTACGGCGCGCCCGTTTATCCCTATCCGACGGTCGTCTCGGACTATTACGACGAGGAGCCGGAATACGCAGAGCCCGGACCGACGTGGTATTACTGTTATAATCCGGCCGGCTATTACCCGTACGTGCCGTCATGCAACGGACCGTGGCAACCGGTGCCGGCGCAGGGTTATTCCCAATACGACCAGGGCGGACCCGAGCAGGGGCCACCGCCTCAGCAATATCAATACGGGCCGCCGCCGGCGTCCGCCGGGTCTCAGGACCAACAGGAGCCCCCGCCCGGGTATGACCAGGGTCCGCCGCCGGGCTATAATGGAGGCCCATACGATCAGGGCGCACCGCCCGATTACGGGCAAGGACCTTCCGGGTACGATCAGGGTCCACCGCCGGGATACGATCAAGGCCCGCCGCCGGGATCCAATCAGGGACCAAACGATCAGCAGGGACAGAAATGAACGCAACGCGAACGATACTCGTGACCACCGCACTGGCTGCGACGTTGGCTGGTTGCGTGACTCCGCCGATGGGCCCGACGATTCCGGTGATGCCCGGCGCGAACAAGTCCTTGCAGACGTTTCAGCAGGACGAATCCGTTTGCGAAGGCTATGCGAGCCGGCGCGTAGCTGGTCAGGCGGAAGCAGCAAACAATACGGCAATCGGCGAAGGCATTCTCGGAACTGCGCTGGGTGCGGGGCTCGGCGCCGCAGTCGGCGGCGGGCGTGGCGCAGCGGTCGGTGCGGCATCGGGCGCGGTCGTGGGTACGGCTGTCGGCGCGAACACGAGCGCCGGCGCGCAGTTCTCGCTGCAGCAGCGCTATAACATGGCGTATGCGCAATGCATGGCGACGAAGGGCGATCGGGTGCCCCGTCGGCCTCGTCGGCGGATGTATCCGCCGCCTCCGCCGCCCTATCCTTATCCGCCCCCGCCCTGAGCGCGAGTTCGGACCCAAATTGGGGCGTCTTCCTAACGCAACTGCGCGGGATTGGGCGCTTCGTTTGCCGCTGCCAAAACTGCGTCGGGTTTGAATGACGCGGAGGCATCGCGGGCGGCGGCGAGATCGTCCGGCGACAGGGTGGGTGCGAGCGCGGCAATGCGCGTCTGGGACTCCTTGTCACCCTGCGCCGCCGCTATGGCGTACCATTTGTAAGCATCGATGAGATTTTGCGGCACCCCCATGCCCCGCTCGTAGAGAACCCCAAGATTGAACTGATCGTTAACGAGCCCCAGCGCAGCGGCGCGCGCAAACCAGCGCGCAGCCTGGGTCAGATCGGCCTGTGTGCCCCAGCCTTCCGCGTAGCATGTCGCGAGACTGTGCATCGCTTTGCGGTTGCCGTGAAGGGCCGCGGATTCGAACCAGTGGAACGCAAGCGTCTCGTCGGCGCGTACACCCCGCCCGTTCTGATACATCAGACCGAGCTCATATTCGGCGACCGGCTGGTTGCGCGCCGCCGCCCGCGACAACCACTGAAAGGCGGCCGTAGCATTTCGGCCCCGCTCGGAGTTGAGGTCGGCGAGCCCGAGGAGAAGCTCCGCGTTCGCATTGCCGGACTGCGCAAGAATTCCAAGGCGGCTTTTGGCATCACGCGCGGCAAGCGGTCTGGGGTGCACGGCGGCCGCGGGAATTCGCACCCTCGCGACTGCACCTGGCGGGGTTTCATTCAGCGCCTGATTGCGCAGCAAAAAACCCATCGCCGTGAGCATGGCGACAAACAGGAACAGCGAACCCATGGACAGATAAACCACCGTTTCCGATTTGTGGCGCGATTTCTTGCGCGCTCGCGTGATTTGCGTCTGCGCGGCTGCCTGCGCCGATTTTCGCGCTGCGGCGAGATAGGGTGCAGATGCCGTGGCCGCCATGATCGGCTCTGCGCTGGCGCCGTCCGCCGGAGCGCCAAACGATTCCGTTTCCGCTGTCTCTTCCGGTTTCGCTATGATCTCCGCCGCTGGCGGAAAAAACTCGGGCTTTGCCGCAAAGGCAGCGTTCTCGACTGCCGTCAGGCGACGGCCGAGCGCAACCGACTCGCCCTGCGTTTCCGACATGAGCTGCCGCAGGCGGTTTTCGCAGGCGTCGAGCGACCGGTTTATGCGTTGGGCCGTGTCTTCCGCCGTAGCAAGCAACCGCTTTTCGAGGGCATCCACGTTCTCGCCGAGATCGCGAAAACGTTCCTCTATGCTCTGCTCGACTGTGTCCTTCTCGCTCTTGCGCCCCTCCAGTGCCGACAGCGCACGCTCGAATTCCCGAAGCCGACGCTCGAGCCAGGCATCCACCGGCCTCTGCTCAAGATTCGCAACCGTCTGTTGGAGCCGCGCAATCGCTTCCGCCGTACTTGCGGGAATGCGATCATTGTTGCGCGTTGCCGCAGCGGGATGGGTCTCGGAAACGGCTGCAGCTTCCGGATTCACGGGGTGAGTTTCCGGGTTCTCGAAGGTGCCGCGCATCGCCCGCGCAAGCGTTGCAAGATCGTCGGCGACGACACCGAGAAGAAGCTCGTTCTTGCTGCCGAAATAGGTGCAGACCGACGCCGGGGCGAATCCCGCGTCGGCAGCCACCGCGACCAGAGACATGTCGAGAATGCCGTTTTGCTGGGCGATCCGCCGCGCCGCGGCCAGGATCGCGCTGCGGGTGGCGGCATTCTCCCACACCCGGCCCGAATCTGTTTCGGTTTGCGGTGCAAGGGCTTCCATGAGGAGAGCCTATGGGAGCGAAGGTTAACGCCTTGCCCAATAAGGCAGGCAGCATTGTCGGTTGTGGGCGGAAAATGTTCGGCGGTGTCAGGCGGCGGGAGCGACCGCCGGCGCGCGCGGGTGCCGCGCGCGCTCGAACCGCATCAGGAAGACAATTCCGACGACTGTCAGCGCGTAGGCAAGGAGCTGCGCCCCGTTGGGCGTATCGCTGTAGCCGACCAGGGTGTGCAGGAGCCGCCCTGCAATGCTGTCCTGCTTGAGGAACCAGGACGTGTCCCACACCGTGCGGGTGAAAAACTCAAGATAGCCACCCTGCTGCAGAAACAGCACCGCCTGCCCGGCCATGCCCGCCGCTAGCAGCGTGATGAGACCTGCCGTCACGCTGAAGAGGCGATGGGCAGGAATGGCAAGAAGCCCGAAATACATGAGCGCCGTCACGCCCGCGCCCGCCACAACGCCGAGCGCGCCGCCGGCGATCATAGCCGCAGCGGAGGTGCCGCCCTGACTCGCGATGCCGTAAAGAAAAAGTACCACCTCCGAACCTTCGCGCAGCACCGCGATTCCGACGACGACCGCGAGCGCTGCCAGCGGCCGCTCGCCTGCCTGCACCTGCGCCCCGACCGCTTTCATTTCGCGCGCGATGGCACGGCCATGACCGGCCATCCAGACGTTGTGCCAGGTGAGCATCACCACTGCGAAAAGGAGGATGCTCGCCTCGAAGATCTCCTGTCCGGAACCTTGGAACAAGCCGGCGATTTCGCCGGCGAACGCAGCCACGATTCCCGCTCCGGCGACGCCGGCCGCGATGCCGATGCTTACCCACCAACCACGGGCGCGGACGCCCTTTGTGGCCGCGAGCACGATGCCCACGATCAGCCCGGCTTCAATGACTTCGCGAAAGACGATCAGAAGGCTCGCGAGCACGCCACTACTCCGCGATCACCACGCCTTTGGCGGTACTCTCATGGTATTCGCCCATGAAGGGATAGCGTCCGGGTGCCAGCGGGCGCAGCCGGACGACGCCTTTTTCGCCGCCGGGCACCACCTTCTCCACATGAAGAGAGGAGGAGTCGAATTCCTCCGGGGTCGCATCCTCGTTGCTCAGAAGGATTTGGGAGGGCGCGTTCGCCTTCACGTGGATTTCAGCGGGAGAGAATTTGTGCTGCTTCAGACTGACAGGGATCGGCTGATCGTTCCCGGCCAGAGCCGGCAGGCTCAGTCCGCCGGCGACCGCCGCCCCCGCGATAAGATGTATGAGCCGGTTCATCGTCCAAGTCTCCGGAATTCGCGCTGTATATTAAACGCGACTCATTCTCATTCACAAGCACCTGCGACGCCGTGGCACGTCAGCGCGGCGGCTCGGGCGCGGCGGGGCGTACCGGCGGCCATTCCCGGACGCTTCTCAGCACCGCGCTGCGCTCGGCCGCTTCGAACCCTGAGAGAATATCGCGGAAACGGGCCTCTACCAGCTCGCGCATGCGCGGATGGGTGAAGATCCAGAATTCGCCGGCCCTGACCGCCTCGAGGGTGCGCGCCGCGACGATATCCGGGTCGAGCCCGTGGGTGATGTTCTCTTCCGCGTCCTGCCGGGAGGGTCCAACGCCCGCATCTACATCGCCGCTACCGCCATAGCGCGCGGGCCGGGCGCGCCCGCTTTCGTGGATACGCGTGCGCACGAAACCGGGACAGAGCACCGAGACCCCGATACCGAGCGGCCGCAATTGTTCCGCCCATCCCTCACTCATCGCCACGACGGCGGATTTCGTTCCCGTGTAGGGTTCCATGCCCGGAGGAGAGATCAGTCCTGCCATCGAAGCCGTGTTGATGAAATACCCTCCCTCCCCGTGGCTGCGGATCAGCGGATAGAAAATCTCCATCCCGCAGACGACGCTCTTCAGATTGACGTCGATGATCCAGTCCCAATCGCGCGCCTCGACGGTCCCGAGCGCGCCGCCGACGGCGACGCCCGCATTGTTGCAGACGACGTGGACCTTTCCGTACTCGGCTAAAGTCCGCAGCGCCGCATGCTCCAGCGCGCCGCGTTCGCTGACGTCGCAAGCGACAGGAAGCGCGCGAATCTGCTCGTTCCGCAGCCGCTCGCAGGCATAGCGCGCTCCGTCGCCGTCGATATCGGCCACAACGACGGCTGCTCCTTCGCGCCCGAACGCGCGCGCCAGGGAGAAGCCGATCCCGCTCGCCCCGCCAGTGACGAACACGGTCCTGTTATGAAAATCCTGCATTGCGGATTCTCCGGAGCCGCCGAACTACTCGCAATTCACAGTCACTATCGTGCGCAAGTCAATCGCACAGACGTGCGGTCACTTGTTTGACCCGGCCGCAAGGGGGCGGCTAGCATGCGGCTCCGCCGAGCCGGAGCTGACCGGAGGCGGAAGCAGGGGAGACGAGAATGAACCGTGTTTCCGGCCGTGTGCGCGCCTGCCTGACAGGCGCCGCGCTTGCCTGTGCCGTTATGCTCGCGATGCCGGCGTTCGCCGAAGGCGTGCATGTACTCTACACCGTCAGCGGCGGCACCGATGGCGGTGTGCCTTACGACAGCTTGATCACGGACAAGGCAGGCGACCTCTACGGAACGACTTATCAGGGCGGCACCGTGACGACGTGCAGTGGCGGCTGCGGCGCCGTGTTCAAACTTGCACCGGACGGGACGGAGACCGTTCTGCATTCCTTCCAGGGAGCAAGCGACGGCGCGTATCCGCTCGCTGGAGTGGTCGCCGACCGGAAAGAAAATCTCTACGGCGTTACGCAGGGCGGCGATACCGCCGGAGACTTCGGGACGGTGTTCAAAATCGCGCCCGACGGTACGGAAACCGTGCTTCACGTCTTCTGCTCTGCAAGAAACTGCAAGGACGGAGCCTTGCCGCAAGGCGGATTGGCATTCGATCAAGAGGGCAATCTGTATGGAACGACGACCGAGGGCGGAACAGGGAACGCATGCACGGGTGGCTGCGGTACCATATTCCGCGTCACGCCCAAGGGTCGCGAAAGCCTCGTGTATTCTTTTCAGGGCGGCAGTGACGGCAGCGCACCCGCGGCGACGCTCCTTGCGGACGCAAAGGGCGATTTCTTTGGCACGACCTTTCAGGGCGGTACGAATTACGGGCGCTGCGCGGGGGGATGCGGAACAGTCTTCGAATTGTCTGCCGGCGAAGCCGAATCCGTTATCTACGCATTTAAGGCCGGCCACGATGGCTGCAGTCCGCTAGGCAATCTCATTGCGGACAAATCCGGAAATCTCTACGGAACTACATTTTGGGGCGGCGGAGGTAAATGCGATGCTGGTTGCGGCACCGTGTTCAAGGTCGCGCCTCAAGGCGACGAAACCGTCCTTCATGTTTTCACCGGCCACCATCGAGATGGCTGCAACGCGGCGGCCGGCTTGATCACAGACCGGACGGGAAGCCTCTATGGGACAACGGCCTATGGCGGTACCAGGAGCTGTTTTTGCGGCATCGTGTTCAAACTCGACCCGGACCGCACGGAAACGGTGCTCCATGCCTTTCCGTTTTCCGGAAATAACATCGATGGCGCCTATGTCCCCTTCGGCGGATTGATGGCCGACGGTAACAGACTTTACGGAACCACCGACGCCGCCGACGGACGCCTCGGCTTTGGAGTCATTTACCGGCTTGACAAATAGCGGCGCGACCGCTCAGGCCCTGAGCGCGCGCACGAGAAAGCGCGTCAGATTGCCGACCACCGCCTCCGGGCAGCGTCCGGCTCTCGCGCTTTCCACCGCCGCGTGATGAATGGCGCCGAGAACGGCCTGACCGACGATTTCCGGATCGAAAATATCGGCGATCTGGCGGTGCTTAACTTCGCTCCTGATGATATTCGCCCAATCCGCACCCCAGCGCTGGAGCAGCGGTACGGCTTGCACGCCCTCGGCGTCGATCACCAGTTCATCCGTCATCGCGGCGTTGAGTACGCCGGGATGGCTTTCGGTGTAATCATAGATCGCGTGCAGCGTGCCCGCGATCAGACCTTCGAGCGTCTTGCGCGAGGCCACGCGGGCGCGCAAGAATCCGTCGAGTTCCGTGCGCGCCTCTTCCACGAAATCGAGAAAGCACGCCCGCTTGTCGGGAAAATGCAGATAGAAGGTGCCGTGCCCCAGACCCGCGGCGCGCGCGATATCCTGCGGCCGCGCAGCGTGATAGCCGCGTTCCACGAAAAGCTGGCGGGCCGCTGCGCGCAGCCGCGCGAGACTCTCCGGCTTGCGCCGGGAGCCGCGGGACGCGGCCGGATTGTTGGCCACAGCCGCCTGATCCATGGCGAAATCACGTCACCGGACGCCGGAAATGTCAAATCCGCCCGGGCGCGCCAGGCTGTTCGCCGGGCACTTGCCCGAGTCCGGAGCCACTTTCACACGCATGACGGGAATTTCGCCGGATTGATTCTCAAGGAAAGACTGCGCCACCAAACAAGTCGTCATTCCCCCTTGGCCTGCATCGCACGCCACACACGCTCCGAAGTCGCAGGCATATCGAAGTGATCCACTCCGATCGCATCCGCCACTGCGCTCATCACCGCAGGTAACGCGCCGACCGTGCCCGCCTCGCCGCAGCCTTTCGCGCCGAGTGCGTGCGTCGCACAGGGAAATTCGCGCCAGGCGAATGCGATGTCGGGACAATCGCCCGCGCGGGGCATCGCGTAGTCGCCGAAGCTCGCGGTGAGAATCTGCCCGCTCTCCGCGTCATACACGCAGTTCTCGAGCAGCGCCTGGCCGAGCCCCTGCGCAACTCCGCCATGCACCTGGCCCTCCACGAGCATCGGATTGATGATACGGCCGAAATCATCGACCACGTGGTAAGAAACCATCCGGGTTTCGCCGGTGTCCGGATCGACTTCCGCTTCGCAGATGTGACAGCCGTTGGGGAATGTGGGCGCGCTGCCGCGAAATTCTCCGTCGCTGTCGAGACCGTTCTCGAAGCCCGCAATGGGCTCGCGTTTCAACGCAACCGCGAGCTCGCGCACGCCGATCGCGCGCCCGGTTCCAGCGACGCGGAATGCGCCTTCTCCCTCTGCGATTCCAAATTCAACCGTGGCATCCTGCGCCTGCAGAAGGTGCGCTGCGGCCTGCGTGCCCTTCCTAACGACTTCTTCCGCCGCCGCGAAAAGCGCGCCGCCCGCCATGTTGAGCGAGCGCGAGCCACCGGTTCCGAAGCCGTTCACCCAGTCGGAATCGCCCTGCCGGACGCTAACCGACTCGAAGGGCGCGCCGAGCCGCTCGGCGACGAGTTGCGCAAACGCGGTCTCGTGCCCCTGCCCGCTCGATTGCGTCGCCACATAGGCTTCGATGCCCCCGTCATCGTTGAAGCGGATGCGTGCGGGTTCGCCGCCCGCGGCGGCGGTGATCTCGACGTAGTAGGCGATGCCCAGGCCTCGGCGCATTCCGCGCGCCTCCGATTCCGCGCGACGTCCGGGAAATCCCGTGACGTCTGCAAGCCGTGCCGCTTCTTCGAGAACGAACGGAAAATTTCCGGAATCGAATTCCATTCCGAACCAGTTCCTGTACGGAAGCTCGGCGGGGCCGGGAAGGTTGCGCCGGCGGATTTCGATGCGGTCGAGTCCGAGCTGGCGCGCAGCCTTGTCGAGCAACCGTTCCATCAGATAGGCGGCTTCGGGACGACCCGCACCGCGGTAGGCATCGACGGGCGCGGAATTCGAAAAATATCCTTTCATTTGCGCGTAGAGATGCGGCACGCGATAGACGCCGCCGAAAATGCGTCCGCCCGCAAGTGTGGCGATGAACGGCGCGAATTGCGAGAGATAGCCTCCCATATTGGCTTCGCCACCGATGCGCAACGCGAGGATGCGCGCATCAGAATCGAGCGCGACCTCCGCGCGCATGATGCAGTCGCGGCCATGCGCGTCGGCCAGAAACGATTCGACGCGTTCCGCCGACCAGCGCACCGGCCGGCCAACGTCGCGCGCGGCGATGAGAACCAGCGCCTGCTCGGGATAGATGAAGCCTTTCATTCCGAAACCGCCGCCGACATCGGGCGTGATGACGCGCAATTTTTCGAGGGGCAGGTTGAGGACGCGCGCGACCCGCTCACGCACGCCGCCCGCGCCCTGCGAACCGGTATGGAGCGTGTAGCGGCCGCTCTCCGCATCGCAGGCGCCGATAGCGTTGCGCGTTTCCATCGGGTTCGCACAAACACGATTCTGGACGACTTCGATCGCGACCGTGTGCGCGGCCCTTGCGAACGCGTCCGCGCAAGCTTCCGCGTCGCCCGCGGCCCAGTCGAAAGCAAGATTGCCGGGCGCATCACCCCAGATTTGCGGGCCCGACATGGCTGCCGCGAGCGTGCCGGAAGCGTCGAGCGCCTCGTACTCAATAACGACCAGTTCCGCCGCGTCCTTTGCCTGCCCGTAGGTTTCGGCGACGACCAGTGCGACCGCCTCGCCCGCGAATCTGACGCGATCGCGCGCGAGCAGCGGCTTGGGAGTAGGCTTTGGCGGCGAACCGTCGCGGCTTGTGAGCGGCGCCATGCACGGCATCGATCCTGCACCGAACGCATCCACCTCGTCGTGCGTGAGCACGGCGACCACGCCCGGCGCACCGCGCGCGTCGGCGGTATCGATCGAGACAATTCGTGCGTGCGCGTGCGGGCTGCGCACAAAGCAGGCAACCACCTCGCGCGGAAAATGCAGATCGTCGGTGTAACGTCCTTTTCCTGTCACGAAGCGAACATCTTCCCTTCGCCGCACCGATTGTCCGATACCGAATTTCATGGGAGATCCTCAGTTGTTGCCCTATGCCGATCGCACGCGTGCGACGGCGTCTTTCCAGCCTTCGTAGAGCGCGTCGCGCGCCCGCGCACCCAGCGCGGGCTCGAAGCTTCGCGCGAGCGCCCACGACGCGCCCACGTCGGACGGATTCGAAAATACACCGCTTCCGAGACCTGCAAGGCAGGCGGCGCCGAGCGCCGTCGTTTCCGTCACTACCGGACGCGCCACCTCAAGACCCGTCAGATCCGCGAGCCGCTGGCAGAATCCGCCGTTGCGCACCATTCCGCCGTCCACCTTCAAAAGTCGCGGCATCCGCTGCACATCGCGTCCCATCGCTTCGAGGAGATCGCGCGTCTGGAAGCAGACCGCATCGAGCGCCGCGCGCGCAATCTCGGGGGCGCCGCTATCGCGCGTGAGGCCCAGTATGGCGCCGCGCGCCTCCGGATCCCACCATGGCGCGCCGAGCCCCGTAAACGCGGGCACAAAATAAAGCCCGCTCGCCTCGTGGGCCTGCGCCGCGAGGCCCTCGATCTCGTCCGCCGTCCGGATAACGCACAGCCCGTCGCGCAGCCATTGCACAACTCCGCCCGCAACGAAGATGCTGCCTTCCAGCGCGTAAGTAATTTCATTGCCGATGCGCCACGCGACGGTCGAGAGCAGGTGGTTCACGGAAACGGCCACGGCGCGGCCGGTGTTGAGCAGTGCGAAACATCCCGTGCCGAATGTCGCCTTCACGTCGCCCACGGCGAAGCAGGCCTGCCCGAATGCAGCGGCCTGCTGATCGCCCGCCACCCCGCGGATCGCGATGCGGGCGCCGGGCAGCAGTTCGGCCGTCGTGCCGAAATCACCGGAACTGTCGCGGATTTCGGGCAGGAGTGCACGCGGCACGTCGAAGAGCGCAAGTATCTCGTCGTCCCAGTCGAGCGTGCGAAGATCGAGCAGCAGAGTCCGCGAGGCATTTGTCACGTCGGTGGCATGAAGAGCGCCGCCGGTCAGGCGAAACAGCAGCCAGCTATCCATGGTGCCGAATGCGAGTTCCCCCCGTTCGGCGCGTGACCGTGCGTTAAAAACATTGTCGAGCAGCCAGGCGATTTTCGACGCGGAGAAATACGGATCGATCAGGAGGCCGGTGCGCGAGGTCACGAACGGCTCGTGCCCGTCCTCTTTCAGCTTGCGGCAGAGGTCCGCAGTGCGCCGGTCCTGCCAGACGATCGCATTGTGCAGCGGGCTG
This sequence comes from Rhizomicrobium sp., assembly GCA_050728995.1. Lineage (GTDB taxonomy): Bacteria > Pseudomonadota > Alphaproteobacteria > Micropepsales > Micropepsaceae > Rhizomicrobium. The sequence goes on along the minus strand of JBOHKH010000006.1, from coordinate 125,240 downwards.
CCTGTTTCCCGGTCCCACAGCACGGTCGTCTCGCGCTGATTGGCGAGGCCGATCGCGGCGATTTCGGTGGCCGCAATGCGTTGCGTCACTGCGCGGCAGCAGGCGAGGACCGCGCGCCAGATTTCCTCCGGATCGTGCTCGACCCAGCCGTTCGCAGGATAGAATTGCCGAAGCTCGATCGCGTGGGAGGCGACAGGGTGCATCCGCGCATCGAAAAGGATGGCCCCGGTGGACGTGGTGCCCTGGTCGATGGCAAGGATGAAAGGCGGTTCGGCGTCCATTGCTTTTGTATTACCAGCGCCGGCGCGGCTGGGCTACACTCGCCCCATGATTGATCCCTTCGGTCGCCACATCACCTATCTGCGGGTCTCGGTGACGGACCGCTGCGATTTCCGCTGCGTCTACTGCATGCCGGAACGTATGGCATTCGTACCGCGCGCCGAACTTCTCACACTCGAGGAACTGGGGCGGCTGTGCCGCGCGTTCATGCGCAAGGGCGTCGAGCGCATCCGCATCACGGGCGGGGAACCTCTGATGCGGCGCGATGTGATGCGCCTGTTCGAGAGCCTGGGGACGCGGGTGGGCCGCGAGCTGCGCGAAGTGACGCTGACGACAAACGGAAGCCAGCTCGCGCGTTTGGCGGGTGCGCTTCGTGCGGCGGGCGTACGGCGCGTGAATGTGTCGCTCGACAGCCGCGACGCGGAGAAGTTCCGCGCCATCACCCGCCGCGGCGATCTTTCGTGCGTGCTGGCCGGCATCGATGCCGCCCAGGCAGCGGGTCTCGCGATCAAGATCAACATGGTCGCGCTGAAGGGCGTCAACGAAGACGAGATCGTCCCCATGATGGAGTGGGCGCACGGGCGCGGCATGGATCTCACGCTGATCGAAACCATGCCGCTCGGCGAAACCGGCGAGGACCGGGTCGAACGGTATCTGCCGCTGTCGATTGTCCGTGCGCGGCTTGCCCGAAACTACGCGCTCGAAGAGACCGACGTCCGCACCGGCGGGCCGGCGCGTTATGTCCGCGTGGCCGAAACAGGCGGACACCTGGGCTTCATCACCCCCCTCACCCACAATTTCTGCGAAAGCTGCAACCGGGTGCGCGTCACCTGCACAGGCACCCTCTACATGTGCCTCGGCCAGAACGATAGCGCCGATCTGCGCTCGCCCTTGCGCGCCTCCGCGGAGGACGGTCTGCTCGGGCGCGCGATCGACGAGGCAATTGCGAGAAAGCCGAAGGGACATGATTTCATCATCGACCGCCGTTCGGGCCCCGCCCTCGCCCGTACCATGTCGCTGACCGGAGGCTGATCTGGTGAGCCGCACGCTCCATTTCACGGCCTCGGATGCAGCCGAGGCGCAGGAGGCTCTTGCGCGGATGCGTGCGCGCTATGGTGACGCGGGGCCGGACAAGGCAGATATCGTCGTGGCGCTCGGCGGCGATGGTTTCATGCTGCAGACGTTGCACACATTCGTCGATGCCGGGCGTCCGATCTACGGGATGAATTTCGGTTCCATCGGATTCCTGATGAACGAGTTCGCGGAGGGCGATCTCGATAAAAGGCTCGGTGCGGCCGAAGCCGCCACAGTTCATCCGCTGCGCATGCAGGCGGCCGCGCGCGACGGTCGGAAGCACGAAGCGCTCGCTTTCAACGAAGTGTCGCTGCTGCGCGAAACGCGCCAGGCCGCGAAGATCCGCATTCTCGTGGACGGCAAGGTGCGCATTCCGGAACTGATCTGCGACGGCATCCTGATTTCCACGCCCGCGGGAAGCACGGCCTACAATCTGTCGGCGCACGGCCCGATCCTGCCCATCGATGCCGATCTTCTCGCACTAACGCCGATCAGCGCGTTCCGGCCGCGCCGCTGGCACGGAGCGCTTTTGTCCCACCACGCGCGCACGCGCTTCGAGATGCTCGAAGCGGACAAGCGCCCCGTCAGCGCCGTGGCCGACGATATCGAAGTGCGCGACATCCGAACGGTGGACGTTGCCGAGGACCGCTCCATCACCATGACGATGCTGTTCGACGAGGGCCACAGCCTCCACGAACGCGTCCTGGCCGAACAGTTCGTGGATTGATCGCCTCACGAATTACGGCAGCGTCTCGCTCAGGGGAATGCGCGTCTGGGTGTATCCGGCGTCTTCCCGAATGCGGACATACTTTCCGTGCGGCGTCTCTTCCGTCCAGGGCTCGATCGTAACGGGCGGCGCTGCGCGCGCGGCAGCGAGGGCCTCGCCGACGTTGCGCGAACGCGCGAGCTTCGACAGATTCATTTTCGTCGGAAACATCAGCCGGCCCCACCCGCCCGCAATGTCGTGTGGGGACACCCAAAGCGAATCCACCGATTCGCGGCCGCAATGCCGGCCGTCCTGCCCCGGCGGCACGCGTGCGAGAAAAAAATGCGTGTCGAACCGTTTCGGCATCGATTTTGGGGTAATCCAGTGCGCGAACGGCACCAGCTGGTCGCAGGCGAGCCGCAGACGCTCGCGCCGCAATACGGATGCAAAGCTGATCGCGCCTTCTTCGATCTCCTCGCGGCAGTACTGAAGCGCCTGGCAACGCCCCGATCCGATGAAGTCGCCGGTCTCGTCTTCCCGGGCAACAAGAATCCCCGCCTCCTCGAAACTTTCGCGCAGCGCCGCCACTGCAATCGGATGCAGGTCGGGCGCCAGTCCGTCGAGACCGTCTGCCAGCGCAGCTATTTCCGGATCGCGGTCGCTCCTGTCCACCCTTCCGCCAGGAAAAACGAGAGCGCCCGCTGCAAAAGCGATCTCGTGATGGCGCTTCACCATGAACACTTCGACGCCGCTGCCGCCGTCGCGCAATAACAGAGTGGTGGCAGCGGGAACGGGAACGGCGGGCGCGCGCATCAGGAACGAATGTCCGCTGCTAGGCCGGCGAACCGGCGCGGATCGTACGCCGCGATGTCGAATGACGTGTTCCCGCCCAACACCAGCGCGCAGACGGCCTCCGCGATCGCCGGTGTGTAGAGAATTCCGCTGCGGAACTGGCCGCTCGCTACGAAGAGATTATCGAGAACGCTTGCACCAAGGATCGGAAGGTCGTCCGGCGATCCCGGCCGCAAGCCCGCCCAGTGTTCCGCAAGCTGCCATTCGCCAAGGCACGGCATGATCATTCTTGCGCCCGCCAGCAGCCATTCGCGTGCCGCGAGCGTGAGAGCGGAATCGAATCCCGCCCGCTCGACGGTCGCGCCGACGAGCAGACGCCCGCGCTGGGCCACCATGTAGATGTCGCCGCGCACAATGGCGGGACGCGGCAGTGCTTCTCCTGCCGGCGCCTCGAGGGCGAGCATCTCCCCTTTCAATGGCACGACTGGCGGCAACGCGTCCGCAGGAAGGCCCTGGATGCGCGCGCTCCAGGCGCCGGCCGCGAGCACGTAAACGTCGGCCTGGTGAATTGCGAAGGGCGTTCGTACGCCGACGATGCGCGTGTCGCGCATCTCGAAGCACACGACCGTCTCGTTTGCGGCGAGTTCTCCGCCGGCACGTACCAGACAAGCCGCAAGTGCCCGCCCAAGCGCGCGGTTGTCCACCTTGGCTTCGTTGGGATTCCAGATCGCGCCCGTGACGTCGGGTGCAAGGCGTGGTTCCATCTCGCGGGCGGCCGCAGCCGAAAGGAATTCCCCCGCGCGTGCGGAAAAGCCATTGTTCTCCTCGGACGTGGTTGCCAGAAAAAGTCCGCCGTCGCGGCGATAACCGACTGGTCGCCCGCTCGCCGCTTCGATCTCTGCGGCAAACCCGGGCCAGAGGTCGGCGGCACGACCTGCGAGTTCCGTCTCGCAATCGTCTGGCGCTGCGATCATGCCCGCGGCAGCCCAGGTGGCACCGCGCCCCGGCTGGCCGCGCTCAAGCACCGCGACCTGCGCGCCCGCCTGGGCGAGCCGCCATCCGATGGCGAGCCCTGCGGCACCTGCGCCGACCACGATCACTTTCACAACCACACGTCCCGCGTTACGTTCGTCCGACTGGCACGAAAAGGCGCTGCACTGTCAAGTTCGGAGACCGATATGGAAAAGGCGACGTTCGGAGCGGGATGCTTCTGGGGCGTAGAATCGTTCTTTCGCGAAGTGCCGGGCGTCGTTGACGCCACCAGCGGTTACGCCGGCGGCCATACGCAGAATCCCACCTACAAGGAGGTGTGCAGCGACCGCACCGGCCATGCCGAAGTCGTCGAAGTGATTTTCGATCCCACAAAAGTATCGTACGATCGGCTGCTCGAGGTGTTCTTTCAAAATCACGATCCCACGCAACTGAATCGCCAGGGCCCGGATGTCGGCACGCAATACCGTTCCGCGATCTTTTACCACGCTCCTGAGCAGGAACGGGCGGCGCAGGCGAAGAAGGCGGCGTATGCCGGCCGCTTCAAACGGCCGGTCGTGACGACGATAGAGCCAGCCCCGCCTTTCTGGCGTGCCGAGGAGTATCACCAGCGCTATTTTGAAAAAAACGGCCTTCCCTCATGCCACGTACGCATGGCGGAGGAATCATGAGCGTGACGGCGAAGCTGGCGGGGGCGGTGCTCGCAATGACAATGGCAACCGGAGCAGGAAGCGCGGCGGCACAGCTCGGCCGCGGCGACCGCTATTCCGGCGTACCGTGGGCGACGCGTTCGCCGGTGCTCGCGCAGCACGGCATGGCGGCCACCGAACAGCCGCTCGCCTCGCAGATCGCGATCGATATCCTGAAGAAGGGCGGCAGCGCGGTCGATGCGGCGATTGCGGCGAATGCGGCGATCGGGCTGATGCAACCGGTGCTCAATGGCATCGGCGGCGATCTCTTCGCCATCGTGTGGGATCCGAAAACGCAGCATCTTTACGGCTACAACGGCTCGGGCCGCGCGCCGATGGGGCGCGATCTCGCCAAGATGACGAGCGAAGTGACGGCGGCATGGGCGAAGGCGGGCCAACCCATCAAGCCGCACATTCCACCGTTCGGGTCGCTTCCGGTCACGGTGCCCGGGACGGTCGATGCCTGGTTCGCGCTGCACGACAAATTCGGCAAGCTGCCGATGACCGACGATCTCGCGCCGGCAATCGCCTACGCGACGAATGGATTTCCGGTCACCGAACTCATAGCGAAATACTGGAAGGGCAATATGGCGGGGTTCGAGAAAAACCGCGCCCTGATCGAAGAATTCGATAACGCGCGCGCAACCTACCTCATCGATGGCCACACGCCGGCGGAAGGCGAGATCTTCCGCAATCCCGATCTCGCACACACGCTGTCGCTGATCGCGAAAGGCGGCCGCGACGTTTTCTACAAGGGCGTCATTGCGCACACCATCGACACCTATTTCCGCCGCATCGGCGGCGACCTGCGCTACGCCGATTTCGCGGCGCATCACGGCGAATGGGTCGAGCCGCTCTCCGTGAACTATCGCGGCTACGATGTGTATGAACTTCCGCCCAACTGTCAGGGCGCGGCGGTTCTCCAGATGCTGCAGATCCTGAAGGGGTTCGACCTGAAGAAGATGGGCGCGGGTTCCGCCGATGCGCTCACCGCCATGCTCGAGGCCAAGCGTCTCGTCTATGAAGACCTCGCGAAATGGTACGCCGATCCCGCCTTCGTCAACATACCGATGAAAGCTCTGCTCTCGGATTCCTATGCCGCGGCGAGGCGCAAGCTGATCGACCTTCATCACGCCAATCCGGATATCGGGCCGGGAAATCCGCAGCTGCACGACGGCGACACGATCTATCTCACCACCGCCGACAAGGACGGGATGATGGTGTCGCTCATCCAGTCGAACTACCGCGGCATGGGATCGGGACTGGTGGCCGATCATCTGGGATTCATGTTCCAGGATCGTGGCGAACTCTATTCGCTCAATCCGAAGGCCGCGAATGTCTATGCGCCCGGCAAACGACCGTTCCAGACCATCATTCCCGCTTTCGTGATGAAGGACGGCCAGCCTTTCATGTCCTTCGGTGTGATGGGCGGGGACATGCAGCCGCAGGGCCAAGTGCAAATCCTGACCGACATCATCGATTTCGGCATGGGCGTGCAGGTGGCGGGCGATGCGGCGCGCTGGCGCCATTACGGCGGCTCGGAGCCGACGGGCGAGCCTTCGACGGGCATCGGCACGGTCGAAATGGAATCCGGCTTCGATCCGGCGGTGAAGGCGGAACTCGCGCGCCGCGGCTACAAGATCGTGCCGGGCACCGGCGCCTTCGGAGGCTATCAGGCCATCATGTGGGACCCGAAGCATCGGGTGTATTGGGGCGCCTCGGAAATGCGCAAGGACGGCGAAGCGATCGGGTATTGAGACTCCGCCCCGCGTACGCTCGCGCGGCTATGCGCTTTCGCGCAAACCTGGCACGCGGAATGAGCACATCTGCGACGGCAGAATGATGGCGACGTTGCCCCCGACTTTCATCCAGCGGCAACTTGAGTCTGGCGGTTGATTTTCTTCATTTGTTCCGGCGAAGCAACCGGCCAAGGCGCGGAGCCATCGAGGAGCGCAGCGCCTTGGCCCGGTTGCGTTGGGAATTTGGCGGCGTAGGCGGCTGGGGTTGGCCAGCCGATGCGGGAGTGAGGGCGTCCGGTGTTGTAGTCGCGTCGCCATTCCTCAAGAGAAGCCCGCGCCTGGGCGAGCGAGGTGAAGAGCGTCTCGTTTAAGAACTCATCGCGCAGTCGGCCGTTGAAGCGCTCGATTTCGTGAAGAAGAACTGGTGCTTTCTGCCGCTGTCGATGGGCGGCAAGCCGATCGAAGCCTGGACAACTGCGTTCGTCCGGTTCGCAACGCCAAAATGGTAGAGCATCCTGCGACGGGTAATCATCCGATATTTGGCGGAACGTCAGTGTTGGCCCGCCATCAAATCCGGCCGGTCGGTGCAGATCGCATCGATACCGGCATCCGTCAACGCGGCCATCTCCGCGGGATCGTCGACCGTCCACGCGCCCACACGAAGACCGAGCGCGTGCGCGTCCGCGATCGCGCCGGGCGTCGCGTCGCAATGATACGGAAACCAGCCATCGCCGCCCGCAGCTGCGATTGCTGCGGGTAGCGAACCGTTAAACCGCACTGCGTCGAACCCCGCGGCCCAGGGCGACGTCCCCGTGCGCGCCCAGTGTCGCAGAACGTCGAGCACCGGCGCGGGGGGCGGGTCGTCCGTAGGCGGAGGAACGCCGTCGCGGGACCAGCTTTGCGGCCGCGTGCTGAACCAGCACTGCGCGGCAGGTTCGAGCGCTTTCGCGTGATGCAATCCGCGCCAGTCGAATCCGACAAGAACGCCGCGATCCAGAAACTCGGCGGCCTCGAGGACTGCGAGGGTCGCTTCGGCCAGCTTTGCGCTAGTCTCTCCAGACAGATCGGCAGGCGCCGTCTTCATCTCGACGAAGAGGCGAAAGCCGTTTGACGCGCGACAGACAAGGTCGATGACGTCGGCGAGAAGCGGAATGCGTTCGCCATCCGAGGCGCGCATCAGCGGGTGGGCGCGCGCATAGGCGCTTTCCGGCCTCGCACGCCCGACATCGAAACTCGCGATCTCCTCCCTGCTCAGATCGACGATGGCCCGTGTCGGAGCGGCAAGCCAGGCGCCTCGAGCGTCGCGGCACAGGTCGGCCGAAAGGCGCAAATCGTGGACCACCACCACGCAGCCGTCGCGCATCAGTTGCACATCGAGTTCGGCGCCATCGGCGCCGAGCGCAATGGCGTTTGCAAAAGCGCAGAGCGTATTTTCCGGCGCCAGCGCCGCGCCGCCGCGATGGGCGATGGCGAGCGCCCTCATGGCCAGAGCGCGCGGAAACCCTCCGCCCCGCAAAAAGTCCGTCTGAAAATCACTGTCGTCTGGCCCCGGTGCTTGGAATGCGCGCGCGCCGAAGGTAACGTCCTTGGCCTGCACGGTGCATCCCATTCGTCGGAGGAATTATGAGGCGTTCGGCCGGAGCCGCAGTTGCGGCATTTTTTTTGGCAACCGCGGCCGCCCAGGCCGCACCGCGCCTGGCCGCGCCCTCGGCGCGGCCGGCGAAACCCGTCGGGCCCGATTTTCTCTTCGAGCAGGGTGAGTTCGCCGAGGCGCGGGCCGGCTACGAAGTCGTGCCGAAATCCAGCCCCCACTACGAGGATGCGCAGCGCCAGCTGGGGGCGATCGCGCTTTTTCAGAACCGGCTCGGCGAAGCCGAAACGAGGCTCGAATCCACGCTTTCGCGCAATCCCGCCGACCTGCGTGCGGCGGCCCTTCTCGCGGAGACCATGGAGCGGGCCGATCGCTTCGCCGACATGGTTCCGCTGCTCCGTCAGGTGAAGCGACCCGAACGGGTGGCCGAATTCGCCCTGTTCGGCAAGACCGTCCCCTATCGCCTGCCGGCGCACCAGGCGGCAACGACGGTGCCGTTCGAATGGACCGAGCCGCTGCCCGTCGTCGACGCGAAAGTGAACGGCGTCGAAGGCCTGTTCCTGATCGACACGGGCGCGCCGGAAATCATCCTCGATCCCGTATTCGCGCGCGACGCGAAGGTCGAGACGACCGCACGACCGCAGAATGGCGCGTCCCAACCCTCGTTCGGGCGTATCGCAACATTTACGCTGGCGGGTCTCGAAACGGGCGATGTGCCGGCGATGCTGATCAACATGCGTGGCGCGTCGGCGTTGGCACGCGGGAAACGGGTCGCCGGAGTAATTGGCGTAGAGTACCTGTCGCACTTCCGTACCACGCTGGATTACGTGCACGACCGCATGATCCTGGCGCCCCAGAACGCGCCCGAGCGCGCCCATGCCGGCGTACCTCTCGCAGAAATTCCGTTCTGGTTCGTGGGCGATCATTACCTCGTGGCCCGGGGACGCCTCGACAAAGGACCCAGACAGCTCTTTTTCATCGATACCGGGCTTGGGAGCTATGCGTTCACCGCGCCCGATTCCACCTTGCGCGATGCCGACATCGCCGTGCCCGCGCCGCCTGCACGGTCGTCCGGCGCTCGCGGCCCGGCGCCCCTGGCCACCTTTCCAATTACAAGCCTGTCGCTCGGCAGCCTCACGGAAAACAGGCTGACGGGCGTCTTTGGAGCGTTTCCGCCGCCGCTCGAAAACGCGCTCGGGATTCATGCGGGAGGCATCGTGAGCCACGGCTTCTTCCATACCTACGCGGTCACGTTCGATTTCGTGCGGATGACGATCACCGTCCGAAAGTAGCGGCCGTGTCCGTGCCGCCACGGCGGCCCAGGAATTGCGGATGATCGGCACCGGCGCGAGTTGACATAGCCGCGCCGGAGCGCGTAGCAACACCGCCCGATCCGCGGGGGCAACGCGCCCGCGCGGAAGAATTTCGCGAGTCGACCCATGGTGTTTCAAACGCGACAGCGCATCGCGGCGGCCGGCCTTCCGGTTCGTGTCGCCCCATCGGCTCGCGAGGAGAACGTGGCCTAGAATCCACCGCCCGTTCCGAACGTTTCCCTCCGGGCCCGCCAGGTGCTTCGGAGATTTGTCGCACTCCCGAATCGTCTTGCGGCCCGGCCTTGATGAAAAGACCGTGTCATGACCGATATTGCACAATTCGATGCTTCGCAGGCCGGCAGGCGCGTCGCCGGCCACGGCGCCGATGCGTGGATTGCGGAAGCGCGCGAACTCCTGAAACTCGCCGCACCTCTCGTGCTGACCCAGCTTTCGCAGATGGCGATCATGACGACCGACGTCGTGATGCTGGGACGACTCGGAAAAGAGGCGCTCGCCTCGGCCGCGCTCGGCAACACAATATTCTTTTTCTGCTGGCTCATCGGTTGCGGACCTGTGGCCGCTGTGGCGCCGGTTGTCGCCCACAGTCTGGGCAGCCGGCCGCGCGAACGCGCGGGCGTGCGTAACGCGGTGCGGATGGGATTCTGGGCGATGCTGATCCTGTCGGTGCCGCTGATCGCACTCTTGCTGTTCACCCAGCCGATCCTGCTGCTCCTCGGACAAAGACCCGCGCTCGCCGCGGGCGCCGGCCGCTTCACGGCTGCACTGTGCTGGGGCCTGCCCTTCTCGCTCGGCTACCAGGTGTTGCGCAATTTCTCGACCGCGCTGTCGCGGCCGCGCGCCTCGCTTTACGTCATGGCGCTTGGCATCCTGTTCAACGGGATCGGCGACTACGCACTGATCTTCGGGCATTTCGGCTTGCCGCGGCTCGGCCTCGTCGGCTCGGGAATCTCAAGCGCGTGCTCGTACGCGTTCGCATTTTTCGCAATGGTGGCCGTCGTCAAATGCATGCGGGAGCTCGGCCGATTCCGGATTTTCCGCCGCTTCCATCGCGTACATGCGGCGAATCTTGCAGAACTGTTCCGGCTTGGGCTGCCGATCGGACTGACCATGATGTTCGAAGCGATGCTGTTCAACGCGGCGACCCTGATCATGGGCACGTTCGGCACCGCGTCGGTCGCCGCCCATCAGATCGCGGTGAATGTCGCCTCCATTACCTTCATGGTGCCGCTCGGCATCGGAATGGCGGCGACAGTCAGGGTCGGTCTTGCTGCGGGCGCGGGCGACGGCGAGGCGCTCAGACGGGCAGGTTACGCCGCGTTCGCGATGGGCGCGGTCTTCATGACCATAGCGGGGATTTGCTTCTGGATCTTTCCGGCGCAGATCGCTGGCCTCTATTTTTCAGACGCCGCCGCCAACGCGGATGTGATCGGGCTGGCGGTGGTGTTTCTGCGCGTGGCCGGCGCTTTCGAAATCTTCGACGGCCTGCAGGTGGTCGGCGCGATGTCCCTGCGCGGGCTGAAGGATGCGCACATGCCCATGTGGATTGCCGGATCGAGCTACTGGCTCGCCGGATTTCCGGTGTGCCTGTGGCTGGCGTTCGGCTGGCACATGAAGGGGCTCGGCATCTGGATCGGCCTCGCCACCGGCCTGTCCGTTGCCGCCGTCCTGATGTTCAGCCGCTTCTGGTATCTCTCCCGGATGCGCTGAATGTCCGTCGTGCCGGCCCGGACCCGTCACGTTCTCGTGATGGCGGCCGGACGGTTCTGCCCGTTTCGGCCGTTTCCGGACCCGTTTCCTCCGGAAGGCGCCCTCGGGCATTTGGCGTTTTCGGCGCAAAACGGTTAGGATAAGGGCGAGGCTTCGCAGAATCCGCAGGAACAGGCGGGAGAGGAGCATCGAGGATGCGCAGGATCGAGGGAGTTGTCGCGACCGGTGTCGTTGCAGCCTGCTTGCTGCTGATTCCTGTGCTGACGGCAGAGGCGCAACTGCCGCCGCACGCCGTTGCGGGCGCCGCCGCGGCCGCGAGCGACACCAGCGCCTTTGATGTCATTCCCGGCGACGACATCCTGATCGCCTGCGAAGCCGTCGAGAAGCGCGCCGCTGATTCCGACGTGCGCGTGGTGCTGACCATTTCAGCCATGCCCGGCGAGGACGCTCCGGGTTACGCCAAGGTGCTCGCAACCGACGAACAGTTGCTCAAGGACGCGGTGCGCGTCCGAATTCCCGAACTTCCGACACTCGAGGATCGCACGGTCGGTCTCGACGTGTATGTCGTCGGCGAGTCCACCGCGCAGCACTGCAACGCGGGACGAATGAAAATTTCCTGATCGAAGCGCCGTATCCGGCGTGGCCCGACAGGACTGCCGGGCCATGCCGGGAAGTTGCCTACGCCGCAGCGCGGTGGTGTTCGTGTTCGGCCCGATTTTGGGCGCGCCCGGCGAATTCCGATGTTGCACCCGACAGGCTTGATGCGCCGTCTTCGGCCAGATCCCGCATCAGTTCGGCAAGCCGTTTGGTCTGTTCCGCGTAGTCGCGCGCAAAGTCCACCATCCATTCCTGCTGAATCGCAAGAAGGCCGGAAATTCCTTCGCAATCGCGGCCTGTTTCGAGGGCGTGGCTGGCGTGATCGAGGCGACGATTCATGAAGTGGAGTGATTCGGCCTGCATCGCCTGCATCGTCTTCTGAAACATCGACCAGTTCTGATCCATGAGGCGCGCCATCGACCCGTTGAGCATGTCGAAGACGTCGAGGGCCCCGCGCTGCATGCGATTGGCCTGTCGACCGGTCCGTTCCATTGTTTCCTCTGTCCGTTCTTCCACCTCGCCTTCGTAATCCTGTTGATTCTCGTTCGAATGCGGATGCCGCTGCTTTGCTCTCGCCATGGGCTGCTCCTGATGTTCGTGGTCTTGGCCGTCTTCGACTCGTGCTGCAACGCGGCAGCCGTGCCACGGTTCCCCTTGTCTTGAAGCAAGTTGTGCCGTGAATTCAAAGAATTCCGGCAGCCAGCACCACCAGCGCGCCCGCAGCAATCCAGAGCGCAATTCGGACATGGCGCGTGCGCGCCACCTGCGCCCTCGCGATGTCGCCCGCGGTATCGGGATGAAGACGCAAACCGCCTTCCGCCAGCATGCCCGAGACTATCTCCGCGTTGTGCAGAAGGTGCGGAAACTCGCGCGCGAGCCGGCCGAGCGCAGTGATCCCTTCCGCGGCATCGCGCAACCGCGCCTCCGGCCCGACCTGTCCCACCATCCAGCTTTCGATGACCGGACGCGCCGCCTCCCAGATGTCGAGTTCGGGGTAGAGCCCGCGCGCGACACCCTCGACAACCACCATCGTCTTTTGCAGCAGCACCAGCTGCGGCTGCAGTTCCATGTCGAATCGCCGCGTGGTGTCGAAGAGCTGCTGCAGAAGCCTCGCCATCGAAACCGTGCTGGCGGGATGTCCAAAGACCGGCTCGCCGATGGCGCGCAGAGCCTGCGCGAACAGGGATGCAGGATGGCGGCGCGGTACGAATCCCGCCTCGTAATGAATGTCGGCTACGCGCCTGTAATCGCGCGCGAGAAAGCCCGCGAGTGTTTCGGCCATGAACCGCCGCATCGCCGCGTCGAGCCGCCCCATGATGCCGAAATCGACGCAGACAAGGCGGCCCTCCCGGTCCACGAAGAGATTCCCCTGATGCATGTCTGCGTGAAAGAAACCGTCGCGCAGCGCCTGGGTGAGAAACTGCCGTACAATCAGGACAGCGATGCGCCTTGGATCGTGCCCGGCGGCTTCGAGTTCGGCCGCGCTCCGCAGCGGAGTGCCGTCGACCCACTCCGTCGTGAGTACGCGGCCGGATGTTCGCTCCCAGTCCACTGCGGGGACGCGGAACGCCTCATCGGCCTCGGTGCGCTCGGCGAATTCGGATGCGGCCGCCGCTTCCATCCTCAGATCGAGTTCCAGCGCGACACCGACAGCGAGGGTATGGACGAGCTCCACGACGCGCAGCCGCCGCGCTTCGGAGAAAAAGCGTTCCGCCCAGCGCGCGGCGAACGCGAACGACGAGAGATCGCGGGCGAACTCGGCTTCGACGCCGGGTCGCAGAATCTTGACGGCAACCGCGCGGAGAGGTTCGCTGTCGGTCGTGGCACGATGAACCTGGGCGATTGACGCGGCCGCGAAAGGCTCATCGAAAGAGGCGAACAGCACCTCGATCGGTGCACCCAGGGCCGCTTCGACTTCGGCGCGGGCGAGTTCCGTCGGAAAAGGTGGCAATCGATCCTGCAGGGTTGCCAACGCCGTCGCCGTTTCCTCGCCGATGATATCGGGCCTCGTCGCGAGAAGCTGGCCGAGCTTGATGTAGGCAGGCCCGAGGCTTTCGAGCGCGCGGGCGAGCCTCAGTCCGGGAAGTGCCACCCGGTCCAACCGGCTGCGGCTGCCAAGCACGGCACGCATCAGTTTGAGAGCCCGCGGAATACGGTGCGCGAATTCGCGCGGGATCAGCGCATCGTGGCGCGACAGGACACGTGCGGCATGAAATAGCCGTTTGACATCGCGAAGGCTCCGCAGCATCGGCTAGAGCCTCCAGGCGGAATGCAGCGCGGCGATGCCGCCGGCAAGATTGCGAACCCTCACGCGACCCAGGCCGGCTCGCGCGATCATTTTCGCAAACGCCGTCTGAGGGGGAAAGCGCCGGATGCTTTCGACCAGATAGCGATAGGCTTCGCCGTCGTTCGCCACCCATTCGCCGAGCCGCGGCAGCACCGAAAACGAATAACGCTCATAAAGCGCATCGAGTCCGGGCGCTTCGACCCGGGAGAACTCCAGGCAAAGAAAGCGTCCACCCGGCCGCAGCACGCGCCGCATCTGGGCGAGCGCGGCATCGATATGCGTCACGTTGCGAATGCCGAAGGCGATCGTGCAGGCATCGAGGCTCGCATCGCGAATCGGCAGATGCTCTGCGTCCCCCGCGGCCCACATTACATCCCTCCGATGCCGCGCGGCCGCGCGCCGCCGGCCTTCGTCCATCATGTCGGCATTGATGTCGCAGACGATCACCTCTGCGCGGCCGCCATGCCGTCGCGCCCGCTCGGCGATGCGGAATGCGACGTCGCCCGTTCCGCCGGCGATATCGGCAATGCGTTGGCGGGGCTGCGGATTGAGCCAATCCACCAGCGCGTCTTTCCACAGCCGGTGCACGCCGCCCGACATCAGGTCGTTCATCAGGTCATAGCGCCTCGCGACCGACGAGAAAACGCCGCGCACAAGCTGCGTCTTTTCGTTTTCCGGAACATCGCGATAGCCGAACGAAGCGATCAATTTCCAATTCCCACATCTTTGAAAGAAGGGGCGTTCTTCTCCCCTTCGGAAACATAGCATAGGAATTCGGCGCAACACCTTCGCGCGCCGCGCCACATGCCCGAACTTCCCGAAGTCGAAACCATACGGATGGGCCTCGCGCCCGTTCTGGAACGCCACCGGTTTACGAAGGTCCTCACCCGCCGCGGCGATCTGCGCGTCCCCATTCCGCCCCGCTTTGCCGAGCGGCTCACCGGCCGAAGCGTGCAGCGGCTTTGGCGCCGCGCGAAATATCTCCTGGCCGACCTCGACGGCGGCGAAACGCTCGTCGTTCATCTCGGCATGTCGGGACGGCTCAGCGTCCAGGCGCCGGGCGGTGCACGGCGCCTTGGCAATTACGCACGTGCGCTCCCGCAACCGGTTGCGGGAGCGGGCCCGCACGACCACGTCATCATGGAAACCGATGCGCCGGCCGAGATCGTCTTCACCGATCATCGCCGCTTCGGCCTCATGTTGCTGATCGAGACGGCGGCGCTTACCCGTCACCCTTTGTTCGAAGGTCTGGGCATCGAACCGTTGTCGGGCGATTTCACGGCCGATCATCTTGCCGGCGTCTTGAAGGGACGCCGCGCCCCGATCAAATCCGCGCTTCTCGATCAGCGCACGATTGCGGGGCTTGGCAACATCTATGTCTGCGAAGCTCTTTTCGAAGCGGGAATTTCGCCGAGGCGGCTCGCTTCGAAGATTGACGGAGAGCGCGCCGAAAAGCTCGTCCGCGCCATCCGCCGCGTTCTGCGTGCGGCTATCAGGGCCGGCGGATCGAGCCTGCGCGACTACGCGAAGACCGATGGTGCGCTGGGCGAGTTCCAGCACCGGTTTGCAGTATATGACCGCAAAGGCGCGCCCTGCCGGCGCAACGGCTGCAAAGGCAAGGTCCGCCGCATCGTACAGAGCGGCCGCTCGACCTTTTATTGTCCGGCGTGCCAGCGATGAGGCGACAGAGAAATCAAACGGACGCGGCCCTTCGGCGCGCGCGGCTCTCGGCGGGCCAGAGACTCTGCGTGTCGTAATAGACCTCGAATGCCGGCACGTCGGGAGGCAATCCAACCCATGGAAGCTTCGAGCGCGTGAAAATGTGCGCGTTCGGCGGCAGCCGGGCCGGATCGTCGAGCGTGCCGACGCGGACGAAACGCAGGCCGGGCCGCCGGCCGTAGTCGCTCCAGACGGCGGTGCCGCAGTGGGGACAGCGCCAGATGTCGTGCGGGCGACCGCTGTCGGTCGGCACGGTGGCGGGCTCGGGCGTTCCCGACAGGATATCGATGCGATCGGTCTCGATGACCGCATTAATGACGAAGGCGCTGCCCGTCTGGCGCTGGCAGTCCCGGCAATGGCAGCAGTTCACGAACATCGGGGGCGAGCCCAGCCGGTAGCGCACCGCACCGCACGCGCAGCCGCCTTCGAATATTTGAGCCATGACATGCTCCATTGGCGAAGTGCCAGGTTCTCTTGTATCAAAGTTGCGATTCCGGCGGAATATGCGTTCGACGCCGGATGCGGAGCGGGACGTCCGCCTGCCAGGATTGTCATGTCCAGGATCCGTATCACCGACGACATCGCGATCGACGAGAGCGAACTCACCGAAAGCTTCGTTCTGGCGACCGGCCCCGGCGGCCAGAACGTCAACAAGGTGGCGAGCGCGGTGCAACTCAGGTTCGATGCGAAACATTCGTCGTCCCTGACGCCCGATATCGTTGCGCGCCTTGCGCGCATCGCGGGCAGGAAACTGACGAAATCGGGCGAACTGATCGTCGTCGGCCGCCGCTTTCGCAGCCAGGAACAGAACCGTGTGGACGTGCGCGCAAGACTGATGGCGATGTTGTGCGAGGCCGCGAGACCGCCGCGGCGGCGGCGGAAAACGAAGCCGCCGGCGGCAAGCCGGAAGGAACGGCTCGAACAAAAGGCAGCACGCGGGCGGCTGAAACGCCTGCGCGCCAATCCTGGCGAGGACTGATTAGCGCTTGCCTTCGCGCAGTCGCCTGCGCAAGGGATGCGGCCAGCGCAGAAGCGGAGGCCGCACATGGAGTATCGCAACATTCTCTTCGAGACCGACGGCGCCGTCGCCGTCGTGACCCTCAATCGTCCCACGGCACTCAATGCGCTCAATTCGGAGCTCCTCGACGAGCTTGTCTGCGCGCTCGAGGCGATCGACGCCGACGATGCGCTCCACGCCATCGTGCTGGCGGGCTCCGAACGCGCATTCGCCGCCGGCGCCGACATCAAGGAGATGGCGCCGAAATCGTATATGGACATGTTCAAGGCGGACTTCTTCGCCGACGTGTCCCAACGGATCGGGGCGATCCGCAAACCCATTATCGCGGCGGTGGCCGGGTACGCGCTGGGCGGAGGCTGCGAACTCGCCATGCTGTGCGACTTCATCATTGCGGCGGACAACGCGAAGTTTGGCCAGCCGGAGATCGGCCTCGGCGTCATGCCGGGCATCGGCGGCACGCAGCGCCTCACGCGCTTTGTGGGGAAGTCCAAAGCGATGGAGATGTGCCTGACAGGCCGCAACATGGATGCGGCCGAAGCCGAGCGTTCCGGCCTCGTAAGCCGCGTCGTAGCCGTGGACGAGCTGCTTGCCGAGGCGAAAAAGGCCGCGCAGGCCATCGCGGATAAGTCCCTGCCCATTGTGATGATGACCAAGGAAGCGATCAACCGCGCCTACGAAACGACGCTCGCCGAAGGCCTCCGGTTCGAGCGCCGGGTGTTTCACGCGATGTTCGCGACCGAAGACCAGAAAGAAGGCATGGCCGCCTTCGCCGGGAAGCGAAAGCCAATGTTCCGGAACCGCTGAGAACCGCTGCCCCGATTTGACCGCCGCGCCGGTCGCGGGCTAAGAACCCCGCCCTTCACCCAATGCGAGAACCTCCATGCCCAATATCGACTCGGCCAAAAAGCGCGTGCGCCAGAACGCCAAGCGGACCGCCACCAATCACGCGCGCAAGAGCCGCATCCGCAGCCTCTCCCGGAAAGCAGAGCAAGCTATCGAAGCCGGCGACAAGGGTGCGGCGCTTGCGGCGCTCAAGGCGGTCGAGCCGGAGCTCATGCGCGGTGCCACCAAAGGCGTGATGCACAAGAACACCGCCCGCCGGCGCGTGTCCCGTCTGACCAAGCGCGCTGCCAAGCTTTCCGCCTAAGTGCCTGAAATTTCTCTGTGAAATTTTTGCGACGTTCCTAAGCTTTTGGAATAACGCACTTTTCTCCTCCCGTGCGCGGAACTTTTGATCCCGCCGTCAATCGTTAAAAATTCGTGTCGGTGCGCCCGGACATAAAAAAACAAATCATAATAATTGGCCTATTTTCAGTCTGTTAGCAGATATTTCTCATGTTCACCGAATAGCGTCCGCGGCTTGCCAACGGGGTTAATGTGCGTGTATCGTGCTGTCGCTGGTGGCGAAACCAAGAATATCCAAAGACAAAGTCGTGAAGTTGGGGTGTGGCGGCAAGGCACAGAGCCAATTTGGCTAGTATTGCGTTGCGGTAGGTAAAATTCATCATTCGATTTTTATTTGTGTGAACGGCGCGCCATTGGTGCGACGAACAGGGAATTATTGACCGGAACTTGATGATGGCCATTTCAGATGCAGTCGCGCGGCGCTATGCCGGAGATGTCAGCCCCAAGGAAGCGTGGGACATTCTTGAGCGCGATCGCAGCGCCCAGATCGTCGATGTGCGTACCGCGGCGGAATGGGCTTTTGTCGGCACACCCGACCTCTCGACGCTCGGCCGCGAGGCGCACTTCGTGGAATGGCAAGGCTTTCCCGATCCCCGCCCAAACGCCGATTTTGTCGCGCACGCCACGCAAGAGCTGCGCGCCGCCGGTGCGGTGCTGAATACGCCTGTGCTGTTTCTGTGCCGGTCGGGAGGGCGTTCGCGCGCCGCCGCGATCGCCATGACCGCTGCCGGCTTCGCCAGGGCCCTTAACGTGATGGGGGGGTTCGAAGGCGATAGCGATGCGCGCGGACATCGTGGCGCAACTAGCGGCTGGAAGGCCGAAGGCCTGCCTTGGCGGCAAAGCTGAGAGGAAAGGCTGGGGCCGTCAGGAGCGATGTGAGAAGCATTTGGAAATCATGGATTTTCCGATGGGGAGCCGGCGAATACTGGCCGGTTATTAGAGGGCGGTGCGAGCGATGACTGAAGCTTTACTCAAGAATACGGATTGGCAGACCGTTTGGTCCAAGGCCCGCGCGGCGCTGCGCCGCGATCTCGGCGTTCCGACCTTCGACGCCTGGATCGGCAAGCTGACACTGCTGGATCACAGCAAGGGCGAAATCCGCTTCGGTGCTCCGAAGCCGTTCGTTCGCAACTGGATCAGCAACCACTATGCCGGCCGGATCGAGAAGGCTCTGCGCGCCGCAGGCGGCGTTCCCGCATCGATCACAATCGTCGTCGAACAACCCGAAGCGCCACGCATTGGAGCGGCTCTCTGCGGCACTGCTCCACGGAGCGAACAGCTCGCACCCGCGGAAGTGTTGACGCTCCATGCCCGCCCGCAGCAGGCCGAGCGTGCGCTTTCCCTTCGGGCTCCCGATCCGGCCCTCTCCTTTGCTGCGTTCGTGGAAGGTCCGGGTAACATCGCCGCGCTCCGCGCGGCCCGCGCCTTCGTGGCCGACGAAGCGGATGGCGTTTCCTTGCTCGTGATCCATGGTGGATTCGGTTTCGGAAAAACTCATCTCCTGAATGCCACCGCACTCGAAGCCCAAAGTCGCGGCTTACGAATCCTGCTGCTTGGAGCCGAGGATTTCATGCGCCAGTTCCTGGGCGCGCTCAACCGCCGCGAGACGCTGGGCTTCAAGGAGGAGCTGAGGGCCGCAGATATGTTGCTGATCGACGACCTGCAGCATCTCTGCCGCAGTTCGGCGACAATGGCGGAGATGCTGCACACGCTGAACGCCTACTCCGATTTGCGGCGCAAACTCGTGATTGCCGCCGACAAACAGCCGGCCCTGATCGAGAATATCACTGCCGATGTGCGGTCGCGCCTGGCGGGAGGCATTGCGATCGGGGTCGACAGGCCCGATCGCGTTACGCGCCTCGCGATCCTCAAATCTCGCGCCGAGGACCACCGCCGCAAACGCCCCCAGTCCGTCATTCCCGACGAAGCGCTCGAGCGGATCGCCGATCTCGAGGACACCACGCCACGCGACCTGATTGGCTTTTTCAACAATCTCACCATCCATGTCGGACTGACGCAGAACCCGCTCGCGCTCAATCAGGCGGTAAACACGATTGTGAGCCGGGGCACCGCGACGCGCCGAACCTCAATCGAGGATATCCAGCGCAAAATCGCGGACTTCTACAAACTGGAACTGCGCGACTTCCAATCCTCGCAGCGCAGCCGGCGCGTGGCGAGGCCACGGCAGGTGGCGATGTTTCTCGCGCGCGCCATTACGGAACGCTCTCTTCCCGAGATCGGGCGCCGGTTCGGCGGGCGCGACCACACCACCGTTCTGCACGCCTGCCGCCGCATTGCCGCGCTCTGCGACGAGGACCCGACGTTCCGGCAGGAGATCGACTTCCTCAAGCAGGTGCTCGGCGGCAAGGCTTAATTCCCCTGGAAAGGCAGCCCCCGGAATTTGCCGGGGGCTCTCCGGCGCAGACCGCGCTATTCTCGCCCGACATGGGCTGGTATAGTTTCGCCGGCTTGAGTCCCCTCCCTCGCAAGAGCAGGAACCCCAGGCTTTGGGCCGGCCCAAATGGACCGGTTTCGAGGCCGCAACCCGTCCGGAAACGACAAAGTCTGAGGTCATGAAAGTCACCGTCGAACGCAGCGGATTTCTGAAGGCGCTCAACCACGTGCAGAGCGTGGTGGAACGCCGCAACACCATCCCGATTCTGTCCAATGTGATGATCGAGGCGGCGAAGGGGCGGCTTAAGCTGACCGCCACCGATCTCGATATGGAAATCATGGAGACGCTGTCGGCGGACGTGATCCGCAATGGTGCGGCCACGGCGCCAGCGCACATCCTCTTCGATATTGTACGGAAGATGCCGGAAGGCGCCCAGGTCCAGGCCGAGCTTATGGCGGCCGAAGGCGGCCGGCTCTCCGTGTCGGCCGGCAGCATTCGTTTCGAGCTTGCCTGTCTTCCCAGGGAGGACTTCCCGCAGATGACGGCGGGCAACCTGCCCTTCCATTTCCGGATGCAGACCGAGGACCTGAAAAATCTTATCGACCGCACGCGCTTTGCCATCTCGACAGAAGAAACGCGGTTCTACCTGAATGGTATTTATCTGCATGCGCACAAGGAAGGCGGCAAAGACGAAATGCGGGCGGTGGCGACGGACGGCCACCGGCTCGCGCGCTTCCGGCTCGACCTTCCGGACGGCGCGGCTGAAATGCCCGGTGCGATCGTACCGAGAAAGACGGTGGGCGAACTCAGAAAACTGCTCGACGATGTCGAAGGCACGATCGAGATCTCGCTCTCAGATACGAAAATCCAGTTCACGACCGATGGAGTCGAACTCACATCCAAGCTCATCGACGGTACGTTTCCCGATTATCAGCGCGTGATCCCGACCGCGAACGACAAGGTGCTGTCGCTCGACGCGCGAGAATTCGCGCAGGCCGTGGATCGGGTGTCCACGATTTCGGCGGACAAGACGCGCGCAGTTAAGCTGAGCCTTGCCCAGGACAAGCTTACGCTTTCGGTGATCAATCCGGATTCGGGTACCGCAACCGAAGAACTCGGCGCGGCCTATCACACGAGCCCCCTCGATATCGGTTTCAACGCCCGCTATCTGCTCGACATCACCGGCCAGATTAAGGGCCACGAAATCCGCTTCCTTTTGTCGGATGCCGGTTCTCCCACGCTGATCGAAGATACCGAGGACAGCGGCACGCTCTACGTTCTCATGCCCATGCGGGTCTGAGTTGGCCCACAGCCAGCCGATATCCGATGCACGCGAATTGCCCCGCCAGCCGCTGGCGGTCAGGCGGCTTGCGCTGAGCAATTTCCGCTCTTATGGGCGCGCCGAATTGGCGCTCAGCGGGCGCCCGGTCGTTCTCGCCGGCCCGAACGGAGCGGGAAAGACGAACCTGCTCGACGCAATTTCGCTCCTGTCTCCGGGCCGTGGATTGCGCGGCGCACTCCTTTGCGAGCACACGCGCAAGGCACCGCAGGACGCGCAAGCCGACGTTCTTTGGGCCGTGTCCGCCACTGTCGCGCGCGGCAATGAAAGCTACGAAATCGGCACCGGTCTCGTAGCCGGAGCCCCCGGTTCGGACCGGCGCGAAGTACGGCTGAATGGCGCTGCGGCCGTAAATTCCGCCGATCTCGCGGAGATCGTGCAGATGGCGTGGCTGACGCCCGCCATGGATCGCCTGTTTGCCGAGGGCGCAAGTGGCCGACGTCGCTTTCTCGACCGGCTGGTGCTCGGATTCGAGCCTGGCCACGCTCCCGTCTCTCTACGCTACGAGCGTGCGATGCGAGAGCGCGCCCGACTTCTGCGGCTCGGGCCCCGAGATCCCGGCTGGCTTGCCGCACTTGAAAAGGAAATGGCTAACGCGGGAATCGCAATTGCCACCGCACGGGGCCGTGTAGTGCAGCGGCTCAATGCCGAACTCGCACGGCGCGAACGTGCGGGTGCTTTCCCCGCGGCGCAGCTGACGCTTCGGGGCGAGACCGACCGGCTTGTCGCCGAAGCGGGTGAGAGCGCGGTCGGAGCGCTCCGGGAAGAACTGGAGGCGGCGCGTGTGCGCGATGCGGAATCGCGGCGCACGACTGTCGGACCTCATGTAAGCGATCTCGGCGCGCGTCACACCGCGAAACGGATGGACGCCCGCGACTGCTCGACCGGCGAGCAGAAGGCGCTCCTGATCTCGATCGTGCTCGCCAATGCCTGGGAGCTCGCGCGGATGCGCGAGGGGCATGCGCCGCTGCTTCTGCTCGACGAGGTTGCGGCGCATCTGGATTCTCGCCGCAGGGCGGCACTGTTCGAAGAAATCCTGGCGCTCGGCGCCCAGGCATGGCTCAGTGGAACCGACCATTCGCTATTTGAAAATCTGGGCTCTCGTGCCGATATCTTCCTGGTCGAAGCCGGCCGGTTCACCCGTCAGAATTGATTCACTTGAGAGCAACGATGGCTTGTCCCGCCGTCGAGCGCCCGAACTCGAAATGAGATACGATTGATGGCCATTTCTCCCGCGCTGCCCGATACCGAGGACTACGGCGCCGAATCGATCAAGGTGCTCAAGGGCCTCGATGCCGTGCGCAAACGGCCGGGCATGTATATCGGCGACACCGACGACGGCTCAGGTCTGCACCACATGGTCTATGAGGTGGTGGACAACGCCATCGACGAGGCCTTGGCCGGGCACGCGGACCGCATCGACGTGGTGCTGAACGCCGACGGCACCTGCACCGTGCGCGACAATGGCCGCGGCATCCCGACCGACATTCATTCGGGCGAAGGGGTTTCGGCAGCCGAAGTCATCATGACCCAGCTGCATGCCGGCGGAAAATTCGAGCAGAGCGCCTACAAGGTTTCGGGCGGGCTGCACGGCGTGGGCGTTTCTGTCGTCAACGCGCTGTCCGAGTGGCTCGATCTGCGCGTCTGGCGCAGCGACCAGGAATACTTCATGCGTTTTCGGGACGGCGATCCCGAGGCGCCGCTCACGATCATCGGTCCGACACAGGGTCGGCGGGGCACGGAAGTGAGCTTCCTGCCGAGCCCGAGAACGTTCACGAAAACCGAATTCGATTTCGCGACGATCGAGCATCGTCTGAGGGAACTCGCCTTTCTCAATTCCGGCGTGACCATTGTGCTTGCCGATCTGCGCGGCGTGGAAAAAAAGGAAGTAACGCTCCATTACGAAGGCGGCCTCGAAGCGTTCGTCCGCTATCTCGACCGCGCGAAAACGGGACTGATCCCCTCGCCCATCCTGCTCAGGGCCGAACGCGATTCCATCGTCGTGGAAGCGGCGCTGGTCTGGAACGATTCCTATCACGAAAGCATGCTCTGTTTTACCAACACCATTCCCCAGCGCGACGGCGGTACGCACCTTGCGGGATTCCGCGCGGCCCTGACGCGCGTCGTTACGCGATATGCGGAGGAATCCGGTCCGGGGAAAAAAGAAAAAATCGCGCTGAGCGGCGACGACTGCCGCGAAGGCCTGACCTGCGTGCTCTCCGTGAAAGTGCCTGATCCGAAATTCAGTTCACAGACGAAGGACAAACTTGTGTCCTCCGAAGTTCGTCCGGTTGTCGAAGGCACGATCTTCGACCAGTTGAGCGCCTGGTTCGAGGAACATCCGGGCGAAGCGCGCGCCGTCGTCGGCAAGGTGATCGAGGCGGCTGTTGCGCGCGAAGCGGCGCGCAAGGCGCGTGAACTGACGCGGCGCAAAGGGGCGCTCGACGGCATGTCGCTCCCCGGCAAGCTCGCCGACTGCCAGGAACGCGATCCGGCGAAGTGCGAAATCTTCATCGTCGAGGGCAATTCGGCGGGCGGCAGCGCCAAGCAGGGCCGCAACCGGGAAAACCAGGCGGTGCTGCCGCTGCGCGGCAAAGTGCTGAATGTCGAGCGCGCGCGCTTCGACAAGATGCTGTCGAATGTGGAAATCGCGACGCTCATCACGGCACTCGGGACGGGAATCGGCCGCGAGGAATTCAATCCCGACAAGCTGCGCTATCACAAGATCATCATCATGACCGACGCCGACGTGGACGGCGCGCACATCCGCACGCTGCTGCTCACGTTCTTCTATCGGCAAATGCCCGAATTGATCGAGCGCGGCCACATCTTCATTGCGCAGCCCCCGCTCTACAAGGCGTCGCGGGGCAAGTCCGAGCGGTATCTCAAGGATGAGCGCGAACTCACTGACTATCTGATCGCCGAAGGTTCGGCGGGAGCGACCTTCGCGCTGCACACCGGAGAGACGATGGCTGGCGCCGATTTCGACGCGCTGGTTGTCAAGGCCCGGGCTGCAGTCGCGGCGCTCGAAGGTTTCCCGCGCCACTATCCGCGCTTTCTGCTCGAGCAGGCCGCGATCGCCGGTGCGTTAAATCCCGAGATCCTCGCCGGCGCAACCCGTGCCGCGGAATCGGCAAGCTACATCGCGCGACGGCTCGATCAGCTGTCCGACGAAACCGAGCGGGGCTGGCACGGCGAACCCACGCCCGACGGCGGACTGAAATTCTGGCGCGAAGTGCGCGGCGTGCGCGAGGCGGTCGCCATCGATGGTGCCGTCATTTCGAGCGCCGATGCGCGCAAGCTCGACAGGCTCGCGCCGGACCTGCAGGGGGCGTATCTGAAATCGGGGACGCTCGCGCGCAAGGACGAAACGCGCGAGGTGCGCGCGCCAAGCCAGCTTCTCGATGCCATTTTCGAATGGGGGCGCAAGGGTGTGGCGCTGCAACGTTACAAAGGCCTCGGCGAAATGAATGCCGAGCAATTGTGGGAAACCACGCTCGACGACAATGCGCGCACCCTGCTGCTCGTCAGGGTGGAGCACGCCGACGAAGCCGACGATCTCTTCGCCAAACTGATGGGCGACGTGGTCGAACCGCGTCGCGAGTTCATTCAGGACAACGCCCTCCACGCCGCACTGGATGTGTAAGCGCCAAATTGCTGTCATGGCCTGCATTCGCGGGCCAGGACACGAATTTTAAAAAGGGGGGAAAGCCAAATGCAGGTGCGTGCGGCGGTGGCGTGGGAAGCAGGCAAGCCGCTGTCGATCGACGCTGTCGATCTGGAATGCCCGAAGGAGGGCGAAGTGCTCGTCGAGATCAAGGCGACGGGCATCTGCCACACCGACAAATACACGCTCTCCGGAGCCGACCCGGAAGGGCTGTTTCCCTGCATTCTCGGACACGAGGGAGCCGGCGTTGTTGTCGATGTCGGCCCGGGCGTGCACACGCTCGCCAGCGGCGATCACGTCATTCCGCTCTACACGCCGGAATGCCGGCAGTGCAAATCCTGTCTGAGCCGCAAGACAAATCTCTGCACGGCGATCCGCGCCACGCAGGGCAAGGGGCTGATGCCCGACGGCACAAGCCGGTTCTCGAAAGGCGGCAAACCGATTCTGCATTACATGGGCTGCTCGACCTTCGCGAACTATACCGTGCTGCCGGAAATCGCACTCGCAAAAGTCCGCAAGGACGCGCCGTTCGAAAAAATCTGTTATATCGGTTGCGGCGTAACGACCGGAATCGGCGCGGTGATCTTCACCGCGAAGGTCGAGCCGGGCGCGAACGTCGTGGTGTTCGGGCTCGGCGGCATCGGCTTGAACGTCGTGCAGGGCGCGAAGCTCGCCGGCGCCGACATGATCGTGGGCATCGACGTCAATCCCGCGCGCGAGCGGCTCGCCCGGCAATTCGGACTGACTCATTTCGTCAATCCGAAAGACGTGAAAGGCGATCTCGTCGGGCATCTCGTCGAACTGACAAGAGGCGGCGCGGACTACAGCTTCGAATGCATCGGCAACACCGATACCATGCGTCAGGCGCTCGAATGCTGCCATCGCGGCTGGGGCACCGCGGTTGTTATCGGTGTCGCCGCAGCGGGCAAAGAGATTTCTACCCGGCCATTCCAGCTCGTCACCGGGCGCGTCTGGAAAGGCACGGCGTTCGGCGGCGCGCGTGGGCGAACCGACGTGCCCCGGATCGTGGACTGGTACATGGAGAAGAAGATCGCGATCGACGACCTCATTACCCACACCCTGCCGCTCGAAAAAATCGACGAGGCCTTCGATCTAATGGCCAGAGGAGAGTCCATCCGCAGCGTCGTCGTGTACTGAGAAGCCCCTTGTGGCGGCCGCGGGCAATATGGCAAGGCTTTGGCGGAACAGGTTCGAACCGGAGTTGGATCATGAATTTTCTGTCTTTGACGTCGCGCAGCATGGGACCGGCCGCCGCTCTGGCCATTGCGGCGCTCGCAGCCCTTGCGCTGTCGCAAAGCACGCTCCAGGCGGCTCCGGCTCCGGGCGCACACACCCTGGTCGTAAGCAAACAGGACATCATGAACGGCTCGAAGCTCGGTCAGGATATCCGCCGGCAGGTGATGGGCTACGAACATCTCGTCGAAGCGCAATTCGGCCCCCAGGGGCAGGCGTTGCAGGCAGAAGCCCAGACACTGCAACAACAGGCGCCGACACTCGCGCCGGACGTGCGGAGCAAGAAAATCGAGGCGTTCGAGACCAAGGAAGCCGCGTACCGCAAGCAGGTGCAGGCGAAGCAAAGCCTGATCCAGGGTGGCGAAATGGTGGCGCGCCAGCGCTATCTCGCCGAGGTCGGCGCCATCATTCATGCCATCATGGTCGAGAGAGGAGCCGATCTCGTGCTTGACAAAGCGTCGGTGGCGGACAGCGTGAATGGCATCGATATTACGCAGGTAGCCATTCAGCGCCTCGACAAGAAAATCACCAGCCTCAAGGTACCACTGGTCAATCCCCCGGCGTCCTCCCAAATGAACATGATGCACTGAGGGGACCGACCCACGCGTCATCGCAGAACATATCACCCGAGACGCAGGTTCATGGTCGCCTGGATGCGTGGGTAAGATCTCGGCACGCCCGGATAGGCCTCGAGAACGGCTCCCAGGGCGGATTTGAGAGGTCCAAGCCACGGGTCGAAGTCGCGGCTGTTCCCAACCCCCTCCGCGTAGATCGGCTGCCGCGCCTGCTCGATGCTGATGGTCACGATCGCCTGTTTCTTCTCATGGAAGCGCAGGCACTCCGGCTCGAAGGGCAGATCGAGATAATCGAGCAGGCGCCGGACCTCTCCTTCCGGTTCGGTAATGAGCCGTTCGTAGAATAGGCGGTGAACGCGGCCGGGCAGAACCTCGTCGAAATGCGCCATCAGCTCGACGTAATCCGCGTAGAAGCGGCCGATATCCTCGAGCCTGTGCGACCAGGTTGGCCCTTCCGGAAAATAATTCCTGAAGCAGGAGAAGCCGCAATCGAGCGGATGCCGGCGCACATCCACGATTTTCGCGTTGGGGAGCAGCAGGTGGATGAGACCGGTATAGAGGAAGTTTTCCAGATATTTGTCGACGAAGCGCGCGGTGCCGCGTTTCCGGCGCGGCCGCGTGCGCGCCAGGTACCTCTCGCCGAGCGCGCGCAACTGCTGCGGAGCTACATGCGCGATCAGGTCGGGATAGGTGGGCGCCGGCCCGCCCGAAAGTTCCTGGCGCAACTCCGCGAGAAGTCTGGTCATGTCCCGCAGCTCTCCCGTGCGCTCGATATCGGGATGGGCGGCCAGGATTTCCTGGATTAATGTGGAACCCGCGCGCGGCATGCCGACCACGAAAATGGCATCCGATGCGGTGCATCCCCGTCCTTCGCGCGCGCGGAGAAACGCTCGCGTGAAGAGCGCCTTGATCCGCTGCATGAGATTCGTGAAGGATTCTGGCTTGTATGCCAGGCCGACGCGCTGGAGCTGCTGGCTGGCATCGTAGTTTTCGAAGGCATCCGGGAACGCGCCGGCATCCTCCAGGGCCTTGGCGAGCGCGAAATGGAGTTGCGCTCGCGAGGAGACGAGACGCTGGGGTCGGGCGAGAAGCCCGCGCAGGGTATCGATGGCCGCCGGCTCGATGCGAATGGTTTTGACGGTTGCCAGCGTCCGGTAGGCCTCCGCGAAACCGGGAAGAACTTCGACCGCCCGGCGAAACGCGGCGACGCAGTGTTCCTGCTTGCCGATGGCGCGCAACGCGCGGCCATAGGAAATCCAGGCTCCCGGCCGTTCGCCGTTTTCGTTTAGAAACTCTCCATACTGTGCGATCGCTCGATCGTACTCACCGATTTCGTAGAGCGCGGACGCGAACAGCTCGCGAAAAAACGGATTCGCCGGATCGCGTCGGATAAGCTCCTCGATGACCGGCAGCGCCGCCTGACCTTTCTCCTGGACGAGGAGCGCTACGGCGTAGCGGAACCGCGCCTCCTGAAATCCGGGGGCGTGGGCAAGCGCGCGCGCCAGCAACGGCTCCGCCGTGGAAAAGCCGCCGCGGCGAAGTACCTCCGCAGCCTCACGTGCCAGACCTGCCGCGGGATTCCCCGCTTCGTCGGCTTCACCCCGCGGCAGCGACAGTTCGTCGCCGAGCGCGAGCCAGGCAGCGGGCGATGTGGCCGCCAGATCGACGGCGCGGGCCAGCGCTTCGCGCGCCTCCTCGTGCAATTCAAGCCGTGCGAGACAGTGTCCCAGTTCGAACAGCGCAAGGGCCGAATCCGGCTCCGAGCGCACCACCTCTTCGAGGATCGTTCGCGCGGTCGCGGCATTGCCCAATCGCTGGAGTGCCGCACCGAGCAGCAGCCGCGCATCGACGTCATCGGGCGATTTCTCGAGGACCCTTCGCGCTTCGGCTTCGGCGGTCTGCGGATTGGCGAGCAGCCTGCGCGCCCGGTCATAATTGAGCGCCGGTGCTCCCGAACCGGAAAGCGCCGGTGAATTTGCGCCTGTTCTCGTTGGACCGCTCGTCATCTCCAAACGCGTTTGTACCGGATGCGGACCGCCGCTACCAAATATTAATATGTCATTCCCGGGCACGCGGGAACCCGGCACGCAGAGCGCGAAGACGGCACCTCGTCGTAATCGATGCTTTCTTCATCTGCATGAAAATGGGTTCCTGCTTGCGCAGGGATGACAAGCATTTTTGTTTGGTTTCGCGCTGGAGTTTATACACGGGCCGCGCCACGCGCGGACCGGGGCGCGGGTAATGACAGGGACATTATTTCGTGTGGCGAGCGATCTGACTTCGCTTTGTCGTGCCCGCATCCCCGCCTTCGCGCGGACAAGCTTGCTGACCATGACATAATAAAGGGGTGAAACATCAATGCCCGTGGCATCACCAAAAAAAATCACCGCGGCAGGACCCGCCGGCCGCGGTGACATTTGACGCATTGACGATGAACGTTGTTACCTCACGCCGATGGACGGATCGTACTCGGTTTCCGAGGTGCTCGTACCCCAGGTGCTCCCGCCGTTGCTCGTGCTGGCGACGTACACGTAGTTATTGACTTCATTCTGATCCTGGAACCCGGCGGCTTCGAAGTTCGCGCCGGTCGTGGTAATGGCGACCCAGTAGGGCGTCCCCGCCGTCAGCTTGGTCGAAGAGATTTTTGCCTCCGTGACGCCGCAGCAAAATCCGTATTCCGTGTCGGAGGTGCCGGTTCCCTGCGCGAGCTGCGCGCCGGGCCCATTGCTGCCGTTATCGGCATAGAGCGTCAGCGTCACCGACTTGTTGCCCGAAACGTAGCCAACGCCCGCGGCGAGCTTCGTGATCGACCCGCTGTTGGGCGCGATAAACTGCTCGGCAACGCCGTAAGCCTCACCAAAGAAGCTCGACGGACCGCTGATCGTGCTGCCGTAACAGCAGAAATACAGAGCGTTCCTCTCTTTCGAGAAAGTGCTGTACATGTAGTGATGCGGGAAGAGCGTCGGCACATTCACAACCCCGTTGCCGGGCTCGACCGAAACGTACCGGTTGTTGTGGCTCAGTGTGACCTTGGGATTTGCGTTTGCCGCTGTCGCGACAAGCGCGAGGGCAGCTGTGGACAGAAGAATACTCCTCAACATGAGAACCCCCTTGAACGGTTGAGTACGTCGCGGAGAGGAAGAATTCCCCCCCTGCCCGATCTTTAACAGAGGCCCGGCACCCCGCGCAACGGTTCTCGTGCGCATCAGAGGAGGTGTGCCAAATTGTTGCGGAGCAACGCGCACGGGAGAAACTCCGTTTGCTCTGACCAGGCCCGGAACCGGGAATGTCTTTTGAGTTTCCCGGTGCAGGATTCAGTTTGCGGCTTCTGCCCGGACGAACCAGCAGGCGGCGGGCGCTTTCACGCCGGCGGGAGAGGCGCAAGCCGCATAGGCGGCCTCGACCCGTCTGCGGATTTTTTCCCGCGTCTCCTCATCGAGGCCGGTGGCGGCGCGCGCCAGCGGACCGATGTTGAGCGCCTCGGCGGCCGCGTCCGCGGGCGTTGCTCCCATATTCATCGGGCCGTCGAACGCATCGATTTGAATCGGCGCGAATCCGGCCCGTTCGAGAATGCCCCGAAGGCGACCCGCATCCGCAAACGCGAAGGGTCCGGGTGCGAAGGGGTCCAAGGGCTCCTGCGGCGGCAACAAGGACCGCGCCGCCTCCATCGGCTCTGCGGCCCAGAGGTTCTCGGCGAAGCTGCGCCAGCAGACGAAAACAAGCCGTCCGTTCGGAGCGAACGCCGCGCGGATATTGGCAAGTCCGCGCACCGGATCGGCGAAAAACATGGTTCCGAAACGCGAAAAGGCGAGATCGAAGACGGGCTGGAATTCGTAAGTGGAGGCATCGGCCTCGAGAAAAGTCACCTGCGCGTTCTGTGCCATGGCGCGCGCGCGGGCGAGGCGTAACATGGGGCCGGAGATGTCAATTCCGGCAGCGG
Source organism: Rhizomicrobium sp. (assembly GCA_050728995.1). Classification (GTDB taxonomy): domain Bacteria; phylum Pseudomonadota; class Alphaproteobacteria; order Micropepsales; family Micropepsaceae; genus Rhizomicrobium. Next base: position 94,363 of record JBOHKH010000006.1, on the reverse strand, counting down.
TGCCCTTGCGTCCCGCCTTCATCGCAAGAAGAAAGGTCGCCGTGCCGCAGCCGCAGCCGATGTCGAGAACGCGCTCGCCCGGCTTGGGCGCGGCGAAACGGATCGCCGCCTCGGTAATCTCCGAGAGATGCAGATCGATCTGCTCCTGCAGGCGCGCCCAGCGCTCGCCGACAGGCCCGTTCCAGTATTCGACCTGTTGCGCATTGGCGCCTTCGCTCATGGCCGCACCTTTCCCCGCCGGCGCGCCAGCGTTCGCAGTCTGAGCGCGTTCAGTCTGATAAATCCCGCCGCATCCTTCTGGTCGTAGGCGCCGCGGTCGTCCTCAAACGTTACGAGGTCTTTCGCATAGAGAGACAGGGGCGAGGCACGGCCGGTCACGATGACATTGCCCTTGTACAGCTTCAGCCGCACCGTTCCGCTCACGAATTCCTGGCTCCTGTCGATCAGTGCCTGCAGCATCTCCCGCTCGGGCGAAAACCAGAACCCGTCATAGATCAGCCCGGCATATCGCGGCATCAACTCGTCTTTCAGGTGCGCTGCGCCGCGGTCCAGCGTCAGGGATTCCATCGCGCGATGCGCGGCGAAGAGGATCGTGCCGCCGGGCGTCTCATAAATGCCGCGCGATTTCATTCCGACGAAGCGGTTTTCGACCAGATCGATCCGCCCGATTCCGTTATCCCGTCCGAGGGCATTGAGCCGGGTCAGAAGCGCTGCGGGCGAGAGGCGTTCGCCATCGAGCGACACAGCGTCGCCCTGTTCGAAGCCGATTTCGATATTCGTCGGCCGGTCCGGCGCGTCTTCGGGCGCCAGCGTACGCCGATAGACGATCGGGTCGGGCGCTTGCGCGGGATCCTCGAGCACTTTTCCCTCCGACGAGGAATGCAAGAGATTCGCGTCCACCGAGAATGGCGCTTCGCCGCGCTTGTCCTTCGCGATCGGGATCTGGTGCTCCTCGGCGAATTCGAGCAGGCGTGTGCGGCTCGTCAGGTCCCATTCCCGCCACGGAGCAATCACTTTGATATCGGGCTTTAAGGCATAGTAGGCGAGTTCGAAGCGCACCTGGTCGTTGCCCTTCCCCGTCGCGCCATGCGCCACTGCGTCGGCTCCGGTTTTCTCCGCGATTTCGATCTGCTTCTTCGCAATCAACGGCCGCGCAATGGACGTTCCGAGCAGATAGGTGCCCTCGTAGAGCGCATTGGCGCGGAACATGGGAAAAACGTAGTCGCGGACGAATTCCTCCCGCAGGTCTTCGACGAAGATATTGTCGGGCCGCACGCCGAGGAGTTCGGCCTTGGCCTTCGCCGGAGCAAGTTCGTCGCCCTGCCCGAGATCGGCCGTGAAAGTGACGACTTCCGCGCCATAGGCTGTCTGCAGCCATTTGAGAATGACGGACGTGTCGAGCCCGCCAGAATAGGCGAGCACAACTTTTTTCACGCGCTTGTCCACCCAAAGCCGCCCGGAAAATCCCGTGGGACTATACCGGCTGGACCGGCACTCTCAAGAATCGACCGTCTGAAACCCGCGAACCCGCTTGACGCGCCGCTCGCAGTACGGTTTTGCGTCATTCCCATCCGATCAGGGAACATCGATGAGTGCGCTTCGAAACACGACCGGGAAACAGGCATCGGCCAGCGGCGCGGACTCTGACGTCTTTGCCGCGGCGGGAGCGGCGATGCGGGCCGCGCACCCGCTGAGGCATCCGAAACTGAAGGAAGCGGCCGAGCTGCTGCGGCAAAAACAGGCTGACGCCGCTCAAAGCCTGCTGTCCGGTTTTCTGGGACCGCGTCCCAACGATCCGGGCGGCGTCCGCCTGATGGCGCAGGCTCTTTTTGCAACGGGAAGGAAGGAGCAGGCGGAAGAATTTTTCGCACGCGCCACAGCTCTCGCGCCCGATGACGCCGCCACCCGTTACGAGTACGCGAGCGCTCTTTTTCAGCTGAACAAGCCGCCGCTTGCCCTGGCCGAACTGGACCGCTTGCTGGAATCGGACCCGCGCAATCCGCTCTGCCTCGATCTGAAGTCGACGGTGCTGTCCGCGATGGGCCGGCTCGCGGAATCGCTCGACTGCCATCGGGCACTGGTGGAGGATCATCCGCATTCAACGGATATCAGGCTCAAACTTGGCTGGGCCTTGCGGAGCGTCGGAAACCGTGAGGACAGCGTCGCAGCGCTTCGCAAGGCGATCGAACTCTGCCCGTCCTGCGGCGAAGCCTATTGGAGCCTGGCGGGACTCAAAGGCTTTCGGTTTTCCGAGGAAGAGGTGCTCGCCATGCAGGAGCAGCTCTCCGCGCCCACTGTGGCCGGCGAGAACCGGATGTACCTGCACTTCGCGCTGGGCAACGCGTACGCAGGCCGCAAGCTCCATGCGAAGGCATTCGAGAATTATGCGCGCGCCAACGCGATCAAGCGTCTCTCCATCGACTACGATCCCGGCTGGCTATCGCGGCACGTCGCAACGTGCAAACGCCTGTTCACGGCGGAGTTCCTGCGGGACCGCGAAGGCTTCGGCAGCGAAGTGCCAGATCCTCTCTTCATCATCGGCATGCAGCGCGCGGGCTCGACGCTCGTCGAGCAGATTCTCGCAAACCATCCGGCGGTCGAAGCAACCGCCGAACTGCCCGATATTTCACTCCTCGCCGAACACATCGGCGAACGGATTGCTCCGGAATATGGCGCGGAATATCCCGGGATCCTCGCCCGCCTCGATGCGCGCGCATTCCGCCAATTCGGCGAGCGGTATCTCGAAACAACGCGCTTCCGCCGCACGCCCGGATGTCCGCACTTTACCGACAAGATGCCCTACAATTTGCTTCATGTGGGCCTGATCCATCTGATGCTACCGAACGCAAAGATCGTCGACGTGCGCCGCCATCCGCTCGGCTGCTGCTTTTCGAACTTCTCGATGAATTTCAAATTCGGGGCGCTGTTCGCCTACCGGCTGAACGAACTCGGCCAGGCCTATCGGGACTACGTGGAACTGATGGCGCATTTCGATACGGTGCTGCCGGGCCGCATTCACCGCGTCATCTACGAAGATCTCGTCCGCGAACCGGAAAAGGAGGTCCGGCGGCTGCTCGACCACATCGGTCTGCCGTTCGATGCGGCGTGCCTGCGCTTTCACGAGAATGCACGCGCGATGGACTCGGCCAGTTCCGAACAGGTGCGCAGCCCGATTTCGACGGACGCGGTCGACGAATGGCGCAATTATGACGCGTGGCTCGGCCCGCTCAAGGCCGCGCTCGGTCCGGTGCTCGACACCTGGCGCGGTAGTGCGGCCCCTGTCCGTCATGGCCCGCCGCAGTGTGGGCCATGACAAGGTTATTTCATTCCGCGAAAGAGGCCGCCGCTTCGGCGTGGCGGACGCTGGCCCGCCGTTTCACGCTTTCGCTCTTCAACTGCCCGCAGGCCGCCATGATATCGCGGCCGCGCGGCGTGCGCACGGGCGAGGCGTAGCCGGCGCGATTCACGATTTCGGCGAACTTCTCGATGCGCTCCCATGACGCGCATTCGTAAGGGGCACCCGGCCAGGGGTTGAACGGGATGAGATTGATCTTCGCGGGGATGCCGGCGACAAGCCGGACAAGCTCGCGCGCATCGGCCGGGCTGTCGTTCACATTTTTCAGCATCGCGTATTCGAAGGTGATGCGCCGTGCGTTGGAGAGCCCGGGATAGGAGCGCGCGGCCGCCATAAGTTCCGGGATCGGATATTTGCGGTTCAGCGGCACCAACACGTCGCGAACATCGTCCCGCGCGGCATGCAGGGAAATCGCGAGCGCCGAGCCGATCTCCGAACCCGCGCGCGGAATCATGGGAACCACGCCCGCGGTCGACAGCGTGATGCGGCGTTTCGAGATCGCCAGACCATCGCCGTCGGCGACCATGGCGAGCGCGGCCTTCACGTTGTCGAAATTGTAGAGCGGCTCACCCATCCCCATCATCACCACGTTGGTGAGCTTGCGGTGCTCACCAGTGGACGGCCAGTCGGCGAGCGCATCGCGCGCGATCATTACCTGGCCCACGATTTCCGCGGTGGTAAGGTTGCGCACGAGGGGCTGGGTGCCGGTGTGGCAGAAGCGGCAGTTGAGCGTGCAGCCGACCTGGGAAGAGACGCACAACGTGCCGCGGTGGGCCTCCGGAATGAAGACAGTCTCGAATTCGATCCCGGGGCCGGTGCGCAGGAGCCATTTTCGCGTACCGTCGCTCGAAATCTGTTCGGTCACGATTTCCGGCCGGGCGAGGCTGAAACTCTCGGAGAGGAGCGCGCGAAACGGCTTCGCCAGATTGCTCATCTCTGCAAAATCGCGTGCCCCATGCACGTACAGCCAGTTCCAGAGCTGGCGCGCGCGCATGGGCGCTTCTTTCGGCGCGAGGCCGTGGGCTGATAGCGCGTGGGCCAGCGCGGCGCGATCGATGCCGAGGAGAGAGCCGGAGGTCAATAATTTCTCACATTCCACACGCCTGATGGGCTTTGGCGAGTGCCTCGCCGAAACCGGACAGCGAATAGGTGTCGCGAGTGATTGTGCCGCGTTTGGAGGTGCCACTGACAATCGCTTGGGAACCCGCTTTCATGGCCTGCACCAGCCGCTCCTCATCGGCCTGCGCTTCCACCCAGGCGCCGCCCGCGCCGCCCTCGTTTTTCGTGAACAGCGTGAACTTGTCCGGGCCGATTTCTACGGTGACGTCGCTGCCGTCCTTGTATTCGTAGCCGGGAACCACTTCCGGCTCTCCTTTTGCCTTGCGCCCCGGCCAGTCGTTGATCAGAAAAAAAATCGGGTCGCGCCGGGCCTTGACCGGCTTGGAGGACACCGGCTTCGACAGGGCATAGCAGACCTTCGAATCGCCCGCATCGGTCGTGTAAGCGGCCCAGTTCTTGAAGGAACCCAGAAGTTCCGGTTGGGCCGCGTGCGCGAATTCCGGAACTGCGCATGTGGCGGCAAGAAAAAGGGCACAAAACGTTCCGGAACGCGGCATGACGATTCCTCGCTCAAGGGGTTGGCGGCACCGTTTGTTGTCGCGGAATCGGGCCTTACTATGACGCGAGGCTCCGGGCAATGCGGCATGTGGGGTTCCCGCCGCGCGTGTGAGCCCCCGGTCCTATTCCCGCAAACCGTAGCCGATCGCATAAAGCCGCCATACGATCGCACTCATCAGCGCGGCCAGTCCGAGCGCGACCGCGATCCCGAGCCCTTGTGGCGCTTCGCTGAACCCGATCATCGCGTGACGGATGCCGCTGATGAAATAAAAGAAAGGATTGCCCCAGGCAAGCCAGCGCAGCCAGGAGGGCAGCATGGAAACCGTATTGAACACGCCGCCAACGAAGGACAGCGGCGTGATGAAAAACACGTTCAGGATTGTCAGCTGCTCGAAATTGTTGGCCCACAATCCGACGACGATGCCGAGCAGGCCGAACACCATGGCGACGCACACCACCCAGAACACGAACTCCGGCACCGCATCGATGGAGGTGGCGCCGAAGCAGGCGGCGATGAGCAGAATGCCGACGGCCGTAATCACCGAGCGTGCGATCACGACCGCAATCACGCCGGCGATCATTTCGGCGTAGGAAAGCGGCGCAACCAGCGCCTCCTCGATGTAGCGCAGGAAGCGCGAGAAATAGACCTGCGAGGACGATTGCAGAAACGCGGCATTGACGATGTTCATCATCAGGATACCCGGCAGCACGAAATCGAGATAGCGGTGTCCGCCGATATGCGAAATGCGGCTGCCCACCACGAAACCGAAGATGAAGATGAAAAGCAGCGCCGAAATCCACGGCGCGACGAACGCCTGGATCGGTACGCGCATCAGCCGCGACCATTCGCGCCGGACGATCGTAAAAAGACCGATCCAGTTGACGCGGAACGACGTCGTCATGCCGCGGGCGCAGTCTGGTGGTCGGGACCGGCGCTGGTTGCGCGCAGATAGGCGGCCTCCAGTCCACCCTGTTCGCGTACGAACTCCTCCTTCGGCCCTTGCCTGACGATACGTCCAGCCGCCACGACGGCGATATCGCGGCACAGGCGTTCGACTTCCTCTAGATAGTGCGAGGTCAGAAAGATCGTCTTTCCGTCGGCGTTGAGTTCGAGCAGATAGCGCCAAAGATCGCGCCGTAGTTCGACGTCGACGCCCGCGGTGGGTTCGTCGAGTATCAGCAGGGCCGGATCGTTCACCATCGCGCGCGCGAGCAACACGCGGCGCTTGAGACCGCCGGACAGTTCCCGGAAGGTTTTCTTCGCGTGTGGTTCGAGATCGAATTTCGCGATGAGCATGTCCACACGCGCCCGCCGCTCGGCCGCGCGCATGCCGAAATATCCACCCATCCAGTCCACGATATCGCGCGCCGTCGCAAAGGTGTCCACATTGAATTCTTGCGGCGACAAACCGACCATGCGGCGTGCCTCGCGGTAATTCTGCACGGCGTCGACGCCGAAGATTTCGATCCGGCCGGAGGTCGGGTTGGCGACGCCGGTCACGCAGTGGATGGTCGTGGATTTGCCCGCGCCGTTCGGTCCCAGAAAGCCGAAGAAATCCCCGGGGCGAACATCGAGCGACAGGTCGTCCACAGCGACGGTGCCGCGGCGATACACCTTGCGCAAATGCAAAATCGACAGAGCAGGGGTCATGGGCGGGAAAATTTCGTGCACACCGGCGGATCGACTGCGCTATGAAGATAGCGCATCTTTCGGAGAATCGCGTGAGCAATCCCGTTCTTGTCGAAGTGACGCGGGGGCCTCTCATCGAAAGCGTCCATCGGGGCGCTATCGCCATCGTGGATGCCGAAGGCAAGACGGTTTTTGCGATTGGCGACATCGCCCCACCCGTTTATCCGCGTTCCGCGCTCAAACCCATCCAGGCGTTTCCCCTCGTGGAATCGGGAGCTGCGGACGCGTTCGGCGTAAGCGACGAGGAAATTGCACTCGCCTGCGCGTCGCATTCGGGCGAAGCGATGCATACGGAGCGCGTGGCAGCCTGGCTGGTGCGGATAGGCCTCGCGGAAAGCGATCTCGCCTGCGGCGCGCATGCGTCTCGCTACGAGCCCGTCGCCGAAGAGATGATCCGGCGCGGCGAGAAACCCACGCGCATCCACAACAACTGCTCCGGCAAGCACACCGGCTTTCTCTCGGTGGCCCGGCACTGGAATATCGGCACGGCAGGATACGAGCGGCACGAACATCCGGTGCAGCAGGCGGTGGCGAAAGCGCTCGGCGAACTCGCGGGGATTTCAGGCGAACTGCCGTGGGGCGTCGACGGTTGCGCCGCGCCGAATTTCGCAATTCCGCTCGCCGCGTTTGCGCATGCGCTGGCGCGGCTGGCAGATCCCGCACGTCTGCCGAGCCCTCGCGCCCGCGCGGCCGAGCGCATCGTTGCGGCCATGATGGCCCATCCCGAACTCGTCGCGGGCACGGGACGCGCCTGCACGCTGCTTATGCGCGCGGGCCACGGCCGGTTCGCCGTGAAGACGGGTGCAGAAGGCGTTTACGCCGCCATGGTTCCCGGACGTGGGCTCGGCATTGCGCTCAAGATCGACGATGGCGCGGGACGCGCGGCGGAAACGGCGATCGCTTTTCTCCTCGCGCGCCTTGGGCTTATCGACGCCGACAGCGTGCGCGAGCTTGCCGCAGCCCCGGTCGTCAACACGCGCGGCACAGTCGTCGGCGAGCGCCGCCCCGCTGCGGCGCTACGGGAATCAGTGTTGACGAATCTTCAATAGCCCTGCCGCTTTTTTGCAGCCGCCGCGGCAGCCTTGTCCGCCCGTTCCATCGCCGCCGTATAGGGGACGACGCTCATGACCGGGCAGGTGAAGGAAGACCCGACATCCTGCGAGATGACATCGTCGCCTTTCGCGACACAATCCAGGCCGCTTGTGCCTCCGTTCGACTTGAATGCCAGATCGAGTTTCAAAGGCAGGCGCGGACAGTAGCCCATCATTTGCAGTTTGAATTTCCGGTGCATTTCGTCTTCGACGATCAGCGTCTGCCGGTCGAGCGGCTTCCAGCTCCAGATGCGCCCGATCTGCAGGCAGCCGGGTTGGGCTCCTGCCGGCGGGGCGCCAAGGCTGACGGCGGAAAGCACGAGCGCAGCACACAAAACAGCTTTCTTCATGGCTGTCTCCGATAGCCCTGCCGTTCACCGTGGCAGGCGTCCATGATAATCCGCACTTCGGCCGACGGTTTCAAAGCCGCCGGGCAGAGCCGCGCACGTGAAGGCAGAAAAGTGAACCGCAAAGACGCCAAAAAGCCAAGGCTTCGTGCCAGAGACGGCTTGAGCCGCTGGTGTACCGGTGGTGATGGGCCCGTGCGGGCTTGGCGTCTTGGCGGTCAAGTTCTTGCTGCGCTGTGCTCTTTACTCCTGGTGCCTGCTTGCCCGACCGGCGTTACGGCGAAGACCGCACTGCCGCACATCCTTTCCCTCGGTATCATTGCTGCGCTGGGCGATACCTGCATGTTCGAACGCGTGCCCAACCGGCCGTTCGAATGGATTGCGCCTCCGCAGGCGAGCTTTCTCGAAATCTCCGATTGGGGGCTCGACGACGCGATCACGCGCAAGATCGCAGATCTTCTCGGGTCGCGCGTTCGCGTGCAGGCCATCGATATTTCGCAGCAGGATTTCGAGACCTGGACCTACGCCTCGCTCGACCGTCACATCCGCGAACTGCCGCTCCCCGAGACGGCGGTGGACGCGTATCTGCTCGTGCTGCGCGACTGGCGTGGCGACGAGATCGGCAGGAGCAATCATCACGTGGGCGGTCTCGGCCTCTACCGCCGCGACCTGTCCGGCGGGCGCGAACGGCTCGGCGTGTTCGCGTCCTACAGGCTTCTGCTCGTCAATCCCGATACGGGTGAAGTCATCGTCGAGGCTCCCGCCCTTCTTTCGGACGGACACCTGCCTTGGCTCCCCGCCGCGCGTTCCCTCTGGCCGCGCACGCAGAATGATCTGACAGCCGCCCGGCGCCACACGTTGAACGAAGATTTCATGAAGCTGATCGACGAAACACTCCCCGCCGCCTTACGCAAACTGGGGCTGGACGGCCCCTGATCGGCCGGGAACGCGCTTTTACTCCAACGCGGTTTTCGGCACGTAAATTTCCGAACCGCGGGCACGGAATTCTTCCGACTTCTTCTCCATTGCGGCGCGAATTTCGCCGGCGCTGAGCGTGTCGTTCTGCCCGCGCGCGGCCTCGCGCACTTCCTGGCTGATCTTCATCGAGCAGAATTTGGGCCCGCACATCGAGCAGAAATGCGCGACTTTCGCACCGTCCGCCGGCAGCGTCTCGTCGTGAAAGGCTTGCGCCGTTTCGGGGTCGAGCGCCAGCGCGAACTGGTCGCGCCAGCGGAACTCGAAGCGCGCCTTGCTCATCGCATCGTCCCAGATTCGCGCCGCCGGATGGCCCTTCGCAAGATCGGCCGCATGCGCGGCGATGCGATAGGCGATCACGCCCCATTTCACATCGTCGCGATCGGGCAGGCCCAGATGCTCTTTCGGCGTCACGTAACAGAGCATCGCCGTGCCGAACCAGCCGATCATCGCCGCACCGATGGCGCTCGTGATGTGGTCGTAGCCGGGCGCCACATCGGTCGCGAGCGGACCCAGCGTGTAGAACGGCGCCTCGTCGCAGGCCGCGAGCTGGCGCTCCATGTTTTCCCTGATCTTGTGCATCGGCACGTGACCCGGGCCCTCGATCATCACCTGCACGTCATAAGCTTGTGCGATACGGTTCAATTCGCCGAGCGTTTCGAGCTCTGCAAATTGCGCCGCGTCGTTGGCGTCGGCAATCGAACCGGGGCGCAGTCCGTCGCCCAATGAAAAGGAAACGTCGTAACGGGCCAGAATCTCGCAGATGTCCTCGAAATGGGTGTGGAGGAAGTTCTCTTTGTGGTGGGCCAGACACCATTTGGCGAGAATCGATCCGCCGCGCGAGACGATGCCGGTGACGCGCTCCGCCGTGAGCGGGATGTGCGCGAGCCGCACGCCCGCATGCACCGTAAAGTAATCGATGCCCTGCTCGCACTGCTCGAGCAGCGTGTCGCGGTAGATCTCCCAGGTAAGTTCTTCCGCAATCCCGCCCACTTTCTCGAGCGCCTGATAGATCGGCACCGTGCCGATGGGCACCGGCGCATTCCGCACGATCCATTCGCGGATCGTATGGATGTGCCGCCCCGTCGAGAGGTCCATCACCGTGTCGGCGCCCCAGCGCGTCGCCCAAACGAGCTTCTCCACCTCCTCTGCCGCGCCCGAGGTGACGATGGAGTTTCCGATATTGGCATTGACCTTGGTGAGGAAGTTCCGGCCGATGATCATCGGTTCGGATTCGGGATGATTGATGTTTGCAGGGATGATCGCGCGGCCCCGTGCCACCTCGCTCCTCACGAACTCCGGCGTGACTTCATCGGGAATCGCTGCGCCGAAGCACTCGCCGTCGCGGGTCGCCGCGCGTCCGAGATTTTCGCGCGACGCGATGAACCGCATTTCCTCCGTGACGATCCCCGCCCGCGCATAGTGCAGTTGCGTGACGCGGCGGCCGTGTTTCGCCTGCAGGGGTTTGCGGCCCGCGCGATCGAATTGCGGAACGCCCAGCATCTCGCCGCGCCTCAGCCCGTCATCCTCCGGCCGGCGCACGCGGCCCTGGTAGTTCTCGACGTCGCCGCGCGCCCAAATCCATGCGTGCCGGCGCGGGCCTAGGCCTTTTTCTATGTCGATCGACGCCGTTTCGTCCGTGTACGGACCAGACGTGTCGTAGAGACGGATGGCGGGCTCGCCGCCCGACAATGCCACCTCGCGGAACGGAACGCCATCGCGGTAGATTTTCCGTGAACCCGGAAGGCTGCCGCGCGTCACGATCTCGTTTGTCACGGGCCGTGGATTGAGAATCGGCTTGTTCATGGAACCTCTCCCTACGCCGGTCCTAACCGGATCAGGTTCAAAGGGACTCGCGGGCGCGATCTCAGCCCTTAACGGGCGCCCCTGGGACCGGCGATCTTGAACCGGTCGCACCTCAAGTCAAGCGGTCAATCGCTCTCGGCGAAGGCGCGGAGTTCCGAAGAAAGAGCCTTGACGGCGGCGGCGACGATCTTTTCGCCGGCCTCGGGGCTTGCCTGGCTCGGATCGGATCCGATGCGTCCGTCGGGAAAGCGGCGGCGGTAGTCGGCCGCGTCATGAATGGGCCCGAGGGGCGCGATTTTCGGCGACATCACGACGCTCTTCTGCGCTTCGGGGAAGAAATAGTAGGTGACGGATACCTCCGACGGCGTCGCGTGATGTCCCTCACCCACCGGAAAGAGCTGTTTCGCGACCTCACCGACGCCCGGCAGCTCCCACCAGTTGCGCAGCTTGCAGACGAGCGGTACGCGATCGGAGTTCGCAAGACTCTGTGCGTGATATATCTCCGAGAACGCGGCGTTGATCGTGGCGACGTTGCCGCCGTGTCCGCTCAGCCAGTAAAGCCGCTCAAAACCGTGATGGGCGAGCGAGCGCGCCCAATCGGTCATTGCCGCAATCATCGTCGAAGGACGCAACGTGATCGTACCGGCAAACGCCATATGGTGCTGTGCCTGCCCAACGTTGAACGCGGGCGCGACCATGATGCCCGTCTCCTCGCCCGCCCGTCTCCCGATCATTTCCGCGCAGAGTGCATCTGTGCCGAGGAGGCCGTTCGGCCCGTGCTGCTCCGTCGAGCCGATTGGAATGAGGATGGTCTTCGAGCGCGCGAGATAGGCTTCGACTTCGGGCCAGGAACAGAGATGGAGCTGCATGGATCCGTTTGTCACGCTTTCAAAGAACCGGCAAGCCGCTCCATGGCCTTCTTCCATACCGCGCGCTCGCATTCGACGGCTTCGGCGCCCGCGAGTTTGTTCACCTGCAACGCAATCTGCGCCTTGCCCACGCCCTTGGGATAGAAACCGACTTCCAGCCGCGCGCCCTTCGTGCCCCAGGCGCCACGGAAGTATTTGTCCTTCGTCTGCGAGGTCGCCTTGAACGCGCCTTTCGGGAACCATTGCATGCGCTGCCTGTCGTCGGCCACCGCGTCATAAAGTGTCGACAGATCGACCCGCAGCGTCTTGGACACGCTCACCGAAAACTCGCCGTCGCATTTCTGGTTCATGGCGCGCAGTCCCCGCGCCCGCTCGTAGGAGACCGCGATCATCTGACTCCACCACGGGCCGACCTTCATTGTCTTGTGAAGGGTGGTGGTGATGTCTTTGTGATCGAGCTTCGCCGCGCCCGCCTTGTCCAGTGCCGCGAACCATTGGTCCCAGCCCTTGCCGGTGCGCGCCGCGACGGCATCGTCGGTCATGATTGGTTTTGCGGCTTGTCCGTTCGCGGCCATCGGCTTCCTCTCCACTTTCTTTAGAGGGGCAGGGTTAGGGTGAGGGGGCATCGGGAGCAAGGAGAAATTGTTCAGCGCCTTCGCTTCTACGTCGTCATCGCCCGGCGCTCGGTGTCGCCGTGTTCCCGATGCGCGCGATAAACGCTTTGGCCTTCGCCCAGCCCGAGTCGCGGGCGATGCGCGTGCCTTCCGGAGTTCCGCCGAAATAGAACCCGCCGACGAAGGGAATCCCGAGCCGGACGATGCCCGGGCCATAGCCCATGAGGAGATGGCTCGCATTGCGGTACTGCACGTTCTCGATCCGGTAGCGGAAGTGGTGCGCCTTCAGCCGTGCCTCGACCGCATCCGACATTTCCGATGATGGCCAAAGATTGTCTGTCTTCGAGGAAATCAGGAGCACCGGACCGTGGATCTTCTCGACGGGTATAGCGGCCGCCGCGCGCTGGGCCGGCGTAGCCGTTGCGATCGCATGTTCAAAGCTTGCCACCGCATGCTTGAAGGAGAAGGTCCGTACGGTGAGGAAGGGAACGGGCCTGCCCCCCAATCTCCACGCGGGATTGCGGTAGGTCGGATCGATGCCAGCCCACACATAATTGCTCGGGGAATAGGCAATCACGCCGGCCACGTCGGGGCGGAGCGAGGCGAGCAACAGAACCAGCTCGCCACCGCGCGATTCCCCCATCAGCACGATCCTGTCCGGGTTCACTTCGGGCCGCTTCTTCATCCAGTCGATCGCATGGAAGAAATATTCGAGCGGAATGTTGGCGAGGTATTTCGGCAGGCCCGTGGGCCGGCCGAAATAGCTCTTGAAATAGGCAAGCGCGAACACGGGATATCCGGCATCGGCGAGATTCTGTGCGGCGCTGTCGTACGGGTAGCCGCCATTCGAGCCGCCCAGCATCAGCACGGCGGTGTGATGCTTCGTACCGGGCGCCGCGTAGAAACGCCCGACCAACCCCGCTTCGCGAATGTCGGTACCGCCGTGGCGCGTCAGGTACCAGAACCCCGCGCCGCCCGCGATCACGAGCAGAACGACGAGCCCGAGCAGCCCCCACAGAATGCGTTTGAACCATTTCATGTCGGCCACTCCCCCGAGCTGTTGGCAGGAGATGTGACAGCACCAGCGCGCGTCATCGTGTGCTCACGTATTTCGACACTGCCCGCCCGAGGCGGCGCATGAAGAGCGAGCCGAGCAGCGAAAAACACAGCGTGGCGGCGATCGCGACTTCGAAGCCGCGGGTGGCGGTGTGCGCTTCCAGAGCCGGTATGCGCACCACGGCTTCGGCAAAACCTGCCGCCAGAAGGCCGAAATAGGACCAGCCCATCCAACGGAAATGCCGGTTCAGCCAGTCTCCCTTGCGCAGGATCGGCGCGGACACGCCGATCAACACACAGGCGAGGTTGAAGATCGCTCCCACATGGAACGGACCGAAATGGCCGGTCATGTCGTAGATCGAGAGTGCGCTGAGATCGAGCAGCAGCGATGCGAAGACATAGACGAGGCCGAGTAGCCGATGGACGGGCGTGCCCTTGCGCGAAAAGACCACGATGCCCCCGAATGCCAGCGCCGAAACCGCTGCAACGATATGAACCCAGCCGATCGGGCTGTAGCTCATCGGGGCTTCTCCGCCGCTGCCGTCGCGTCGACGATTTCGCGCAGATAGGCAATGTAGTCGTCGAAGGCGCGGCGGCCGGTGCGCACGAGACGCACGCGGGTGCGCGGCTTCTTCGCAACGAAGTCCTTCTCGACCTCGATGTATCCGGCCTGCTCGAGCGTCGAGATGTGGGCGCCGAGATTGCCTTCCGTCGCGCCGACCAGAGCCTTCAGACGCACAAATTCGATCTGCTCGCGATCCGGAAGCGCCTTGAGCGCCGCCATGATCCTGAGGCGTACCGGCTGATGGATGATGACATCGGGCTGTTCCATCACACGCTCCTCAGCCACAAGCCACCGAGGATCAGCGCGCCGCCTCCGACCACGGCCATCCAGAGAAGAAATATCTGCGGCAGGAGGAAAAAACCGATGATGGTCAGCGCGGCGACCGCAGCGCCGGTGATCACCAGCCGTGTCGCTCGCATCCAGATGCCGAGCAGGCCATAAAAAAGCGCCACGAGAAGCGGAAAGAAGGCACTGAGCTCCGCCACGTTGCGCGGCGGCATCACCGCAAAAACCGCGGCAATGAACAGAAAGATCGCGAACCACGTTGCGGCAAAGCGCCAGTCATAACCGGCTGCCATTTCGGGTTTCGATTTCCAGCCGATCCAGAAACTCGCGATCGTCCCGATCGCCGCAAGAACGGGCCACAGCGCCCCCCATTGCGGTCTCGCATAACTCACGCCGTATCCGATCGCCCAGATCACGCCCCAGACGATGAGGTGCGGCGACGCGTTCCGGTAACGATAGAGGGTGACGCTGGAAAGCTCGGCCCGAGAAATGTCGCGCAGCGCGTCCTGCGCTTCGGCGGGGGAAATAGGCATGTCAAGGCACTCCTTTGCGGTCACAGAATACTCTATACAACAGAGTAGTCTATTGCAAGGGGCCTTGGCAAACTTTTTGAGGCGCAAATCCCGACCGGGGCCGCAAGTGGCCTCGCTTGAAGCCGGGGACGCGGGAGCCAATAATCGGCCGCCAGGAGCAATCCCGATGTCCGACGAAGTTTTTCCGGTCCCCGAGCAATGGAAGGCCCGCGCCCGGGTGAGCCGCGCGCAATACGAGGAGATGTACGCGCGCGCGCTGGCCGATCCGCAGGGGTTCTGGCGCGAACAGGCGAGAGCGATCGACTGGATCCGGCCCTTCACGAAGGTCAAGGACGTTTCCTTCGACGCGCGCGATCTGCACATCCGCTGGTTCGAAGATGGCACACTGAACGTCTGCGCGAACTGCATCGACCGCCATCTGCGGGAGCGGGCGGGCGAAACCGCAATTCTTTGGGAGGGCGACGATCCCAAGGAATCGCGCGCGATCAGCTACCGCGAACTGCACACCGAGGTCTGCCGCTTCGCCAATGTGCTGAGGGCACGTGGCGTGCAGCGCCGTGACCGCGTGACGATCTATTTGCCGATGATCCCAGAAGCCGCGTTTGCCATGCTCGCCTGCGCGCGCATCGGCGCAGTGCATTCGGTGGTCTTCGCGGGATTTTCGCCCGACAGCCTTGCGGGCCGCATCCGCGACTGCGGCAGCGCATTTCTTATCACGGCCGACGAGGGCCTGCGCGGCGGCCGCACGGTGCCGCTCAAGGCCAACGCGGACAAAGCGCTCGCCTCCTGCCCCGACGTGACAACCGTGCTGGTCGTGCGCCGCACAGGCGCGGACGTGGCGATGCGGAGCGGCCGCGATTTCCGTTACCAGGATGAGGCTGCGAAAGTCTCCACCGACTGCCCGCCCGAGGAAATGAGCGCGGAGGACCCGCTCTTCATCCTCTATACCTCGGGCTCAACCGGAAAGCCGAAAGGCGCACTGCACACGAGCGCCGGCTATTTGCTCTATGTCGCGGCAACGCATCGCTGGGTGTTCGATTACCGACCCGGGGAAATCTACTGGTGCACCGCCGACGTCGGCTGGGTGACCGGCCACAGCTACATCGTCTATGGCCCGCTCGCGAACGGCGCGACGACGCTGATGTTCGAAGGCGTGCCGAATTACCCCTCGCCGTCGCGCTTCTGGGAAGTGATCGACAAGCACAAGGTCGCCATTTTCTACACCGCGCCGACGGCGATCCGCGCACTCATGCGCGAAGGCGAAGCGCCTGTGAAACGCACGCGCCGCGAATCCCTGCGGCTCCTCGGAACGGTGGGCGAGCCGATCAACCCGGAAGCGTGGCTCTGGTATCACCGCGTGGTGGGAGACGGACGCTGTCCGATCGTCGATACGTGGTGGCAGACCGAAACGGGCGGCATTCTCATTTCCCCGCTGCCCGGCGCGACCGACCTCAAGCCCGGCTCGGCGACGAAACCGCTCTTCGGCATCCGCCCCGAGCTTGTCGATGCGGAAGGCCGCGTTCTCGAGGGCGAAGCGACCGGCAACCTCGTACTCGCAGACTCCTGGCCCGGCCAGATGCGCACCGTCTATGGCGACCACGCGCGGTTCGTCGAAACCTATTTCAAAACCTATCGCGGCAAGTATTTCACCGGCGACGGGTGCCGGCGCGACAAGGACGGCTATTACTGGATCACCGGCCGTGTCGATGACGTCATCAACGTCTCGGGTCACAGGCTCGGCAGCGCCGAAATCGAATCCGCGCTGGTCGCCCATCCGAAGGTGGCCGAAGCCGCGGTCGTCGGGATGCCGCACGAAGTGAAGGGACAGGGTATCTACGCTTATGTCACGCTCGTCGCCGGAGAACCTTCTACCGATGCGCTGGCGGACGAACTGAAGAGGCAGGTCTCCGAACAGATTTCTCCCATCGCCAAACCCGACGCGATCCAGTTCGCGCCGGCACTCCCCAAGACGCGCTCCGGCAAGATCATGCGCCGCATACTGCGCAAGATTGCCGAGCGCGATCTCGCCAATCTCGGCGACACCACCACGCTCGCCGATCCGGCGGTGGTGGACGACCTTGTCAAAAACGCCGGCAAGGCCGTGATGCACCGCTGAACGAAGGCGGCCACTATCTACGTTGCATGAAATTAGACGTTGTCATTCCGGCGCAGGCGGGAATCCAGAGCGCCGAGTGCGAAGACAGCTCGCGCCCATCGTCATTTTATTCTTCATCGGCATGAAAACGGCTTCCTGCTTTCGCAGGAATGACAGGAGGGTCTGGGTGCCCGCCGGGCGGCAATAAAGCCGCTTGCCGATCCGGCGGCGATAGACGATCCTGCCGAGTTGGAAGGCTGGGCGATTCACCGATGATCTTTCAACGCATAAAGCCTCTGTCCACCATTCTGGCGGAAGGCGCCGACCGGGAGCATGGGCTCAAGCGTTCGCTCGGGCCGTGGGCGCTGACCGCCATGGGCATCGGCGCGATCATCGGGACGGGAATTTTCGTGCTGACCGGCGTCGCGTCCGCGACGCGCGCGGGGCCGTCCCTGACGATCTCCTTCGTGGTTGCCGGAATCGTCAGCGCGCTCGCCGCGCTCTGCTATGCGGAAGTCTCGAGCAAGGTGCCGATCTCCGGCAGTGCCTATACCTACACCTATGCGACGCTCGGCGAGTTTCCCGCCTGGATCATTGGCTGGAGCCTTGTGCTCGAGTATGCATTGGGCGCGGCGACCGTGAGTGTCGGTTGGTCGGGTTATTTCAACTTCATCCTGCACACGCTGTTCGGCTGGAATATTCCCCAAGCCTGGCAGCACAGCCATTGGGATATGACACCCGGCATCGCCAACCTTCCGGCGGCGTGCATCATCTTTCTGATCACAGCGCTCCTCGTGCGCGGCACGAAAGAGTCGGGCACGGTCAACGCCGTCATCGTTGCGATAAAGGTTGCGGTCGTTCTTTTCTTTATCGGTATCGGCATCAACCATATCAACCCGGCGAACTACAGCCTGCCACCGGGCCCTAAAACCGCGGCGGGCGGTTATTTTCCCTTCGGCATTGCCGGAACGCTCGGCGGCGCCGCCTTCATGTTCTTTGCCTATATCGGCTTCGATGCGGTTTCGACCGCCGCGGAGGAAGCCAAGAATCCGGCGAAGGACCTCCCCTTCGGCATCCTCATGAGTCTCGTCATCTGCACGATCCTCTACATCATCGTGGCGGCGATCCTGGACGGGATGGTGCCGTTCTACACGCTCAACGTCGCTTTCCCGGTAGCGTTTGCAGTCAACAGCGTGGGGCTCGCCTGGGCGGGGCTGATCGTTTCGTTCGGCGCCATTGCCGGGCTCACCACGGTGCTTCTGGTGATGATGTACGGCCAGACGCGAATCTTCTACGCGATGTCGCGCGACGGCCTGCTTCCCGCAAGCTTCACGCGGCTGCATCCGCGCTGGCGCACGCCGATATTTTCGCAGATTTTTTTTGGCATTCTCATCGCGGCGGCCGGCGCGCTGTTTCCCATCAGCATTCTGGGATCGCTAACCAACATGGGGACGCTGGCCGCGTTTGTTCTGGTGGCGATCGCGGTGCCGTCGCTGCGCAAGCGCCATCCCGAACTGCGCGGCACCTTCACCCTGCCCTTCGGGCCGTGGATCATTCCGGTGCTGACCGCCTTTTCGGCGCTCTTCCTGATTTATTTTCTCAAGGAGGGAAATCCCCTCGTCTGGGGGTTTTTCCCGCTCGTCTGGCTGGGGTTTCTGATCTGGTTGGCCGCGGGCCTGCTCATCTACTTCTCCTACAGCCGCCGCAACAGCACCGTCGCGCTGGCGGATGCGGCGCGAACGATGAAGGCGCGGTAGTAACACTCATAAACCCGTCACCGCCCGGTCGGCGCTAGCCGATCCGGGCGACCCAATTTGCTCTCGAAAATGAAGATGGGTCACCCGGGCGCGCTGTTCCGCGCGCCGGGCGATGACAAGCGTAAAGCACAGATTAGCAACTTCAAACCTTTTCCGGTTCCGGTTCGGCGATCACGCTGCGTGCTGCACGGGCCGCGTTCGCTGCCGAACGCGGCCCTGTTCCAAATGAAGGCCCGTCCATCTTCTACGGCACCCGGTAGCCGCAGATGTAATAACAGCCCGCATAAATCGTATCGTTGAGAATGATCGGCGTTGCGTTCACTCCGCCTTGTCCCTCGCTGCTCTGCCATAATTTCGCGCCGGTCTTGCCATCCAGCGCAATGAGCGCCGTGCCGCCGCCGCTGCAGCAGGTCGAGGTATAAACCAAGCCGTTGGCGGCCACCATTGAGGCATACCCGCCGGTGTACTTCCAAAGCTGCGCGCCGGTATTCGCCGAAAGCGCGAGAAGCCCCTGACCGTGATAGAGCGCGATATAGAGCGTGTTCTTCGTTGCCGCCGTCGCGCCCGGGACGTCGGCGAACCTGGCCGACGTCCATTTGGCCGCCCCCGTGGCCTCATCCAGCGCCACCGCATACGGACCCGAGGGGCCGTATGCGGTCACGTAAAGCGTTCCGTTCGCCTCGATAACGCTGGCGTATTGATCGTCGATGTCGGTGCACCAATCCGAGGTACCGCTACTCTCCTGCACCGCGCAAACCTCGAGCAGGTTGCCTTGCTGCCCCTGGCAGGAGAAGACTTCGTAAGCATGTCCATTCGCCACGGGCACCGGCAGGTCGTTGTTGCGGCCAGTATCCGGGCAGTGATACGGGGAGGTTGCGACATCCCATACAAGCTTGCCGGATTTGGCATTGACCGCGGCGAGGAATTCCTGATTGGCGTCGGAAATAATTTCGCTGATATGATAGAAGGCAAGCTTGCCGTCGATGGCCGGCGAACTCACGCCACAGTTTACGGAGACCGGGCAATTGGCGTTCCATTTTATGGACCCGTCGGACGCGCGTATGCCACACAATCCACCGGGAGAGGGATCGCCGTTTGCGACGCTGCAGGGAACGATCACCACCTTGCCCGCGACGGCCGGTACGGAGTCGCCAGGAACGCCATTCCCCAGTAGTTGCGATGTCGACCAGCGAACCGAACCGTCCTGGACATTTACCGCGTAGAGCTTTCCATCGTTCGCCGATAACGCATAGATCGCGCCCTTATCCGCGACATAGCCCTCCGACTGAATGACGTTCGGGTTCGTCGACCAACTCAGCTGAAGTTGGGTGACGTTCTGTTTCCCGATGGATTTCTCATAGGGATAGAAATTGCTGTGGCCGCCATCGAATCCGTATTGTGGCCAGTTCGCGGCTTTGCTGCCCGGCGCCAGGTGGCGCGCGTTTTGCGTGGCCTCAGGAAGCACCCAGGCGAGCGCCAAAAGCGCGGCGCCCAGCCCGATCGCCCGATTCAGTCGAAAGCTCATGATCGTCTCCAAGATCCAGCAGGCGCCCTTAACCACGACGGCCTGGCGCATCGCAGGACCCTAGGGGTGCCCGGCATCCCTCCGCATCATTCAGGTGAATGACGCGCCACCTTGCCCCTTGGACCGTTTTCAGATTTTCTGGTTGACGTGAGGACCCGGTGGACGAACGCGGCCAGCTTCTCGATCTGATCTATGAAACTGTGCTGGAGCCGCGTCTCTGGATCACGGTCATGGAACGCATGGCCGACAGCCTGGGCGGAAACGGCGGATTCCTGTCCCGCTTCAGCGTAGAAGACGGGTCTGGTACGGCATTGCTTGCCCGTCGTGACCCGGCCGTACTGCCGCGCTACCGCGACTACTTTGCGTCACTGAACCCTTTTGTAATCAAGCTGCGCCCGCGGGAATACATGTCTGGCTGGGCGCCATGGATTTCGGCGGAAGAAGATTACCTCCCGCGGGAATCGCTGGCCCGGGACGAGTTCTACAACGACTTTATGCTTCCGCAGGATATGCACGGGCTGCTCCTCATCGATTTGGGAAGCAAAGAGCTCGAAATTTCGACGCTGAATATCCATTGCGGCAAAAAACGCGGTCGGTTCGATCGCGAGGCGTTTGAACTTGCGACGTTCCTGCAGTCGCATCTGATCCGGGCTTTTCGCCTCGGCGAGCTGTTCTCCAGTACCCGCGAACGCGCCAGCGGCGCGGCTGCGGCTCTGGATTGTCTGGAGCAGGGCGTGGTCATTGTCGACGGACAGTCCGTGCATCCGTTACGCCAATCCCGCCGCGGAAAGGCTTCTCGGCGCGCGAGAGGGGGTTGAGCTGTTCAATGGCCGGTTCGTCGCAACACAAGCCGGTGCCGCGCGGAGACTCGAGGCTCTGATCGGCACCGCGACGGCACCGGATGCAGTCGACAGGCGGGGCGGATGCATGACGGCGCCTTTCCCCGGGCGCGGCACGCTGTCCGTCACGGTTGCACCGCTCCAGCCGGACGGATTGCCCATGGTCACGAGCGACGCGTCGGCGCTCGTCACCATCGTCGATGCCCAGCCGAATGAAGCCGCCATGAGCGGAAAACTGGTAGCCCTGTTCGCGCTCACGCCGGCCGAGGTCCGCATCGCCCTGGCGCTGCTGCGCGGCGCAACGCCCCGGCAAACCGCAAATACGTTCGGCGTCAGCGTGAACACGGTCCGCTCGCAGCTGGCGAGCATCTTCGGAAAAACCGAGACCGCCAACCAACCCGAGTTGCCCGCCTGATGATGCGGCTCGCCGTCGGACCGCAAGGTTGTGCACGGCATTGGTCGCAAATATGACGTCCGGCCCAATAATCGGATTTGAAATGAAGCCCAGGACACCGACGTTAAGTGCGCTGTCCTGCCCAGACGTATTGATCGGGCGCTCGAGAGTGACGAAGTCCTGATCACCCGCCATGGCAAGGTGGTCGCTGAGCTTCGTCCGGTTTCCACGCCGAACCTCGCCGCGCCCGCGACATACGAATGGCTGCGGAAGCGCCGGCGCGCGCGGCCGTCCGTCGGCATCACTTCAGTTCAAATCCTCGAGGAGATGTGCGAACCTCAGGCCGGTTGAGCAGCAAAATTCTCCCACACGCCGGACCTGCCTGCCTTCGCCGAAGCTTCAGCTTCGCGCAGGCAGCTCGAAACACGCACCCTGCGTGCCCGACGTCAGACCTCTTCCAGTTCCGGTTCGGCCTGCATCGGTTCGGCGATGGCGGCCACATCCGGCGCGGGGAGATCGGAGCCGTCGCCGGCCCGGTTCAGCGAGCGCGAGACGGCGCGGTGGCGCACCGCTGCCGCATCGACGGTGTTCGAGGCTTCCTGGAGTTTCTTCTTCACCTTTTCGAGCACGTCGCCGTATTTACCGAACTCCGTCTTCACCTGGCTCAGCACCTGCCAGACCTCGCTTGACCGGCGCTGGATCGCGAGAGTCTTGAAGCCCACCTGCAGACTGGTGAGGAGTGCGTTGAGCGTGGTGGGACCGGCCACCGCCACCCGATAATCCAGCTGCAGCGTGTCGGCGAGTCCCCCGCGGCGCAGCACCTCGGCGTAGAGGCCTTCCGTCGGCAGAAACAGGATCGCGAAGTCGGTGGTCTCGGGCGGAGAGATGTATTTGTCGCGAATGTCGCGCGCGCAGGATTTGATGCGCAGTTCGAGCGCTCTCGCCGCAGCTTCCACGCCCTCGGTATCCCCCTGCTCGGAGGCTTCCACCAGCCGCTCGTAATCCTCCCGCGGAAACTTGGCATCGATCGGCAACAGCACTTCCGCGTCGTCCGGACCGCGGCCTGGAAAGCGGATCGCGAATTCCACGCGCTCCGAGGAGCCGGGCTTCGTCTTGCAGTTCGTATAATACTGCTCGGGCGAAAAGACCTGCGCCAGCAGATTGGCGAGCTGGGTTTCGCCCCAGGTGCCGCGCACCTTCACGTTCGTGAGCACGCGCTTGAGATCGCCCACGCCGGTCGCCAGCGTCTGCATCTCGCCGAGACCCTTGTGAACCTCTTCGAGCCGTTCGCTGACCAGCCGGAACGATTCGCTTAAGCGCTTTTCGAGCGTGCCCTGAAGCTTTTCGTCCACCGTCTGGCGCATGGCTTCGAGCTTCTCGGCATTGTCGGTCCTGAGCGTGTCGAGATTGCGCTGCAGCGTTTCGCGCAGCGCCTCGAGCGCTTTTGTGTTTGTCTCCGAAAGCCGCTCGACCTTGAGCGCCACGTCGTTGAGCCGCTCCTTCTGCACGCGCGACAGATCGGCAGACGATTCGCGCAGCTCCTGGCCCGCCTTCTCGAGAGCGGTCACGATCTCGCCGCGCACGCCGGCAAGGCCGCCCGACATCTCCGTTCGCGAATCCGCGAGCGATTTCGCGACCTCTTCGCGCAGGAGACGGCCGCGCTCGTCCGCGCCGCTGCGCGCCATCTCGCCATCCTCTCGCACCACCCGGTCGAGCCGCTCGACACACGCATTGATCGCCTCGAGGCGTCCGAGCAATGGAGCCGTGTCAATGCCAGCAGCTGCCGATCGGGCCGCGAAGAGCCGGCCTGCCAGGAATGCCGCCACGGCAAGAACGAGCGCCAGCATCCCGAATACTGCGATTGACTCCGTCATTGCCCTCTCCGGTCGTTCTGAGTCGAACCCCGCCCTAGGGTAGTCCGGCGCCGGTAATCGAGAGAAGGCGGAAACGTCGGTGCAGCAGTGGTTTACAGCAATACCGATCTGGTTTACAAATCCCGGCTGGAAGCCGGGGGGCAACCGTAGTCAGTCGCGGGGCTTTTCGCAGGGAATTTGAGCTTCGCACGGCGCACGCAGGGAATTTCGATGGGCGGGCCACCTGGCAGGGAATTCTGGGCCGTCGAACGTCGAAGCAGGGAATTTCGAGCCGCCGGGCGCTTTGGCAGGGAAATGAGAACGGCTCGTTCGCCTGGCAGGGAATTTGAGCAATCAAACGCGCGGAAATTCCCTGCTCTGCACCGACAAATGTGAATCCTCCGCCCGTCAAGGGTTCGCGTATTGGTCCATCGCCTTCGCCATGCGGATGTCGTTCTCAGTCAGCCCGCCCGCGTCGTGCGTCGTCAGGCGCACATCGACGGTCTTGTATACGTTCATCCATTCCGGGTGATGGTCCATGCGCTCGGCCAGCAGCGCCGCCCGCGCCATGAAGCCGAACGCCTCGTTGAAATCGCGGAACTCGAACTTGCGCGCGATCACGTCGCGGCCCGGCACCTCGCGCCAGTGCGGCAACTCCTTCAGTGCGGCGGCGCGCGCGTCGGCATCGAGTTTCTTCATCGCCTTCTCCCATCACGGTTCGCGCGCGATGTTAGCGAATTGCGTGGGCGCCGTCGCCATGGGATGACACGGTCATGCACTGGTCGGAACGCTCGGCCCCTTCGCTCGACGATCTGCAGGCGCTGGCGCGCGATGCGTTCTCGGGATTGCCGGCGGAATTTCGCGCGCTTGCAGAGGGCATCGCCTTTGCCGTGCAGGATTTTCCGGACGAAGAGACGATCCGCGATCTCGAACTCGAAAGCGAGTTCGATCTGCTCGGCCTGTTCCACGGCTCCGACCTCGCGGCGCGCCGGGCGAACCGCGGGGGCGCCCAACCCACGTTCATCCTGCTCTACCGGCGCCCCATTCTCGACTATTGGGCGGAACACAAGGAGACGCTGGGCGCCATCGTGCGCCACGTGCTGGTGCATGAGATCGGCCATCACTTCGGCCTGTCCGACGAAGCAATGGAAGCCATCGAAGCCGGTGAGCGATGACGATTGCACGCGGAACTGCAGAGCTGCGGCGGTAACTCACCACAAAGTCACGAAGACCACGAAGAAACAGCGCGTTTTGCGCGCAATCATTCTTTTTTTGTTCTTCGAGTCTCGGTGGTGAACTAACCGGTTCCGCGCCTCGGCGCCGCCGCGTGCAACCTCACTCCAGCGTGTAACTCCGCTCGGGACGGTAGAGGCTGCCGTTGGGCGTGAGCTGGCTCGAATAGAGGATGAAGGCGTTCACTTCGAACGGCGCGCCCGCATAAAGCGCGTGACCAGCGAGAAAAGTAATGACCCGGTCGCGCGGGCTCCCGCGCAGGCGCGCCAGCGTGATGTGCGGCACGAATTTGCGCGCTTCGGCAGGAAGGCCCACGCGCTGCAACGCGCTCTCGACTTTTCGCTGCAGGTGTTCGACCGGCGCGGGATCGCGCACCCCCGTCCACAGCGCCCGCGGATTTTTTCCGCCGAACTCGCCGATGCCCTTCAGCTCGAGTGTGAACCGCGGCGAGCGGATCGAGGCGAGCGCGTCGTCGATGGCGGCGGCATCGCGGCCGTCGACTTCTCCGATAAAGCGCAGTGTGAGATGCAACTGCTGGCGCTCGCTCCAGCGCGCGCCCGGCACGCCGCCCTGCAGGAGAAGCAGGGACTCGGCAATGTGTTCCGGGAGCGCGAGAGCGACGAAAAGGCGAATCACGATCGCACTCCCGCACGGCCGAGCCGCCCGAGAGGCAATGCACTTCGGAACAGCAGCGTCACGACTCCGTATGCTGCAGCTCCTGCGACAATCGCAGCCAACAGCATCGCCTCATCGCGCAGAAGTCCCGGATGCACGAGGTCGCGGGCGAGCGAGGCGCCGCCGAAGGCGAAAACACCCGTCGCGGCCGCGGCCATGAGCGAGGGCAGAAGCGCACGCGTGAAGCTCGTCTGAACGGTGATGAGCCGCCGCGACTGCGCGAGCCACAACAGCACAGCCACGTTGACCCACGTGCCGAGCGAGGTACCGAGCGCAATGCCGACGACGCCGAAATGGAATCCCCATACGAGAAGAATTTTAGTCCCGACGTTGAAGATCACCGAGGCAATCGTGGCGCGCACTGGCGTGACGGTATCGCCGCGCGCATAAAAGGTGGGCTGCACGATGCGCAGCAGCACGAAGCCCGGCAGACCAACGCCGTACGCCATCAGCGCGTGGGCCGAAATGAGCGCGGCCGCGAGATGGAACGCGCCGTGCGCGAAGAACCCGCGCATGATGACGAGCGGCACGGCAAAATAGGCGGCAACGAAGGGCAGCGTCAGCAGCAGCGCGAGCGCGGCCGAGCGGTTCTGCGCATTGTCCGAGCCGGCGCGGTCGCCTTTCGCGAGCCTTGTCGACATTTCCGGCAGCAGCACCGTGGCGAGCGCAATTGCAAAGACGCCGGTCGGCAGCTGATTGATTCTGTCCGCGTAATAGAGGGCGGTCAGGTCGCCCGAGGGCAGGAAGCTCGCGATCACATTGTCGATGAAGAGACTGATCTGGACACTTGCCGAGCCGAAGGTCGCAGCGCCCAATGCGACGAAAAAGATGCGGATTTCGGGAGTCCAGCGCGGCCACGCAATACGCAGCTTTAGTCCGCTTCGTGCCGCCGCCCAGACGATGAAGACGAGCTGAAGAAGCCCTGCGAAAAACACGCCCCAGGCAGCGGCGTAGGCCGCGCTCGGAAACAGGCGCCACGCTGCAAGCGCTGCCATCATCGAGATGTTGAGGAAGATCGACCACGCCGCGGCGGCGGCGAACCGGTCGTGTGCGTTCATCATCGCCGATAGCTGCACTGCGACGACGGTCAGGATAAGATAGGGAAAGGTGACGCGAGCGAGATCCGTCGCAAGTTCCGTCTGTCCGGGATGCGCGGAGAAGCCGGGCGCCATGGCACGAATGATCCAGCCCATGCCGGCAAGGGCTGCGACAAGCAGCACCAGCTGGAAGGCAATCTGCCAGGAGAAGACGCGATCGGCAAAACGCGCCGCGCTCTCCTCGCCCTCGCGGGCACGCAGTGCCGCATAGCGTGGCAGAAACGCCATGTTGAACGCGCCTTCCGCAAAGATGGAGCGGAAATTGTTGGGCAGCCGGAAGGCGACGAGGAACGCGTCGGACAGCGGCCCCGCGCCAAGCACGATGGCCATCATGATGTCACGGCAGAATCCCGTGAAGCGCGAAAGCGCCGTGTAGCCGCCGACGGAGAGAAGCCGCTTGAACATCAGCGTCCGCGCGCCTGCGCGACGAGTTTTTGCACCTCGGGAAACAGATGGGCCGCGATGACCTGCACACCTTTCCGATTGGGATGGATGCCGTCGGCCTGATTAAGCGCCGGATCGAGCGCCACGCCCTGCAGCACGAACGGGTAAAGCAGGTCGCCATAGTCGCGCGCGAGTTTTGGATAGATCGAGTCGAATGCCCGATCATAATCGGGTCCCAGATTGCGCGGCGCCTTCATGCCGAGGAGCAGCACCGGAATGTGCGCCGCCTTCAACCTGGCGAGAACAGCGCCGATGTTCTTTTCCGTCTGCCGCGGGTCGATGCCCCTCAGCGCATCATTCGAACCAAGTTCGACGACAGCCGCATCGGGGTGGTCGGCAAGCGACCAGTCGATGCGCGAGACGCCGTCGGCCGATGTGTCGCCGGAGACTCCTGAATTGATGACTTTTGCGGCAATTCCCGTCGCGGCGAGACGCCGCTGCAGAACTGCCGGCAGTTCTGTTCCCGGCGGCAACCCCAGCCCCTGGGTGAGGCTCGTGCCGAACATAAGGATTTTTAGCGGCGGCACGGCAGAGGCCGGCGTGCACAACGCCGCAAATAGCGTGCCCGCCATCACCGTTTGCTTGAATCGTCCAAAGCTCATGCCATATCGCCTAGCACCATTCATGGTGATTCGCGCGCCGTGAACGACCTTGGCGCGTCATTATTGAAGCGGCGGTGGACGTGAACTCCCCGGCCATCCTTTTCGATAACGTGCATCTCACCCTGTCGGGCGGCGCCGGACCGGTCAACGTGCTGCGCGGGATCTCGCTGTCGGCCGCGGCGGGCGAATCGGTCGCGCTGCTCGGGCCGTCGGGATCGGGCAAGTCTTCGCTCCTGATGATCGCGGCAGGTCTCGAAAAGCCCACCTCCGGGCGTGTAGCGCTCGCAGGCATCGACATCACGAATCTCAGGGAGGATGCGCTCGCGCGTCTGAGGCGCGAGCGCGTCGGCATCGTCTTCCAGTCGTTTCACCTCATCTCGACGATGACCGCACAGGAAAACGTGGCACTGCCACTCGAGTTCGCCGGCGCACGCCGCGCCTTCCCGCGCGCCCGCGAAGCGCTTGACGCGGTGGGACTTGCCGCCCGCGCGGATCACTATCCCGGCGAACTCTCAGGTGGCGAGCAGCAGCGCGTGGCACTTGCGCGCGCGATGGTGGCGGAGCCGTGTGTCCTGTTCGCCGACGAGCCCACCGGAAATCTCGATACCGAAACCGGCGCGCTGGTCGCCGAGCTGTTGTTTGCCCTCGCCGCGCGCGCCGGAACGACGCTGCTTCTCGTCACTCATGAAGAGCCGCTCGCCCGCCGTTGCGCACGGGTCCTACGTCTGAAAGACGGCATGCTCCCGGGCGACAGGGACGCCGCAGTGGCATGAGTTCGACCGCGCTTGCCTGGCGACTTGCGCGCCGCGAACTGCGCAGTGGTCTTTCCGGTTTTCGCATCTTCTTTGCATCTCTCGTGCTCGGCACGGCCGTCATCGCGATCGTCGGCTCGCTCGCGGACGCACTGCTGGCGGGACTCGCGGACAACGGCCGTGCCCTGCTCGGCGGTGACGTGGCGATCAACCTTGTGCACCGCCCGCTCACCTCCGCCGAGCGCGCCTTTGCCCAATCGCGCGGCAAAATTTCGCAAACGGAGTCGCTGCGTGCGATGGCGTACGCCATCATGAACGGCCAACCGGCGGCGCGGCAACTGATCGAACTGAAAGCGGCCGATTCCTCCTATCCGCTCTATGGCAGTGTCGGCCTTTCGCCGCCGCGAAAGCTCGGTGTGGCGCTTGCGTGTGGCAGAGACGCGATTTGTGGCGCCGTAGCAGAGCAGACTTTGCTCGACCGGCTCCATCTGTCGCGGGGCGGCCTCATCCGCATCGGGCGGCAGGAATTTCGCGTCGCCGCGGTCCTGACAAACGAGCCCGATCGCCTCTCCGGCGGCTTCAGCCTCGGCCCGCACGTCATTGTCTCGACCGTCGCGCTCGCGCGCACCGGACTCATCACCGTCGGCAGCCTGATCGACTACAGCACGCGGGTGCGCCTGCCGCCGGATGCTTCGATCGCGGCGTTCCGGCGTGACGCGAACGCGCGCTTTCCCGACGCCGGCTGGCAGGTTCGCGACCGCGATCACGCGGCGCCCGGAACGGATCGTTTCATCCGCCAGATCGGAGTCTTTCTGACACTCGTCGGTCTCACCGCGCTTGTCGTCGGCGGCGTGGGCGCGGGCCAGGCGGTGCGCGCCTTTGTCGACCGCAAACGCGAAGCGATCGCCGTTATGAAAGCGCACGGCGCCGCAGGCGGTCTCGTTTTTCTCGTCTTCTTTCTGCAGGTGATGGCGATTGCGGCGCTCGCGTCTTTTGCCGGCACCATCATGGGCGCGGCGATCGCATTTCTGGTCGTGCGGCTTTACGGCTCGGAGCTTCCGCTCCCGGCGCATTTCGCATTCTTTCCCGCGCCGCCCCTGCTCGCGTTCGCCTTCGGAATTCTGTCGGCCGCCGCGTTTTCCATTCCTCCGCTCGCACGCGCCCGTGAAATCGCCCCCGCCGCTCTGTTCCGCGATATTGTCGCGCCCGCAAACATACCTGGCAGCGTGCCCTATCGCGTCGCCGCCTCATTCGCCGGTCTGAGCGTGATCGCGCTCGCGCTCGCCGTCTCGCCGTCGCTGCCGTTTTCGCTGTGGTTTATCGCCTGCGCGGGCGGCGGTGCGCTCGCGCTGACGCTTGCGGCGGCCGGACTGCGTCTTCTTGTTCGAGCGCTGCCGCCCGCAGCATGGCCCGCACCGCGCCTCGCGCTGGCGAATCTGTGCCGGCCGGGTTCATCCATAGAAGCCGTCATCGTTGCCTTGGGCCTCGGGCTCTCGCTCCTTGCGGCGGTCACCATTCTCGACCGCACTATTTCTGCAGAAGTAACCGCCAGTCTTCCCCGCACCGCGCCCACTTTCTACTTTGTCGACATTCAGCCGGCCGACGCGGGCGCCTTCGATCGCACGATCGCGCGCTTTACGTCCGCGCGCGACTACCGCCGCACGCCTATGATCCGTGGACGGATCGTGGCCCTGAACGGCGTACCCGCCGCGCAGGCGAAGGTGGCTCGCGACGCGCGCTGGGCTCTCGACGGCGACCGCGGCATTACCTATGCAGCGAAGGAACCGGAAGACACGCAACTCGCGGCCGGCCGCTGGTGGCGGGCCGACTATCGAGGCCCGCCTCTCGTCTCGTTCGACGCGGATCTCGCCCGCGGCATGGGACTGAAGATCGGCGATGCGGTTACGCTCAACGTGCTCGGCCGCGACATCCGATGCCACATCGCCAGTCTGCGCGATGTGGATTTCTCGACGGGCAAGCAGAATTTCGTGCTGATTCTGTCGCCCGGCATCATCGACAAGGCACCGCACAGCTTTCTTGCCACGGTGCGCGTTGCGCCGCGCGACGAAGAGGCAATGTACCGCGCCGTCACCGATCGTTTTCCATCCGTCACCACGGTGCGAGTGAAGGACGTGATCGCCGAGCTCGACACCCTTCTCGAAAAGCTTGCCCTCGGCGTGCGTGTGGCCTGCCTTGTCACGATTGTTGCGGGACTGCTCGTGCTGGCCGGCGCGATCTCGGCCGGACTGCGCGCGCGCCTTTACGATTCGACGATCATGAAAGTGATCGGCGCCACCCGCCTGCAGATTCTGCGCGTCTATGCGCTCGAATATCTGCTGACAGGGGCCGTGGCGGGCGCGTTCGCGCTCGGCGCAGGCGCTGCCGCCGCAACGCTCGTCGCGCGGCGCGTCTTCAATCTGCCACCCGTCATTGACTGGCGCACGGTCGCCCTGATCGTCGGCGGCGGCATCCTCCTCGCCCTCGCCACGGGCCTCGTCATCGCCTGGACCGCGCTGGCCGCCAGACCGGCAACGCAGTTAAGAAGCCTGTAACCTCGCGTCAGAACGAGGCCATGGCGGCCGCCTTGATCCGGCTCCGGCGAAGCCCGATATTACGCCCGTGTGGTCCGTGTTCGGACCCTGGAGGATCTTGCCAGATGGCTGACTACGACAATCGCGTCCTGCGCGGACAGACCGCAACCACCGGCGTCATCGACGCCGGGCTGCGCGCCTATATGCTGCGCGTCTACAATTACATGCTGATCGGGCTGGCGCTAACCGGCGCCACGGCCTGGATTACCGCCGAAACGCCCTTCGGCCAGCTTTTCTATCACATCAATCCCTCGACCCATCAGCTGGGCATGACGTTCCTGGGTCTCGTCGCGCTGTTCGCGCCGCTCGGGCTCGTGCTTCTTATGTCGTTCAGGATCAACCGGATGAGCGTGACTGCAGCGCAGGGGACGTTCTGGGCCTATGCCGCTCTCGTCGGCATCGGAATCGCGCCGATCCTGCTCGTTTATACGGGCGCGAGCGTCGCCGAGGTGTTCTTCATCTCCGCAGCCACCTTCGGTGCCATGAGCCTTTGGGGCTACACCACACGCAGAGATCTCACGGGTTTCGGTTCGTTTCTGTTCATGGGCCTGATCGGCGTCGTGATCGCGGCCGTGGTCAACATGTTCCTGCATTCCGCGATGATGACGTTCATCATCTCGGTCGTCGGTGTGCTCGTGTTCACCGGGCTCACGGCCTACGACACACAATGGATCAAGGAGAGCTATGTCGCGAACGACGACGGCACCGTCACGGGCCGCAAGGCGATCTTCGGCGCGCTGAGGCTCTATCTCGACTTCCTCAACCTGTTCCTGATGCTCATGCAGCTGCTGGGCAACCGCCGGTAAGCAAGCGTCGCATTCCGCGCGCGGCCCCGGCGGCGACGCCGGGGCCGTCTTATTTAGCGTTGCACGATCATGTGTTCCGAGGCCGTATGGTGGCGGTGCTGTCGCCGCATCATCGCCGACTATCCGCTCGCTGCCGGCGAAGCCGTGTTTCGTATCCTCGGCGCCGGCAAGGTCGAGTCCGCACATCTCATCCCGGCGGCCCGCGCAACCGAATTGGGACTGCTGGTTTATCCTCAGGCGGAGCAGAGTTGAGGCCCACGACCATGATCGCGAGGTTCAAGGTTGGCGATCACGTGACCTGGAACTCCGAAGCCGGTCACGTCAGCGGCACGATCATTCGGATTCACACGAAGGACGTCGATTACAAAGGCCACGTCCATCATGCGAGCCACGAGGCGCCACAGTATGAGATCAAAAGTGACAAGACCGACCACATCGCAATGCACAAGAGCCAGGCGCTGAAGAAGCTCCGCGCCAAACGTGGCGGCAAAAGAACGAAGTGAGAGCAGGCCTCGCCGAACTCTTCATACCGATTGACGGACATCGGCCGCCTTTACAGGGAGTGCGTGCGATTGATGGCGCACTTCGACGGCGTGCTGCCGGGAAAAATCCACAGGGTCATCTATGAGGAACTTGTCGCGGACCTCGAAGGCGTGTCGCGGCAGCAGTTGGATTTTGTCGGCGTGCCGTTCGAAGCGACACGTCGGAGGGCGCAAATCGCCCGTAATTCCCACCTTTCGACACGCTCAGAGTGAGGAAAGTTTCCTCATGCCGGGCTTTGTCGAAGCATGCTCTCCGAAGCATCACCAGATGTGCACGCGATCATTGGGCGCGAGATAGAGCTTCTCGCCCGGCTTGACGTCGAAGGCCGCGTACCAGGCATCGATGTTGCGCACCACGCCGTTCACCCGGAACTGACGCGGACTGTGCGGATCGCTCACCACCTGCCGCCTCACATAGTCGTCGCTCACCTTGCCGCGCCACGCCTGCGCCCACCCCAGAAAGACGCGCTGGTCGCCCGTCAATCCGTCGATCACCGGCGCAGGCTTCCCGTTCAGGGAGGCGTGATAGGCATCGAGCGCCAACGTCAATCCGCCCAGGTCGGCAATGTTCTCGCCCATGGTGAGATCGCCGTTCACATGCACGCCGGGCAGTGGTTCGTAGGACGAATACTGCTTGCCGAGCGTGGCCGCGCGTTCTTCGAACTTCTTTGCATCCTCTGGAGTCCACCAGTCGTGCAGCGCGCCCGCCGCATCGATCTTGCGGCCCTGATCGTCGAAGCCATGGGTCATCTCATGACCGATGACGGCGCCGATGGCGCCGTAATTGATGGCGGGATCGGCATTCGGGTCAAAGATCGGCGGCTGCAGGATACCGGCCGGAAACACGATGTCGCGCAGCGAGCCGTTATAGGCGTCGTTGGTCTGCGGCGTCATGCTCCAGTCCTGTCGGTCGACCGGTCCGTCCAGCCGGCCCACATAGAAGGCCCAGTCGGCGGCAGCCGCGCGGCGCACATCGCCCGCGAGATCGTCGCTCTGGATGACGACCTTTGAATAGTCGCGCGGATGATCGGGAAAGCCGACCTTGATGGTGTAGGTGTCGAGTTTCCTGATCGCCTGGGCCTTGGTCGCCGGGCTCATCCAATCGTTATGTTCGAGCCGCGACCGGTAAGCTGCCTTCAGATGTGCAACGAGATCCTCGATCTTGGCTTTGGCGCTCGGCGGAAAATACCGCGCCGTGTAGAGCTGGCCGACTGCCCAGTTCAGCGTGCCGAAGCAGTCACCCGGGTTGGCGCCGCAATCGCCTCCGCCCACGCGCTCCACTGCCCGTTTCCAGCGCGGCTCTTCCTTCTGTTGTCCGGCGAGGGTGCGGTCGTGCAGATCGAACCAGGCGGTATCGAAATCGTGCGACAGATAAGGCGCCGCAGCGTCCGCGATGTGAAAGGCCTGCCAGGCGCGGATCGTGTCGAGGGGCGCGGCCGCGTACACCGCCGCGATTTTCGGGAACGCGCTCTTCTCGGCGACGATCACGCGCTGAAGAGATCCGAGTTGGGCCTGATCGAGAAACGGCTTCCAGGCGAAGCCCGGCGCAAAATTCGCCAGATCGGCCACCACCATCGGATTGTACAACGCGCGCACATCGCGGTCCTGCGCTTTTGTCCAGCTGACAGATGCGATCTTCGTCTCGAAATCGACGATATCCTTTGCCCGCTGCTGCGCGTCCGTCCAGCCGATCGCCTGCAGGAGCTTCGCGGCGTACGCCTCATACGCTGCCTTGGCGGCCGTGAACTGGGGTTTCAGGTAATAGTCGCGGTCAGGAAGTCCGAGGCCACCTTGCGACAGATAGACTGCGTAGTGCTTCGGATCCTTGAGATCGACATCGGTCGAGATGTTAAAAATCGAACTGTCGAAATCGTCCGTGGCGCGGCCCATCAGCCCTGCGAGTTCATCTCGCGATGCCGCGTGGCGCACCGCGTCAAGCTCGGGCGCAATCGGTTTTGAGCCGAGCGCCTCGATGCGTTTTTCGTCCATGAACGCCGCGTAGAACGCGCCGACTTCGCCCTCGAGATCGACGTCTTCGTGCTTCGCGGCGGCTTTCTGCATGAGATCGTGCAGCCGCGCCTGGATGGTGTCGGTCATCGCCAGCCGCAGCGACCACGCAGGCTTGTCCGTCGGAATGGTCGTGCGATCGAGCCACGCGCCGTTCGCGTAGCGGAAGAAGTCATCGCCGGGTCTTACGTGCGGATCGACGCCGCTCGCGTCGAATCCCCAGTTCCCATATTGCGGCTTGTCGGCGGCAATCGCCGCCGTGGCCAGAGATGCCGCGAACAGCAATGCGGCTGCGCCGATTTTCATGTTGATCTCCCTTCCCGACTGAGCGTCACGCCTGCTCGAGCGTACGGATCAGCATGCGGTCGAACAGGCGAAGCATCTGCGCGAGTTCGCGGCCGCGCTTCAACAGATGTCCACTCGCGGCGAAGATCGCATATTCGCCCTGCCTGGCGCGTAATTCCGGATGCTTCTCGATGGTGTAAACCGGCACTTCGCTCGCGTGGCGATAAACCGAGAACACGGCGCGATCGGACAGAAAATCGATTGCATAGTCGCGCCATTCGCCTGCAGCAACCATGCGGCCGTAAATGCGAAGAATGAGGACAAGTTCGTGCCTGTCGAAGCGCACCGCGTTCTTGCACATCCCGGCTGCGCCGCCCCAAAACTCTGTCCGCGAGGCCGGGCGGCCGACCGCGCGGAGGAACGCTATGGGTTCCTCGGCCATGCGAAGGACAATGGAACCCGGGCGACCGATAGGCAAGGGTTACCGTTTGCGGGCCAGCATCACCCCATCGGCGATGGTCGCGAGCGCCATGTCGACGCGCTCGTCGGCCTGTATCTTCGCGTTGAGGGCACGCAGCGCGCTGGTATCGGCATCCGTGATCGAGGGGTCTGCCACCGCGCCGCTCCACAGCATATTGTCCAGCGCAATGACGCCGCCGGGTCGGAGGAGCTGGAGCACCCGTTCGTAGTAACAGTCGTAGTTCGATTTGTCGGCATCGATGAAGGCCATGTCGAACGGCCCTTCGCGGCTCTCGATCATCCGATCGAGCGTGTCGAGCGCCGGACCCAGCCGCAGTTCAATGCGGTCGTTCATACCCGCCTCTCTCCAGTATTCGCGCGCCCGGTCGGTGTATTCCCGGCTGACATCCAGCGCCACCACCCGGCCGCCTTCGGGCAGCGCGAGTGCCACGCTGAGCGCACTGTACCCGGTGAAGCTGCCGACCTCGATCGACTGCCGCGCATCGACCAGCTTCGCGAGCAGCGCAAGGAAAGCGCCCTGTTCGGGGGCGATCTGCATGTTGGCGTTGGGCAGCTTCGCAGTTTCTTCGCGGCAACGCGCAAGCACGGGATGCTCTCGTGCGCCGGTGCGCTGGACATAGGACATCAATTCCGCGGTTACGGGAATCATGCGGCTCATCGTCGACACCGGAATTCGATTTCGGGAAAAGCGTTATCGCCTTGGCGGCGCGCGTCCAAGCCCAGGTCCCACCGACCGCATGGCACGATGCCCGGGGGGGACGGGTTAAGCTGTGAATTGACACAAACCTGCCGCAATTAGACCATTCGGCAGCCCTAAACCGATCCAATAGATCGTGGGCCGGCTGGAGCGTCGCGGCAGACCCGTAGATCCAGGCCCCCCAACCCTCTCGGGTTTACCAATACGGGCCAGCCGGCACTTTGCCTTAAACAAGCTCGCCTAGCGCCAGTCGGCCGCCATCTGGCCGTAGATCCCCCCGACGGCGCCCGTGAACACCGAGATCAGATCCCGGACGATAAAAATCCGTCCGCTCATGTCCCCCAGGAAGACCGCAAGAGCGATGCCGATTACCGCGCAAAGTCCGCCCGCGATGGCGCCGCCGTACGCCCCTCTCGCGTATCCCCGTGCGACCTCCAGCGCATAAAGATAGCCCACCGTCGCCGAAATCATCATTCCTGCAAACAGCAGCGCGTGCGTCTCCATCCACACGCTGAAATGGGCGAGCAGCACGAACACGATCTGGAGCATCGTTCCCACGACGATTGCCCGCTGCAGCGCCCGGTTATCCAGCAACCTCGCCCGATTCATTTTCGTCTGAACCCGGTTCCTGATGTTCGTGTAATCATCAAGCACGGCCGAACATCGCTTCGCCATGCAGCAGAATTATGACTGCAACTTAACCTTTGCCGTCTTGCCTGCGGACGGCGATTTCTCTAAGGGGCTGCCATTCTTCCGGTTCGCCAGGGCTGCACTTTCCGATCCATGATTGAAATCGATGGACTGACCAAGAGTTTCGGCCCCCTTACAGCCGTTGCCGGCATCAACCTGAAGGTTGAACGAGGCGAAGTCCTGGGATTTCTTGGCCCCAACGGCGCCGGCAAATCCACCACGATGAAAATGATTACCGGTTTCCTTGCGCCCACTTCGGGCCGGGTGAGGGTCTGCGGTTTCGACGTGGAAAACGAGCCGATCGCCGCCCAGCGGAGGATCGGTTATCTCCCCGAAGGAGCGCCGGCCTATGGCGATATGACGCCACGGCAGTTTCTGGCTTTCATCGCCGATGTCCGCGGCTTTTCCGGCGGCGAAGCAAAAACCCGTATTGCCGAGGCCGTCGAAAAGACCGAACTCGAGCCGGTTCTCGACCAGCCGATCGAGACGCTTTCAAAGGGATTCAAGCGACGGGTCGGGCTTGCGCAGGCGGTCCTGCACGATCCGCCCGTACTTGTGATGGACGAGCCGACGGATGGTCTCGATCCCAACCAGAAGCATTCGGTGCGCGAGCTCCTCCGCGCGATGGCGCCTCGGAAAGCGATCATCGTTTCGACCCATCTGCTCGAGGAAGTCGAGGCGATCTGCACGCGTGCGGTGATCATCGATCGCGGCCGCATCGTGGCCGACGGTACGCCGGCCGAACTGCTTGCCCGCTCCCGCTATCACAACGCCGTGACACTCGCGCTCCCCCCGGCAGTCGCCGAGGCAGTGAAGAAGCGGCTCAAGAGCCTGAACGGCGTGGCGAGCGTCGAAGACGCGCCGCGTCGCGACGGCGCGATCGAGCTGACAGCCTTCCCCAAGAGCGGCGCGCTGCTGATCGAAGACGTAAGCGCACTTGCGGCAGCGGAAAAATGGGACGTGAAGGAGTTCTATGCTGAGCCAGGGCGGCTCGACGAAGTATTCCGCGCCATCACCACCCATGACGCGAAGCGCGCCCAGGAGGCACGCGCGTGAGAGAGCTTCTCGCCGTCTTCAAGCGCGAATTCGCGGCCTATTTCGCGACACCGCTCGCCTATGTGTTCATCGTGATCTTCCTTTTCGCGATGGGCGCCTTCACCTTCTATATCGGCCATTTCTTCGAGAACGGCACTGCGGACCTGCAGGTGTTTTTCGGATTTCATCCGTGGCTCTATCTCTTCCTCGTGCCGGCGATTTCGATGCGGCTGTGGGCCGAAGAGCGGCGCACGGGCACGATCGAGCTGCTGCTCACGTTGCCCGTGCCGCTTTGGGCGACTGTCGCCGGCAAATATCTGGCTGCCTGGGCCTTCACCGGGATCGCCCTGCTACTCACCTTTCCCATCTGGATCACCGTCAATTACCTCGGGCATCCCGACAACGGGGTAATTCTCGCAAGCTACATCGGGAGTTTTCTGATGGCGGGCGCCTACCTGTCGATCGGCGGCGCCATTTCGGCATCGACCAACAACCAGGTAATCGCCTTCGTGGTGAGTGTAGTGGTCTGTTTCCTGTTCACCATTTCGGGCGCCCCGCTGGTGCTCGATTTCTTTCGCGGCTGGGCGCCGTTCGCTCTCGTCGAAGCGATATCGTCGTTCAGCTTTCTGACGCACTTCACCGCGATCTCAACTGGCGTGATCGACCTGCGCGATTTCGTTTTCTTCTTTTCGTTGATCGCGCTCTTCCTCACGGCGAATGTCGTCGTGGTCGATCTGAAAAAGACGGGCTGATTTCCGCATGAAGCCGATTTCCCGCCGCCTCTACGCCCTGGGCGCCATCGCGCTCGCTGCAGTGATTTTCGTGGGGCTCAATATCGGCGCCGACGCGACTTTCACGACCACGCGCCTCGACCTGACACAGAACGGGCTTTACACGCTTTCACCGGGCACGCAGCACACGCTTGACACGCTCGTCGAGCCGATCACGCTCAAATTCTATTATTCGAAGAAGGTTGCAGCGCGTTACGCACAGATCAACGCGTATGCCCAGCGTGTGCGCGATCTTCTGGGCGAGTACGCAGCGCACTCGCACGGCCGCCTTATCCTGCAGGAAATCGACGCGGAGCCGTTCACGCCGGCCGAAGACGAGGCCTCGGCGGCCGGACTTTCCGGTGCGCCAACCGACACCGGCGATCTGGTGTATTTCGGCCTGGTCGGCACCAATACGATTGACGGCAAGCAGGTCATTCCATTCTTCGCGCAGGAACGCGAACCGTACCTCGAATACGATCTGACCTCACTGGTCTACCGGCTTACGACGCCCAAAAAACCGGTTATCGGCATCATCTCCAGCCTCCCGCTCCAAAGTGGCGCCGGTGGACTCGCAGCGATGCTGCGTGGCCAAGCGCAGCCTTTCATGATCTACCAAGAGCTGAGCCAGGCCTACACCACGAAGACCATTGGGCCGGACTTCGACCGCATTCCCTCCGATGTGACGCTGCTCGTTCTCGCCCACCCGTCGCCGCTGTCGCCGAAAGAGCTTTACGCGATCGATCAATACGTGCTGGGCGGCGGCCACGCGCTCGCATTCCTCGATCCGATGTCGGAAGTGGCGATGGCCGCCCAGGGCGGCGGCCAGGGCATGGCGCCCTCCTCGTCCGATATGAAGACCCTGCTCCAGGCCTGGGGCGTCAATTACGATCCCTCCAAAGTCGTACTCGACCGCGACCTGGCCCAAGCGGTGCAGACGTCATCCGATCCGCGCAACCCGGTCGCGCGTTATCCTCTCTGGCTTCATCTCGACAGTTCGGATTTCGACCGGGGCGACCCGGTCACCGCCAATCTCCAGACGCTCAATCTCGCGAGCGTAGGCGCGCTCTCGCCGCGCAAAGGCGCAACCACGACCTTCGAGCCACTCGTTCGTTCGTCTGACGAAGCCTCGCTCATGGATGCGATGCAGGCGCATCTCGATCCGCGTCCGCAGGATTTGATGACGCAGGTCGAGCCCACGGGCCGTCGCTATACGATCGCCGCCCGAATCTCCGGAACGGTGAAAACGGCATTCCCCGGCGGACCGCCGGTGATGGCAACTGCTGCCGATCCGCCGGGCAAAACCACACCTGCGAAGCCCTCGCTCCCCCGTCAGATCATGGTTTCGAAAGTTCCGATCAACGTCATCGTAATGGCGGACAGCGACATTTTCGACGACCGCTTCTGGGTGCATACCGAGTCGCTCTATGGCCACGAGCTGGCTACGCCTTTCGCGGACAATGGCGCGTTCGTTCTTAACGCGGTCGAGAATCTGACGGGCTCGAACGATCTGATTTCGCTGCGGACGCGGGCGACCAGCAACCGTCCTTTCGTTGTGGTCGAGAAGCTTCAGACGCAGGCACAGGCACGCTTCCAGCAAGAAGCCGATGCGCTGAAGCAGCGCCTCTCCGACACCGAAAACCGCTTGCACGCGCTTGAGCAGGGCGGTGGAACGACGGGGCCGCAATCGTCCGGCACCGCGCTCAGCGCCGAACAACAGCACGAGATCGCCCAGTTCCGACGTGAGGTCGCCGACACACGGACGCAATTGCGCGACGTACAGCACAATCTCCGAAAGAACATAGATGCGCTGGGCGCCTTCCTCGCCTTCGTCAACATCGCGCTGGTGCCGATCCTCGTCGCGGGTTTCGCGATGGTGCTCGCTTTCCTGAGGCGGCGCCGGCGAGCCCGCGCTCTGGCGTTTTGAGGCTCGGACATGTCTGAGACGTTTGCGTTCACGCACGATCCACGCCGGCGAAATCTTTTCGCGCTCGCAGTCATCGCGCTCGCGATGATCGCATTTGCGGTCGTGGCTCTGCTGCACCAGGCCGACGAAGTGGCACCGCGCTATCAGCCGCAGTCCTTTCTCCCGGGCCTTGCGTCGCATGTGCGCGAGATTGCGCATATTCGTATCGCGTCGAAGTCGGGCGTTATCGATGTGCAGTTCAAGCCTGAAAAAGGCTGGGTCGTGGCGAGCCACGACGACTATCCCGCTTCGTTCAACCGTGTCCGCGAAACGATCGTCGGACTCGCCGCTCTTCAAACCCTCGAACCCAAGACGGCGCGCGGCGACTGGCTTCATTATCTCGATCTCGACGCGCCGCCCAAGGGTAACGGCGTCTCGGTCACACTCCGGAATGGACAGGGCCGGATGCTCGCGGGCGTGATCACCGGCAAGAATGTCGATATCGGAGATTCAAGCGGCGCGGTGGGATTGTTCGTCCGGAGGACCGATTCCGACCAGAGTTGGCTCGCCCGCAGCGTCTTCCAGCCCAAAACCGATGTCGGCCAGTGGCTCGACAAGCAGGTGATGGATGTCGATCTCGCCCGGATCCAGGAGGTCGACGTCAATCCCGCTGAGGGGCCGTCCTTCGAGATACACCGCGACAAGCCCAACGTGGCGGATCTCGCCATCGTCGACCTGCCGAAAGGCCGGGAACTCGCCTACACCGGCGCCGCGGATGCGGTGGCGGGCGCGGTGTCCGGCTTCACGTTCGACGACGTCCGCCCCGCGCGCGAATTCGACTTCTCCGACACCGCCCACGTGGCGCGCACCGTTGCCCATACCTTCGACGGTCTCGTGGTAACCGTGCATACCATCCAGAAAGGCCAGGACTATTGGGCCACGATTTCCGCGGAAGGGGAGCCCGGAAAGCCGCAGGCCCAGCAGCAGGCCCGGACCATAGATGCGCGCGTCTCCGGTTGGGCGTATAAATTGCCGATCTACAAGGGGCGGCAATTGATGACGACACTTGAAAATCTCCTGAAACCGCTTCCTTCAAACACGACTCCGGCAAAACCGGGCAAATGAGTCCGCCAGGCGCGGCGGTCGCGGAGGACGCGCCCGCAGTTCTGCGCAATCTGTGGTACAGAGCCGCACTTGCCGGAGAGATCCGGAAAGGCCGCCTCTATCGTCGCATTCTCCTTGGTGAACCGGTCCTGGTCGGCCGCATGCGCAACGGTCAGGCTTTCGCCCTGCGCGATATCTGCCCGCATCGTGCGGTGCCGCTCTCGGCCGGGCGTGTCCTCGAAGAGAACGTGATCGAGTGCGCCTACCACGGTTGGCGTTTTGCGGCCGATGGCGGGTGCAGGTTCATTCCGTCGCTCGTCGAAGAACAGGACTTCGATCCCTCGCGTATCCGCGTTCGCAGCTACCCTCTCTACGAACAGGATGGCCAGATTTGGCTGTTCATGCCGGCGGCCGGCCGGGAGACCGCCGCACCTGACATCGCACCGCCCAAAGTGCCACTGCCAGGCGACGCCAAACCGCGTTGGCTGGAAACCCAGCGCTTCCGGTGCGCGATGGATCATGCGGTCGTCGGTCTGATGGACCCGGCCCACGGCCCTTTCGTGCACCAGGCATGGTACTGGCGAACGCGAGCGTCGATCCATCCGAAGGCCAAGCGCTTTGCGCCCTCCTTGCGCGGATTCGTAATGACGGCGCACCGGCCATCATCCAACTCTTTCGCCTATCGTCTGCTCGGCGGAGAAGTAACAACCGAAATCCGCTTCGAGCTTCCAGGCACCCGCTTCGAGCACATCCGCGCCGGGGGTGTCGAAGTGGTCGGCCTCACAACCTGCACGCCCGTTGACGGCGAGACCACGGAGGTCACACAGACGTTCTATTGGAACAAAGGCTGGCTCGACCTCGCAAAGCCGCTCTTCGGACCCCTCGCCCGGGCCTTTCTCGGCCAGGACCGCGCAATGGTGGAGCTTCAGCGCGAAGGTCTGAAATTCCACCCGCGCCTGATGTTCATTCCCGACGCAGACACGCCGGCGATGTGGTATCAGCGCCTGAAGAAAGCCTGGAACGAATCCGTCCAGACCGGAGCGCCATTCGCAAATCCGGTGCCTGAGACGACACTCAAATGGCGAAGTTGACCGGGTAATGCCCAAGCGTCAGGATATTCACACC
This sequence comes from Rhizomicrobium sp., assembly GCA_050728995.1. GTDB lineage: Bacteria > Pseudomonadota > Alphaproteobacteria > Micropepsales > Micropepsaceae > Rhizomicrobium. The sequence goes on along the minus strand of JBOHKH010000006.1, from coordinate 52,256 downwards.
GTCCTTATCATCGGTGCAGGGCCGATCGTTATCGGCCAGGGCTGCGAGTTCGATTATTCCGGCGTCCAGGCCTGCAAGGCCTTGCGGGCGGAGGGTTACCGGGTCGTGCTCGTCAACTCCAACCCGGCCACCATCATGACCGATCCGGAGCTCGCGGATGCGACGTATGTCGAGCCTATCACGCCCGATTTCGTCGAAAAGATCATCGTGCGCGAACGGCAAAACCTGCCGGATGGTCGGGTGTTCGCGCTTCTGCCGACGATGGGCGGACAGACCGCTCTCAACACGGCGCTGTCGCTGCGCAAACGCGGCGTGCTCGATAGATACGGCGTGGAGCTGATCGGCGCGAGCGCCGAAGCCATCGACAAGGCCGAGGATCGCGAACTGTTCCGCCGCGCCATGATGAAAATCGGCCTCGATGTGCCGCGCGGGGAGACCCTCAAAGGATATCTGCGGCACAAGAAAGACAGCCAAGGGAATTTTCTCTACGACGGCCAGAACAATCCGCTGATGGAACTTTCGCCGGAAGCTTTCACGCATGCGCTGCAGGCGCTCGAGCACGTGGGCCTGCCGGCCGTGATTCGTCCCTCCTTTACTCTTGGCGGGACCGGAGGCGGGATTGCCTACAACCGCGAGGAATTCTTCGACATCGTCGAACAGGGTCTGGATGCCTCGCCCACCAACGAAGTGTTGATCGAAGAATCCGTTCTGGGCTGGAAAGAATTCGAGATGGAAGTGGTCCGCGACCGCGCGGACAATGCCATCATCGTTTGCTCCATCGAGAATGTGGATCCAATGGGCGTGCATACGGGCGACTCGATTACGGTCGCGCCGGCGCTGACCCTGACAGACAAGGAATATCAACGCATGCGGAGCGCAGCGATTGCGGTGCTGCGCGAAATCGGCGTGGAAACTGGGGGCTCCAACGTCCAGTTCGCCATCGATCCTCGCGATGGACGGATGGTGGTCATCGAGATGAATCCCCGCGTGTCCCGCTCGTCAGCGCTCGCCTCCAAGGCGACGGGGTTTCCAATCGCCAAAGTCGCCGCGAGACTCGCGGTGGGCTACACACTCGACGAACTGCAGAACGATATCACGCGAGCCACGCCCGCCTCGTTCGAGCCGACGATCGATTATGTGGTTACGAAAATACCGCGCTTTGCCTTCGAGAAATTTCCGGGCGCGGAAGCGACATTGACAACATCGATGAAATCGGTGGGCGAAGTGATGGCTATCGGCCGGACTTTTGCAGAGTCGCTGCAGAAGGCGCTGCGCTCGCTCGAAACCGGACTGGCGGGTCTCGACGAAATCGGGTTGCCCGACGATCCCAACGCCATCCGTGCCGCGCTCGCACGCACCGGCCCGGACCGGCTGCGCATTGCCGCGCAAGCGTTGCGCGCGGGCTTCCCGGCTACCGAAGTAGCTGCCATTACACACTACGATCCGTGGTTCCTGGATGAACTGGAATCTATACTCGATGCGGAAGCGCGGCTGCGCCGCGAGGGCTTGCCGCGTGACGCCGAGACCTGGCGTGACGCGAAAGCCATGGGATTTTCCGATGCGCGGATCGCAAAGCTATGCGCGGTGACGGAGGCGGATGTCCGCCGCGCGCGAATCGTTGCGGGCGTGCAACCGGTCTTCAAACGCATCGATAGCTGCGCGGCCGAGTTCCCGGCGCTTACGCCGTACATGTACGCGACGTACGAGCGCCCCGTTGGCGGATCTGCGAACTGCGAGAGCAATCCCTCTACAGCGCGGAAGATCATCATCCTGGGTGGCGGCCCCAATCGAATCGGGCAAGGCATCGAATTCGATTACTGCTGCTGCCACGCGGCCTATGCGCTCTCCGGGCGGGGTTTCGAAACCGTTATGGTGAACTGCAACCCGGAAACGGTCTCGACCGATTACGACACGTCCGACCGCCTGTATTTCGAACCGCTCACCGTCGAAGACGTGCTCGAAATCGTCCGCGTCGAGCAGTCGCAGGGCATCCTCGCCGGCGTGATCGTGCAGTTCGGAGGACAGACACCGCTCAAGCTCGCACGCACGCTCGTCAGGGAAGGCGTTCCGCTCCTCGGCACGAGCGCCGATGCCATCGACCTCGCCGAAGACCGCCAGCGCTTCCAGCTCCTGCTGCAGCAACTCGGGCTTCGCCAGCCGCGCAACGCGACCGCGCTGACGGCGGAACAGGCAATTGCGGCGGCGCGCGAGATCGGCTACCCGGTGATTCTTCGTCCGTCCTATGTGCTCGGCGGCCGTGGAATGACCGTCGTTTCGGACGAACCTCAACTCGCGGCCGAATTGCATTCCGGCGAACTGTTCCGCATCTCCGGCGACAATCCGGTGCTGATCGACGGGTTTGTGCAGCATGCGATCGAAATCGACGTCGATGCGATCGCTGATGACGCGGGAGAGGTATTCGTCGCCGGAATCATGGAACATATCGAGGAAGCCGGCGTCCACTCCGGCGATTCGGCCTGCGCTTTGCCGCCCCATTCGCTGGCGGCCCCGGCACTCCTCGAAATCGAACGCCAGACGAAGGCGCTCGCCCGTGTGCTGCACGTGTGCGGCCTGATGAACGTGCAATACGCAATTCGCGGCGACGATATTTTTGTCCTCGAAGTCAATCCGCGGGCGAGCAGGACCGTGCCATTCGTGGCCAAGGCGATCGGCCTGCCGGTGGCTGCCATTGCCGCGCGGGTCATGGCGGGAGAAAGGCTGGAAAGCTTCAGGCTCGCGAATAAGAAATTTGCCCACATCGCGGTCAAGGAGGCCGTCATGCCGTTTGCCCGGTTCCCGGGCGTTGACACGGTTCTCGGCCCGGAAATGCGATCCACCGGGGAAGTCATGGGTCTCGATACGAGCTTCGGACGCGCCTTTGCAAAGAGTCAGATCGGCGCGGGCGCGAGACTGCCCCTGAGTGGCACCGCTTTTATCTCGGTCAAAGAATCGGACAAGCCGCTCGCAGTCACTCCGGCGCGCCAGCTGATTGCAATGGGATTCGATGTCATCGCCACGCGAGGCACCGCCAAATATCTGCAGGCCGAAGGCCTCGAGGTCCGTCTGGTCAACAAGGTGCTGGAGGGCCGCCCGCATATTGTGGACTCTTTGAAAAACGGCGAAGTGCAGTTGGTTTTCAACACCACCGAGGGACGCCAGTCGCTCATGGATTCATTGTCCATTCGCCGTACGGCGCTGCAGATGAAGGTTCCCTATTACACGACGATAGCGGGCGCGGCGGCCAGCGTCGAAGCGATCGCGGCACTTCGCGAGGGCGGCCTCGAGGTCCGTCCCCTTCAGAGCTACGTCCAGGCTTGACCGACCCTGCCGCGTCTCTTGAAGTCCCCTCCGTCCGGCCCTACCTTGGACCCGCTCGCCGGTCTGGAATGGATCGCCGAGAGCAGAGAGGCATTTAAGACAGAACCCGTAGCTCCGGATCGGCCCGGCCCGCTGGGCAGGCCGAGAGGAGTTCCTTTGCGACTATCTGGGACCTGAACGTCATGGAACGCATACCGATGACGGCCGCGGGCTATAAGGCCCTGGAAGACGAGATCAATCATCTCAAGACCGTGGAGCGGCCCGCCACGATCCGCCTGATCGAAGAAGCGCGCGCCCATGGAGACCTTTCCGAAAACGCGGAGTACCATGCCGCAAAGGAGCGCCAGTCATTCATCGAGGGACGGGTCGTCGAGCTCGAGGACAAGCTTGGCCGCGCGGACGTTATCGACATTTCGAAGCTCTCGGGGAACGCTGTCACCTTTGGCGCAACCGTGACACTCGTGGACGAAGACACCCGCGCCAAAAAGAAATATCAGATCGTCGGCGACTTCGAGGCCAACGCGAAGAATGGCCGTATTTCAATTTCGTCGCCCATTGCGCGCGCGCTGATCGGAAAGGCCAAGGGCGACACGGTCGAAGTCGCCGCACCCGGGGGGCCGCGTTCCTACGAGATCCTGAAAGTGGAATTCGTCTGATCCCTTCCGCAGCGGCTTACTCGCGCCGGGCGATCAGGGCGGACAGCTCAGCAATTTCGGTAAACTGCCCCTCCGGACTGAGCCGGGCGAGTTCGCACCGCAATTCGGCTTCAAACGTGCTTGTCCGGATTCCGAGCTTCTCCGGCGAGAGGACGGACAGCGAGAAAGCGAGCCCGACGATGTCGTCCACTTTCAACGACCGTCGGATAACGATTCCCACCCGTTCGAGTCGCGAAAAAGCGGAATCCATCAGCACAGACTCGTGGGTCCTGTATCCCTCCGACCGGCTCGCACGTACATGCGGCGCCTCCGTTCGGCCGAACTTGTCCGCGAGATCGCGCAAGGCGTGGCGCCAGGCATTCTCGGCAGTTGCGGGATGATCGTCATGCACAAGCGCTACGGCTCCGCCTGCGCAGATCAGACCATCGAGCACCTCCAGAGTCGCGGCGCGGTCCATCCAATGAAAGGCCCTCCCGATCGTCGCGAGTTGAAACGGACCGATTCCGCGTGGCATATCGAACGAACTGCCCTCGCGGATATCGATTGTCACGCCCGCGCAGTCCGCCGCGCTACGCAGGTCCGACAGCATGTCCGGCTCAGGATCCACAGCCGTGACAATCATGCCCGCGCGCGCAAATGGAACAGCGAGAAGACCTGGCCCGGAACCGAGGTCCAGGACAGAGTCTCCGGAGCCAAGGCCCACACACTCGGCAATACGGCCGATCAGGGCATCCGGGTAAGGCAATCGGTAGCGCGCGTAATAGGGCACATTCGCACGGAAGCGACGCGGGTCATAATCCGGCTGGCCCATCGACACTCGCGCGATTTCTGATCCCCGCGCTATAGTACGCACGAAACCCATGGGGCCGACAACGAGAATGGCGACCATCGCTCTCGTCGATGACGACAGGAACATTCTGGCTTCGGTCGGCATGCTGCTCGAGCAGGAAGGGTATCATGTCCGAACCTATGCCGACGGTGCGTCCGCCCTGGGTGCGCTGCTGGCGACGCCCCCCGATCTCGCTATCCTCGATATCAAGCTCCCCCGCATGGATGGGCTCGAACTCCTCCGCCGTCTGCGGCAGAGCGGGGATCTCCCGGTGATCTTCCTCACTTCCAAGGACGAAGAAATCGACGAGCTGATGGGACTGAATGCGGGCGCCGACGACTACGTCCGAAAGCCCTTTTCGCAGCGTCTGCTCCTCGAGCGGGTCCGGGCAGTCCTGCGCCGTGCCGACGCGCGAAAATCCGGCGCGACCCCTCCCGAAACCAAGCGCGAGGCCCTTGTTCGCGGCAAGCTCACCCTCGACCCCCAACGGCACGACTGCACCTGGGAGGGAAAACCGGTCCGCCTGACCGTGACCGAGTTCCTCATCTTGCAGTCCCTCGCACAGCGCCCCGGATTCGTGAAAAGCCGTGATAATCTGATGGATGCGGCCTATGATGATCAGGTCTATGTCGACGATCGAACGATCGACAGCCACATCAAGCGGCTGCGAAAAAAGTTCAAGGCCATCGACGACAGTTTCGACGCGATCGAAACCCTCTATGGCGTCGGCTACCGCTACCGCGAGGGATGACGCGGCGGACGGAATGAGCCTCTTTCGCGGCGCCTCGCGGCCGCCGCGGCGCCGCATTTCGAGCCTCTACTGGCGCATCATCTTTTTCAACGCCGTAGCGCTCGTGATCCTGATTGCCGGAATGCTGCTTGTGCAATCCAGCCGGCAAGGGCTCGTCGACGAGCGGCTGGCTGGCATCCGTCAGGTCGCCACCATCACGGCCGGGACATTGGCCGAATATGCCACGCGTGAGCGGACCCGCTCGATCGCCATGGATGAAGCCGAACCCCTGTTGCGTCAACTCATTGCGCCAACCAAGTTGCGCGCGCGCCTCTATGGGACAGACGGACAGCTCGAAATCGACACACGAGACCTCCTTGCCCGCAACGTGGTTGAGACCGCGGATTTGCCGCCGCTCGACCTTCGCCATCGCGTGGAAGCATGGATCCGGCGACTCTATGACGGGATCATGGGCGTGCGTCCGTTCAGCACCATGGAGCCCTATATCGAATCCGGCGGAAACGGTCGCGTTTACGGCGAGGTGCGCCGTGCCTTGCAGGGCATACCCGCGTCCGCCCGGCGCTTCGATCAGCAGAACGAACTCGTTCTTTCGGTTGCGGTTCCGATCGAGCGCTTCCGGACCGTCTACGGTGTGCTCATGGTGACCACCGAAGGCGGCGATATCGACGATATTCTGCGCGAAGAGCGTGCAAGCCTGATCGGCATCGCTCTCGTCGCCTTTCTCGTAATGGTGATCTCCTCGTTTTACCTCTCGAGCACGATTGCCCAGCCGGTGCGGGCACTCGCCGCCGCCGCCGATCGCGTTCGCCGCGGGCGCGTGGCGCGCGAAATAATCCCGCCGATGTCCGAGCGCGACGACGAGATCGGTGATCTTGCGAACAGTCTGTCTGCAATGACGGGTGCTCTGTATGCACGCATCGATGCAATCGAACGGTTCGCCGCCGATGTCGCACACGAGCTGAAAAATCCTCTGACCTCGCTCAGAAGCGCAGTCGAAATGCTGAAGCGCGCTCCCGACGAAGAGACGCGCGCGCGTCTGATGGACATCATTACCAATGACGTTGCGCGCATCAACCGCCTCATCTCCGACATTTCGGATGCATCACGGCTCGACGCAGAATTGAGCCGGGAGCAGCTCAAGCCGGTCGATCTCGCGCATCTCCTCGATACTGTTGCAGACGTGTATCGACTCGTTCCTCTTTCACGCGGCATCACGCTGTCTCTTGCTCTCGACCTGCCCCACCCGACTTTTGTGCTCGGACAGGACGAGAGGCTGGGTCAGGTTTTCCGCAATCTCATCGACAACGCGGTCTCGTTCAGCCCTGACGGCGGCGTGGTGGCGATCGCTGCAGAACGCCGCGAGCATGGAGTTCGCGTGACGGTGCAAGATGATGGCCCGGGCATTCCGCCCGAGAACCTCGAGACGATTTTCGAACGATTCTACACCGAGCGGCCACTGGAGCATGGTTTCGGCCGGAATTCCGGACTCGGTCTTTCCATCGCGCGGCAGATTGCGGAGGGCCTGGGTGGGCGAATCCGGGCGGAAAACCGTTCGCCCGCGGAAGGGCAAACGGGCGCCCGGTTCATCGTCGAGCTTCCACGCGCGGACGATGGCCGATGATCAACGTCCACGCGACTTGCGTCCTGCTTGGAGATGCGGGCGGACCATTCGGAGCGCCCACCGATGCGGGCATTCTGCTGACTGGTGAAAGCGGCTCGGGAAAGTCCGACTTGGCGCTCCGGCTCATTGCCAACGGCGCAATCCTCGTTGCAGATGACCGTTGCGATCTGTTCGTCGCTGGCGACCAATTGCGCGCGCGCGCGCCGCGGCCGCTGCGGGGGCAAATGGAAATCCGCGGTATCGGAATCATGCCAATGCAGTTCCGCGAGGAAGCAACCATCCGGCTGGTTGTCCGACTGGTCCTGCCGGCCGCCACGACCCGCTTCCCCGCGTCGGGCCGATATCGGCCGGCCGCTGAACTCGATGTGCCTGAGCGCGCCTGGCCGCCCGAAATCGCGATTGCGCCGTTCGAAGCGTCCGCGCCCGCGAAAATCGCTGCGGCCTTAGCCAAGAGTCTCGGGTGATTTGGCGTCGCGTTTCGCGGGTAAGGCCTTCCATCGCAGGCGGCGTGCGGTATCGTCTCGCCGCACTCAGGGGCGGTATGGCATGATCGGAATTGTGATCGTCACCCACGGGCGGCTCGCCCAGGAGACGATCGTTGCGATGGAACATATGGTCGGCCCCCAGCCGGATCTGCGCGCCGTCAGCATCGGTCCCGAAGACGACATCGAACGCCGACGCCGCGAGCTCGCCGCGGCCGTGAAGTCCATCGACCACGGCGACGGCGTAGTGGTAGCTACCGATATGTATGGGGGGACGCCGTGCAATATAGCGCTGACCTGCCTTGAGCGAGGGCGCGTCGAGGTGCTGGCGGGTTACAGTCTTCCCAGTCTGATCAAGCTGATCGATGTGCGCGGACGCCTGCCGCTTGGTGAAGCCGTGAGCCAGGCCATCGAGGCCGGCCGCAAATACATGCGCGCGGGTTCGGCCGACCTGCCTGACGGGTGAACGAGTCGGATGGAAGAGCGGCTTAGCGCGGTCGTCCGGATCGCCAACAAGAAAGGACTGCACGCCCGCGCCTCCGCCAAGATCGTCGAGGCGGCAGCACGCTTCGATTCGCGGATCCGGATTTCCTATAATCAGCAGACGGTGGATGCACGTTCCATCATGGGCTTGATGATGTTGGCCGCCAGCGAAGGCAGCGAGATTACAATCGATGCCGAGGGCTCCGACGCGCCGACAGCGCTCGCGGCGGTCGTGGCGCTCACCGAAGCGAAATTTGGGGAAGAATGACCGGTCTCGAAATTCATGTGATCGATGACGGTGACCCTCTCCGGTTCGAAATCCGGGTTGGCGACAGCGAACGCGCGACACGCCATGAGGTGACAATGTCGCGTGCGCAATTCGATGGCCTCTCGCGTGGATCGGCGACACCGGAGCAGTGCGTGCGCGCGGCATTCCGCTTTCTTCTCGATCGCGAGCCGGGAGAAGCAATCCTGAGGTGCTTCGACATTGCGGTAATTGGAAGTTATTTCCCCGAATTTTCCCGCGAGTTCCCGCGCTATCTGTCGGCGAGCTGACGAACATTCCGCTGCCGGAGGAAGGCGTCTGCATCGGCGTCGCCATGCGGCCATAGGGATGAGCGCGTGATGCTCAAGGCACCCGCAGGCCCATTTCGCGTTATGCCTTCATGCATCTCGTCAACGGACCCCGTGGAGGGCCCGAACGTAGTTCGCGAAGGACGGCTCGATGCCGAAGGGTCCTTCGACGCGCTGATGCGGCTAGCCGATAGCTGGCAGGCGAGGTGGGACCGCCGCCGGCGCTTCGGGTGGAGATTTACGCTCGCCGCATGGGCGACCATGACGACCGCGCTCGCCTGCGCGTATTGCGGGATTGCGTTTCCGATTGCCCTGCCGGCGCTGATTTTTTTTGCGCAAGCCTACGTCGTCACCCGGCTACACCTGAAAAATGCCGATGATGACAATGTGGTGCTACAGCTGCGCCGGGAAGCGGAAGCAATGGCGCACCGGCCTCCGACCCTTCCCGGGCGGCCCCAGTCTGCTGCCGGTTGGCGGACTGTCGCCAGAGCCCTTACCGATAACTCCGTCGTGGCACAGATTGCTCCAGCGGCTTGCGCGGCACTTGTTCTGACCGAAGGACTCTGGAGCGGGACCCTGCAATGATGGGCATAATCGCGCGACGGCGCCGGCTAAAATTTCCATTTCACGGCGGCGCTCCACGGGCGGGCAATCGACCGTCCGTTGAGGCGGGCAGGCTTGTACCGCCAGGCCTTCACCGACTCGAGGGCGGCTGAATCAAGAGATGGAAATCCGCTTGATTTCTCTATCGTCGGATTGCCGACGCTGCCATCCGGCCGGATCGTGAATTTAAGCTTGGCGATTCCAATCTCGCCAAGCATCGCCGACAGCGCCGGATAGTACACCGCGTGCTCGTTGGCTGCCGCGACCCCGCTGCTATCGGACTCCTGAGATGGGGTGCTGTCCACAACCGCGGCGGAGTGCTTCGTGGCAAAGGCGGCGCCGACGTTCGGGTTTATGGCCCCCGTGATTGCATCGTAGGCAGGCTTGGCGCGGGCGTCCCCCTGCCGTCCGGCCGTTGCTATGTCTGCCGCGGCGGCGCTTTCGCGTCCGATGCGGTGGTAGGCGACTGCGCGTAACACCAGAACCGTAGGGTCTGGTGTAATCCGAATTTCGGTCGTGTAATCGCGAATGGCATTCTGGTAGTTCCCTGTTTCCATCGCGATGTTCGCCCTGAGGCGAAGCACCAGGGGGTTGGTCGGATCACCGGCAAGCTCTGTATCGCAATCTGCTAGCGCGTGGGCGAAATCGGCCCGCTCGAAATAAACGAGCGCCCGCGTCAGAAGCATCCGGGTGTCCCGCGGGGTCACCTTCAGCGCGGCATCAAGATCCGTCAGCGCCTCATCGTAGCGCCAGTTTCGCGCATAAAGGATCGAGCGGTTGTATCGCGCGGGGTAAGACGCCGAAATCGGCAGGTCGGGCTCGGCGAGAATCGCGGAAAACTGCGCGATGGCGGCTCCATCTTCGTGGTTTTGCATCGCGGCCAGCGCGTTTGTGAGCGCCGCAGCGAGTTTCGGATCTTTGGGCGGATTTGCAATATCGTTCGCGTACCAGGCCTGCTTTCCTGACCGGCCCGGGACATCAAACGACAGTTGAACCTCGTAGCTGTCGGCGATCTTCTTCAGGGCGTCGGCATTGGCCGTCCGTATTGCAGCCGTGCAGAGCGGCCGGTCTATTGTGCTCATGAAGCTCCGATGCACGCTCAGCGTCTGGCCGTTCAGCGTCCAGTGCGCATCGAAGAGAATATTCGCCGTTTGCACATGAATGTCCGGTGGAACGTTCGCGAAGTGCTCGCCCGCAGGTGCTTCGAGCGACAAATCCTCGGTCGCCTGGCCGCTGTGACAGGGAATTTCGGAATCGTCATTACCCGAATTCGGAGGCAGCGGTCCCATGAGTCCCTCGCCAGACAGGCCCAGGAGACGCATGCCGCCGGGCAAGAGGAAACTTTGCGTCCCGGCGAGGCGATCAGACCAGCCGTTCGCCGTAAATGTCGCGCTCATCGAATACGAATCCGCAAGCGCCGTCGGCACAGTTTCCAGCGTGCCGGTTGCATCGTTGCCGTAGCCCAGGAATTCCAGGAGCCGTTTGGCGGCTGCCTCCCCGCCCACGGCCTGAACCTTGAGAGCCAGGAAATGGAGAGCGACAGCATAAGGACCTTTGGCGGTCACTGTAGTGGTGCCGGTCAGCACGCCGCTCTTGTCGAGATGTGAAACGGTTTTTGTCTCCATGCTTGCCAGTCCAGCCGGAAGAACGGGAATGGCGCCGAGACGAGGAGCCGTTCCCGAAGCAAAAATTGCCGGCTTGCCGTATTCGGTGAACGGCAGCACGCCGAACGGCGCGAGCCCGCTGGTGCTGTCGAGATAGAGATCGAGACCGGGCACGTAAGTAATGACATGGTCGAGCCCGGCGAAGGTGGGCACGTCGCTCAGTGCATAGTCGGTCGTCCCGTTCAGCAGAACCGCTTCGCTCGCAATGCCTTCCGCCTTCAGGAGCGCCGCCAACAGCGCGACATGATCCTTGCAGTCGCCATAGCCGTTTGCGAGCACGGCATCGGCGGTATGCGGGATCATGGAACCCTTGCCGAGTTCGACGGCGACGTACCGGACGTGCGCGCCCACCCATTCGTAGAGAGCCCGCGCGATCGCCCTTTGGTCGCGCGCGTCTTTGGCAATGCTGTCGGCGAGCGCCTTGATCGTCGGGGTGACGGCGCTCGCGGGTGCGGCCGCGGTGGCATAAGCCCGCCCGAGTGCCGCGTAATCCGGAAACGTCGAGACGAAGAAATGCGGCAGATGCGCGAACGGTGAAATCGAAGGCAGTTCCGCTGTGGCGGACGCGGGTGCGCTGTAATGCCAGCGATAGATCGCTCGGCCGCCGTTATGGCTTTTTTCGAACTGAACGTCATGGTTTTCCACATACAAGGCTAGACTAGCTGGCGCGGTCAGCGTTTCCTCCACATCGTCGAAAGCCGCCTGCTTCGGGAACAGACCAGCGCCCTCGAACTGCCCGGGAAAGACGGGATGCATCGTCGTCACGCGCGCCGTGTAGACGGCCGTATCGCCCACGGTGAACTGGGGAAACACGATGGTCTTCATGTGCATGTCGGTGATCATCGGAATGCCGGGGGCGCTTGACGGCAGCTGATCGTAGATTGCGCCCACATCGACCGGAATTTTTCTGCCGTCCGCTTTCCTTGTATAGGCCTCGACAATGTCGAGCGTCTGATACCCCGTGACGTAGGGCACCGAGGTCTGGCCCACCGCCATGACGGCCGCGGCATTGTCGGCCTGGTTTTCCGCATGGATCACCGCGACCGCGCTGCCATCGGCGGCAAGTGTCGTTTCGATCTCAAGTAGCTTGACGTGCACCAGGGCAGGCGGCGTCGCGCCGCTCGCAATTCCCGCGGCTGCCAACCAGAGCACAAGCACCACGCCGGACTGTAAGCGCAAGGCACGCCCCCCTTACCCGCGCCGGAACTATGCCGTATTCTGACGCCCGACAAAATTGCGCGTTCTGCCGCAAGGCGGTAGACTGCACTTGCGCTGTGATCCCGTACGACTGTCCATGATGAACGGGGCAAAACTCTGTGACTGGAGAGAACGATGAAGATCAATCCCTACCTCAATTTCAACGGCAATTGCGCCGAGGCCTTTCAATTGTATGCAAAAATCCTGGGCGCCAAGGACCTGCACATCATGACGTTCCGGGATTCGCCGATGGCGGGCCAGGTTGCCGCCAACGAGAAGGACTTCGTGATGCACGCCCGCTTCACGGCGGGCGACAGCGCTATCATGGGATCTGACGCCCCCGGCGGACGCTACAACAGGCCACAAGGATACGCGGTCAGTATTGGCGTGGACACGCCCGAGGAGGCCGAGCGCATCTTTGCCGCCCTTTCGGATGGAGCCACGATCGGCATGCCGATCGCCGAAACGTACTGGGCGAAGCGCTTCGGCATGCTGACCGACCGGTTCGGCACGCACTGGATGGTGAGCTGCGAGAAACCAATGCGATAGGGGCCGCGAGCGCAAAGCGCGCGTTCTCTATCCGGCGGACGCCGGAGCCATCGCGACCACGCCTTGCATCCGCACCGGCGCGCTTTCGGGGATTAGCATGTAGGCGATCTGACCGACGAACGTAGCGGCAAGCATGTACCAGGCGGGCGCCATGGCGCTGCCGCTCATGTGGATGAGCCACGTCACAACAAATTGGGTGCTACCCCCAAGAGCCGCAATGGCAAGCGAATAGACGGTGGCAAAACTCGTCACGCGAATGCTCTTGGGCAGGCTCTCGCCAAGCGTCGCACAGAACGATCCGAAGTTCAGATTGACGAATACGCCGAGTACGGTCATGCCGAGAACCAGCGCGCTTTCAGAGTGCGCGCCCACCATCCAGGCAAATAGCGGCCAGCAAAGCACGAGCAGTAGGAAATTGTTTCCAACGTTCACCGGCCAGCGCCCGTAGCGGTCGGAGAGCCACCCGCCCAGCAGCACAGCGGGAATGGCAATGAGCGTGTTGGCCGTTTCGGCAATAAATCCGACGCGCGCAGAGAAATGCAGCGTGTCCTGCGCATAGGTCACCGCATAGATGTTGATGTAGTTTCCGACCGTGCCTGCGCCGAGCACGAGGAGACCAAGCAGCATGATCCGCCAATGCTGACGCGCGAGTTGCAGCCGCGTGGCGGAATAGGCATTGCGAGCAGACACCGGCGACGAAATCTCGGGCGCGTGCAGCGTTTCCGGGAGATGGCTGCGCAGCCAAAGGCCGAACGGAACGGTCGTGGCGCCGAGCAAAAAGGCGATTCGCCAACCCCAGGAATCGAGCAGCGAAGCCGGCATGAAGGACGTCAGCGCAACGCCAACAAGGCTTGCGACCAGGAGCGCGGCACATTGACTTGCACCCTGCCACGACACGGTGATGCCGCGACGGTCCGGCGCCGCCGCTTCGAGGAGAAAGGATGTATTCGAACCGATTTCCCCGCCGAGCGAGAACCCTTGCACGAGGCGCGCGAAGATCGCGAGCACGGGTGCCGCGATGCCGATGGCGGAATAGGGTGGGATCAGCGCCATCATCAGGATCGATATGCCGATCAGAAGAAAGCTCAGCAGCATCGCAGGCTTCCTGCCCACGCGATCGCCGTACGCGCCAATTACGACCGCGCCGACTGGCCGGGCCGCGAACCCGGCTCCGAACGCGGCGAGCGACAGCATCAAGCTGCCGTACGCGCTGTGGCCCGGAAAGAATGCGTGACCGATCTGGATCGCGAAGAAGGAGTAGGTAAGAAAGTCGTAGAACTCGAGCGCGTTGCCGAGCGTCGCCGCCGCGACGTGCCGCCGCTTGAGAGTTTGTGGTGTCCCTCGCGCTTGCGGATGCTCCACGCCGCGTGCCCCGTCATGACCGCTGATAAGAATAGCCCTATCGAAGAGATTGACAAATGGCACCTGAGAGGCACGCCGTGTCGGGTACCTTGTCAGTGCGCGCAAAAAGGAGTGAGGTGCGCGAGATGCTTCAAGGGAGTCCTAAGGGGATGAGAAACGTCTTTTTGGGGCGCGCGTGTGTGTTCGTGCTGTCAATTGGCGGGCTGGCGGTGTGCGCCGCTCCTTCGGTCGCCGCAACGACGTACGTCTTGAGTGCCCGCATCCCGTTGAACGGAGCATCGAGAGACATTGGCGCGGTGCGCCCCGAAAGCCCCGGCAATCGCCATCGGATGACCCCGGCGGGACACCCGGCGAACGCCTGGACGAAACTTGCCAACCTTCCCGGCGCCACCGTGCACGACGTGGCGTTTGCGAGTCCAACGGTTGGTTATGCCGCGGCGGAATTGGGCCAGGTGTGGAAAACGAAGGATGGCGGGAACACCTGGACGGAAATCCTCAACCGCGGGTTTCCATATTATTACTACGGAGTGGCTGTCAGCGGGCGGAAAGTCGTTGTGTCGGGCTTTGACGACAGCAACAGCGAAGCGATCCTCACGGAGAGCGACGACCGCGGCAAGACCTGGAACGCGGACACAGTACTCAGCACCAACGCCTGGGCGGGCCGCGTGCGTTTCACCCATCACCTGAAGGACGGCCTCGCGATGAGCGGCGAAGGGTTGGCCAATCCGAATGCTGCGTGGTGGCGGGTCAATCCCGGCGATTGGGCTCAAGTGACACCCGACGCCAATGGCGGCTGGTTCGGCTATCAGTTCACGCTGCTCAAGGACCAGACCGCCTACGCGTCCGGCATTCAGTTCTGCACGAGCGCGAACACGGGGGCGAGCTGGACCTGCGGGCCGCCCGCTGACAGCGTTTATGACGGCCCGACGGAATTTGTTTCCGACCGGGTTGGCTGGACCGGCGGCGGCGAAATCTCACCCAATGTCGAAGGCTGGCTACATCGCACGACCGATGACGGCAAGACCTGGAGCGGTCGCGTGCTCGACACATCCTGGCCGATCCGCGAGATTGACTTCCTGAACAAGAAAGTCGGTTGGGCAGCCGGCGGCAATATCTATTCGAATGTGGGCGGCATCTATTATTCGGCCGATGGAGGCAAGACCTGGTCGCAGGATCTCACCACCCAGGATGAAATTGGCTCGTGCGCGTCCCAGGATCTCGGCAATGGGCAGACGCAAATCTGGTGTATCGGCGATGCCTACAACGGCCAAAGCTTTAGCAGCAACGTTTACAGCACAACGGTGACGACGCCGAAGTAGGGCCGTCGCCAGCGCGAGCTTGGCGGGGCCATCGAACGCCGTCTCCGGCAAAACGGCTGCCCACTGCAGGCGGCCTTGCGCGTTGTGATACGGCCGCCGCCCCTGCCAGACAATGTCCGAGGATTCGCCCCAGCCAAATCTTCCCTCGCTCGATCTCGAACCCGGCTTCTCGCTGCATTTCTGGGTTCTGGCGCTGCTCACAGGCGCCGGTGCAGGTGTTGCCGGTGGATTGCTGATGAAACTTCTGCACCTCGTTCAGCACGTTTCGTGGTCCTATGCAGCGGGCGAATTCGTAGACGCGGTGCATCACGCATCGAATGAACGGCGCGTCGCAATCCTTGCCGCGGCAGGATTGCTTGTTGCTGCCGCAAGTCGGCTTCTCAGTCCGCGGGGAAAGGGGCACGGCGGCGAAATCGCCGCAGCGATCTGGTTTCGTGCAGGACGGCTGCCGCCACTAGCCACAACGGCTCGCGCCATTGTTTCGATCGCGATCGTGGGAATGGGCGCGTCGCTCGGGCGCGAAGCCGCACCCAAACAGGCTGGTGGACTTGTTGCCGACATGCTTGCCGATTGGACGGCTTTGCCGGACGGCCAGCGTCGCCTCCTCGTTGCCTGTGGGGCCGGCGCGGGAATCGCGGCCGTGTACAACGTGCCGTTTGGCGGAGCATTGTTTGCGCTCGAAGTTCTGCTGGGCACGTTGTCTCTTCCGCTCGTCGCACCGGCGCTCGCGACCTCGGTTGTGGCGACAGTCGTATCGCAACTGTTCCTTCCGGATCAGCCAACCTATGCCGTACCGGCCCTTGGCATCACGCCGGGCCAACTTCTCTGGGCGCTGCTTTTTGGGCCCGTCGCCGGATTGATTTCCGTCGGATGGATCCGTCTGATCTCACGAGCCGACGCACACAAGCCCAAGGGCTGGCTGCTGTTGATCTCACCGATCATTGTGCTGAGCCTCCTCGGCATTGCGGCAATCGGCTTCCCCGAGCTGCTCGGGAATGGCAAGGACCTCGTACAGGAACTGTTCTTGGCAAAGACCGGCTTGCCACTCCTGGCAATTCTGCTGGTCCTGAGACCACTTGCGACGGCGGCTTGTCTGGGCGGCGGCGCGCCTGGCGGTCTCTTTACGCCGACGATGACTATCGGAGCGCTTCTGGGCGGAACGCTCGGCGACGCGTGGAAATACATTTGGCCAGGCGGTACCCCTGGAACCTACGCATTTGTGGGCGCGGGCGCCGTCCTGGCCGGCGCCATGCAGGCGCCGGTTTCCGCGGTTGTCCTTCTTCTCGAACTGACGCGGCGCCTCGACAGCTCGCTGCTTGCGGTCATCCTGGCGGTGTTCGGAGCCGCCATTACGACGCGTCTCCTCGAACCGCGGTCCGTCTATTCCGCGCGCATTCACGCCGGTCGCGCACTTGCAAAACAGAAGGAAGCAGGCGGCGTCGTTTCCTCGGCAACGCGATACGCGGAACTCCTGCATCGCCTGCTGAAACGTGGCGACGAGACGACACCTCTGCTGGTGATGGACGAGAGCGGAAAAGTCGTGGGCTGTGTGTCGCGCCGAAAGGTTATCTCGCCCAGCCGCTCTGCAGCGCCGCTCGAAACGGCAACGGCCGCGGACTTCCTGAAGCGTCGCGAGGACGAAACCTGAAGTCAGCAAAAAGGCGGGAACATCGCTGTTCCCGCCGTGATGCGAAGGCTAGCTCGCTTGCCGGTTCAGAACGTCACCCAGACGCCGTTGCGCCAATAGCCGCGTCCCGGGTGGTCGCGCCAAACGAAGTGCGCGCGAGCTCTCCACCGCCAGCTGTTCGGATGGACCACGATGTGGGCTTCGGGCGGATAGGCATAAGCACGGCGCACGTGCCAGCAGGAGCCGTATGCGTTGCAGACGATTGCTGCCGACGCGCTTCCGCCGGCGAACGCCAGCATGCCGGCGCTCATGACTGCTGCAACCGCGAGTTTGTGGTAGGCTTTCATCTTCTACTCCCCGTTAAGGATCAGTCCCCAAAGGCATTGGGCGAACGCGCAGTTTCGCGGGCGGTTCCCCGCCGGTTAGCATTTGACGCGCACGAATCCAATGCGATCTTATCAAAAGATGGTTTAGTTAACAACCGCGTGGCTAGCTGCCCGCGGCGGGAAGCGTCAGGCGCGTTTCACCCGCTTGCGGCGGGTTGGTGTTTTTGCCGGTGCGCCTCCGAGCTTCGCGAGTTCGGCCGCCTGCCGCTCGGCTTCGGCTTTTTCGCGCGCCTCCTTGGCGAGCCGCAGGGCTTTAAGCTTCGCCGTTTTCGCGTCGAGCGCAGCGCGTTCCTTTTCGATTTCCTGCCGCACCAGTTCGTCGCGGCGCTCGGTGTGGGTGAAGTGGCTCTGGGCATTGCGGCGCACCGCTTCCCGGCGTTCGTTCGGATCGGACATCGCCAACGGCCTTTCTGAGGGAGGGTGCCGCAAATGGGTGCGGAGCGGGAACCTTAGCACAGCTGAAGAGGAAAGGTTGGCCAAATCGCGGAAAATCGCGGGAGCGATATCCGCGCCGCCGTCTATTGCAAGCTATTGAATTGGTTGAAAATTCCTTTTCCCGCCGCTTTCCGCTTGCGGCGGCGCGCACGCTTCGTGAAAAGATGCAGGCAGGTGTCGGGGCGGACGCCCATTTCGATCGATAGTGCCCCATCGGCGTACAGCGGGACAACGGCGTGACGGCAAGGACACTTTACCCGGTAGTCATGTGCGGCGGCGCGGGCACACGGCTATGGCCTGCATCGCACGGATCGCGGCCGAAACAGTTTCTCCGGCTGACGGGCACCCGATCGACGTTTCAGCAGACGGTGCTTCGAGTCGACGGGCTTGCCCCGGGACGGCTCGTCGTGATCGGAAACATCCAGCACGCCGAGGCGATCGAGACCCAGCTTGCGGAACTGGGTGTCCGGGCAACCATCCTGCTCGAGCCGTGCGCCCGGGATTCGGGACCGGCGGTCGCCGCCGCCGTTGCAGCCATCGCGCAATCCGATCCCGATGCCATTGCCGTGGTGGTCGCGTCGGATCACTACATCCCCGACGCCGCCGCGTTTCGCGATGCCGTTCTTACGGCGGCGGGTGCGGCCGAACTCGGCATGATCGTCACGTTGGGCGTAAAGGCCAACCTTCCCTCCACCGCCTACGGTTATATCAAGCCGAAATCCACTCCAGATATGGCAGTGCTGCCGGTTGCGGCGTTCATCGAGAAGCCGGGGCCCGCAAGAGCCGCCGCCTATGTCGAGGCCGGCTATCTCTGGAACAGCGGCAATTTCATTTTTGCCGTCGACACGATGCTGAACGAACTCGATCGCCACGCGGCCGGGCTTGCCGACGCAGCCAAGCGCTCCGTGCGTGATGGAGAACGCGACGGGCACACGTTGCGGCTGTCGTCGAGTTTTGCCGCCGCACCGAAAATCTCCATCGACTACGCGGTCATGGAAAAGACGAACCTTGCCGCCGTGCTGCCCGTCGATTTCTTCTGGTCGGATCTCGGCGCCTGGAATGCGGTCCACGACGCGTGCACGAAAGATTCGGTCGGCAATTCGGCAAGCGGCGACTGCATGCTCGTCAACGTTGAACGGTGTTTCGTCCGGAACGAGACCGGGATGCCTGTCGCGGCAGTGGGTATATCGGATATCGCAATTATCGCCGAGCCCACAGGCGTGCTGGTTTGCGATCTCACCGCGAGCCAGGCGGTAAAGACGGTGGCCGAGAAGCTTGCTCTCGGCGGTCGAGCGGCCGGAACGAAATCTTCGACACAGACGCTCGTCGACTGGACGACCCGTTATGAGCACTGGCTCGACACGGCCGCGTTGCCGCTCTGGTGGTCGCTGGGCGCCGACCACGTCCGGGGTGGATTTCACGAAATGCTCGACGGCACCGGAACACCGGTGATCTCGCCCAGGCGCGCGCGCGCACAGACGCGGCAGGCTTTCGTCTATGCCACCGCCGAGGCCTTGGGCTGGCGCGGGCCGGGCCGTGAAGCGGCGCTTCACGGAATGCGGTGGTTTCGTATGCACTATCTCCGCGAGGATGGCCTGTTCCGAAGCGAAGTCGATAGCGACGGGCGGCCGACGGACGACACCGCCACCCTTTACGATCAAAGCTTCGCGCTGCTTGCGATGGCGTCTTTGCACCGCTTGGCGGGCGCGCCCGCCGGTTTCGACCGCGACGCGCTGAACCTGCTTGCGACCATCGAACGTGTCATGCGGCACGAGCCGGGCGGCTTCCGGGAATTGCACACAAGCGCTTACCAATCCAACCCGCTCATGCATCTGCTCGAAGCGGCCCTCGCGTGGACGCAATCGGGCGCAGGCGCGCCGTGGGAAGCGCTGGCGGAGGAGATCGTGGTGCTCTGTCTCAAGCACTTCATCGATCCGGACGAGGGATTCCTGCGCGAACATTTCACGGCGCAATGGGAGCCGGCGCTCGGCGAGCGCGGCCGGATTGTCGAGCCCGGCCATCAGTTCGAATGGGCATGGCTGCTCGCGCAGTGGGCGCGGCTCAGAAGCGAGCCGGCGGCGATGCTTGCGGCCCGGCGTCTGTTCGCGGCCGGCGAGCGCGGGATCGACCCGGTCCGCGGCGTTGCCGTCGACTCTCTGAACGAAGACATGACCGTTCGGTCGAGCCGGGCGCGCCTCTGGCCGCAAACGGAACGACTCAGGGCTGCGCTACTACTGCACGAAATCGACAAGAACGCCGGCGAATCCTATCTCGCGCACGCGTCGGGCGCCGCGCAATCCTTGTGGCGGTATCTCGAGATGCCGACGACCGGCCTGTGGCGCGACAAGCTCGCACCCACCAACCGGTTTGTCGAAGAGCCTTCGCCCGCCAGTTCGTTCTATCATATCGTGGGCGCCGTGGCCGCCTTGAAGCGGTTCAGTGCCGCGCAGCACGCAGCGGTTCCGGTCGCGGCGCAATAGCCGCACCTCCGAACTTACAAGACCACCATCAACAGTGCTTCGGCGGCCGCACGGCTTCGGTTACGGATCGCGTGCGGACGGTCGGCGCGGTAGCGGATCGTCGAGCCGGCAGAGACGGGGCTGTCCTCGTTGTCGACGGAGACGACCAGTTCGCCCTTCAGAACCGAAAGATGCTCCGTCGTGCGCGGTTGGTGCGCGCTCGACACCAATTCGCCTTTCGGCTCGGCATCGAGAAGATACCATTCGAGGTGACCTGCGAGATCGAGAGGGCCGAGAATCCTCAATCGGCAGAGCCCGTCGGCGCTCGTAAGCCAGGGTGTCGCGTGCTCGCCGATCCTGTCGACAATCGGGTTCTGGACAGTGCCCCGCAGGAGTTCGGGCAAATCGACTCCCAAAGCCGTCGCCAGTCGCCACGCAATGCCCACCGTCGGGTTGGTGCGATCCTTCTCGATTTCGTGCAGCATCGAGCGTGAGATTCCGGCCTTCTGCGCGAGAGCGGCCAACGAGAGTTTGCGTTCGCTCCGTAGGCGCGCGACGGCTGTGGCGATGCTCGGATCGTTTCCCGACATGTCCGCTATCTTGATTGCGCCATACCAATATAGCGGATAATTTCGCTCCGCAGAAATCCACGGGGAGCCTCATGTTCGCCATTCTCAAAGCGCGGCCCGAGCAGGGTCTCTCGGATGCCGAGGTGGATTGCCCCGCCGCGCCGGGTCCGGGCGATGTCGAAATTACCGTCAGCATGGCGGGCGTCTGCGGGACGGATTTCCACATCTGGAAATGGGACGAGTGGTCGTCGCGCCGCATCAAGCCGCCCCGCGTCGTTGGCCATGAGTTCGTGGGCCGCATCGCCCGTGTCGGAGCGGGCGTCAGTCACCTTTTGCCGGGCCAGCGCGTCAGCTGCGAATGTCACGTCACGTGCGGCCATTGCCGGCTTTGCCGTACGGGCCGCGCCCATCTCTGCCGGGAGACGTCGATCATCGGCGTGGATCGGCCCGGCGCTTTCGCCGAACGAGTGGTGGTGCCGGCGGCGAATGTCTGGCCGGTGCACGACGACATTCCCGATCGCCACGCCGCCGTGTTCGATCCGTGCGGCAACGCCATGCATTCGGCGACCATCGTACCGCTCGCCGGCCGCGACGTGCTGATCACGGGCGCCGGCACGATCGGCCTGTTCAGCATCGGCATCGCGCGCTCGCACGGCGCGCGCAAGGTGATCGTCACGGAACCGTCCGAATATCGTGCCGAAATTGCACGCGGTCTCGGCGCCGATCTGGTGGCCGATCCGCGCAAGCCCGAGACGCGCGAACAGATACTCGCGGCGACCGAGGGACGCGGTCCGGAGATCGTGCTTGAGATGAGCGGCAATGCCGCGGCGCTGCGCAGCGCACTGGAGATGGCCGAAAACGCCGCGCACGTCGTCCTGCTCGGCCTGCCCGGCGCCGATGTGACGCTCGACCTCGCCGAGACCGTCATCATGAAAGGCATCACGCTTCATGGCGTCACGGGCCGGCGCATGTTCGAGACATGGTACGACGTCTCGGCGTTCATGCTGCGCAATCCCGGAACGATGGATCGAATCCTGACGCATCGGCTCGCGGCGCGCGATTATGCGACCGGCTTCGATCTCATCGCTGCGGGCAAGTGCGGCAAGGTCCTGCTCGATTTCACGAAGGAGGCAGCATGAGAAACGCGGTTCTCGACCGGCTTGCGCGCGATCTCGCGAAAGCGCGCGAAGTCGGCAATTACAAGACGCTGCACGAGCTGGAGACCGCGACCAAAGCGCATGTGACGGTTGCCGAGATCGGCGAAGTGCTGCTCATGTGCTCCAACGACTATCAGGGCTTCGCCGCCCATCCGCAGGTCGTTGCGGCCGCGCGCGCGGCGCTCGACCGCTTCGGAGTCGGTCCTGCCTCGGTGCGCTTCATCTGCGGAACCTTGACAATCCATGAGGAACTCGAGCGCAAGCTCGCCGAGTTCCTGCATGCCGAAGCTGCGATCACCTACTCTTCGTGCTGGTCGGCGAACACAGGCCTGTTTCCCGTGCTCGCGGGGCCAGGGGACGTGGTGATTTCCGACGCGCTCAACCACGCAAGCATCATCGACGGCTGCCGCGCCATTGCAAAGGAAGCGCTGCGCGACATCTATCGCCACGCCGACATGGAGGACCTCGCGCGGGTTCTCGAGAAGCACAAGGATCGTGCCGGCAAAGTCATCGTCACGGACGGGGTCTTCTCGATGGAGGGCGATCTGGCGCCGCTGCCCGAAATCGTCCGGCTCGCGAAGCAGCACGGCGCGCTGGTCGTCGTCGACGATTCGCATGGCGTCGGCGTCGTCGGACCGACGGCGCGCGGCACGGTCGAGCATTTCGGACTTCTTGACAGGGTCGACATTCACACCGGCACGCTGGGCAAGGCGCTGGGCGGCGGCGCGGGCGGTTACGTGGCAGGGCCCCGCGTGGTCATCGATTCGTTGATCCAGCGCTCTCGGCCGCATTTGTTTTCCAATGCCGTACCGCCTTCCGTGGCGGCGGCGGCGCTCGAATCGTTGCGCATTCTCGAACGGGAACCGGATCGGGCGCAGCAATTGCGGAGGAAAGCCGACCGGTTCCGCAACGCGCTCAAATCGAAAGGGATCACCCCGCTCGAAGGCGAGGGCGCAATCGTTCCGGTGGTGGTGGGCGAATCGGCGAAGTCGAAAGCGATCAGCCAGGATCTTCTCGCCGGCGGACTGCTCGCGACAAGCTTCTCGTTTCCGGTTGTTCCCGAAGGCGCCGCGCGCATCCGCTTCCAGGTGTCGCAATCGCACAACGAGGCCGATCTCGACGGAGCCGCGGACCTGATCGCCGCCACCTTCCACAAGCACGGCGCCACGCCGCGCGCCCATGGGTGACGATTCCTAAACCACTTCCGTTCACCCGCGGTTTAGCGATCGGGCCCAGAATGGCCGACCGAAGACGCGTGGTGGAATTCCGGCGATGATGTACATTGTCGACTGGCTCGGCGTAGCGCTTGCGGTGGCGGGCGTGCTCTGGACCGTGGTGAAATCGGTTCATGTGCGGGTAAACGTGCGCGTACGAACGCTCGACGCGCCGCCGCCCGGCGATAGGGAACCGAAATTCACCTTCGAGGGCCACACCACGATCGAAAAGGGTGGCCCGATACGCTTTGGCACGCGAATCCAGCCGCCCGCATAGCGACATTCTCCGGACGGATGGAATGGCGGGGCGCGCGGGACTATGCTTGAGCCGTGATTCACGAGGGGCGCCCCCGCATGTCGGGACCAGAAAGTTTTGCCGGTATAATCGTTTGGGTCGTCCTGGCCTTCGTCGTTCTTATCCTCGTCACCTCCAGCGTCTTCACGGTCGAGCAGCAGATCCGCGCCATCGTTGAGCGGTTCGGCCGTTACGTCCGCACGGCGGGGCCCGGACTGAATTTCAAGATGCCGTTCACCGAGAGGGTTGCCCAGCGCATTTCGCTGCGCGTGCAGCAACTCCCTGTCGAAGTCGAAACGAAGACGCTCGACAACGTCTTCGTGAAACTGTTCGTCGCCGTGCAATACCGCGTGATCGAGGGCCGCGAGGCGGATTCGTATTACAAACTGCAGAACTCGCGCGACCAGATCACGTCCTATGTGCTCGACGTGGTGCGCGCGCAGGTGCCGAGAATGAATCTCGACGAGGTGTTCGAAAAGAAGGACGAGGTCGGCAGCTCCGTCAAGACCGAACTCGACGCCTCGATGAAAATCTACGGATTTGAAATCCCCAATGCGCTCGTGACCGACGTCAATCCGGCCGACAACGTCAAGGCGGCGATGAACGAGATTCAAACCCAGCAGCGGCTGCAGGTCGCCGCCGCCGCCAAAGGCGAAGCCAACAAGATTCTGGTGGTGAAGAACGCCGAAGCCGACGCGGAATCCAAGCGCCTCCAGGGCGAAGGCGTGTCCAAGCAGCGCCGCGCCATCGTGGACGGCTTGCGCGAATCGATCGCCGCTTTCACCGACCAGATCGGCGGAGTCTCGGCGGCCGAAGTGCTCAAGCTGGTGCTGATGACGCAGTATTTCGACACGATGAAGGACATCGGCGTCTCGGCCGGGGCCAAGGTCATCCTGATGCCGCACACGCCGGGCGGCATGACCGACATCGCCGACCAGCTGCGAAACTCGATCATCGCGGCGAACGAGGCGAAGACCTGATCATAGTGAGTTTTGCCGATATCGGAGGAGCCTATTGTGGAAGAAACCGCCATGCAGGCGTTAAGTCGTGCCGCCCGGCGATATTGCGTTGGAATAATGATTGCAATTCCCGGCAGCGCCGCACTCAACAGTTGCGCGCATCCAGCCCCCGCGCTGCACGGTCGCGCGAGACTTATTTCTGGCCGCACAACAGCTCAACTCGGAGTGGCGCAGGCGACTCGGAAAGTATTTGCCATAGCTGCCGCCATTGCACTGGATCACGGGTATCGGTATTTCACGATTTCGCATCCAATTCACCCCGGAACCGACGTACTGGTAACAGTGTACGCAAAGGGCGAAATCGATCCACAGGCATCTGGGGTCTGCGACGCCGCCGCAGTTGAGGCCGGGCAATTGCCGCCTTCCGTGCCGGACCGCAGCCTGGATCGCGACTGAGTTCGGGATCACATCGCAAGAGGTGTCACAAAAGCCCTTCTGCGGGAAGGATTGCGGGCTCCCGGGCAAAAGCCGGAGTAAAGCTACGGTTTCGTTCAATCATTTGCCAGATATGACGCAACGGCCTCGATTTCGCTGTCGGTCATGTCCTTGGTGTTTGCGTGCATGATTTGACTTTCCCGCAGGGTCGAGCGGAACGCTTCCAGCTGTTTCTTCAGGTAGTCTGCATGCTGACCGGCAAGCCGCGGTATAATCCCGTTCCCTTCACCGTGCGCGCCATGGCAGGCTTGGCAGGGCGGCACGCCATCTGCCGGCGCACCATTGTCATAGATTATCCGCCCCTCCGCCGCGAGCGCGCCGCCACTCTGCGGCACCGTAGGCGCCTGCGAAGCATAGTATTTTGCCAATTCCGCAATCATTTTATCGCCGAGCTGTGAAGCCATGCCCCACATGAACGCGACGGCGTGCGGATCGGAACGCTTGTGATCCCGGAAATTCTTCAGCTGCGCGGCGATGTAGTCGGCCTGCTGACCGTTCAGCCGCGGAAACGTTGCCGAAACGCTGTTGCCTCCGGGGCCATGACAATTCTGGCATGTCGACGCAGCTTTGAGCGTCGCCGGGCTGTCGGCATTCTGCGCAAATGCAATGCCCCCTGCCGCAAACAAGGCTGCGAGGGCTGCCATAAGGACCTTATTCATCGCATCCCAGATTCCGGCTAGAACGCAAGCCACAGATACACGTACAGGAGATTGTTGTCGGACGCACTCCGGCCGGCGCCGTCGTAATTCGAGGTTCCGCCATTGAATTTTAGATAGGCAGTGTATTGCAGGCCCAACTTGATGTTGAGCCATGGCACGTAGTCGATCTCCGCCAGGCCCCAGTTGCTGTTGGAGTTGCCCTTGAAGTTTCCATAGTAGAGAGGGTCCTCCGACCCACTGAGATTGAAGAACCCGAGGGTTCCACCGATATTTCGGCGCCAGAAATAGCTGCCCGACAGACTGACGCTGTCCAGCTGATCGTTCTCATTGTTGGAAAATCCGAATACGTGGCTGGCATCGAGGTGCTGGTTTTCGTGAATCCACCTCGCATCCAGCGACACTTGATCATCGTCGTCGATGTACTCGTATTCGGAATCGAGACCGGCATCGAGAAATCTGTCGGTGGGCGCGTTCTGCAAAGAAACATTAGTCGCATTGCCTGCGGGCGTGATCGGATTCTCGAGCTGGGTGTAGAGCCCAAGAGTGCCAAATTCCCACGAGTTGTTGCTCCAGTCGTATTCGTAGGCGGCGCGCCAGTAGGGGGCCACGCCGGAGATCACGTTATTGTTGACATTGCCGTTGTAGGCGACGGACGCGCCCTGAAGCGCCGACCGATAGATGCCGAACTCGGCATAGAAGGATTGATCGATGAAGGTATAGGCCGAGAGACCGACCACCGACTGGGCGAGCGGACCCTCCACCTGTGTAATCGTCGCCGGCGATTGCAGCCCTGGCGAACCGATAAAGGGCTGGCTCCACGCGGGTGCTGTGTTCCACAAATCCTGCACCGTCGGATTGTTGTTCAGACTTGCGCCGTAGATGATACTGTGCCCGTCCAAATTGGCCACATCGGCAAAGCGGATATCCGTATTATCGATTCCCACAGTGCCACTCTGGTCGTCATAGGTGAGCTGGATGAACGCACCAACATTGTCCGCGATCCGCCCCGCATAGAACAGGCTCAACTGTTGCGGAAAATCCGTAGACGTCTTGCTGGACTGCGAATCGTTTGCCTTTGCTTCAAAGCTCGTCGAACCCATCACCATAGCCGACACAGGCGGAAGATCGCTCAGCGAAAGCGTACTCTGCCTGAGCTTGTTGATGTCCTCCACTTTCAGCGTGTTGAACATCGTATAGCCGCTTGCCTTGAACACGCGCCCGAACGGCGTAAGCTCGGGAAACACCGTATGGCAGGCCTCGCAGGCAAGACCGGTCTGGCGCGCATAACTCGGCACGGCGAGCGCGGATTTCGGCGAATTCATTACGACGATCGCCAGCGATCCCGCCGCCAGCGCAACGGACCGCCGAATCCGTAGGCCGTGAACCGACATGATGCCCCCCAACGGCAGGTTCGCCTCAAGTTTTTTTGGCGAAGAACTTGCACCACCCAACCGGGCTGATCGTGCCGTCCACGAGCTTGCAGGACGAAGGTTGCACGAAGAATGAGCAATCCAGACACTTCTGGCCGTTCTTCGGGCTTGATTGGTAAGTCGCTGCTTTTTGCGACATCTTTCCCGCATCAGCCGCGCCCGCTGGTGCGACGGACGATCCAAGGACAGCTGTGCTTCCTGCGACAAGCGTCGCGCACCACAAAAGATTTCTGCGCGAAACCACCGCTGACTTGGATGACATCACCGATCCCTCCCTCGAAATGCCTCGACCGGCGGGACGAGTGCTCACCGGTTGACGGCGATACAACTGGGCGACTCTTAAGTGATTCGCCGGTCTTGATCAAGAACCGACCGCTTCATTTTCTACAGCGATTCGGTTGCACTATCGAACAATCGGAGCGCGTTCCATACAGACCGTAACAAGACGCCACGACGTTTGCCGGCGCGACGCTCCCAATCCGAAATCGGAGTCGGCGCGACAAAACGCGCGGCCCTACTCAACAGGCACCACGGATGTCCGACACTACCGACCGGCTTTTGACCTCGTGGCGAATGAACCGAAGACGCAATAAGGCCCGAAGAACCGAACTCCGTTCACTCACTCCGCAGCTTCTGTACCTCGCTGCGCCTGCGGAGGCGCGCGAAAGATCAGCCGGTTGACCGCCTGGGGGTAGAGCGGCCTCAGCTTGTCGAAAAAATCCCAGGCCATCAGAAGCGCGCCGATCGCAAACGCCACGTCTCCGGGAAGCCGCATCCACTGCCAGAACAATGTCGTGCTGTAGAACGCGTTGCTGCGCGCCCAGGCAAGACCATGTTCAAAGACCGCATCGAGCTGAGGCCAGCCGATCGGAAAGAAATTGAGCGCGATCCAGAGCACGAGGCCGCCATTATACAGCCAGAACGCCCATAATCCGAGTTTCTCGCCGAACGGCCGGCGGTCGGCTGCGATGTAACGAAGGCAAAAGTAGATCAGGCCAATTGCCAGTTCGCCGAATGCGCCGAAGAGCGCGGTGTGCGCATGATTCAGAGTGAGAAACGTCCCGTGCTCGTAGTAATTGACCAGCGGCGCGTTGAGCGTGCCGCCCCCAAAAACCCCGGCGCCGACAAAATTCCAGAACGCAGCGCCGATGATGTAGGTATAGGCCAGTCGGTAGCTGAATTCCTGATGGGCACTGATTAGCCAATAATGGTTGATTGCCTCGATAATGAGCAGCACGAGCGGCAGGACTTCGATGAAGGAGAACATGCTGCCCATCGGCACCCACATGCTGGGTCCGCCCGCCCAGTACAGGTGATGGCCTGTTCCGATAACGCCACCGAGAAAGATCAGGATAATCTCGAAATATGTGGCCCGTTCGGCGAGCTTGCGCGAGACCAGTCCCACCGCCATGAGAAGATAGGCGCTGATCGAGGCGGCAAAAAATTCGAACGATTGCTCCACCCAGAGATGTACCACCCACCAGCGCCAGAAATCGGTAATCGTGAAGGATTTCTCGATGCCCGTCAGCGGGATCATGCCGAAGACGTAAAGGACCGCAATGTTGATGGTGGATGCCCAGATCAGGTGCTCGAGCCGGATGCGACCCGTCCAGAACTGCCCCGCCGCCTTTTGCCACAAGGACCGGCTCGGCCACAGCGCCCGCATCACGAGAATGCTCCATGCGGACAGGCCGATGAAAAAGCCGATTTGCCAGAACCGCCCCAGCTGGATGTAGGAGAGCCCCTGATTGCCGAACCAGAACCAGCCGCGGTCGATCCAGCCCATAATTCCGAAATAGTCTCCGACGAGGGCGCCGGCCACTACGAAAAGGGTGACCCAGAACAACAGATCGACAAACAGCCATTGCCCTTTCGCTTCGACGCCGCCCGCGATCGCTGGCGACAGAAACAGCGCTGCGCCGATCCATGAAAGTCCGATCCAGTCAATCGGCGCCTGGATGTGAACGTCGCGCAGGAAATTGAATGGTAAAATATCGTTGATCGCAATCCCATAGAAGCTGGTCCGATCGTAATAGGAGTGCGCCATGATTATGCCGGCGGCGATCTGGACGAGCAGCAACGCGGCCACGATCAGAAAATATTTGCCTATGCGGCGCTGGCTGGGTGTCAGCGGCCGGAACGTCGCCAGCAGCGGGTCCATCGGCGCATCGTCCGGGTTATTGAGGAAATATTCGTAGACAAAGAGCACCACGCCGAAGCTGAAAAACGTGAAACAGAAGCTGATCCAGGTCCAGCGGAAGGTATTTGTGGTCGGTGTGTTCCCCACCAGTGGTTCGTAGGGCCAGTTCTCGGTCCAGGACCACGTATGGCCCGGCCTGCGCGCCACGGTGGTAATGGCGGAAAACACGAGAAAATCCGCGGTCTGAAGCGCGAGAGAAGGCGTCAGGCTGTAGGCCGGAGTCCAGCCGGTCTGGGGATTGGCGGTTGTCAGAGATTTTGCCGTTTGATCGCGCACCGTCGAAAGCGCGAAGGCCAGTGCATCCGGGAGGACTACCTGCCGCTGCGTGAGATCGATGCCCTGCAAATCGCGCTGCATGGCTGCTGTGGCGGCGGCTTGCTGGTCGGAGGTCGCCGCGACGAACGCGCGGCCTGTGGTCGCCCTGGTGATATTGTCGCGTGTGGCCTTGGCCAGCCGGACCAGTGTCGACGCGGTATAGTCCTCGCCGTAGTAGGAGCCCATCCCGTAAAGACTGCCGTAGTCCATGAGATCGGCCTTCTGGAAACCGCCCTTGCCTGCGACAACGTCGCCGGCGGTCATCAACACGGTTCCGTCTGCCTTTATGAAGCGCTCCGGCTGGGGCGGAGCGGAGCGATAGGTCACTACAGTGGCGAGCCCAAGGAGCGCGAAAGTGGCGATCGCGACGGCCAGCAGCACCCATTTCAGGACGTCGCTGACCGCATCCTTCACGGGCGCATCGATGCGTTCCCCCTCCAGCGTCATCTTGGCAACCCCTCGTTGGTGCGTCGAAGCTAGCGCGGCGCACCACAGGCGAATTTGCGCTGGCGCAACTTCTGCCAGCGGTTTCCGGCTAATCTTGCCGGATGAAAAAGGGTGGGGACGCCGGTCAGCCGAGCTTCACAGCCGTCGAGTTGTTTCGCGGTGTGCCGGATTCCGTGGTGTCGAAAATGGCCAAGGTTGCACATGTCCGGCGGCTGCCCGCGGCAACCAGAATCTTTTCCCAGGGCGACGAAAACGTGCGCGCGCATGCGGTGATCGAGGGCGCCGTTCGGATCCTGCAATCGGGAAGCGAAGGTGGCCAGGTGGTGATGCGATTTGTCGGGCCCGGACAGATCTTCGGCGCGGTAGCCATCTTCACCGACGGCCGGTATCCCGCCGACGCGGAAACGCTAACCGAAACGGTTGAGGCAAGCTGGACCGAAACCGAACTGAATGACGCAATCGCAGCTTGCCCAACGCTTGGCGTCAATCTGATCCGAATCGTCGGTCGACGTCTGCAGGAGGTGCAGCACCGTGTGCGCGAACTGGCGACTCAGAGCGCGGAGCAGCGTGTGGCCCGTGCCGTGTTGCGTCTCGCCCAACAGGCGGGCCGAAAGACGGACGGTGGAACCACGATTGCGTTTCCATTGCGCCGCAAGGATGTCGCCGACATCTCCGGCACAACGCTGCATACGGCAAGCCGCATCCTTGCAGCATGGGAAAAGCAGGGGATTGTGTTCAATCAGCACCGGCGCCTGACGATCCAACACCTCTCCAGGCTTCGCGGGATGGCAGAGGATTCCAGGTGAAAAAACTCCGGCACCGACCGGGCTCCCTGCCGCACCCCTCCGCGCCGCAAAAGCGGCGGATGGCGAAATGCTAACAGCCGGAACGCGCATTCTGAAAGGTTCGCGCCACGCACTGTGGTCCATGGGCTTTAGGCCCTTCTTTCTGCTGGCGGCCCTGTGGTCGGTTCTGGCGCTTGCACTCTGGATCGTGATGCTCGCGACGGCGGAAACGCTGCCCACCCGTTTCGATCCTGTTGACTGGCACATCCACGCAATGCTGTTCGGCTTTGTCTTTGCCGCGATGGCTGGGTTCCTGCTTACCGCCATCCCGAGCTGGACAGGGCGGCCGCCCATTCGCGGCACCGCGCTCTTTGCCCTTGTTCTGCTGTGGCTGTTCGGACGTCTCGCCTGTGTCTTCTCCGCATGGTGTGCGCCGTACACCGCTCCACTGATCGACGTCGCGTTCCCGGTCGTACTCGCGACGATTGCCGTGCGCGAGATCCTCGCGGCGCACAACTGGCGCAACATCGCAATACCGGCGCCCCTTGCGATGCTCGCGATCGCCGACATCCTGATGCATCTGGAAAGCATCGGGATCGGAATTCCTCCCGGCTTGGGCTGGAGACTCGCTCTCGCCGCCATTGTCGCAATGATCTCCGTCATCGGCGGACGAATCATTCCCGCTTTCACACGCAATTGGCTGGAGCTGCGCGGTGCAACCGTGCTGCCCGCACCCGCAGGAATCGTCGATCGCGCATCGCTGGGGTGTCTCCATGCCGGATTGTTCGCCTGGGCGCTCTTGCCCGCCTTCCTACCGGTTGGCGCGATCCTTCTTGCAGCATCCGCACTCAATGTCTGGCGGCTTGCGCGCTGGCGGGGGCTGGCTGTGCGATCGGAACCTTTGCTGGCAATTCTGCACGTCGGATACGGCTGGGTCGCACTCGGCGCCGGGCTGCTGGGCGCGTCCGCCATCTGGGCTGCCGTGCCGCAGGCGGCTGCAATTCACGCGCTCACGGCGGGCGCGATTGGCACGATGGTGCTGGCGATTATGACGCGGGTCGCACTTGGCCACACCGGCCGCGCGCTCGAGGCCGATCGCGTTACCGCCGGAATCTACGTGATCGTCGTCCTTTCCGCCCTCTTCAGAATTGCTGCAGCATTTGCGATCGCCCCATCGTCGATGTTTCTGGATGTGTCGGCCGCCCTGTGGACCTTGGCTTTTGTTCTGTTTGGATGCTGCTATGGACCGATGTTGCTGTCGCCGCGGCTCGCCTGAGCGGGAGAATTCCAGGCGCAGCAATCGTCGGAACCGGCGTCAGCGATCTACAAAGGACGGGCCGGGTTCGAGCACCAGCGACATGAAGACGCTGTTGGGATCGGGCACGTAGTCGGCGAACGGGCCGCATTCGGCAAATCCGTGGGCGAGATAGAGCGCGCGGGCGGGGCCGAAATACTCGCGCGAACTGGTCTCGAGACTCACTGTGCGCATCCCGTCCCGGCGCGCCACCGCGATGAGATGGCGCAGCAGCGCACCGCCGGCGCCCGTCCGGCGGCGGGCGCGTGCGACGTGCATCGATTTGATCTCCCCGTGGTCGGGCGAAATCCGCTTCAGCGCGCCGATGCCGACGAGATCTTCGCCGTCCCACGCGGTCCACACCTCGATCCCTGGCGCCTTGAGCGCATCCGCGTCGAGCGCGTGCGCGCTGCCCTCGTCCGTATTGCAGTGCGCGGTCTCCAGATGAGTCCGGAGCAATTCGCGCACCCGCGCATCGTCGAGATCGCCTCTTTCCAGTTTCATTGTGCGCGGCAATCCTCACCTTTCGCCCTGGCGATTTGCGATATTATGCTGGAGCGGATCGGGAATCTCGGCCGGAAGAAAAACACCATGCATTCCCGCAACACTGTTCGCACGCTGCTTCTTGCCGCCGCCATGTGGATTGCAGGATTCCTTCCCGCAACGGGTCTGGCGCAAACCCCGGCTGGTTCCTCGGGACCTGCGCCCGCATGGATGAACCCGGCCCTCCCTCCCGACGCCCGCGGCGATCTTCTGCAAGCGCAGTTGACGCAGGACGACGAGCTTCGGCTCGTCATGGGATACTGGGGCGCGGCGGGGATTCCGTTTTCGAAGCCGGTTCCCAAAGATCTGCAGCCGCTGTTGCGCGGAACGGCGGGTTTTGTGCCGGGCATTCCGCGGCTTGGAATACCTGCCCTCGTCGAATCCGATGCCGGCGAAGGCATTGCGAACGGCGGCGGCATGCGGCCGGGCGACGAAGCCACCGCCCTGCCGTCGGGCATGCTCGTGGCGTCGACCTGGGATCCTTCCATCGCGAAGGAGGCGGGCGCCGTGATTGGCGCGGAGGCGCACGACCGCGGCTTCAATGTCGTGCTCGACGGGGCGATGAATCTCGCGCGCGATCCGCGCGGCGGCCGCATCTTCGAATATGCGGGCGAAGACCCTTTGCTCGCCGGGCGCATGGCGGGTGCCGAGGTCGCCGGCGTGCAGAGTGCGGGCGTGGTTTCGACCGTCAAACACTTCGCCTTCAACGACCAGGAAACAGGCCGCTTCCAGTTCAGCGCCGAAATCGGCGAAGGGCCCGCGCGCGAGTCGGACCTTCTCGCGTTCGAGATCGCCATCGAGACGGGCGATCCGGGCGCGGTGATGTGCGCCTACAACCGCTACGACGGCGTCTATTCGTGCGAGAACGATTTTCTGCTGAACCAGGTCCTGAAGCGCGACTGGAGCTATCCGGGCTGGGTGCTTTCCGACTGGGGCGCCGTGCACAGCACGGTTGCGTCGGCCAATGCCGGACTCGACCAGCAATCGGCATCGGGATTCGACCATGAGGAATACTTTGGCGCCGCGCTCAAGGATGCGCTCGCCGACGGACACGTTGATCCAAACCGGCTGCACGACATGGTGCACCGGATTCTCCGTTCCATGTTCGCCAAAGGCCTGATGGACTGGAGCGCGGCGGCGCGCGCGCAGCAGACCGCTGCTCATCTCGCCATAGCCCAGAAGGAGGCGGAGGAAGGAATCGTGCTTCTGAAGAACGCGGTAAACCTGCTGCCGCTTCCCTCGAAACTCGAAAGCATCGCGGTCATCGGAGGGAACGCCGATCGCGGCGTGCTCTCCGGAGGCGGCTCTTCGCAGGTCATTCCGATCGGCTTTGCGCAGTCGCTGAAACGGCCGGGAGAGCCGGACATCCCGTTCATAAACGGTGCGCCTGTTTTCGATCCTCCCTCGCCCCTTTCGGCAATCGCCGCGCAGGCACCGCAGGCGATCGTCACGTTCGATTCGGGCGAGGACATCGCGCAGGCGCAGGCGTCGGCGCGCCAATCCGACGTCGCGATCGTGTTTGCCACGCAATGGATGGCGGAAGGCAGTGACGTCGCCAATCTGTCGCTGCCCGGAAAACAGGATGCATTGATCGCGGCAATTGCCGCTGCCAATCCGCGCACCATCGTCGTGCTCGAGACCGGCGGCCCGGTCCTGATGCCATGGCTCGCAAATGTGCAGGCCGTCCTCGAAAGCTGGTATTCCGGCAACGGCGGCGCGAACGCGATTGCGCGCATCCTGTTTGGTGGAATCTCGCCCTCGGGGAGGCTCCCCGTGACCTTCCCGCAAACCGAATCGCAACTGCCGCGCCCCATACTTCCCGGAGCGGACGCGCATGGCGCGCCCTTCGACATCGATGACTTCGAGGGTAGCGATGTCGGCTATCGCTGGTACGAGCTCAAGAATCTGACGCCGCTCTTTCCGTTCGGCTACGGTCTTTCCTACAGCCATTTCGTCGTCGGCGGGGTTCGGGTACAGGGCGGAGCAACCGTTACGATCGCCGCCGACGTGACGAACGACGGAACGATCGAGGCGGCGGAAACGCTCGAGGCTTATGCCGCGCCCGCGGCCGCCGATACCGACGATGTGCCGCGCCTGATCGGCTGGAGCCGAGTGGACCTGAAGCCCGCAGAGACACGGCACATCGCCATCGCGGCCGATCCGCGGCTGCTCGCCGATTTCGACATTTTCCGCCATGTCTGGCACATCGAAGGCGGCAATTACGTGGTGCGCATCGCGGAATCCGTGGCGGATCCGGGCACGGCCACCACCGTCAGGCTCGATGAAAGGGACCTTCGGCCGTGAGCTCCGAATCTGCGGTTCTGGTGGGCGATGTCGGCGGCACGCATGCGCGCTTTGCGATCGTCGAACCGGCGCCGTTCGCAATCGAAGCGCGCATGGAATTGCCGGCCGATGATTTCGAAAGTTTCGAGGCGGCGCTCGGTGCCTATCTCGACGGACTGGGAACAGTCGAACGTCCGAAAGCGGCCGCCATCGGCGTTGCGGGACCTGTCGGCCGGGGCGCGGTGACCTTCACCAACCGCGACTGGCGCGCCTCCGAAGCCGGTCTGCGAAAGCTCGGTTTCGAGCGCGCGCTGCTCATCAACGATTTCGCCGCCGTCGCTTTCTCCATTACCGCGCTCGGCCACGACGACGTGCGCGCGCTGGGACCCGAACGCGAAGGCGCCGAGGACGAGCCGATCACGGTGCTCGGCGCAGGTACGGGTTTCGGCGTTGCCTGTCTCGCGCGATTCCGCGGTGTGTCGCTGCCCATCGCCACGGAAGGCGGACACGCCTCGTTTGCGCCGCAAACCGAGGAAGAGACCGAAGTCGCGCGCGTGCTTGCGCGGCGGTTCGGCCATGTGTCGATCGAACGTGTCGTTTCCGGACCCGGCCTCGCCAGCTTACATTCCGCGCTTTGCGAGATTGCGGACTGCAACGCGCCCGAGCTGGCCGCGGCCGACATCGTTCGCGAGGCGGAGGCGGGCGACGCGATTTGCGCCAGAGCGCTGGATATGTTCTGCGCGATATTCGGCTCGGTCGCGGGCGATTTCGCCCTCGCCCACGGTGCCCGCGCCGGCGTCTATATCGCCGGCGGCATCGCCAGGAAGATCGAAAAGAAACTCGACGCATCCACCTTTCGCGCGCGCTTCGAGAACAAGGGCCGGATGAGCAATTACGTCAAGGCGATCCCGACGCGTCTCATTTTGCACGAAGACGCCGCCTTCCTCGGCGCCGCGCTCGCTCTTCGGAAGTTCGCGCGGGATTAGCGCCGGATTGTCAGAGCAGCGTGCCCTGCCCGGCTTTCGGGCGTTTGGGGTCGGGACGCGCCGAACCCTGCGCTTTCGCGCCCACGGTCGAATCGGCAAAGACCAGCGACAGCTCCTCGCCGGGAGCGATCTGCGCGCCCCGCCGCCTGATCGCGCCGTCCGCGCCGCGCACCAGCGCAAAGCCGCGCTCGAGGACCGAATGGTGGCTGACGCTTTCGAGCAGACGCGCAGCGGATTCCATCCGGTCGCGCCAGGATCCCAGCCGCGCCATGTGGCAGCGTGCGAGGCGATGCGCAGCCCCTTTCACGCGTTCGGTGCCGGTCTCGATCCGGCTCGTCACGCAGCGCGGGCGCAGGAGCGTCGCGGCCTCCACGAAAGCGCGGCGATGCTCCTGCAGATTGCGAGTGAGGCCGTGCGCGAGCCGGTCGGCCACATGATCGAAACGCTGGCGGGACGAGGCGAACAACTGGTCCGCGCGGGGCAGCGCTCGGGCGAGCGCCTGGAGATGTTTGCTCCGCTGGTCGAGGCCGTGGGCAAAGCAGCGCAAGACCCGCCGTTCGAAATCGAGCGTCTGGGCGAGAAGCTCGGTGCGCACCGGCACCGCCATTTCCGCCGCCGCGGTGGGCGTGGGGGCGCGCCGGTCGGCCGCGAAATCGATCAGCGTGGTGTCGGTCTCGTGTCCGACCGCGGAGATCAGCGGGATCGCGCTTTCGGCAGCGGCGCGCACCACGATCTCCTCGTTGAACGCCATCAGATCTTCGATGGAACCGCCGCCGCGCGCGACGATCAGCAGATCGGGACGCGGAATGGCGCCGCCCGGCGCAAGCGCGTTGAAGCCGCGGATGGCGGCCGCCACTTCCGACGCCGAACGCTCGCCCTGAACGACCACCGGCCAGACGAGCACGCGGCGCGGAAACCGCGCATCGAGCCGGTGCATGATGTCGCGGATGACGGCCCCGGTAGGCGAGGTGACGACACCGATCACCTGAGGCAGGAACGGCAGCGGCTTCTTGCGGCTCTCGGCGAACAGGCCTTCGGCGGCTAGTTTCTTCTTGCGCTCCTCGAGCATCGCCATCAGTGCGCCGAGCCCCGCCAGTTCGAGCTGCTCGACGATGAGCTGGTAGCGCGAGGAGCCGGCGTAGGTGGAAACCCGTCCCGTGCAGATCACTTCGAGGCCCTGCTCCGGCCGGAGCCTCAGAGTCTGTGCGGTGGCGCGCCAGACGACGGCGTTCAGGACCGCCCGGTCGTCCTTGAGATCGAAATAGATGTGACCGGAAGAATGGAACTTGAGGCCGCTGATCTCGCCGCGCACCCGCACGAACGGAAACGCGCTCTCGACGGTGCGTTTGAGCGCCGCCGCGATCTCGCTGACGCTGTATTCGGGCAGGTTGGCCCGCGTTGCCGGTTCCGACATGGCTGATGATGATATAGGAAAACGCGCGCGGCTTGAATTCCACCCTCCGCTTGCGGGAGTGTCGAAATTCGTTTTCGGGAAGGCATCCGGTGAATTTTCTCCTCATCGGTTCGGGCGGGCGCGAGCACGCGCTGGCGTGGGCGCTCGCGGCAAGCCCGCTTGTCTCCAAACTCACTTGCGCGCCCGGCAATGCGGGCATCGCGGACATCGCCGAATGCGCGCCGATCCCGGTCGACGATCTCGACGGCATCGTTGGCTTCGCTTCCTCCCGCGCGATCGATTTCGTGGTGATCGGTCCCGAAGCGCCGCTGGTCGCCGGGCTCTGGGACCGGCTCGAGCAAGGGGGCATCCGCGCGCTCGGGCCGAGCGCCGGGGCGGCGCAGCTCGAAGGCTCCAAGGGCTTTCTCAAGGAGCTTTGCCGCGCGCATCACATTCCGACCGCCGATTTCGCGCGCTTCGACGATCGCGAGACAGCGCTTGCCTATGCGGCGGCGCGGCCGCACCCGCTTGTCGTCAAGGCCGACGGTCTGGCGCAGGGCAAAGGCGTGGTGATTGCCGAAACACCCGAAGAGTCGCGCAAGGCCATCGACGAAGTGTGCGCGAACTACGGCGCGGGATTCGTCATCGAGGAATTTCTCGAAGGCGAGGAAGCGAGCCTGTTCGTGCTCAGCGACGGCGAACACGTGCTCCCGCTGGCAGGCGCCGAAGACCACAAGCGCGCCTATGACGGCGACAGGGGACCCAACACCGGCGGGATGGGCGCGCTCAGTCCGTCGCCCCTGCTTGCGCCCGCGGTCGTCGAGAAAGCGCTGACGCGCATCGTCAAACCGACCATCGCGGCGATGGCGGCGCGCGGCACGCCGTACATGGGTGTTCTCTACGCCGGACTGATGATCAGCGAGGGGGAACCGAAGCTCGTCGAATACAATTGCCGCTTCGGCGATCCCGAATGCCAGGTACTGATGATGCGGCTCAAATCCGATCTCGCCACCGCGCTCCTGGCCGCGCGCGACGGCGAGCTTTCCCATCTCGACCTGCGCTGGCGCGACGAGGCGGCGCTGGCGGTCGTCCTCGCCGCGCAGGGCTATCCGGGCGCCTATGCGAAGGGTTCCGAGATCCGCGGCCTCGACGCGGCGGCGAAGCTTCCCGGCGTCCGGATATTTCATGCCGCTACACAACGCCGCGACGGCAAACTCTGTGCCGCGGGCGGGCGCGTGCTGAACGTGGCCGCCCTCGGAGCAGATCTTTCCGAAGCGCAATCGCGCGCCTATGAGGCGGTCGACCGGATCGACTGGCGGCAGGGATTTTGTCGGCGCGATATCGGCGCGCGTGCGCTTGCGAGAGCCGCGCGATGAGCGCGGCCGACGGGCGCCAGCAGAATTTCACCGGCACGAAAGACGTCGCGGCCCCGCTGCGCTTCGACGAGACAAAGCTGTGCGAGTATCTCCTGCAGAACGTCGAAGGCTTCGCACCCCCGCTCTCGGTGCGGCAGTTTCGGGGCGGCCAATCCAATCCCACTTATGAGTTGACGAGCCGCGACCGCAAATTCGTGCTGCGCCGCAAGCCGCCGGGGCGGCTTCTGCCGTCCGCCCATGCCATCGACCGCGAATACCGCATCATCGCGGCGCTCTACCCAACCGGATTTCCCGTCGCCAAACCCTATGTACTCTGCGAGGACGAAACGGTCATCGGGACGAGTTTCTATGTGATGGATCGCGTGGAAGGGCGCATCTTCTGGGGACCGCTTCTGCCTGGCGTCGCACGCGACGAGCGGTCCGCGATCTACGACGCGATGAACGCCACCATCGCGCGCCTGCACGCGCTCGATTACGAAAAGCTCGGTCTCGCCGGGTTCGGCAAGCCCGGCAACTACATCGCCCGGCAGGTCGCTCGCTGGACCAAACAGTATCGCGCGTCGGAGACCGGGACGATCGCGGCGATGGATCGGCTCATCGCCTGGCTTCCCGAACACCTGCCGCCCGACGAACGCAGCGCAATCGTGCATGGCGATTTCCGGCTCGACAACATGATCCTGCATCCCGACCGGCCCGAGATTCTCGCGGTGTTGGATTGGGAACTCTCCACAATCGGCGATCCGGTGGCCGATTTCACCTATCACCTGATGCAATGGCAGATGCCGCCCGGCATCGCGACGAACGGCGCGGGAAGCCTGATGGAGGTGGACCTGGCCGCGCTCGGCATTCCCGCAATGGAGGATTACGTCGCCTCGTACTGCCGGCGCACCGGCCGCACCGCGATGGCGAACCTCGATACCTACGCCGCGTACAATTTCTTCCGGCTCGCCTGCATTCTCCAGGGCATCGTCGGCCGTGTGCGCGACGGCACGGCCGCAAGCGAAAATGCGGCGCAGAACGCCCGCTCGGTCCGCCCGCTGGCCGAACGCGGCTGGTATTTCGCCGAGCGCGCGGGCAAACCGTAAGCAACGCGCGAAGGAACGAAGAGTGAGACAATCGATCCTGCCCGTCGCGGTCTTTCTGATCCTCGCAAGTGCGGGCCTGCCGGGGCACGCATCGCCGCTTTCCGGCGCAATCGACGCCTACCGCGCCGCGCATGAAAAACAGATCGTGGGCGACCTCGATGCACTCGCGCGGATCCCGAGCGTGGCGGCAAAACCGAAGGCGCTGCGCGATGCGGCCAACGATCTCGAAGCCGAGCTTAAGGCGCGCGGATTCCGCACGCGGCAATTCGCAGCGAAGAGCGGCTCGCCGCCCGATGTGTTCGGCGCGTTGAATGTTCCCGGCGCCAAACGCACCGTGCTGTTTTATGCGCATTACGACGGGCAGCCGGTTACGCCGTCGCAATGGAGTTCCGATCCGTTTGCGCCGGTGATGCGCGCCGGTCCGCTTCCTGCCGATGCCGCGCCGATCGACTGGCGCAGCGCGCAGCCGCCGTTCGATCCCGAGTGGCGGCTGTTCGGGCGCGCCGTCGCCGACGACAAGGCCTCGATCGTGGCCTTTCTCGCGGCCTTCGATGCGCTGCGTGCGCTCGACCGCGCGCCCTCCGTCAACCTGAAGGTGCTTTGGGAAGGCGAAGAGGAAGCCGGCTCGCCGCATCTTGCGGAAATCCTGCGCGACCACGCCGCGGAGCTGAAGAGCGACCTGTTGCTGATCGGCGACGGGCCGGTGCATCAGTCGCGCACGCCCACGCTCTTTTTCGGCGCGCGCGGCGTCGCCGATTGCGAGATGACGATCTATGGTCCGCTGCACCCGCTGCACGACGGGCATTACGGCAACTGGGTGCCGAACCCGGCGGTGATGGCGGCGGCGCTGATCGCGTCGTTGCGCGACGAGAACGCGCGCATTCTCGTACCCGGCTTTTACGACGATGTGCGCCCGCTCGGGGCCGCGGAAAAGGCCGCGATCGCAAAACTTCCGCCGGTCGAAGCGGCGCTCGAACGCGAATTCGGGATCGGCCGCACGGAAGGCGACGAAGGATTGACGGCGAGCACGATGCGGCCGGCGCTGAATGTCCGCGGACTTCGCTCCGGCGCCGTCGGCGCGGACGCCACCAACGCCATTCCAACGGATGCAGAGCTCTCGATCGATTTCCGACTTGTTCCGGACGAAACGCCGCAAAGCGTCCGCGGCAAGATCGAATCGTTCATCGAGGCCAAAGGCTGGACGCTCGTATCGGGCGAGCCCGATCTCGCCACGCGTCTTGGCCATGCGAAAATCCTCCGGCTCGTCTGGGGCAACGGCTATCCCGCCTACGAGACGGCCATGACCGCGCCCGAAGCCCGCGCGGTCATCCGCGCGGCCGAAGACGCCGCGGGCGGACGCGTCGCGCTTCTTCCCATGATGGGCGGCAGCGTGCCGATGTATCTGTTTCACGGGCGGCTCGGGGTGCCGGTGATCGGGCTTCCCATCGTCAATCACGACGACAGCCAGCACGCGCCCAACGAAAATCTCCGCCTGAAGAATCTGTGGGACGGGATCGACACCTACGCCGCCATGATGGCGGAGCTGGCGTGGTAGGTTCGCGGTTCCGGTTGCGGTCTCTCTCGAAATCCTCCCTGCTTTTCTCCCTGAAGCAGGGAGGACAGCTTCACGGAATGTCATCGTCTCGGCTTCCCGCTTTGGCATCGCTGGGCGTTCCCAGCGCCACCGTGCGAGCACCCGGCTCCGGGACGACGGCAGGTGCCGTGCCGCCGACGCGTTTGGCTTCTTTGGCGTCGGCTTCGGCCGCAGCCTCTGCCGCCTCGGCGGCGAGTTCCTGCTCGAAGATTTCGTACATCGTCCGCGCGCGTTCGCTCACGGCTCCCTGCTTCTCTCCCTGCAGCAGGGAGATCAGCTCTTTCCATTGCGAGAGCCCGAGGCGGAAGTTCGGCGGGATCTCGAAAGCCGACGGCGAATCGATGGGCGCCTCGCGCATGATGCCGGGTTCCGTGGCCTGGACTTCCCTGTCGAGCAGTTCGACCAGAAAGCGCTGCGAGGCGATCCGCCCGAAGGTGGCGTCGAGCGCAAGCTGGCGCGCCACGGCGCAAAGCGCGTTGGTGGGCCGCGCGGCCGCAAGCTCCTGGGTCGGCTTCTCCAGCGCCTCGCGCAGCGCCACATTGAGGCGCTTCCTCAGATACTTCGCCGGCCCCGGCTTGCCGCTCGGATTGCCGGACTGGCCCTTGCGGAACTGGGTATGCAGCGGCGGCTTTCCGGGGCCGACGGCGTAGGGAACGTCGGGAGGTGGATTCGACATGGCGGTCATTGCCCTCGGCAGCTTCGCGAGGGCCAGCTATAGCCCGATACGGTTCTTATGTCAACCGATTAGGTTTGAATAAGGGGACGCCTACTACGTTTCCTGCCGGGATCCCTGGCGGGAAGGCTCACAAAAGCACGGGTCGCCCGTCATCGCGAACCTTGGGTTTGCGCCGGTGGTGCGCGCCTGTCCGCTTCCTGCCGATGCCGCGCCGATCGACCGGCGCAGCGCGAAGCCGCGGTCACTCCTGGCGGCAAGCAGTTGCGGAAGATCTGCGATGCGCGCCAGAACCGGCGCAACGCTTACCGGCGCAACGCTTGCCAGCCCGTCGTCTTCGCCCTTCAGCCAGTCTTGTGCGCGCAACACGAGCCGGGCACGCACGGGATTGAGACTGACATGGAGTGTTGTCCCGAACTGTGGCCGCATCTGCTTCCCGTGAAGAATCGGGGAACGTAGTAGCTGTCCCGGAAGAAAATTACCCCGCCTCGACGACCTCCAGGAACGTCCGCTCGTAGGCTTGCACGGACCGGCAGCCGTCGAACGCGGCAAGCGCAGCGTCGGAAATCTTGGGCCGCGGTTCGGCGAGCGCCCCGGCGATAGCGTCCGCGAGGGCATCTGCCGAAATCGCACGCGCGATGCGGCACCCGGGAATTTTGTCGAGCAGCGGAGCGAGGCCCGGCAGCGGCGTCGCCGCAACGGGCGTGCCGCAGGCCAGGGCCTCGATGACCACGTTCGGAAATCCCTCATAGCGCGAGGAAAGTACGAACAGATCGCTTTGCGCAAAGACGGCGTACGGATTGACGAGGTGTCCGGGCAGCGACACCGCGTTGCGAAGGCCGAGCCGTTCGATCTGCTTTTGGAGCACGCTCCGCCACGGTCCCTCGCCCAGGATGGTCAACGACAACGGAGTCGTCTTCGCCAGGCGCGCCACCGCGTCGAGCAGCAGATCGAATCCCTTCTGTTCGTCGAGCCGCCCCGCGGCAACGAGTTTGCACCCCGCGTCGGGGCGCCCCCCTGCCCTCGCTCCCCGGCTCGCAAGTTCGCGTACGCGCGCGGTATCGAGTGGATTGGCAATCACGCGCGTGCGATTGCGGCCGAGCCGCGTGACGCTCAGGAGGTCTTCCTCCATCTCGCGCGATTGCAGGATGAACAGATCCGTCCAGCGTGCCGACATCCGCAGCATCGCTCGCCAGACGGCCGGGTGGGCGCGCAACCTCAACTCCGCCGAAAGCGCGATGGCGGGACGCGCGATGAAGCGCACATGGCGAGGCCACAGCGGGCGCGTCACGGCGAGAGCGATATTGAGATGGTTGAGCGTCGAGACGACGAGATCGGGCGACAGCTTTCGAATCACTTTGACGGCGGCAGCCAGACCGAAACGGACTTTCGGCGAATTCAACACGATCAGGTTCACGTCCGCCGGAACGTCGCCCCGGAACTGCTCTCCGGTCAGATCGAAAACGGCCAGGCTGACCTGGAACAGCCTGCGATCGAGCAGGCGGGCAAGCGTCACGAACACGCGCTCGGCTCCGCCACCCGCGAGTGTCGGGATCATCAGCAAGACATGCACACGCGTCGCGGGCACCATACCGCGGTCCGCGGCCGGCGCTGCCATGTGCGACTCATTCATCTGTTGACCTGCTCCGGGCCAAAGACCGGCGGCCGATTCGCCGGGCGCCACTACACCGAAGATCGGCCGTCCGCGCCAGCTCTGCGCCCGAGCATGCGGACGCCGCGATGTGTAATATTCACCGCGATTCCGGGTGCCAAGGCTCGGTCATCGCCG
This sequence comes from Rhizomicrobium sp., assembly GCA_050728995.1. Taxonomy (GTDB): domain Bacteria; phylum Pseudomonadota; class Alphaproteobacteria; order Micropepsales; family Micropepsaceae; genus Rhizomicrobium. The sequence goes on along the minus strand of JBOHKH010000006.1, from coordinate 8,401 downwards.
CGAGGACAGATCATGGACAGCGAAAAGGGCGCGGATCTCCGCCCCGAAACCCTTGCAGCCCAAGCGCTGGGCTGGACCGACGAACGCACCCACGCCGTCGTCCCGCCATTGCACGTCTCAACCACCTTCGCCCGCGACGAAAGCATGCGGCTTGCAGAGGGATATCATTACGGGCGGGCGGACAATCCGGCCTACCGCCAGCCGGAACGGTTGCTGGCCTCTCTCGAAGGCGGCGCGGACGCCATGCTGTTCGCGTCGGGAATGGCGGCCGCCACCTGTGTCTTTCAGTCGCTCGCACCGGGCGATCGTGTCGTGGCGCCGCGCGTGATGTATTGGGCGCTGCGCAGCTGGCTCGCAAACGAATCCCGTCTCGCCGTCGAATTCGTCGATACCTCGGATGCCGATGCGCTCGCCGCCGCAATTCGAACGGAGCGCACGCGACTCGTATGGCTCGAAACGCCGGCCAATCCGCTCTGGGATGTTGCCGATATCGAAGCAGCGGCCGACCTCGCCCACCGCACCGGCGCGCGGCTCGCGGTGGATTCGACCGTCGCAACGCCGGTGTTCACGCGGCCGCTCGCGCTCGGCGCCGACCTTGTGATGCATTCGGCGACGAAATATCTGAACGGTCACTCGGACGCGATCGCGGGCGCGCTGGTCGCGCGCACGGACGATGCATACTGGCAGAAGATGAAAGCGCTGCGCGTCCAGCTCGGCGGGATTCTCGGATCGTTCGAGGCGTTTCTTCTCCTGCGCGGCATGCGGACGCTGTTTCCGCGCGTCCGGTTGGCGGCGGCCAACGCGCTGGAGCTGGCGCACCGGTTCTCGCGACATCCCAAAATCGCGAATGTGCTTTATCCGGGACTTCCCGGTTTCCCGGGTCACGCAATTGCGGCGCGGCAGATGCAGGGCGGATACGGCGCCATGCTGTCCGTTCGCGTGGCAGGCGGAGAAGAGGCGGCGATCAGGACCGCCGGGCGGCTGCGTCTGTGGAAGCGCGCGACCTCACTCGGAGGCGTGGAGAGCCTTGTCGAGCACCGTGCGCCTGTCGAAGGACCGGATACGCCCTGCCCGCGCGATCTTCTGCGCCTCTCCGTCGGCATCGAGAACGTCGACGATCTCTACGCCGATTTCGAACAGGCGCTGTCGTAATCGAATTTACCGCTGGCCGGATTCTTTCAACAACTCCGCCAGGTAGGATTGCCACACCGCGGCCCAGGTGTGGGTGCCGTGGCCGTGCGTCTTCTCGCTCGCCGGAATAAGCACGAAGCGCGCGTGCGGGATCTTTGCGACCTCGCGCCCGGCGATGCCCAGTTCCGGCGGATTGATGAAATCATCGGCGGAGTTGACCCACATCACGGGCGCGACGATGCCGCCGAGCGCGCGCGAAGGGTCGTAATCGCGCGACGATTCGATAGCGTAAAGCATATCGTTTGCGTCGATGTCCGACATTTCGCGGGCCTGCGCCCTGGCCAGAAACGCGTCCGCGGCTTCGCGCGTGGGCATGGAATTCTGCATCGGCAGCGGCGCGCTTCCGGCAATAAGAAGGATATCCGCGGTCGAGCGCAGCGCCTCTTGCGGCTCGCTCCTGTAATCGCCGCCCAGCCACGCCGGATCCGTCCGGATCGCATCGACGATCATCGCCCGCCACAGCCGGTTGCGGCCGGCGATCGCGACCGGAAGACATGCGAGCGGCATCAGCGCGTCCATGAAGCGCGGCCAGTTCTCGCCCCACATGAAGCTGTGCATGCAGCCCATGGAGGTCCCCATGACGAGCCGCAGATGGTTGACGCCGAGCCCCTGGGTCACCAGCGCGTGCTCGGCCGCAACCATGTCGGCATAATCGTAATGCGGGAAGTGCGCGCGCAGTCCGTCGCTCGGCTTCGACGATTGGCCGTGGCCGATATCGTCGGGAAGAATAACGTACATGCGCGCCGGGTCGAGCAGTCCGCCGGGCCTGAACAGCACGCCCGCGAATTGCGGCCGCAGGAACTGATGGCCGCTGCCGCCCGTGCCGTGCAGGATCAGCACCGCATTCCGTACCCGGCCCCGGGCGTCGCGAACGGGCCTGCCGAGCGTGGTGTAATGAAGCCGCAGTTCCGGCAGCGTTTCGCCGGACCGAAAACGAAAATTGCGCAACACGAAGTCGCCTTCGTGAAGCTTGAGCGGCGGCATCGGCTGAGCGGCGGCCGAGGCGGCGCAAAGAAACGCGAAGGCGGCGCAAAGCAGCGTACGGTTCACGGGCGTTCCTCCCCTCGGGGCAGTTTGTACTGCGCGAGCAGTTCGTAGTGCGGGCGCACCTGGTCGGCAATCGCCGCGAGCCGCGCGTCGAGCGGCGGATAGGATCGCGGCTCGGCGAAACCGGTCGAACGCTCGACCGCGTCGTACCACGCCGGCGCCCAGGCTCCGTCCGTCGCCCGCCGCCCGTGCGGCCAGTGCAGCATGCAGTCCGAGAACCAAATTCCCAGCGAGTCGCAAAGGGCGCGCAGCGTCCCGCCCGGATCGCGCAGCACGTCTTCCGCGTCGATGACGGGCGGCGCGCGGCCCAACCGGTCGCCTTCGCGCTCGAACAGTTCGCGCTGCATGGCAAACCCGATATCGGCCGGGAGAAATTCCGCGCGCCGCGCGCGATAGGACGCAAGTACGGCCTCTGGCGCGCGGATGAGAAACGCATTGCTGCAGAGCGCCATCCAGTCGCGCCCGATTTCGGGCAGCATGTGATGGGTCATGTGCTTCTGGTAGAAGATCGCACGGCCCTCCGGCACGGGACCGGTGAGGACATCTGCGACCTTGCGCCAGTCGCTCTCGTGGCGGGCGAGCGTGTCTTCGCGCAGCGGATGGGCGATGCCCGAAAGCGTCAGATAGGCCGCATAGAAGGGCTCGTCGATGACGGCCGTGTCCGGCCGGTTACCGAACGCGCGCATCATCGCGGTGGAGATGTTGCGCGGACCCGACCACATGGCAATTCGGACCGGCTCCCCGCTCACGACTCCCCCGAGCGCGCGACGTCGGCGGCGGCTTCCGCGTCTTTCAATTCGCCATACAGAGTGTCGAGACGCCGGGTCAGTCCGCCGTCGGGAGCAACCTGAAGGGAGCGTCCGTCGAGCGCGCGCACCGGAACGATTCCGCCGAACGTGCCCGTGACGAAGGCCTCGTCCGCGGCATAGACATCGTGCAGCGTGAAGTTGCCGAGGTTGAGGGGGATGCCGTGGCGCCCGCACAGCGCGATGACGTTTCCGCGCGTCACGCCATTGAAGCAATAACCGCCCCTCGAGGTGCAAACTGCACCGCCCGCGACAAAAAAGAAGTTGGTCGCGTTGCAGCTCGACACGAACCCGTGCGGATCGAGCATCAGCGCCTCGTCGGCGCCCGCCGCGATCGCCTGGGTCAGCGCGATGACCAGACCGAGCCGGCTGTGCGAGTTGAGCCGCATATCGAACATGTCGGCGGGCGTACAGCGGATGGTGGAGGTAAAGAGATTGAGCCCGTTGGCGCGCACCGCCGGGCTCGGCTCCTTGTATTCGGCCACGATCGCGATGGTTGGCCGCCCGAGCGCGTTGCGCGGATCCTGGTTGGGCGTTTTCTTCTCGCCACGCGTGACCATGAGCCGGATGTGCACGCCGTGCTGCATGCCGTTCGCCGACAGCGTCGCCCGCAGCGCCGCTTCGATTCTCCGCCGGTCGAACCCGATGTCGAGTGCGATGGCGGCAGCCCCCGCAAACAGGCGGTCGAGATGCGCGTCGAGAAAAAGCAGGCCGCCCTCGTGCAGCCGCAAGCCTTCCCACACCCCGTCGCCGAGCACGAAGCCCGCATCGAACAGCGACACGCGGGCCTCGCCGCGCGGGACAAGCCCGCCGTTCAGCCAGACCCGTACCGATTCGTTGCGCGGATCGGGCGCATAATCCTGGCTTCCCGGCATGGCGTGCTCCGACGATGGCGCGAGCGACTTTGCCTCAATCGGCGCGGCGGGAAAACCGGGCAAATGAGACGAGAGCCCGCACCGGACTGGCCGATACGGGCTCTCGCCTGTTCGCGGTCCGGCCCGCAGGGAGGGGCTTGCAGCAAGCCGAACCAGGGGGCCGAGGATGCGCCCCCGCTTCTGAACGTGTCATGGCGGGGCCGTTCATCTGCCGTTCATCGCGGCGGGCGAGACCGCCCGGATTCGCCGTCCGGCTCTCAGACTATTTCTGCACGTTGTCCGTCTGCTCGATGAAGGCGGCCACGTTGTCGTGCAGCTGCTTCAGCGCGGGAGCGTGCGCGTACACCATGTGCCCCGATTGATAGTAGCGGTAGGTGATGTTCGCCTGGAGTTTTGCCGGGATCTGCAGGTGGTGCATTTCGTACCAACCCTCGTAAAAGGGCGTCGCCAGATCGAAATAGCCGCCGTTCAGCAGGATCTTGAGATTGGGATTGAATTTCATCGCATTGGCGAGATCGGGCATGGTGTTGGTGCTGCCCCTGAGCGCGTGTTGGACACCGGGCGCCTGGTGCTTGAAGTCCCAGTAGCGGAAGACCGGAATTTCCGGCTTGTATTCGCGGTCGCCTCCGAAATTCAGCACCCGGCGCACGTAATCGTTGAACGCGGAAACGTAGGCCGAACTGATCGCGGCGGATTGCGGGTCGTAATCGGAACGCTCGCTCAGGGGATCGAGCGTCGGGCCGCTGAAGCGCGTATCGAGACGGCCCACCGTCGTATCGCTCGCGCCCTCGAGGCTCTTCTCGAACTCGCCGCCGTCGATGCGCAGATTGGCCTTGTCGATGTAGCTGGCGGGCAGGCCCGTGAACATGTGCAGCTTGGCGATGATCTCCTTGCGCCAGCTCGGGCCGATGGAGGCGCCGCGCTCGAGCGCGAGTCCGTATTCGCCCATGGCGAAGCCTTCCGCCTGACGGATGAGCGTCGGCAGGTCCTTGGGCGCGTTGGGCGGCAGCCGATGATGATACCACGCCGTCGCCGCGTAGGTCGGCAGCGCAACCTGATACGGCAGGTCGATTCCGGGATTGTACTCCGGCCGGTCGGCGCTGAGATCGAAGTTCAGGATTTGGGAAAGCAGGATGACGCCGTTGAAGTCGATATCCCGGTCGGTCTCCAACTCGTTGACGAGCACGGCGGAACGCGGCGTTCCGTAACTTTCACCGAACAGATATTTCGGCGAGTTCCAGCGCCCGTACTTGCCGAGGAACTCGCTGATGAACTGCGCGAAGGCGTAGGCGTCGGGATCGACTCCGTAGAACGCCTTTTCCTTGTCCTTGCCGGCGATCCGGCTGAAGCCGGTGCCGGGCGCGTCGATGAACACGAGATCGCTCGCATCGAGCAGGCTCTCGTCGTTGTTGACGACCTGATAGGGCGCCGACGGCGTGTGCGTGTCGTCGGCGGTCACGATGCGCCGCGGGCCGAATGCGCCCATATGCAGCCACACCGTCGAGGAGCCGGGGCCGCCATTATAGAGGAAGGTGATCGGGCGCTTCGTCGGATCGACGCCGTTCTTGAAATAGGCGACGTAGAACATCTCCGCGATCGGCTGCGCGTCCTTCTTGTCGCCTTTGGGTTCGGAGGCGTCGTCCCAATCCTTCGGATGGACGATCAGCGTTCCGGCGTGTGCGGTGTAATCGACGTGCGTTCCGTTCGCCGTCACCGAGCCTTGCGTCACGCTTTCCTGCGCCTTGAAGAACTCGGGATTGGGCGCGGGCATGTTCTTGCCGGCGTTCTTGTCGTCCTGGGCAAACGCGGCCGTGGACAGGCAGAGCGACACGAGCAGTGCCGCGCGGATGGCGGATTTCATGAGGGTCCCCTTCGTGCTTGCGCGAGTTGCGGTCGTCGCACCGCGGGCGAGATTAGGCGAGGATCTCCGGCCTTGTCATTCCCAATTCCGTGAGCACCCATGCAACGTCGTCGCGGGCCCGGGGACTGCCTCATCGCCTTGCGCGGCGCTTGCCGGCCTTGACCTGAACGGCTTTGCGCGCGCGCAAGGCGAGCGGCGCCAGATGACCCAACTCCGGAAACGGCAGCACGTAGAGCGCGGTGCTGACGGCATAACCGAAGAAACTCGACCGGCTCATGCCGAGTTCGGCGGCGCGGCGATCGGCGCGCCCGATCAGGCTCTTCGGCAGATAGACGTTGACCCGCTCGGAGGGATCGGGCGGCTCCGCGCCGATCGCGAAGAAGGTGACAAATTCGCAATCCGCAGGCAGGGCGATTTTCTCGAAGGCGGTGGGCGGCGGCAGCGGCCGTTCGTGTTCGGCCAGCGTCTGCACGGCCCGGGCAAGCGCCTCCTGCGCCCGCGCCATCGCGTCTTCCTGCGTGACGCCGCCCGCGACGCAACGCGGGAAGTCCGGAAACCACACGCCGAAGGTCTGTTTGGGCCCGCGCTCGAGCACGGCGGGATAAAATCGCTGCATCGGGTCACCCGTGGCGATGGCGGCGGAGGCAGGATGTGCGATTTCGCACAACCGTGCAACTCCGCGCCGGCGCCTGGCCGGCTTGCCGCTACGGGCGAAGTTCAGTATTGCACCGCTCCCCGGACAGGTGGCCGAGCGGCTGAAGGCGCACGCCTGGAAAGTGTGTAGACGGTGACGAATCGTCTCGAGGGTTCGAATCCCTCCCTGTCCGCCACTTCAGAACGGCCCATTCCGGCCACATGGGTAACGGTTCATACTGGAGACATAGGTAACACTTTTGGCCCGAAAGGGTTGTGGAGTGGTCCGAGCCTACAAGTCTCGTGGTCGAAGTATCCCAGATCATAGTGCATGAAACTGACGAGCCAGATGTGGTCGTCGACCTGCGTGACCCGCGATGACGGTACTGAGATTGACGTTGCCCCCGACTTTCATCCAGCGGCAACTTGAGTCTGGCGGTTGATTTTCTCCATCTGGTCTGGCGAAGCAATGGGCCAAGGCGCGCGGCCCGCTCGCGCCCAAGCGGTCATGGCTCAACTCGCCTTGCGTGACAGCGTGAGCGGCAGGTCCAGCTCCACGCGGTCGTGCATCACCTTCGGTGTGATCCGGCCGCGCTCGCCGCGTTCGAGCCGGACCAGGCCGTAGCCTTTCATGGTGCGCAATGTGCGCGACAGGTTGGACTTTGCCTTGCCCGTGATCCGGGCCAGCTCGTCGAGCGAGCCCGGCGCCTTCTCGGAGATGACGCGCAACAGTTCGCGATTGCCGGCCGACAAGACCTTGGCGAAGGACTCGGTCGAGGTGAACCAGACCTTCGGCTCGTCGGCTTTAACGCGACGCTCGCCGCGCGCCACGGCCATCGTGCGGGCCTTCATGTCCTCGTAGCTGGCGATGCCGACCTTCAAAGTGGTCATGAGATGACTCCTCTCTCGCGCAACACCGCGTCCACCGTCGTCCAAAAATCGGCGAGCAGAGTTGCGGCGTCTCTATACTCGTAAGCCCTGATCGTCCGCAGCCGGTGGCGATGGTCCTGCGGCCCGCCGCGCCTCTGTCTCGCGACCGGATGGGCATTGTCGAAGCCGACCAGCCGCTCGCCATCCGGGCCGTGCAGCGTCAGCGAATAATCCAGGCCGTGCGGCTTCTCCGGCGACACTGGTACTCGCGTCACCACGAACCGGACCCCCGCCCTTGGGGTCCACTACGAGAACCTGCCCGTCGAGGTCGAAAAGCACATCGAGGGTCGGATCGCGGGGCTCTGTCACGGCCTATTGTTATCATACTGAAGCAACACAAGCAAGAGAGGGCATTCGGCGGCTGTCGGCAGGGTGGCTGGCGCTCGAAACCTTGATATCATTGAGCTTTCGGCTCGAAGCGCCAGCAGGGGGCATTCAACGGGAATCGGAAAATCCTAGTCTGTCCAACCACATGCGCCCAACCGATGGCGGGCGCCTTTACCTTGCCGTCCAAATCAAAGCCCTCCCCTGCCGCCTCACGCTAAAAAATCTCCTTGCCGGAAGAGGACGAAGCGCCGACACCGGAGCAACCGCCAGATGGCACTTCACGGGCTATATTCGTGGGAATGAAACGAGCTTGGGGACGACTGCCGCTGTGCCGTGGCACTACACAACTCTCGTTAATTTCGTCGATCACTGGCAAACTCTGATTGCTGGGCTGATAGCGTTGATCGCTGCGATCATCACCGTCGTCGTCACGCTGAAGGTCGAGAGACGGAAGGTCGATCGCGAACTGGATGCGCTGCGCAAGTCACTCGCCATAGAGCTTCGCCAACTCATTCCCCGAGCGCTCGGCGTGCATGGTTCCCTCACAAAACTGGGTGCCAAGACGGACGGGCCGATTACTGCCAGGATGCTGGAAAGTCTGTCGTTGACGTTGCCCCCGCCGTTTAATCCAGGCTGAACTGGAGTCTGGCCCTTTAGGGAAGGACCGGACGATGAAGCGATCAAGGTTTACGGAAGAGCAGATTATCGGGGTTCTGAAGGAGCATGAGCTG